>NZ_JBXARJ010000002.1:0-587437 GCF_058808115.1 Shinella sp. GW821-FHT11G07
GGTTGCGCTTCATTCCCTGGTCCTCTCAATGGGCCAGAGCTTACTTCAAAATGGATTATTTCAACGGGGCAAGGTCACGACCGAAGAGCCGCGGCTGTGCCGATTTTTCGGCGACCTCGCCGGCTGCCCGGCAGCTTTCGCTGCTCAGCCGCTTCCAGGTGCGCAAGAGCTATTGCGGTATCGAAGACGACCTCAAGCAAAAGGCGCGCAAGGGCAAGTGGACGGATCTGCCGGAGATCGTGCTCGCGTCAGGCACGAAAGAGCGCCTGCTCGCCGCCATGCCTGCCGCACGCCTTGGCCTCGACCGTCAGCAATGGCTAAGGAGCGGCAGCTGCGTCGCCGCCTCGGCAGAGGTGTATTACAGCCGTTCGCTGGACCTGATGGACCAACTGAATGCCTCTCCGGTGCGGGCGCTTTTCGCGGGCAGGGCGGGTGCGGCGGTGACGCTCGCAGAAGTTCGCACTACCTTCGACACTATCTTCGGTGCCGGTGCCGGCGAGCGGGTACGGCTCAGCTGCCGCAAGACAGGCGACAAGACTATCGTGATCGGCCTGACCATCGGGCTTGCGGCGGGCGAGGGGAACCTGGCTGCACTGATTAAGGGTTCATCTCCGACGAAATCCCGCTGTACCGGTGGCGTCACAGGGGCCGCGCAGGCGGGTTAGTTGTAAGCGTGGCTCCGTCGGCGCTCCGCGCCGGCGCGTGATCCGCCCCGTTTGGGAAAGGCAACTCAATCTTAAGCGGCGCGCCCTATCGTTCGGCCTTGAAAAGACAGGGAACGGTGATGGCGAGTGGTGTTTCAGGCGTGGCGTTTGGTGCCGGTGTGCGGGAGCGGCTTTCCGTGCTGCAATCCGCCTGCATCGTCTATGCAACCGCTCTCCTGATCATTTTTGCGGACATGGCCGATGGTCGTCTCTTCCATGCCGATGTCGACGACAAGCTGCGCGAGTTGCAGATCCGGTTCCTGCTGTCGGCGAAGGGGGCTTGGTACGACCTGACGCTTCCCTTCGTCACGACGCCGGGGCCTTATGTCTCGCCCTGGTCGCGGCTTGTCGATCTCCCCTATGTTGCGATTGCCAAGGGCCTTTCCGTTGCAATGCCCGCGGACATGGCCCTTCAGGCAGCGTTCTGGCTCTGGCCGCTGGTCATGCTCGCCATCTTCAGCGTGCTTGCGGTCTCCGTCGCGACGCGGCTGATGGACGGTGCCGTGCTTCCCCGCGGGGCGCATATGGCCGTGCTGGTCCTGATGACGGTCTTCATGTCGATCGCGGCTCTGGAGTTCGCGCCGGGCCGCATCGATCATCACAATGCCCAAATTCTCACCCTCCTTGCCATCGCCGCGGGGGCGAGCCGGTGGGATCGGTGGGGCGGTCTGCTGCTCGGCGGTGCCAGTGCGTTATCCGTCGTGATCGGCCTCGAATGCCTACCTTTCGTGGTGCTTGCCTATGGCGCGCTCGTTGGCGCATTCATTTTCGACGTGCGCGGCGCCCGCGCCATGCTGTGGACCGCTTCGCTCGGCATGTTCATAGCGACCGTCGTGAGTGCTGCGGCGTTTCTAGGCATTCCCGGCTCCCTGTCCGTCCAATGCGATGCCTTCTCGGCGCCTTATATCGCGCTGATGCTGGGGGGCTCCGGTATCCTTGGCCTATGCAGCGTGCTGACGCCGGCCTCCAGCTCCGCTTTCGTCCGTCTCGCCTTCCTTGCGGTGCCGGCCGCCTGTCTTTTGGCGATTGTTTCGCTTGGCTTTACGGCCTGTCTTTCCGGGCCCTATGCGATGATCGACCCATTGTCGAAGACCTACTGGTTTGACCGTATATGGCAGGAGCACAGCATCCTGTACTTTTACGGCAACGGCCAGTTCGATCTTCTTGCACTACTGGGCCTTATGGCTGCTGTGCTCGCTGCCGCGGCCCCGCTGGTCTTCGCGAAGGTTCGCGCGCCGGTCATGTCTCGGCTTGTCACTTACGCCATGGCCGTCGTTGCCTTACTGTTCGCTTTGGTAATGACACGCTACGTTCGCTTTCCATTCGCGCTTGTGCCGCTCGTCATTCCAGCGTTCGTTGCCTGGACGTTCCACGGGCCGGGCCGGGAAATTGGCCGTCGGTCCATGACGGGTGCCGCTGCATCGTGCCTGGCGGTTTTCGGCGGGCTCTACCTTGTGGCCCCAACCTTTGACTGGAGGCTGGATGCCGCCGACTACATGACGTTCGATGAGTGCAAGGGGCAGGATTTCTCCGTGCTCGCCACCATCACCCCAGGCCGTATCGCCGCACCGAATGGCATAAGCTTGCCGATCCTGTTCTCGGCGCCGGATGGCTTTTCCGTCGCTGCCATTCCCTTTCATCGGGCAGCCCCTGGCATGAAGCGCATGTACGAGGCGTTTTTGTCCGGTGATCCTGCCGTGCGCAAGATGGCGTTGGCGCCGTTTGACTACGTCGCCGTTTGTCGGTTTCCGCTGGAATCCGACCCCGCTTTCGCGCCGCTTTATGCGGCCCTGTCGGCCGGCAGGGACTGGCCGGGTCTCGTGCGCCTTGCTTCGCCGGTCGAAACGAACTTCCAGCTCTTCCGCATCGATCACGCTGCCTTGCAATAAAAGGGCGCGAAGAACGGACAATGCAGTGCGGAAGTGCTCCGGTGCTGTGCAAGCACGGCTTTCCGTGATTGCCGCGGCGGCAGAATTCGCCTACATAGCGGGCAAATTTCCATGCGGAGCACGCTTAATGGCACGTCAGTTCATCTATCACATGTCGGGGCTCAACAAGTCCTACGGCGCCAAGAAAATCCTCGAAAACGTCAACCTGTCTTTCTATCCTGACGCCAAGATCGGTATCCTCGGCCCGAACGGCGCCGGTAAGTCGACCGTGCTGCGCATCATCGCCGGCCAGGACAAGGAATATACCGGTGAAGCCTGGCTGGCCGAAGGCGCGACCGTCGGCTACCTGGAGCAGGAGCCGCACCTCGATCCGACCAAGAACGCCTTCGAGAACGTCATGGTCGGCGTCGCCGACAAGACTGCCATCATCGATCGCTACAACGAACTGATGATGAACTATTCCGACGAGACGGCGGATGAAGGCGCCAAGCTCCAGGACATCATCGACAGCCAGAACCTCTGGGATCTGGAGCAGCAGGTCGAGATGGCGATGGAAGCATTGCGCTGCCCGCCGAAGGAGTCCGACGTCACGCTGCTGTCGGGTGGTGAACGCCGCCGCATCGCGCTCTGCCGCCTGCTGCTGTCGCAGCCGGACCTGCTTTTGCTCGACGAACCGACCAACCATCTCGACGCCGAGACCATCGCCTGGCTGGAAAAGCACCTGCGCGACTATCCGGGCGCCGTGATGATGATCACCCACGATCGCTACTTCCTCGACAACGTGACCGGCTGGATCCTCGAGCTCGACCGCGGCCGCGGCATTCCCTACGAAGGCAATTACTCCGCCTACCTGCAGGCCAAGGCCAAGCGCATGAAGCAGGAAAGCCGCGAAGAAGCCGGCCGCCAGAAGGCGCTGTCGCGCGAACAGGAATGGATCGCGTCCAGCCCGAAGGCGCGGCAGGCGAAGTCCAAGGCGCGTATCAAGGCCTACGAGCAGCTGGTCGACGCGGCCGAAAACATCCGGCCCGGCGACGCGCAGATCATCATCCCGGTTTCCGAACGCCTCGGCAACGTGGTCATCGAGCTGGAAGGCGTCACGAAGGGCTTTGACGGCCGCACGCTGATCAACGACCTGTCGATCAAGCTGCCGCCGGGTGGCATTGTCGGCATCATCGGCCCGAACGGCGCCGGCAAATCGACGCTGTTCAAGATGATCACCGGTCAGGAAAAGCCCGATGCCGGTTCGATCCGCATCGGCGACACCGTTCACCTCGGTTATGTCGACCAGAGCCGCGATGCGCTCGACGGCAGCAAGACCGTCTGGGAGGAAATCTCCGGCGGTGCCGAAGTCATCAAGCTCGGCAAGTTCGACATGAACTCCAGAGCCTATTGCGGCGCCTTCAATTTCAAGGGCGGCGACCAGCAGCAGAAGGTCGGCAACCTCTCCGGTGGCCAACGCAACCGCGTTCACCTTGCCAAGATGCTGAAGGCCGGCGGCAACGTGCTGCTGCTCGACGAACCGACCAACGACCTTGACACGGAAACGCTGGGTGCGCTTGAAAGCGCGCTCGAGAACTTTGCCGGCTGCGCCATCATCATCAGCCACGATCGCATGTTCCTCGACCGCCTGGCGACGCATATCCTGGCCTTTGAAGGCGATGGCCATGTCGAATGGTTCGAAGGCAACTTCGAGGACTACGAGGAGGACAAGGTCCGTCGTCTCGGCCCCGATGCCCTCAACCCCGGCAGCCAGTCCTACAAGCGCCTGACGCGATAGGCATTTGAGGCCGCGGAAATATCCGACCGCTCATTCGCATCATCTGAAAAACCCCGGCTTGCCGGGGTTTTTCTTTGGGGCTGTTGATGGGAAGATCGGCGACACGGATTTGCCCTTGCGCGACAAAGGGTAATCACATAAACATATCTTTATGTCTTGATTGGATTGGCCATGGGCGACACGCAGAAACTCGGACTGGATGATATCGTGGAGATCCTGAAGGCGGCGGGCGAGCCGACGCGCCTTCGCCTGCTCGCGCTCCTGTTCCACGGCGACCTGACCGTGACGGACCTCACCGATATCCTCGGCCAGTCGCAGCCGCGCATCTCCCGCCATCTGAAGCTGCTTGCGGAAGCAGCCCTCGTCGATCGCTACCAGGAGGGGGCCTGGGCGTTCTTCCGGCTAAGCCAGGGCGGCCCGGCCGTGAACCTTGTCCGCCAGCTTCTCGATGCTGCCGATCCGGCTGATGCGGTTTTTGCCCGCGACGACGAGCGGCTGCGGGCGCTCAAGAAAATCCGTTCCGACAAGGCGCAGGCCTATTTCAGCCGCAACGCGGCCGATTGGGACGCGATGCGGCGCCTCCATGTCAGCGAGGCCGAAGTCGAGGCGAAGCTCGCGGCGATGATCGGCACCGCCCCCGTCGATGCCTTCCTGGATCTCGGCACCGGCACCGGGCGCATCCTCCAACTGTTCGAGGGGCTTTACCGGCGCGGCGTCGGCGTCGATGCCAGCCGCGACATGCTGGCCGTCGCCCGCGCCAATCTCGACCGGGCCGGCATCACCAAGGCCTCGATCCGCCACGGCGACATTTTCAACCTGCCGCTGGAGCGTGACGAATTCGACGTGGTGACGATCCACCAGGTGCTGCACTTCCTCGAAGAGCCGGAAGCGGCGGTCGCCGAGGCGGCCCGCATGCTGGCGCCCGGCGGCCGGCTCGCCATCATCGACCTTGCGCCGCATGCCCTGGAGCACCTGCGCGACGAGCACGCCCATATCCGTCTCGGCTTTTCGCACCAGACCCTCTCCGAATGGCTGGAGAAGGCGGGGCTGGTCGTTGAAGAGGTCGTCGACCTGAAACCCGCGCCATCGACCGCCGATGCGCTGACCGTCACCATCTGGCTTGCCCGCGACCAGCGCGAACAGGCGGCCGACCCTATCGCAATCCGCAGGAGGAGTTGACATGAACCCGGCGACCGCAAGCTTGAGCCGCAGGGACATCCGCCTGTCTTTCGAATTCTTCCCGCCAAAATCGGCGGAGGCCGAAGGCCAGCTCTGGGAGACGGCGGTAGCGCTTTCGGCCTATGCGCCGGGTTTCATGTCGGTCACCTACGGTGCCGGCGGGTCCACCAAGGCGCCGACGCTGGCGACCGTGCGCCAGCTTCTGACCATGGGGCTGCCGGCCGCCTCGCATCTCACCTGTGTCGGCGCGACCAAGGAAGAGGTTCACGCCGTCGTCGCCGAGTTCCAGGCCGTCGGGGTCAAGCATTTCGTGGCGCTGCGCGGCGATCCGCCGGGCGGTGTCGGTGCGGCCTATCAGCCGCATCCTGACGGCTATGCCAATGCGGCCGAGCTTACCGCCGGCCTGCATGGTCTTGCCGATTTCGAGATCTCCGTCTCGGCCTATCCGGAAAAACATCCGCAGAGCGCGGATGTCGCCGCCGATATCGATATGTTGAAGCGCAAGGTGGATGCGGGCGCGACGCGTGCGCTGACGCAGTTCTTCTTCGAGAACGATGATTTCGAGCGCTATCTCGAGCGTGTGCGCAAGGCGGGCATCACCATTCCGGTCGTGCCGGGCATCCTTCCGGTGCACAATCTCGCGCAGGTCCAGAAATTCGCCGGCCTCTGTGGCGCCTCCGTGCCCGGCTGGCTGGCCGATCGCCTCGGCCCGGTCGATGACCGGCCGCAGGAGCGGACGGCCGTGGCGGTCGAGCTGGCCATCCGCCAGGTCAGCGACCTCATCACCCGCGGCATCAGCGAGTTCCACTTCTATACGATGAACCGTTCGACCATGGTTTCGGCGGTCTGCGATGGTGTTGGCTTCGCCCGGATCGACCGTCAGCGCGCGACGGGCGCTGCCGCCTGATACGGTTTCTGAGTTGGAAATGAAAATGCATGGCGCCGTCTCCGGGGCCATGCATTTCTATAATGAGCTTCGGCAGGGTTTCTTGATTTTGTCCCTGGCCTCTCTCTGCTTCGCTTTGGTCGCCTTAGATGAAGATCATCGTTGCGACGAAGAGGAATGCTGCACTGATCATCAGAACATTCAAGGAATGTGTGAGTCCCATCGGCTTACCTCCTTGCGTTGACGGTCGGATATTACGACCGAAAAAAGCGGGTTGGAAAGGTATTTTGTTGCTGCATTGCAACATCCGGTCTTCGCCGGATGGTTATTCACAGTGCTAATCTACTGAATTTCCTACGCTATTATGCATGCCACAAAAAATTCACAATCCCTACCAAATGACGAATGCCGACAGTGTGCATTTACCAGTGTGGCGAAATGTCGGCGCCGCAATCTGGCGTATCGTCTTGAAACGACCGGGAAGGCATTTTGTTCCTGATTTTCTTCAGGAGGCTTGGAAACGGGCGAAAACCCGGCCGTCGAGCACCACGAGGCCCAGCAAAACGAGCGCCATGCCGAGCATGCCGAGCGGTGTCAGCTGTTCTCCGAGGAAGAGCATGCCGGCGAGAATCGCGCTCGGCGGCACGAGAAGGGTGACGAGCGATGTGTTGGTTGCGCCGGCCGCTGCCATGATTCGGAAGAAGAGGATATAGCCGTACGCCGTCGAGAGGAGCGCCAGCGCGAGCACGGCGAGGATCGCGCTCAGCGGGGGCAGGGGAAGCTGCCAGGGCGCATCGAGCGCGAAGGAGACGGGCAGCATCAGCAGCGTCGAGGCGGTGAGCTGGCCGGCGGCGATAGCCGGTGGGGCAACGCCGCGGAAGCGTTTACCGTAGGTCGCGGCAAAACCGTAGGAGACGGCCGCAAGCACCGGCAGGAGGACCGCCCAGAGCGGCGGGCCGCTGTCGCCGGTAAAGGGGGCCAGTGCGCGCGGGCCGATCAGCACGGCGGTGCCGGCGAGGCCGATGAGGCAGCCTGCGATTTTCTTGGATGAGAGTTTTTCGTCGGCGGTCAACCGGTTGGCGATGAGCACGGTGAAGATCGGCGTGGTCGCGTTGAGGATGGAAGCAAGGCCGGCGCCGATCTGCGTCTGGCCGAGGAAGATCAGCATATGCGGCACGGCATTGTTGACGAGACCGAGCAGCAGGAATTCACGCCAGCGGGCGCGCAGCGTCGGGTAGATGTCGAAACGGCCGGCGATATAGATGTGCAGGGCCAGCGCGGCGATGCCGACGCGCAGCAGCACAAGCGTTGCCGGCGGCACATGGGCGACGGCGACGCGCGCGAAGAAGAAGGAACCGCCCCAGATCATGCCGAGCAGCGCAAGCAGACCCCAGGTCTGCGCGCTCATGCGTGCTGGTGCCGATACGGTCTGCTCCATCCTGTCCTCCCAAGGCCTCCTGCGCCAGAAATGCGGCAGGGGAAAAAGATAGAGCGGCATCCCGGTCGTGATCCGGGGCATGCCGCTCTGGGTCTCTTTTTGCCTATAGCATTCGGGCGGCGTTCAGCCACCCGATTTCCGTCAGAGGGAGGAAAGCAGCGCCTGCGTCGCCCAGCCGTCCGCCGGAAGGCCAAGGCGGAGCTGTTCCTTCTGGATCGCGGCGCGTGTACCGGAACCCAGAATGCCGTCGACCTTGCCGACGTCATGGCCCAGACCCTGCAGCTTGGTCTGCAGCTGCTTCATGCTTTCTTCCGAAAGACCTTCCTCCGGTACGCCGCGCTCATAGGGCGGGGCGCCGGCGAGACGGGTCGCGAAATAGGCGGCCGACGTCGTGTAGATGAAGGACTGGTTCCATTCGAGATAGATGTTGAAGTTCGGATAAGTGATGAAAGCGGGACCCTTGCGGCCCTGCGGGATCACCAGCGAGGCTTCGAGATTGCCGAAGGAGGTGTCGCCGTCACGCGGCTTGACGCCAAGCGCGAACCAGTCGGCGGCCTTCATGCCGGGCTGGAGGCCCGTCTTTTCAAACGGGAGGACGTCCGGCACCGAGACTTCCTGGATCCACGGCTGGCCCTTGGTGAAGCCGAGATGCTGGATGAACTTCGCGGCGGTCAGGATCGCGTCGGGTGCGCTCTTCTTGACGTCGATATGGCCGTCGCCGTCGCCGTCCACGCCGAATTCGATGATATCCTTCGGCAGCATCTGCACCTGGCCGACTTCGCCCGCCCAGGCGCCCGTCGTGCCGTTCGGATCGAGGTCGCCATGGCCGACCATTTCGACCGCGGCGATCAGCTGTGGACGGAAGAGTTCCGGACGACGGCAGTCGTGCGAGAGCGTCACCAGCGCGTTGCGGGTGTTGAAATCACCCTGCACCGCGCCGAAATCGGTTTCCATGGCCCAGAAGGCGGCGATGATGGGGCCAGGGACGCCGAATTCCTGCTCGGCACGGGCGAAGACCGAGGAGAGATCGTTCAGCTTCTTGCGGCCGATATCGAGGCGCGACTGGCTGACCGTGCGCTTGGAGAATTCAAGAAAGGTCTGCCGGAAGACGCCCTGGGCACGGTCCCGCGACAGGACCTTCTGGTCGATGGCGGCACCGGCGAGCGCCCGATCGGCGACATCGGCGGAAACGCCGCGCGTCAACGCTTCGGCCTTCACGCCCTGCAGGAAGGCGTTGAAATCGCCGCCGCAGGCGGCTGCCGTTGCTGTCGCCGTCTGGGCATGCGCGCTGCCGGCCAGCAGAAAGGCCGCAAGGCCTGCCGCAAGTGTCGTCTTCAGGTTCTGCCGCATCTTGAATGCTCCTTGGGCCCGTTGCCCTGCTGTCTTTGACTTCAGCATGCCGTCATCGCAAAACTGCTGCACACGTTTGCGCGACACGCTCTGATTGACCCGGCTGTCTCAGATGAATGTGACCGAAGCAAGAAGAAAAAGGCAACCGCGGCGTGCTGTCGCCCTTTGTCACGCAAATGTTGTTTTGGTCAGCGGGAAACCGAGGCGACCCACGTCTTCCAGTTCTTCGCCGAGCCGGCAAAGACATTGATGTCGGTGTCCGTCGAAATGCCCGGCACCACGCCGGTAGAGGTATATTGCCAGAAGACCCACTTGCGGGCCGAATAGATGTTTTCCGGGTGGTTCGCTACCGAGCGCAGCCAGAAATGGTAGCCCTCGAAATGCCCGACGAGGTTTTCGCGGTGGAAGTCGACGGTCGTGTAGATGATGGGCCGCTTGCCGTAGTGTTTTTCGAGGCGGTCCATGAAGCGCTGGAGTGCTACGCGTACCTCGTCCGCCGGCGGGCGGAGCTTGCAGGTCGGCGAGGCGGCGTTCCATTCGGCATCCAGCACCGGTGGCAGCTGGACTGCCTCCTTCGGCACATTGGCGATGAACCAGTCCGCCTGGGCATCCGCCGTCGAGCAGAAATAATAGAAGTGATAGGGCGCATGGGCGACACCGGCCGCGCGCGCACCGCGCCAATATTCGGCAAAGCGGCTGTCCAGCCGGTCGGTGCCCTCGGTCGCCTTCAGGAAGGCGAAGGAAACGCCGCCGTTCTTGACGGCCGGCCAGTCGATATCGCCATTCCACTTCGACACGTCGATGCCGTGCACCTGGTGGCGATGCGGCGTGCGGGCCCCGAAATCCTGAGGATCCTTGTCCTCGAAACGCGGCGGCACCGACGCGGTCGATACGAGGTCGTAGTCGGTGGTGGAACAGGACGTGGCGAGAAGGGCGAGGGGCAGGAGAGCCAGAATGAGCCGACGCATGGGGGTCCCGTTGTTCGCGCGTTTTCTAATCCTGCCTTGAACGAGGCGGGCCGTAAAGGGGAGCGCACGAGACAGGGTCTCGACCTCTCGCATATTTGCGTAAAATTATGGTTAGCGGCCGGTTAAGCCGGGCGGATGAACCGCCCGGCTTGAGCATCAGAACTTCATGCTGACGCCGAGCATGATCGAATGCGAATCAAGATCGCCATCGCGGCCGGCAGCGTTGAAGATGTCGGAGTTGCGATAGTCCGTGTAGCGATACTCAAGACGGCCGGCCACGGTGTCGGTGATGGCCTGCTCGACGCCGGCGCCGATCGTCCAGCCATGCGCGGTATCCTTCTCCCGCACGCCGGTGTCTTCGTTTTCGAGTTCGGCCCGCGTAAAGGCCCAACCGCCCGTCGCATAGATCAGCGTGCGGTCGAAGGCATAACCGAGACGAGCGCGGACCGAGCCGCCCCAGTTCGTCTCCGCCTCATAGTCCGTTCCGCCCGACGAGAACCGGTCACTGTTGAAGTCGTGCTTGATATCGGCTTCGACACCGTAGACCCAGCCATTGTTGTAAATATTGTAACCGGCGAAGGCGCCAAGCGCGAAGCCGTCGAGACCCTGGTCGATCGCGGGGGCCGGGCCGTCGGAACTCGCATTGGTCCAGGCGTAGCCGGTGTTCACGCCGACATAGAAGCCACCCCAGTCGTAGACGCCGGCCGCCGTTTCGACGATCGGTGTTTCCACAGGCGGTTCGGAGACGGTCATGTCGGCTGCAAAAGCCGGAAGCGTCCCGGCGGTGACGAGAATGCCGGCGGCACCGAAAATCATGGATTTCATCTGATGGTCCTTCCCACTCGATAGACGCGCGAAGCCCCACGCACGAATGACAACAACCGCCTAAACGCTTGAAACGGGCCATGGTTCCGGGGCCAAGAAGTCCCGTTGATTCTAGGGGGCGGGCGCGAACGCTCCCTTAACACTCTGTCATTCTTTGTCCTCTAGAACATCGACAGGCCGATACCCGGCCGCTGCGCCCTGTTGTCATGATAACAACGGTTTAGGGTTACATGATGTTGAAGACCTTGTTGCCGAAGACCGAGCAGCGCTATGCGCTGACGGGATCGATTTTCGGAGCTTTCCTGCCGACCATCTGCATCGCCGCGGACCAGGTTTTGCGCGATAATGCGCAAACAAGTCTCTTCGGCTTTTCCGCCCCCACCGCGACCGCCCTGGCGCTCATGCCGGTCTTCTTCGGCGTCGGCTTCTACCAGATCGGGCGCTCGAAGGCGCAATTGCTCGAAGAGCTCAACCAGCGCCGGCAGACCGAGCAGCAACTGACCCACGACGCCTATCATGACCGGCTGACCGGGCTTGCAAACCGTTTCTGCCTGGAACGGGATATCCAGGCGGTTGTCGAGGCGCGGGACGACGACAATCGTCCGGCTTTGCTGCTGCTTGATCTCGATCGCTTCAAGTTCGTCAACGACAGCCTTGGCCACGATGCGGGCGACGAATTGCTGACGGCGATCGGTGAGCGCCTGCGCCGCGGTCTTGCGGCAACGGCTCGTGTCTACCGGCTCGGCGGCGACGAGTTCGTCGTCACGATTTGCGGACGCCCCTCTGCCGGCAAGGTCGAGGACGTCTGCCGCACGGTCTGCGGCCTCTTCGAAGACCCGTTCGACTTGAAGCGGACCCGCATTGCCAGCGGCTGCAGCATCGGCGTGACCTTCATGGAGGCGGACGATATCTCGATGTCCGAGTTTCTGAAGCGCGCCGACGTCGCGCTCTACGCGGCGAAGGAGACACCCGGCAGCGGCTTCCGCTTCTTCGATGCGGCGCTTGCCGCGGACGTGCAGGAACGGGCCGTGATCGAACATGACCTTGCGCGGGCAATCGCGGCGGATGAATTTTTCCTCGAATACCAGCCGATTGTCGGTGTCGAGAGCCGAATCGTACGCTCGTTCGAGGCGCTGCTGCGCTGGCGGCATCCCGAAAGGGGACGGATCATGCCGGACCTCTTCATTCCGGCCGCGGAAAAGACCGGCCTTATCCTGCCGCTCGGCAAATGGGTGGTGCGCGCGGCCTGCCTCGAGGCAGCAAAATGGCCCGGGCCGGCCGGTGTCGCCGTCAACGTGGTTGGTGATCAATTCAAGGACCGCGACTTCGTCGACTATGTGAAGCAGTGCCTTGCCGAAGCGGGGCTGGCGCCAGGGCGCTTGACGATTGAAGTGACGGAATCCGTCTTCTCCGTTGATGAGACGGTGATCCGCGAAAGCCTCAGCGACCTGCGCAGCCACGGCGTGCGCGTCGCACTCGATGATTTCGGCATCGGCTTTTCCTCGATCAACAATCTCAGGGCCTTTCCAATCGACCAGCTGAAGATCGACCGCTCCTTTGCAAGGGCGATGATGGAGAGCCAGCGGGACGCCGATCTCGTCGACATCATCCTCAAGCTTGGCCAGACATTCCAGGTGACGACGACCGTCGAGGGCATAGAATGCGAGAGCCAGCTCGAATTCATTCGCCAGCGCGGCGCCTCCGAGGCGCAGGGCTATTTGATTTCCGCACCGGTGGCCGCATCGGAGGTCGGGCGCTTCCTTGCTCCGGCAGAAAACCGGATGTCGGCCTGAAACCTGTCACACGCGCGAAAAACCTTTCCATGACAGTCAAATCCTGATTGTCTTCCCGGGTGGAAGGAGAGGCCACGATGAGACGATTCTACAAGCTGGCCGCCTGGACGCTTTCCGTCCTTGCCGTTGTCCTCATCGTGGGGGCAAGCTGGCTCATCGTATCGCCGCCTGCGCTTCTGAGCGTCGGATCCGGTTACGCCGCCAAGATCGTCTGCTCGAATGTCTTCGTCTCCGGCCGCGATGCACAGCAGGTGCTCGCCGAAGACGTCCAGGCCCCCGGCCATCCGCTGCTGAAACTGATGCGGCAGGACGTCGATCTCTCTGAAAAGACAGTGACGGTTCGTCTGCTCGGCCTCTTCGCGCCTGGCTATGCCGTCTGGCATGAGGGTTTTGGCTGCTCCGGTGCGCCGGATGGCGATTTCCGGGCTGCACGGCAGGCCGTTTCGGATGTGGCGATTTCCAAAATCCCGTTGGGGGACCCTGCTGTCACCTGGCCTGATGGCGAGGCCGTGGCGCCGGATGAGCGGTTCTCCGCGCTCTTGGCCGATAGCGCACTGACAGGCCCCGGCATGCGGGCAACCGTGGTGGTACATGACGGCCGCATTGTTGCCGAAGCATATGGCGAGGGTTTTTCCGCAACGACACCGCTGCTCGGCTGGTCGATGACCAAGTCGGTCAACGCCGCGCTGATCGGACGCCTGATGCAGGCGGGCGCGCTCTCGCCCGACATGAAGGGACTTTTCCCCGAATGGCGTCGTGATGCGCGGGCTGAGATAACGCTCGGCGACCTGCTCTCCATGGAAAGCGGGCTGGTCTTCAACGAGAATTACGGCGAGGTGACGGATGTCACGCGCATGCTCTTCCTTGAGCCGGACATGTCGCGCTTCGTGCTGTCGCTACCGCTCGAGGCCAATCGCGGCGAGAGCTTCAATTATTCGAGTGGCACCGCCGTGCTGCTGTCGCGGATCTGGATGGGCGCGCTTAGTGGGCGAAGCCAGGCGCTGTCCTTCCCGGCGCGCGCGCTCTTCATGCCGCTCGGCATGGCGAGCGCTGTGATGGAAGTGGATGAGACCGGCATCTTCGTCGGCTCGTCCTATCTCTATGCGACGGCGCGCGACTGGGCGCGTTTCTCGCTTCTGCTGTTGAACGACGGTGTCTGGAAGGGAAACCGGCTGCTGCCCGACGGTTTCGTTTCTGCCATGGCGACGCCGACGAAAGCCTCGAACGGCACCTACAGCCACATGCAAACCTGGCTCCGGGGGCCAGGGCCGAAAACCGATGCGGAGCATGGCCTGCCGGCCGATACGTTCTGGCTGCGCGGGCACGACGGCCAGTTCGCGGCGATTGTTCCCTCGCGCAAGCTTGCGTTTATCCGATTGGGGCTGACGCCGTCGAAACTCGGCTATCAGCCCCAATTGCTGATCAAGCGCATCCTCGATCTCTTGGATGCGGACGACCTTCAGGCCGGTCAGGCGCCGACCTGAGCGATCCAGTCGTTGAGGTTGTAGGTGTTGGAAATGCGCGCGACCTTGCCGTCGCGAATCTCGAAGAAGGCGCCGGCCGGCAGCACATAGGTCTGGCCGTTCGCCTCCGGCAGACCCTCGTCGGTGGCGAGATACTGGCCGTTGACGACGAACTCCGCTGCACCGCGCCGGCCATCCTCGCTCGACATGATGACGATGTCCGTCAGCGTCTCCCGGTAGCTGCGGTTCATGTGCGCCATGAAATCGCGGAACGCGGCCTTGCCGACCTGTCGGCCGCCCTGGTTGATGTCGTGCACGACATCGTCATGCAGGAGATCGAAGAAGGTTTCCATGTCCTGCCTGTTGAAAGCATCGTAATAGGCGCGGATCGTCTCTTTTGCTGGCATGCCATCCCTCATACTGTTGTCGCACGGGCGAACCCGATCGCCTTATAACATTGCTCAAACCTTTGGGAACATTCAAGGATCATGCAGGTCAAGATTGTCCACGGCGACGCCGTGACGCCCCATATCGCGGATCTTGCGCGCCTGCGCACGGAGGTCTTTCGCGCCTTTCCCTATCTCTACGAGGGAAGCGAGGATTATGAGGCCTCCTATCTTGCGACCTATGCGCAATCGCCGGAAAGTCTTTTCGTGCTGGCGCTCGATGGGGAGCGGATCGTCGGCGCCTCGACGGGCGTGCCGATGACGGATGCCTCGGACGTCTTCAGGGCGCCGTTCGTCAAGACCGGCATCGTACCGGAGACGGTCTTCTATTTCGGCGAGTCCGTGCTGCTTTCCAGCTATCGGGGCAGGGGGCTCGGTGTGCGCTTCTTCGAGGAGCGGGAGAGCTATGCGCGCCGTCTCGGGCGTTTCGACTGGTGCGCATTCTGCGCCGTAGAACGGCCGAAGGATCATCCGCTCCGTCCGGCGGACTATGTACCGCTTGATGAATTCTGGGGCAGGCGCGGTTACGCGCATCACACCGATTTGCGAACGATGCTTGCTTGGCAGGATATTGGCGAGACGGATGAGACGGAAAAACCGATGTCGTTCTGGCTGAAGCCGGCGCGCTGACAGGGAGGCCGGCTTATCTCAGGCCGGTCTCGTCGAGCAGGCCCTTGCGCTTGGCGTGGTAATAGTACCCGGCCGCATAGAGGCGCACGGCGCCGTCGTTCTTGTCGTCGGCAACCATCCAGGCGCCGCGCAGGTACTTGCCGGCATATTTGATGTTCGTCTCGGCGTCGAACAGGCCTTCGGCCGGGCCTTCGAAGCCCATGCTCTTGGCTGTGGAGTACTTGATCTGCATCAGGCCATAGTGGCCGCGATTGAAAGCCCTGGGATTGTACGTGCTTTCACGCTTCACGACACGGTGCAAAAGCGATTCCGGAATGCCGTAGAGAGCCGCATATTTGGTGATCAACGCGTCGATCGGCGTGCCGGACTTCTTGAACGGTTGCTCGGCCTGCGGAACCATCAGACGCGTTTCGGTGGTAAAGACCGCATTGCTGATCAGGGCGGGTTTTGCCATCGGCACGATCTTGCGGCTGGCGACGAGCTGTTCGAGACCTTCCGGTTCGCCGCTGTCAAAGCCCGGTTCCATCACCGAGACGCCGATGACGGTGTCGTAGCCCTGCTGCATGCCGGTCGTCGCGCTGGCCGTCTCGACCGTGTTGCCTGCAAGGGCAGCTGTGGCTGCGGCAGCGCCGGTGACCGGCTTTGCCTCGGCGAGGGCCGAGACCGGAACGGCGGCGCCGGCAATCTCGCCTGCAGCAACGATCGGCGTCGGCAATGCTTCCGGCGTGTTCTCCGTGCCTGGCTTGGCCGCCGGCATGGCGGCGTAGGCGACTTCCGTGGTCGTGCCATCCGCTGCGGCAATGTCCGTCGTCGTCGAAGCGGGCGTCACGGTCTTCGCCGTCGTCGCATCGTCGGCGACGCTGGCGCAGCCTGCAAGCGTTGCAAGAAGGCCTGCGCAGGCAAGCGCTGCGATGCGTGCCGGACGGGGAGCGGAAGTGTCAGCCATGGTCGTCGTTCTCGGTTTGCCGGGGTGCGGGGGCGTCTGACGCCCGGGCGTTTTGCAAATCAACCGGCCGTGGCCGTGTCCCGTCATTAACCGATCAGACGGGACGCGGCAACCCGTAGGCTTCGCGGTGTGTCACGCCGTCGCCCGTTTGAGCCCCGCCGTCAGCAATCCGGCGCCGATCAGGAGCGTGCCGCCGGTGCGGTTGACGGCCTTCTGGACGGACGGTTTGCGGATCGTCTTGCGCGCGGCCGAGGCAAGCAGGGCATAGGAAAAGGCGTTCAGCGTCGCGAGCACCAGGAAGGTGATTTCGAAGATCACCATCTGCGGCAGCATCGGCTGCGACAGGTCGAGGAACTGCGGCAGGAAGGCGACGAAGAAGACGATGCTCTTCGGGTTCAGCGCCGTCACCACATAGGTATGGGCGAAGATGCGGAAGGGTTTTTCCTCTGCCGGGGCTTCACCTTCGGCGCCAACCGACACCGGTGCGCGCCACAGCTTGATGCCGAGCCAGATGAGATAGGCAGCGCCCACCCACTTCAACACCGTGAAGATCGCCGCGGAGGTGGCGAGCAGGGCGCCGAGGCCGAGCATGGAGGCCGTCATCGCTGTGAAATCGCCGAGCGCCACGCCGGCGACGGTGGCGCCGGCCGTGCGGCGGCCATGGCCGAGCGCATAGGAGATCACGAGGAGGATCGTCGGGCCTGGAATGGCCAGCATCACGGCGGATGCGGCGGCGAAGGCAAGCCAGTGTTCGAAGGACATGAAAAACTCCCCGGATCGAGTGCAATCCGGGGAGCAAGCCATCACGAATTTTGCGCGTCAAGCCCGATGTTGGCGCGTGTCGCGCAAAACCGCGGTATGCGTCAGGCCGCGGGCTTCCACTTCTGGCCGATGACGTCCATCACCTCGCCGAACCATTTGGCCGAAGTGTCGAAGTGCTTGCCGCCCTTGATGCGCGGGAACTCGATGGTGCGCAGCTTGCCGCCCTGGCCCTCGTCATGGCCGGTGACGCCGGACACCTTGTTCAGCGCGCTTTCGACGGCAAGGTCGGTCATGCTCTGGATAAGGCGCAGGTCGTCGCGGTTGGCGGGCGCGGAGCGAGCATAGTAGCCCGACTTCTGCACCATGGAGCGTTCGGCGCCGAGGAGGGCGGCGAACTGCTTGGTGAACCAATTGCCGACATTGATGGTGTCGATCTTCACATGGCCGAAGGCGTCGCGCTTGACGGTTTCGCCGGCCGCTTCCCGGTCCGCGACGATGGCGTCGAGGCAGGCGCCTTCCGAGACGAAGAGCGTCACAAAGCCGGCGCGGTCCATGATCGCCTTCAGCCGCTCGGCCTCGGTCTCCAGGTTGAAGTCCAGCTCCGGCAGGTAGAGGCCGTCGATGTTCTTTAGCTGCTTGTTCATCATGAAGCCGTCGACATAGTCGTTGCCGTTGGTCTTCTGGATATAGGCGCGCGCCGTTGCGGCGGTGAGCCAGCCGCAGTGGCGGCCCATCACTTCGTGCACGACGAGGGTTTTCGGCGCGGCACTCTGCTCGTTGCTGACATGGTCGAAGAAGCCGGCGCCGACTTCCGCAGCCGTCCAGGCGCCGAGCGACTGGCGGATCGGTACGACGTCGTTATCGACGGTCTTCGGCAGGCCGACAACGGTGAGGTTGTAGCCGTTCGCACCCAGATAGGCGGCAAGGTCGGCCGCCGTGGTGTTGGTGTCGTCGCCGCCGATCGTGTGCAGGATGGTGATGCCGTCCTTGGCAAGACGTTCGGCCGCGACGCGCAGCGGATTTTCGCCTTCCTTGACGAGGCCGCGCTTCACGCAATCGGCAGCGTTGGTCAGCTTGACGCGGCTGTTGCCGATCGGCGAGCCGCCATAACGATGGAGGAGGGGCGCCTTCTCGCGCATGTCCTTGGTGATTTCGATGCGATCGGCAAGGAGCAGGCCCTGATAGCCGGAGCGATAGGCGACGAGCTCAATATCCGGTGCGATGTCGCTGTAGCGCTCGATGAGGCCCCCGACAGCGGACGACAGACAGGGCGCGAGCCCGCCGGCGGTCAGCATTGCGACTTTCTGCTTGGCCATAATTCCTCCTCGGTTTCCACAGTCTCTATAGCGGGCGTTCTGGTCTTTGTTTTAGCAACTCCGGACGCCAGACCGCTTCGCACTTTTGCTGGAGTTGCTCGTAGCGCAAATTCCCCGGAAGGGGAACGGCGCGGCGAACTTATCCGCATTCCATGACGGATTGTCTGCTATGCCCGGCAGGCGAAAATTTGGTCGCAGTATATTTCGATGGCGCCACTTCATGAGGGCCATCAAAATTTTGTCATTCGGGGCGAAATGGCGGCTCCATGCCTTGCTTTCCCTGCAATTGTCTGATCAAAATCACCTTATGTTCCAGAATTCGCCCAGTTGCTTCATCAGTGCCGTGTGGGATCGTCTCGTCGGCATGGTCTCCGATGCCGCCAGCAATGTGCTGTCCGGCGTGGTAGAGGCGGTGCGCACATTGTTTGAAGGCGACCCGGAAACCCGCAAGCAGGTGGCGTTTTCCGTCGCGATGATCGCGCTTTCCGCCAAGATGGCGAAGGCCGACGGCATCGTCACGACCGCCGAGGTCGATGCCTTCAAGGACATCTTCAAGTACCCCGACAACCAGGCGGCCAATGTCGCGCGGCTTTATAACCTCGCGCGGCAGGACGTTGCCGGCTACGAGGCCTATGCCGAGAAGATGATGGCGCTCTGCGTCTCCTGCGAGAAGAACTGCCCGATCCTCGAGGATATCGTCGACGGCCTGTTCCATATCGCCAAGGCGGACGGGCTGATCCACGACAAGGAAATGGCCTTCCTTGGCCGCGTCGCGGAAATCTTCGGCATGGTCGAGGAGCGCTTCGAACAGATCATCGCGCGTCACGTCCATGTCAGCGGGCGTGACCCCTACAAGGTGCTCGGTGTGAAGCCGAGCGACGATTTCACCGAGATCCGCAAGCGGTATCGCGTGCTTGCCTCGGAGAACCATCCTGATAGGCTGGTGGCGCGTGGCGTGCCGGCCGAGTTCCGTCAGATTGCGAACGACCGCATGGCCGCGCTCAACGCTGCCTATGAGGCGATCGAGAAGGAACGCTGCGCTGCATGAGCGCATTCACATGTGATTATTCCGGTGCGACCGCCGCGCCGTCGTCGAACTTTGGCGAACGCGCCGGCGGGCGGGAACCAGACATCATCCTCCTGCATTATACCGGCATGGAAACGGCGGACGGCGCGCTGAAATGGCTTTGTGCGCCCGAAAGCCAGGTCTCCTGTCATTACTTCGTGCACGAGGACGGACGCGTCGAGCAACTCGTGCGCGAGGCGGATCGTGCCTGGCATGCCGGGAAAAGCCTGTGGAAGGGCGAGGCGGATATCAACTCGGCCTCGATCGGTGTCGAGATTGCCAATGCCGGCCATCCCGGCGGGCTGCCGGAATTCCCCGAAGCGCAGGTGAACGCGGTCGTCGAATTGTGTCTCGATTGTGGCCGAAGGTGGAAAATCGCCCCTGAGCGGGTGCTTGCGCACTCGGATGTGGCCCCGATTCGCAAGGTTGATCCGGGTGAAAAATTCCCGTGGAACCGCCTGCACGCGGCGGGTGTCGGGCACTGGGTGGAGCCATCTCCGATTGCCGGCGGGCGGTTCTTCCAGCAGGGCGACGCCGGCCAGCCGGTGGAGGCGCTCCAGACCATGCTGTCTCTCTACGGCTATGGTACGGAAATCAATGGATATTACTCGGAAAAAACCGAAGGCGACGTTGCCGCTTTCCAGCGTCATTTCCGGCCGGAACGGGTCGATGGGATAGCCGATTTTTCGACCATCGACACGCTGCACCGGCTGCTTTCCGCGCTGCCGCGGCTGGCCGCCTGATAGCTTATCCGAATATTAGAATATTACAGTCTGTAACAGAAGTTTACCGTTTCGCCACATCCTGACCCGATTGGCCATGTCTTTTCCGACTGCGTTCGTTGCAGCGCAACATGCGGTCAGGGCCTGATCGCACTCAACATGGATCGAGACGTCAGCGCAGGGTGCGCAGCTGTAGCTGCTGCGGCCCAGGGCCCTGCCTTTGCGCTTTTTGGAGACTGGAACTAGATGAGAAGACTTCTTGCTGCCTTCAGCGCGGCCTGCCTTTGTGTGTCCGTATTTTCCGCCAGCATGGCGCATGCCGAAGCCAAGAACGGCCCGGCCAAGAAACGATATCTGTTCGAAACCTCTGCCAAGAAGGACGTCGCTGCGAAGGAAAAGCCCCGCAAGGTTTCCAGCAAGCGCAACAAGCGTAAGGCCGGGATCAACAAGGACGGCGTCGTCGTCGGCAAGCTGAAGACCTTCAAGAGCACGACCGGCTACCCCAAGGCGGAAAATCCGCTGGCGACGGGCGTGAAGGCCGCGGGCTATTCCAGCCTCATCCAGTCCTATGCGAAGGCTTACGGTGTTCCGAGCGATCTGGCGCATGCCGTCGTTCGCGTCGAGAGCAATTTCAATCCGCGTGCCCGTGGCAGTGCCGGCGAAATCGGCCTCATGCAGATCAAGCCGGCGACGGCGCGCATGATGGGCTATCGCGGCGGCCCCAAGGGGCTCTACGATCCGGAAACCAACATCAAGTTCGGCATGAAGTACCTCGCCATGGCGCATGACCTCAGCGGCGGCACGACCTGCGGCACCATCCTGAAATACAACGCCGGCCATGGCGCCAAGCGCATGAACCCGGTGTCCAAGCGTTATTGCGGCAAGATCCAGAGCATCATCGACTGATCATGCCGATGGGCGATTTTTCGCGGGCTGCAACCGGCCCGCGGCCATCCCTGTCTGAATTTACGCAATTCCGGACTGAAAACCGCTTCACACTTTTCCTGGAATTGCTATGCCATCCCTGAAACGTGAGGGTGAAGCATGGATCGGCATTTCGATTTCGTCGTTGTAGGCAGGGGCATGATGGGGGCGGCGGCGGCGCGCCATCTTATAAAAACGGGCGCCTCCGTGGCGCTCGTTGGACGGGGAGAGCCCGCCGACTGGAAGAACCACGACGGCGTTTTCTCCAGCCACTATGACAGCGGCCGCATCACCCGAACCATTGACCAGAACCCGGACTGGGCGTTGCTCGCCAACCGCTCGATCGCCCGCTACCGAGACATCGAAGCGGAAAGCGGCATCACCTTCTACGGCGAGACCGGTTGCCTGATCACGGGTGCGGCGGGCGGCAATTTTCTCAACAATGTCGAATCCGTCGCCAGGCGCTATGCGCTGGATGCGCCCTTGTTCGATCGCGCTGCTCTGAGAAGCCGCTTTCCGTGGTTCGACCTGCCTGAAACCTCGGCGGGTGTCTTCGAGGCGACGAATGCGGGTTATGTCGATCCGCGCAAGCTCGTTTCGGCGCAGGTTGTCTGCATGGAAAAGGCCGGCGGCGTTTCCATCCTCGACGATGCGGTTTCGGTCACCGACGCCGGCGGTCGCGGGTCCGTGTCCCTGAAATCGGGAGCTACTGTCACCGCCGGGCGCGTACTCGTTGCGACCGGCGGTTTTTCGCGGGCGCCGGGGCTGCTGCCGAAGGTGCCGGCCCTCGTTGTGAAGGCGCGCACCGTCGTGCTGGCGCAGCTGACGCCGGCGCAGGCGGAGGCCTATCGCGATATGCCGTCGTGGATCGACGAGAGCACCGATCCTGCCGACCATTTCTATTTCCTGCCGCCCATCGTCTACCCGGACGGCCAGACCTATCTCAAGATCGGCGGCGACCCGACCGAAGTCGAGATCGAGGACGAGCAGGCTGTCCGCGACTGGTTCCGTGGCGAAGGCCGTCCGGAGGCGATCGTGCATCTCAAGCATTTGCTTGCGCGCGCCATCCCGGACCTCGACCCGGTGCGGCTGATCTCCATTCCCTGCATTACGACCTATACGCCGCACGGCTATCCCTATGCCGGCTTCGTCGAGAGTGACCGCGTGGCGCTGCTGACGGGCGGCAACGGTGCGGCGGCGAAGAGTTCGGACGAGATCGGTCGCATCGGCGCCGACCTGGTGATTCGCGGCCGGCTCGACGAACCGGACTACGCAACGGATTTTGCGGTTCATTTCCGCTAAGCCACGTTTGTCTCTGGTCTTTCCCGTCGGTATCAGCTAGTCAGCGCCTGCCAGTTGGCCGGGCAGCCGCGCTTTGCAAGGGTCGAAAGACCGCAAGGTGAGGAAAGTCCGGGCTCCACGGAAACACGGTGCCGGATAACGTCCGGCGGGGGCGACCCTAGGGAAAGTGCCACAGAAAGCAAACCGCCTTCCTTGGAAGGTAAGGGTGAAAGGGTGGGGTAAGAGCCCACCGCGGTCCTGGCAACAGGGCTGGCAAGGCAAACCCCACCGGGAGCAAAACCGAATAGGGATGACGCGAAACGCGCAAGCGTTTCAGCCCGTTTCCGGGCCGGTCATCCGGGTGGGTTGCAAGAGGCCGGGCGCAAGTCCGGTCCCAGATGAATGGCTGCCACGTTCCGGTGCAAACCGGGGCCATACAGAACCCGGCTTACAGGCCAACTGGCAAAAATCTTTCTCCGGAAGACGATTTTTTACGACGCTCTAATGCGCTGAATTCCTTGGGGTTCGCGCATGCCTTGCTGTGTGCTGAAACGCACGCGAGTGGTGTTTCACATCTTGCAAATACAAGGCGTTGGCAGGCCTTTCCTAACCTTTTGTTAAACTTAACGCCTTATAAACGTTTGACGGTCTGAACACGGGGGATGAGGTCTCTTCCCATTGACGCCCATATGGTCCCATGGTATCCCAAAATCACACTGCACGAGGACGCATGAGCGTCCGATCATCGCAAAGCTTTGAGGCAAACCGGCTGGGGACGGTGTGGCGCGAACGCGCTGCATCAAGGCTGGTTCGTGCGCGTGGTGTTGTGTTGGATTTGCCCAGACGGATGCACAGCGTCGGGGTAGGGGAAACGGCTGTATCGTGTCATGAACCGGTTCCTGTCGAATGCGACGAACAGGATCGATGCCAAGGGAAGGGTTTCCGTTCCTTCGGCTTTTCGATCCGTCCTGTCGCAACGCGACATCCGGGAGCTGTACTGCTTCCAGGATTTCATGTTTCCGGCGATCAGCGTCGGTGGGCTGGATTTGCTCGATCGTTTCGAGCGCCAGATCGCCAGCGAGGATGCGTTTTCGCCGAAAGCCAATCGGATGTCGCTCCTCATTCACGGGGGCGGCGTCTTCATGAAGCTCGATTCGGAAGGGCGCCTGTCGGTCACGGATTTTATCCGGGACTATACGGGCATCACCACGGACGTGACCTTTGTCGGTCGGGCGGATCATTTTCAGCTCTGGGCACCGCAGGCATTCGAAGCCACGCAGGCGGCGGCCCGGGAAGAGTTCAGGTTGCGAGGTCTGGGCTCGGGGTAAGACGGAGAATCGGAATGACGGCGGATCTTGGCGGAGGGTTTTCTGATGCCGATGGCGGACCGATCCGTCACATTCCGGTTCTTCTCTCCGAGGTCATCGCGGCGCTCGCGCCGAAACCCGGCCAGGTCATTCTTGACGGTACCTTCGGGGCAGGCGGCTACACATCCGCCATCCTCGCCGAAGGCGCAAACGTCATCGGGCTCGACCGTGATCCGAACGCCATTGCCGGCGGTCAGGAACTGGTCGAATCATCCGGCGGGCGTCTGACGCTCATCCATTCCCGCTTTTCCGAACTTGCCGAGCATGCACCCGCGGGCGGGCTCGATGGCGTCGTGCTCGATATCGGCGTTTCCTCCATGCAGATCGACGAGGCCGAGCGCGGTTTTTCGTTCCAGAAGAACGGCCCGCTCGACATGCGCATGTCCGCGTCCGGCGTTTCGGCAGCCGACGTGGTCAACCGCGCAAAAATCTCCGACCTCATCCGCATCTTCGGCTTTCTCGGCGAAGAGAAGCAGGCCGGCCGCATCGCCCGCGCCATCGAGAAGGCGCGCGAGAAGGAATTCTTCACCACGACGCGCCAGCTTGCAAACCTCATCGAGCTGACGACGCCGCGCAAGGCCAAGGACAAGATCCACCCGGCGACCCGCGTCTTCCAGGCGCTGCGCGTTTTCGTCAACGATGAGTTGGGCGAACTCGCCGAGGCGCTGTTTGCCGCCGAGCGCGCGCTGAAGCCGGGCGGTCGCCTGGTCATTGTCAGCTTCCATTCGCTGGAAGACCGCATCGTCAAGAAATTCTTCCAGGATCGCTCCGGAAAGGCCGCCGGTTCGCGGCATCTGCCGGAAGTTCACGACAAGGCCGCAACCTTCGCACCAGTCGGGCGCCCTATGGTGGCGGCCAGCGACGAGGAGAGTGCGGTCAATCCGCGTGCCCGATCCGCGAAGCTGAGGGCAGGCGAGCGCACCAGCGCCCCTGCCGGGACGGATGATCTGTCCATTTTCAACCTGCCCAACCTTGCCGCCCTTGAGAAGATGGGAAGCTGAGTGATGTTCCGTACCCTTGATGTCGTGATGATCGCCGTCATGACCGCAGCAGCCACCGTTACCTATTCGATCAAGCATCAGGCCGAGAACAAGCTTGAGGTGGTGCGCAAGCTCGATTCCGAGATCAAGCTCGAGGAAGACACGATCGATCTGCTCAAGGCCGACTGGGCGCTTCTCACCCAGCCGAACCGCCTGAACCGTCTCGTCAAGACCTTCGAAGCCGACCTGAAGCTCGTGCCGACCGAATCGACCCAGCTTGCGCAGCCGAGCGAGCTGCCGATGCCGATGGCCGAATTGCCGGCGCTGGAGCCTGAAAAGGACGGCAAGAAGGACGAAAAGATCGCCAAGAACAAGAAGAAAGCCTCGGACGCGGACGCAATCCAAACCGGATCGGTGGCAAACTGATGTCGTTTCTCTCCCGCATCATGGACCTCAAGAGCAAGGCGCATTTCAACGCCGGCGGCAACAACAACCGGACCGGCCCCAACGGGCAGGTTTTCGAAGGCACGCGCAAGCGCTCCGGTTCGCAGGCGCGCAGCCGCGTCGCCGTCATCATCTGCTGCTTCGGCATGGTCTATGCGGTCATCGGCGGCCGCCTCGTGCAATATGGCATGGCCTCGCCGGAAACCGTTTCCTCGATCGGCCCGGCCGATCACCTGATGGCCTCGCGTCCCGATATCATCGACCGCAACGGTGAAATCCTCGCGACCGACATCCGTACCGTTTCGCTCTATGCCGAGCCGCACAAGATCGTCGATGCGGACGAGGCCGTCGAAATGCTCGCCACAGTGATGCCGGACCTCGACCGGCGCGGCATCTACCGCAAGCTGACCTCGAAATCCCGTTTCCAGTGGCTGAAGCGCCAGCTGACGCCCAAGCAGCAGAGCCGTATCCTGGCGCTCGGCATTCCCGGCGTCGGCTTCCGGCCGGAGAAGCGTCGCTTCTATCCGGGCGGTGTCACCGCGTCGCACGTCGTCGGCCACGTCAACATCGACAACCGCGGCATTGCCGGCATGGAGCGCTATATCGACAGCCAGGGTCTCGCCGACCTTGCCGCGATCGGCATGACGAGCGATGCCAAGATGGAGCCGGTGCGGCTTTCCATCGATCTGCGCGTGCAGGCGATCGTGCGTGACGTCGTGGCGACGGGCATGGAGAAGTACAAGGCGCTCGCCGCCGGTGCCGTCGTGATGGACGTCAATACCGGCGAGATTCTCGCCATGGCCTCCGTGCCGGATTACGACCCGAACAACCCGGCCGCCGGCGCCAAGGACGGCTGGATGAACCGCATGTCGAACGGCACGTTCGAGATGGGGTCGACCTTCAAGACCTTCACCACCGCGATGGCGCTCGATTCGGGCAAGGTGAAGATCACCGACAGTTTTGACGCCCGCGCGCCCATCCGCATCGGCGGCTTCACCATCAAGGACTTTCACGGCAAGCACCGCGTGCTGACCGTGCCCGAAATCTTCCAGTATTCGTCGAACATCGGCACGGCCAAGATGGCCGACGTCATCGGCATTGCCGGCCACAAGGAATTCCTCACCCGCATGGGCCTGCTGACCCGGCTTGAGACGGAACTCCCGGAAGTGAAGACGCCGTCGCAGCCGCGCGAATGGAAGAAGATCAACTCGATCACCATTTCCTTCGGCCACGGTGTTTCCACGACGCCGTTGCAGACGGCAGTGGCGGCGGCGGCCCTCATGAACGGCGGCCGGCTCATCAACCCGACCTTCCTGCCGCGCACGGCCGAAGAGGCGAACGAGATCGCCAAGGTCGTCGTCAATCCCGACACGGTCGACAAGATGCGCTACCTCTTCAAGCTCAACGCAAACGACGGCTCCGGCCGGCGCGCGCTGGTTCCGGGCTTCAATGTCGGCGGCAAGACGGGCACGGCCAACAAGGTTGTCGGCGGGCGCTATTCCAACACACAGAATTTCAACGCCTTCCTGTCCGCTTTCCCGATCGATGATCCGAAATATGTGGTTCTCACCTTCATCGATGCGCCGCAGACGGGCGAGGGTGGTGGCCGCACCGCCGGCCTCAACGCCGCGCCGATGGTCGGCGAGATCATCCGCCGTTCGGCATCCCTTCTTGGTGTAAAGCCGAAATTTGGTGAGGACGGGTCCGCCTTGCTTGTGTCTTATTGAATGGAGAAGACGGGACGCCGATTCGGAAACGAACCGGCTGCCAACAGAAAGCAGCAGAGCGAAAATGAAGATCAGCGACCTCACCGGACCCGAAATCGACCCCTCGAACGCCGCAGCCACGATAGACGTAAGCGGCATTGCGAGTGACAGCCGGAAGGTGAAGCCGGGCGACCTCTTCGTTGCTCTCTCTGGCACCAAGGCCGATGGCAGCGCCTTCGTTGCCGATGCCGTTTCGCGGGGTGCCGCGGCCGTCGTCGTTGCCGAGGGTGCCTCTGTCGAGGCCGCCGTTCCGGTCATTGCCGTTGCCGAACCGCGCCGCTTCCTGGCGCTTGCCGCTGCCCATTTCTACGGCCGCCAGCCGGAAACCATGGTGGCCGTCACCGGTACCGCCGGAAAGACTTCTGTCGCTTCCTTCACCCGCCAGATCTGGGCACATGCCGGCCATGCGGCCGCGATGATCGGCACCACCGGTGTCGTGGCTCCCGGCCGCAACGACTACGGTTCGTTGACGACACCCGATCCGGTCTCGCTGCATGAACTGCTGGCCGAACTTGCCGATGCCGGCGTTACCCATGCCGCGATGGAAGCGTCTAGCCATGGCCTCGACCAGTCGCGCCTCGACGGTGTGAAGCTTGCGGCCGCCGCCTTCACCAATCTTGGCCGCGACCACATGGATTACCATCCGACGGTCGAGCACTACATGGCCTCCAAGATGCGGCTGTTCGACCGGTTGCTGCCGAAGGGCGCGCCAGCCGTCATCTATGCCGACGACGAATGGTCCGGCGTGGCGATCGAAGCCGCGCGCAAGGCCGGGCTCGACGTGCGCACGGTTGGCCGCAAGGGTGATTATCTCGCGCTGAAGCGCGTCGAGCATTTCCGCCACAAGCAGACCGCCGAAGTTCATGTCGGCGACGACATCTATGAAGTGCACATTCCGCTCGCCGGCGATTTCCAGGTGGCGAACGCGCTGGTCGCGGCGGGTCTTGCCATGTCGACCGGCGTTCCCGCAACCGTCGCCATGGCGGCGCTTGAAAAGCTCATCGGTGCTTCCGGCCGGCTCGAACTGGTTGGCCATGCCAAGAACGGTGCGCTCGCCTATGTCGACTACGCCCATAAGCCTGATGCGCTGGAAAACGTGCTGACCTCGGTGCGTCCCTTCACGACCGGGCGCGTCATCGTGGTTTTCGGTTGTGGCGGCGACCGCGACAAGGGCAAGCGGCCGATCATGGGCGAGATCGCCATGCGATTGGCCGACGTCGTCATCGTCACCGACGACAATCCGCGCTCCGAGGTTCCCGAAGTCATCCGCTCTGAGATTATGGTTGCCGCCAACGGCGCGACCGAAATCGGCGATCGTGCGGAGGCAATCCGCAGCGCCGTGGGCATGTTGCAGTCCGGCGATACGCTGATCGTTGCCGGCAAGGGACACGAGGAGGGGCAGACCGTCGGCTCCGTGACATTGCCGTTCTCGGACCACGCCGAACTGCGCAAGGCACTGGAGGAACTCGACCGGTGAAATGGCTCTGGACCAGCGGTGATCTCGTAGCGGCCCTGCACGGCCGTCCCATCGGTAACCTGCCGCAGGGCGTGACCGGGATTTCCATCGACAGCCGGGCGATTGCGCCGGGTGAAGCCTTCTTCGCCATCAAGGGCGACCGCGTCGACGGCCATGATTTCGCAAGCTTTGCCGTCGCCAATGGCGCAGCACTGCTTGTCGTCAGCGAAGGCAAGCTGCCAGCGCTTGGTCGCCTCGTGACGCCGATGATCGTGGTGCCGGATGTGCTGGAGGCGCTCGTCAATCTCGGATGTGCTGCGCGTGACCGCACGGCGGCGCGAATCATCGCCGTCACCGGTTCCGTCGGCAAGACGACGACGAAGGAGATGCTGCGCCAGGCACTTGCGCCCTCCGGCAGCGTGCACGCCTCGGTCGCCTCCTTCAACAACCATTGGGGCGTGCCGCTGACGCTCGCCCGCATGCCGGAAACGACCGACTACGGCATCTTCGAAATCGGCATGAACCATGCCAACGAGATCCGCCCGCTGGTCGCCATGGTGCGTCCGCATGTGGCGATCGTCACCACGATTGCCGCTGCCCATCTCGGCAATTTCCGCGACCTCGAAGAGATCGCCGCGGCCAAGGCGGAGATTTTCGAGGGTGTCGTGCCGGGTGGCCATGCGCTTCTCAACCGCGACAACGAACAGTTCGCTTTCCTGGAGAAAGCGGCGCATGCGGCCGGCGTGTCGCATGTGCATAGTTTCGGTGCCGATCCGAGCGCTGAATTCCGGCTGCTCGATTTCATCGCGAGCAATGAGGGCAGCCTGCTCAGGGCGGCAGTCGGTGGGCAGACGCTGGAAGTGCCGATGGGCGCACCCGGCCGGCACATTGCCGAAAACGCCGTTGCCGTCCTCGGCGCCGTGCACCTTGCCGGTGGCGACATCGAAAAGGCCATGGCCGGGCTTGCCACCATGCAGGCGGAAAAGGGCCGTGGCCGGCGCTACAGGCTTGCCAAGGATGGCGGCTGGTTCACGCTGATCGATGAGAGCTACAATGCCAACCCCGCCTCGATGCGGGCTGCGATTGCGCTTCTGCGCGATGCCGAACCGCAGGACGGTGGCCGGCGCATCGCCGTGCTCGGTGACATGCTGGAAATGGGCGAACATTCGCCAGCTGTTCACGCCGGCCTTGCCGAACCGTTGATCGAAGCGGGCATCGGCGACGTCTGGCTCGGTGGGACCGACATGGCGGCGTTGAGGGATGTGCTGCCGGACGGCGTGGAGAGGGAATACTGCGACACGGCGGACGCGCTTGCGGCTTTCGCGCTCGGTTCGGTGCGCGCGGGTGACGTTCTGGTCGTGAAATCGTCGAAAGGCACGGGATTCAGCCGCATCGTGGCGGCCCTGCTTGACAAATATCCGGCGTTCTCCGAGAGGGAACGCGAGAGTTGAGAGGGGTTCGGCCGGGCAGACGTCCGCCGGACCTTCTCTTTTATGGAATTTTCTTCTCTGTCCGCCGGCCTGTCACGCCGCGGTGACCTGGGGAACCTTTTGGGGAAAGGGTGACAATGCTGCTTTGGCTCGTCGAGCTGGCTGACACCGTTCAGGTGTTCAACCTGTTTCGTTACATTACCTTCCGGACCGGCGCTGCGCTGTTCACCTCGGCAACGATCGTCTTCCTGTTCGGCCCGATGATCATCGCCTCGCTGCGCATTCGCCAGGGCAAGGGCCAGCCGATCCGCGCCGATGGTCCGCAAACCCATTTCAAGAAGGCCGGCACGCCCACCATGGGTGGCCTGATGATCTTGGCCGGCATCGTCGGTAGCGCGTTGCTCTGGGCGGACCTCTCCAACGTCTATGTCGTCGCGACCCTGCTCGTGACGCTCGGCTTCGGCGCGATCGGCTTCTACGACGACTACCTCAAGGTGACGAAACAGACGGACAAGGGCTTTTCCGGCAAGGCGCGGCTTGCCCTCGAATTCCTCATCGCCGGCGCTGCAACATATTTCATGATGCGCGCCTCGCTTTCGGCCGGACCCCACGGCTCGACCTTCGGCTCCTCGATCGCCTTTCCGTTCGCCAAGGACCTGCTGCTCAATCTCGGCTTCTTCTTCGTGTTTTTCGGCGGCTTCGTCATTGTCGCAGCCGGAAACGCGGTGAACCTGACGGATGGTCTCGACGGTCTCGCCACCGTTCCGGTGATGATTTCCGCCGCCTCCTTCGGTGTCATCGCCTACCTCGCCGGTAACGCCGTTTTCTCGAACTACCTGCAGATCCATTTCGTGCCCGGCACGGGCGAGCTTGCTGTCGTGCTTGGCGCTGTCATCGGCGCCGGCCTCGGCTTCCTGTGGTTCAACGCGCCGCCCGCCGCCATCTTCATGGGCGATACCGGCTCGCTGGCGCTTGGCGGCCTGATCGGCACGGTTGCGGTTGCCACCAAGCACGAGATCGTCATGGCGATCATCGGCGGTCTCTTCGTGATCGAGACGCTGTCGGTCATCATCCAGGTCGGCTCGTTCAAACTCACGGGCAAGCGCGTCTTCCTGATGGCGCCGATCCACCACCATTTCGAAAAGAAGGGCTGGACGGAAAGCCAGGTCGTCGTACGCTTCTGGATCATCGCCGTCGTGCTGGCGCTGGTCGGCCTTTCCACGCTCAAGCTGCGGTGAGGTCTCGATGATCCCCGTCACCTCGCTCAAGGGAAAGACCGTCGCGCTCTTCGGGCTCGGCGGATCAGGCCTTGCGACGGCGCTGGCGCTTGCCGCCGGCGGTGCAGATGTCACCGCCTGGGACGATAGTGCGGCGAGCGTCGAGAATGCCGCTGCTGCTGGTGTGAAGACCGGCGACCTGCGCAATCTCAACTGGACGGGCATCGATGCGCTGGTCTTGTCACCGGGCGTTCCGCTCACCCATCCGAAGCCGCATTGGAGCGCCGATCTCGCGCACGCCGCCGGCGTCGAGGTGATCGGCGATGTCGAGCTTTTTGCGCGCGAGCGTCGCGCACATGCGCCGGATTGCCCCTTCATCGCCATTACCGGCACGAACGGCAAGTCGACCACCACGGCGCTGATCGCCCATATCCTGAAGGCGAGCGGGCGGGATACGCAGCTTGGCGGCAATATCGGCACGGCCGTGCTGACGCTCGATCCGCCGAAGGCCGGCCGCTTCTATGTGGTCGAATGCTCGTCCTACCAGATCGATCTGGCACCGACGCTGAACCCGTCGGCCGGCATCCTCTTGAACCTCACGCCCGACCATCTCGATCGCCACGGCTCCATGGAGCACTATGCCGACGTCAAGGAGCGGCTGGTCGCCGCGAGCCGTACAGCCATTGTTGGCGTCGATGACACCTTTTGCGAGCGGATTGCCGATCGCGTCGAGCGGGCGGGCACGAAGGTTGTGCGCATCTCAAAGCGCACCGCGCTGGCCGATGGCATCTATGCCGAGGGTGCCCGCCTCATCCTGGCGCAGGCGGGTGCGACGCGCGAAATCGCCGACCTCTCGTCGATCCAGACATTGCGCGGCAGCCACAATGCGCAGAATGCGGCCGCAGCCGTCGGCGCCTGCCTCGCGGTTGGCGTCAGCGAGACGGACATCCGCGCCGGCCTTGCCTCGTTCCCCGGCCTGAAGCATCGCATGCAGCCGGTCGGCCGCAAGGGCGATGCGCTCTTCGTCAATGATTCCAAGGCGACGAATGCGGATGCCGCAGCCCCTGCGCTCTCCAGTTTCGAGCGCATCTACTGGATCGCCGGCGGCGTTCCGAAGGAGGGCGGCATCTCGACGCTCGGCGAGTTCTTCCCGAAGGTCGCCAAGGCCTACCTCATCGGCCAGGCAGCGCCCGACTTTGCGGTGACGCTCGGCGAGACCGTGCCCTTCGAGATGTCGGGCACGCTGGAGCGGGCCGTTCAGGATGCGGCGGCAGATGCCGAGAAGGATGGAACCGGCCCCGTCGCCGTTCTCCTGTCCCCGGCTTGCGCAAGCTTCGACCAGTACAAGAACTTTGAAGTCAGAGGCGACGCCTTCGTGAAACATGTCGCGGCACTGCCCGGCATGTCCATGCTGGTCGAGGTTTAGACGAGCGCGGTTCCGGCTCACGCATGCGGCGGTTTGCGCCCGGAATTGCAAGGAAACAGAGGAAAGAGACATGGTTAGTCGTGCCGAACGTGGTGCATTGGCGGACTGGTTCTGGACGATAGACCGGTTCTTCCTCGCAGCCTTCATCCTGCTGATGGGGTTGGGCTTCATGTTGTCCTTTGCGGCAAGCCCGCCGGTGGCCGAGCGCCTCGGCCTCGACAGCTTCCACTTCGTGAAGCGCCATGCGGTTTTCCTGCTGCCGGCCATCGCCATCATGTTTGGCATTTCCTTCATGTCGCCGCGGCAGGTGCGCCGTGCGGCGATGATCCTGCTGGTGATTTCGCTTGCGGCCATGGTGCTGGCGCTGTTCTTCGGTGTCGAGGTCAAGGGTTCGCGGCGCTGGATTTCGATCGGTAGCTTCTCCATCCAGCCCTCCGAATTCATGAAGCCGGCGTTCGTCGTCATCTGCGCCTGGCTGTTTGCCGAGCATGCCCGCCAGCCGGAAATCCCCGGCAACCTCTTCGCCATCATCCTGTTCGGCATCGTCGCGGCCCTGCTCGTGGCGCAGCCCGACCTTGGCCAGACGATCCTCACGGCCGCCGTCTGGGGCGGCATGTTCTTCATGGCCGGCATGCCCTGGCTCTGGATCATCGTGCTCGGCGGCGCTGCCGTCGGCGGCCTGCTGACGGCCTATACGTTCCTGCCGCACGTGGCGGGTCGTATCGACAAGTTCATGACGGGCGAGGGCGACACGTTCCAGATGGATACGGCGCGCGAGGCCATCATCCGCGGCGACTGGTTCGGCCAGGGGCCGGGCGAGGGCACGGTCAAGCGCATCATCCCCGATAGCCATACCGACTTCATCTTCTCCGTCGCGGCGGAAGAGTTCGGCATCCTCTTCTGCATGGTCATCGTTATGATCTTCGCCTTCGTGGTGATGCGCGGCCTCAACCATGCCTTCAAGGAGCGCAATGATTTCACGCGCTTTGCCGTTGCCGGCCTCGTGTTGCAGCTCGGCACGCAGTCGATGATCAACATTGGCGTGAACCTCGAACTGCTGCCGGCCAAGGGCATGACGTTGCCGCTGATTTCCTATGGCGGTTCGTCGATGATCGCGATCTGCGTGACGGCCGGCTTCATCCTGGCGCTGACACGCCATCGCCCGGAAAAGCGCGCCTCGGAGCGCAGTCTCTTCCGCGGTGGTATCGTCGCGCCTGCCGAATAAGGAGTCCGAATGGACAAAGGCATCGTTCTTCTCGCCGCCGGTGGTACCGGCGGCCATCTCTTTCCCGCAGAGGCGTTGGCGCATGAGCTGAAGGCCGGCGGCTGGTCCGTGCATCTCGTCACCGACAGCCGCGCCGAGCGTTTTGCCGGCAAATTCCCGGCGGATAAAATCCATGTGGTTCCCTCCGCGACGATCGGCTCGAAGAACCCGGTCAGTGTCGCGCGATCGCTCTTCACACTGTGGAAAGGCATTCGTGTCGCCCGCAAGCTGATGGCGCGGCTGAAGCCGAAGGTCGTGGTCGGCTTTGGTGGTTATCCCACCGTGCCGCCGCTTCTCGCCGCGACCGGCATGGGCATTCCATCGATGATCCACGAGCAGAACGCCGTGATGGGCCGCGCCAACAAGGCGCTGGCCAACCGCGTCAAGGCGATTGCCGGCGGATTCCTGCCGGAAACCGGCGGGCAATATGCGGCAAAGACCGTGACCACGGGCAACCCGGTGCGCCCGGCCGTGCTTGAGGCTGCCAATATTGCCTATGAAGCCTCGACGGATGGCGAATTCCGCCTCGTCGTTTTTGGCGGCAGCCAGGGCGCGCAGTTCTTCTCCAAGGCCATCCCCTCGGCGATCGCCGCGATGGAACCCGCTGACCGTGCACGGCTGAAGATCACCCAGCAGGCGCGGCCGGAAGACAGCGACGAGGTCGTTCGCACCTATGCCGATCTCGGCATTCCTGCCGACGTTTCGCCCTTCTTCACCGACATGGCGTCTCGAATCGGCCACGCGCATCTGATCATCAGCCGTTCTGGTGCCTCGACTGTTTCCGAAGTCTCGGTGATCGGCCGCCCGGCCATTCTCGTGCCCTATCCCTATGCTCTGGATCATGACCAGGCGGCGAATGCTGCGGCACTGGCTTCCGGCGGCGGGGCGAAGGTAATCCCGCAGGCGGAGCTTTCGACGGAGCGTCTGGCGAAGATCGTTTCCAAGGCGATGCACGATCCGGCGGGCATGGCGACCATGGCCGCGAATGCCAGAAAGGCGGGAAAACCGGATGCCGCGCGCTTGCTCGCCTTGATGGTTGAGGCTATTGCGGGCGGAAAGACGATCGCACAATTCAAGGGAGAACGACCATGAAGATGCCGCAGAGCATAGGGCTCGTTCATTTCATCGGCATTGGCGGCATCGGCATGAGCGGCATTGCCGAGGTGCTGCACAATCTCGGCCACAAGGTTCAGGGCTCCGACCAGGCAGACAGCGCCAATGTGCAGCGCCTGCGCGAGAAGGGCATCGAGGTTTTCGTCGGTCATACGGCGGAAAACCTGGGCGAGGCGGAAGTCGTCGTCGTCTCGACGGCTATCAAGAAGAACAACCCGGAACTCATCGCGGCGCGTGAAAAGCTGCTGCCGGTCGTGCGTCGTGCCGAAATGCTGGCCGAACTGATGCGCTTTCGCAATGCCATCGCCATCGGCGGCACGCATGGCAAGACCACGACCACCTCGATGGTCGCGACGCTGCTCGAAGCCGGCGGTCTCGATCCGACGGTCATCAATGGCGGCATCATCAATGCCTATGGCACCAATGCCCGCATGGGCGAGGGCGAATGGATGGTGGTGGAGGCTGACGAATCGGACGGCACCTTCCTGAAGCTGCCTGCCGATATCGCCGTCGTCACCAATATCGACCCCGAACATCTCGACCACTACGGCAATTTCGACGCCGTGCGCGCGGCCTTCCGCCAGTTCGTCGAGAACGTTCCGTTCTACGGTTTTGGCGTGATGTGCCTCGACCATCCGGAAGTACAGGCGATGGTCAGCCGCATCGAGGACCGCAAGGTCATTACCTATGGCGAGAACCCGCAGGCCGACGTGCGCTTCGGCAATATCCGCATGGATGGTGCGACCTCGATCTTCGACGTCGAGATCCGCCGCCGCCGCACCGGCCAGGTGATCTCGATGATGGACCTGCGCCTGCCGATGCCGGGCCGCCACAACGTGTCCAATGCCACCGCGGCCATCGCCGTCGCGCAACGCCTCGGCATGTCGCCGGAGGCGATTGCCAAGGGGTTGGCAGGCTTCGGCGGCGTCAAGCGCCGCTTCACCCTGACCGGTACCTGGAACGGCGTCAGCGTCTATGACGACTACGGCCATCACCCGGTCGAGATCAAGGCCGTCCTGCGTGCGGCGCGCGAAGCGTGCTCGGGCCGAATCATCGCGGTCCACCAGCCGCACCGATACAGCCGCGTGGCGAGCCTGTTCGAGGAATTCGCCGGCTGCTTCAACGATGCAGACACGATCCTGATTGCGCCGATCTATGCGGCGGGTGAAGATCCGATCGACGGCGTGACGGCGGAAGAGCTGGTTTCGCGCATCAAATCCGGCGGCCACCGCGACGCGCGTTTGCTGCCGTCGCCAGAAGCATTGGCCGGGATCGTCGCCGGCATTGCAAAGCCTGGTGACTTTGTGGTTCTCTTGGGGGCTGGCAGTATCACGTATTGGGCGCAGACGCTGCCGAAGGAACTGGCGGGCATTTCGGGGCAGGTAGCATGAAGCAGGTCGATGGTGAGAAACTTCTGGCGTCGTTGGGTGAGGGGATCAAGCAGGTCCGCGGGCGCCTGACGCCTGATGCGCCGATGGACCGCGTTACGTGGTTCCGGGCCGGTGGCCTTGCCGAGCTGATGTTCCATCCGCATGACGTCGATGACCTCGCCACATTCCTCAAAATCGTTCCGGAAGATGTTCCGCTCACCGTCATCGGCGTCGGTTCGAACCTGCTGGTGCGTGATGGTGGCATTCCAGGCATCGTTATTCGCCTGTCGGCCAAGGGGTTCGGCGATGTCGAACTCGTCGGCGAAAACCGCATCAAGGCCGGCGGCATCTGCCCGGACAAGAACATCGCCGCCATGGCGCTCGATCACGGCATTGCCGGCTTCGAGTTCTACTACGGCATTCCCGGCGCAATCGGCGGCGCATTGCGCATGAATGCCGGCGCCAACGGCGGCGAGACGAAGGATCTTGTCGTCGAGGTGCATGCCGTCGACCGCAAGGGCAACCAGCTTGTGCTCTCCAATGCGGACATGGGCTATAGCTACCGCCAATCCACGGCCGCCAAGGACCTTATCTTCACCCATGCCGTCTTCCAGGGTGAGGCCGGCGACAAGACCGAGATCCGCGCCAAGATGGATGCGGTGCGTCAGCATCGCGAAACCGTCCAGCCGATTCGCGAGAAGACCGGCGGCTCGACCTTCAAGAATCCGGAAGGTCATTCCGCCTGGAAGCTGATTGACGAGGCCGGCTGCCGCGGCATGATGATCGGTGGCGCGCAGATGTCGCCGATGCACTGCAATTTCATGATCAACACCGGGCAGGCAACGGGCTACGAGCTCGAATATCTCGGTGAGACTGTACGCAGCCGCGTGCTGGAGCATTCCGGCATCCTGCTGCAATGGGAAATCAAGCGTCTCGGCACTTTCATGCCGGGCTACCAGGTTAAGGAATTTCTGGGCCGCGCAACGGCCTGATCCATCGTCTTCTTGCTGGGGAGTTCGCGGGCGTCTCCGGACGTCGCGCCACTCCCTCTCCCCCATCAGGCAAGTTTCTCAAAAACTGTGTGAGATCGCGCCATCGCAGCGCGACGAAACCCTGCTGCGCGGGGTGGATGGGGTATTCATGTTCAAAAAACTCTCCGCCGAATTCATCGGCACGTTTTGGCTGGTCTTTTGCGGCTGTGGCAGCGGCGTGCTGGCCGCTGCCCTCCCGGAGGCCGGCATCGGCCTTGTAGGCGTGTCCTTTGCCGCCGGCCTTGCGCTGATGGCCATGATTTATGCAATCGGCGGCATTTCCGGCGGGCACATGAACCCGGCTGTTTCCGTGGGCCTGGCGGTTGCCGGAAAGTTTCCTGCCTCCAGCATCCTGCCCTATGTGGTGGCGCAGGTTGCGGGCGCGACTGCGGCGGGCGCCATGCTTTATCTCGTTGCGTCCGGCACGGCGGGTTTCCAGGCAGGCGGCTTCGCCTCGAACGGCTACGGCGACCTGTCTCCGGGCGGCTATTCGCTGACGGCGGGGTTTGTCGCCGAAGTGGTGTTGATGGCGCTTTTCCTCTTCATCATTCTCGGCTCGACCCATCGTCGCGCTCCGACGGACTTTGCGCCTGTTGTCATCGGCCTCAGCCTGACAGTGATCATCCTCGTTTCGATCCCGATCACGAACACGTCGTTGAACCCGGCCCGCTCGACGGGTGTCGCATTCTTCGCCGATACGGCGGCGCTGTCGCAGCTGTGGCTGTTTTGGCTGGCGCCGATTCTCGGCGCCGTCATCGGCGCGCTGATCTGGAAGGTGGTCGGCGAAAATGATTGACCGGAGGCGCAAAGAGGCGGCCGCCGCGAAAGGAAATCCGCGTTTTTATTTAGGAATTTCGCATATTTGAAATTTCGTTCAGCCTCCATTCAAGGAAATTTAGAGCATGCTATGTTCGATCGCGCGATAGTTGCGCGACTCAGCCTCGCTCCAGCGGGGTTTTTGATCAGGGGGCATTCATGTTCAAAAAGCTTTCTGCCGAATTTCTCGGTACGTTCTGGCTCGTCTTCGGTGGTTGCGGCAGTGCCGTTCTCGCCGCCGGCTTCCCGGAACTCGGGATCGGTTTTCTCGGGGTCTCCTTTGCCTTCGGCCTGACCGTGCTCACCATGGCCTATACGGTCGGCGGCATTTCCGGCGGTCATTTCAATCCGGCCGTTTCCGTGGGCCTGACGGTCGCCGGGAAGTTCCCGGCATCGAGCCTCGTGCCCTACATCGTGGCGCAGGTCGTCGGCGCGATTGTGGCGGCTGCCGTGCTGTACCTGATTGCCTCCGGCAAGGCTGGTTTTCAGGCGGGTGGCTTCGCTTCGAACGGCTACGGTGACTTGTCGCCGGGTGGCTATTCGCTGACGGCGGCGCTCGTCGCCGAAGTGGTGCTAACGGCGTTCTTCCTCATCATCATCCTCGGTTCCACCCATGGCCGCGCTCCGGTCGGCTTCGCGCCGATCGCCATCGGTCTCGGCCTGACGCTGATCCACCTTGTGTCGATCCCGGTCACCAACACCTCGGTGAACCCGGCCCGTTCGACCGGTGTGGCGTTCTTTGCCGATACGGCAGCGCTTTCGCAGCTGTGGCTGTTCTGGGTTGCTCCGATCGTCGGCGCCGTCATCGGCGCGGTGATCTGGAAGGTTGTCGGCGAAGACGATTGATCTCTGCGCATAAAAAAACCCGCCGTGGCAACACGGCGGGTTTTTGATTCGAGCCTTTGACGGTTCAGACCTCGTCCTTGCCCGAAAGCAGGATGCAGACCAGCGTGATCACGGCGGCAATGCCGAGATAGTAGCCAACAAAGGTCATGCCGTAGTTCGCCTGCAGCCATGTTGCAATGTAAGGCGCAAGCGACGCACCGAAGATGCCGGCGAAGTTGAAGGTGATCGACGAGCCGGTGTAGCGCACCTTGGTGGGGAAGGGGGCGGCGAGCGCCGTACCGATCAGGCCGTAGGTCATGCCCATCAGCGCCATCGCGAGGATGACGAAGACGAAGATGGCGGTTTCGCCGCTGGTCATCAGCGCCGGCAGGAAGAACGAGAAGATGCCGATCAGCACCGTGGTGGCGATGAGCACTTCGCGACGGCCGAATTTTTCGGCGAGTTTGCCGGCGATCGGGATGAAGATACCGAACAGCACGGAACCCAGGAGCTGGACTTCAAGTGCCTCGACGAACGGGATGCCGAGAACCTTGATGTTGTAGGACAGCAGGTAGGCCGAACCGATATAGAACAGCACGAAAGTCGCGAGCGCCACGAACGTGCCGAGCACGAGGCTGCGCTTGTGATTGCGGAAGAGCTCGACGACGGGCACTTCGACCCGTTCCTGCTTCTCGATTGCCTTCTGGAAAGCCGGCGTTTCGGTGATCGACAGGCGAACCCAGAGGCCGACAGCGATCAGGATGATCGATGCGACGAACGGCACGCGCCAGCCCCAGGCCAGCAGCGATTCCTGCGGCATCACATGCAGCAGCAGCCAGAACACGCCGGAGGACAGGAAGAGGCCGACCGGTGCGCCGAGCTGCGGGAACATGCCGTACCAGCTGCGCTTGCCGGGCGGGGCATTTTCCGTGGCGAGCAGGACCGCGCCGCCCCATTCGCCACCAAGGCCGAAACCCTGGCCGAAGCGGCAAAGCGCCAGCAGCAGCGGCGCGAGCACGCCAATCGTTTCATAGGAGGGCAGGAGGCCGATGATCACGGTCGAGACGCCCATGGTCAGGAGTGCCGCGACGAGTGTCGTCTTACGGCCGACGCGGTCGCCATAGTGACCGAACACGATGGCGCCGAGCGGACGCGCGAAGAAGGCGATGGAGAAGGTCGCGAAGGACGCGAGGAGTGCCGTCGTCGGATCGCTGTTCGGGAAGAACAGCGTCGGGAAGACGAGCACGGCGGCTGTCGCATAAACATAGAAATCGAAGAATTCGATGGTCGTACCGACCAGGCTTGCAAAGAGAACGCGTGCCGGGGAGTTGAGCCCGGCGCGGTTGGCATGCGGTGCGGTCGGCGACCCGGAAGCGAGCGTTTCACTCATGGGGGTGCCTTTCTGGTTTTCTTAAGCCGTCTTGGGAGGCAGCGGGCGTCTGATACGTCAACCTATCGGTCAATGAAACAACTAAAGTACGCAAATGGTCGGAAAATCGTACTTTTCGTGCTTGCTGCAAGGCCCGCCGTTTACGAACGCTGCGTCCCGGTGTTGCTGTCGGGATTGCGCATTCGAAGTCGCTGAATTTCCCCGTTGCTCTTGCGCCAGCTGCAACTCTCTGATTCCAGAAGAGGAATCGAAGTGTAGTTTTGATTCGGCACAGGAAAATTTGTCCTGAGCCGGGTCAGGTTAACGAAAGTAAACGCTTCGTTAACCTTAATGGCGCTCTAGTGGTCCCATCTCGCTCGTCGAGTCGGGCCGGTAGAGAAAATCAGGTCCGCGCAAGCGACGAGGGGCAATGTGCGGAATACAGTTGGGGGTTCTATGAGCGTAAAGCATGTCGCGATGCTGATGGGTGGTTTTTCGTCGGAACGGCCGGTGAGCCTTTCGTCGGGGAATGCCTGCGCCGACGCGCTTGAGGCCGAGGGCTATCAGGTTACGCGTGTCGATGTCGGTCATGACATTGCCAGCGTGCTTGCCGAACTGAAGCCGGACGTCGCCTTCAATGCCCTGCATGGCCCCTTCGGTGAAGACGGCACGATCCAGGGCATCCTCGAATTTCTCGAAATCCCCTATACCCATTCCGGCGTGCTGGCCTCGGCGCTTGCCATGGACAAGGCGCAGGCGAAGATCATCGCGAAGGCTGCCGGCATTCCGGTCGCCGAACAGCGGCTGATGAACCGATTCGATTTCACCTCGGCCCATCCGATGAAGCCGCCCTATGTGGTGAAGCCGGTGCGCGAGGGATCCTCGTTCGGCGTCGTCATGGTCAAGGAAGAGCAGTCGCACCCGCCGCAGATCATCACCTCGTCGGAGTGGCGCTACGGCGACAGCGTCATGGTCGAGCGTTACATCTATGGTCGCGAACTGACCTGCGGCGTCATGGGCGATGTGGCGCTGGGTGTCACGGAAGTGGTGCCGCAAGGACACGCCTTCTATGACTACGATTCCAAATATGTGAAAGGCGGCTCGAAACACGTCATTCCGGCGCAAATTTCACCAAATATTTACCAAAAAATACAAACACTCTCCCTCAAGGCGCATCAAGCGATCGGGTGCCGTGGCGTCAGCCGTTCCGACTTCCGCTACGACGATCGTTTCTCCGAGACTGGCGAGCTTGTATGGCTGGAGGTCAACACCCAGCCCGGCATGACCCCTACCTCCCTGGTGCCCGAAATGGCCGTCCATGCCGGCCATTCGTTTGGTGAATTCTTGAGGTGGATGGTGGAGGACGCGTCGTGTTTGCGTTGAGCGCCAAGAAGAGCAGGCTGCGCCCCGTCGGGCTTCCGGACACGGAAGCTGGCCGCGTGCTGCCGCGCCCGTTGCGTCGGATCGTCCGTTTCCTGGTCAGCCTTGCGGCCGGCCGCGTTCATATTGCGCGCCATTCGGGCAGCGTTGCGACTGTCCTGTTTCTCGGTGCGACGGGCCTCTATGGCATGTCGCTCGGCGGCCATTCGCAGGATTTTGCACAGGCGTCGACGACGGCCATCGGCTTTGCCATCGAGGACGTAAAGGTCTCGGGTAACCGTGAGACGTCGGAAATCGATATCCTCGAGCGCCTCGGCCTCGACGGCACGACCTCGCTGGTCGCCCTCGATGTCAAGGAAGCGCGCCAGAAGCTTTCGGATCTTCCCTGGGTGGAGGACGTCTCCGTTCGCAAGATCTATCCGGGCACGATCGAGATCGCGCTAAAGGAGCGTGAGGCCTTCGCCATCTGGCAGCATGGCACCGACCTGTCGCTGATCGAGAAGAACGGCAGCGTCATCGCGCCGCTGCGTGACAACAAATTCTCCAAGCTGCCGCTGTTCGTCGGCCGCGATGCCGAGACTGCCGCCGCCGGCTTTGCCGACGAGTTCGACAACTGGCCGGAAATCAAGTCGCGGGTGAAGGCCTATATCCGGGTTGCCGGACGGCGCTGGGATCTGCGCCTCGACAACGGCATCGTCGTGAAGCTGCCGGAGCTGAACGTGCCGCGCGCCATGGACGTGCTGGCGACGCTGGAGGCGGAGCAGGGGCTTCTGGAACGGGATGTCGCCGCTGTCGATCTCCGCCTGGAGGACCGCACGACGGTCCGCCTGACGGAAGGCGCGCTGGAACGCCGCAATGCGGCGGTCGAGCAACGGGCAAAGGACCTCAAGAAGGCAGCGAAGCGCACATGAGTATTTTTGGTTCGTCCCATTTCGGCCTGCCACGTCTGAAGCCGCTTTCCTCCAAGCGGGCTCACGTCGTTTCGGTCCTCGACATCGGCTCGACCAAGGTCGTCTGCATGATCGGCCGGCTGACGCCGCGTGCCGAAAGTGAACTCCTGCCGGGCCGCACGCACAATGTCGACGTCATCGGCATTGGCCACCAGAAGTCGCGCGGCGTGAAGAATGGCGTCATCACCGATCTCGATGCCGTCGAGAGCGTCGTGCGCCTCGCCGTCGATGCCGCCGAGCGCATGGCCGGCCTCACCATTGAAAGCCTCATCGTCAACGTTTCCGCCGGCCGCCTGCAGAGCGACGTCTACACCGCGACCATCGATCTCGGTGGCCAGGAAGTCGATGCCAACGACCTGCGCAAGGTGCTCGCCGTCGCCGGCCAGCAGTCGCTGCGTCAGGACCGCGCCATCCTCCATTCACTGCCGACCGGCTTCTCGCTGGATGGCGAGCGCGGCATCCGCGATCCGCTCTCGATGTTCGGCGACGTGCTCGGCGTCGACATGCATGTGCTGACCGCCGAACGCGCGGCGCTGAAGAACCTCGAACTCTGCATCAACCGCGCGCATCTCTCCGTCGAGGGCATGGTCGCGACGCCTTATGCCAGCGGCCTGTCGGCGCTTGTCGACGATGAAGTCGAACTCGGCTGCGCCTGCATCGACATGGGCGGCGGCACGACGACGATCTCGGTCTTCGCGGAAGGCAAGCTGGTGCATTCCGATGCGATCTCGCTTGGCGGCCACCACGTCACCACCGACCTCGCGCGCGGTCTTTCGACCCGCATCGAGGATGCCGAACGCCTGAAGGTCGTGCACGGTTCTGCGCTGCCAAACGCTGTCGACGAGCGCGATATCGTCACCGTCCCGCCGATCGGCGAGGACGACCGCGACCAGCCGACCCATGTGCCGCGCGCGCTGCTGTCGCGCATCGTGCGGTGCCGCATCGAAGAGACGCTCGAACTCATTCGCGACCGCATCCAGCGTTCCGGCTTCTCGCCGATCGTGGGCAAGCGGATCGTTCTGACAGGCGGCGGCAGCCAGCTGACCGGCCTGCCGGAAGTCGCCCGCCGCATCCTCGCCCGCAACGTCCGCATCGGCCGCCCGCTGGGTGTGTCCGGCCTGCCGACGGCGGCGAAGGGCCCGGCCTTTTCGACGGCAGTCGGCCTGATGATCTATCCGCAGGTCGCGGAATTGGAAGAACACGCTGTGCAGGGCGGCATGCTCTCGCAGCTGACAGGTGGCAACGGCCGCATCGCCCGCATGGGCCTGTGGCTGAAGGAAAGTTTCTGACGGGTTTTCCGGCGGCCAGCCGCCGGGAGAGACCGACATCTGAGTTTTGTGAATAGACCGGCTGGGCGAAGCGGCCGGAAACGAAAGGAACACTGGAATGACTATCAAGCTGCAGAAGCCGGACATCACTGAGCTGAAGCCCCGCATCACCGTCTTCGGTGTCGGTGGCGGCGGCGGCAATGCTGTCAACAACATGATCACCGCCGGCCTCGAAGGCGTTGATTTCGTCGTCGCCAACACCGATGCCCAGGCGCTTTCCATGACCAAGGCAACGCGGATCATCCAGATGGGTGTCGCGGTCACCGAAGGTCTTGGTGCCGGTTCGCAGCCGGAAGTCGGGCGTGCAGCCGCTGAAGAGTGCATCGACGAGATCATCGATCATCTGAACGGCACGCATATGTGCTTCGTCACCGCCGGCATGGGCGGCGGCACGGGTACGGGCGCTGCTCCGGTTGTCGCACAGGCAGCCCGCAACAAGGGCATCCTGACTGTCGGCGTCGTCACCAAGCCGTTCCACTTCGAGGGCGGCCGCCGCATGCGGCTTGCTGAAGAGGGTATCCTGGAGCTGCAGAAGTCGGTCGACACGCTGATCGTCATCCCGAACCAGAACCTCTTCCGCATCGCCAACGACAAGACCACCTTCGCCGACGCCTTCGCGATGGCCGACCAGGTGCTATATTCGGGTGTTGCCTGCATCACCGACCTGATGGTCAAGGAAGGCCTCATCAACCTCGACTTCGCCGACGTTCGCTCGGTGATGCGCGAGATGGGCCGCGCCATGATGGGCACGGGCGAAGCTTCGGGCGAAGGCCGCGCAATGGCCGCCGCAGAAGCAGCAATCGCCAACCCGCTGCTCGACGAAACCTCGATGAAGGGTGCACAGGGCCTGCTGATCTCGATCACCGGTGGCCGTGACCTCACGCTCTTCGAAGTGGACGAAGCCGCAACCCGTATCCGCGAGGAAGTCGATCCGGACGCAAACATCATTCTCGGCGCAACCTTCGACGAAGAGCTTGAAGGCTTGATCCGCGTCTCCGTTGTTGCAACCGGCATCGACCGCGCGGCCTCGGAGGTGGCTGCACGTAATGCTGACTTTCGCAGCCAGAGCAAGCCAGTAATTCGTCCGTCCGCCGCCGTTCCGACCCAGACCATCGCGCCTGCTCCGCAGCCGGTTCTGCAGCAGCAGCCCGTCCTGCAGCAGCCGATCGTTCAGCAGCCGGCCTTCGATCCGATTGCAGAAGCGATCCGCGCCTCGGAAGAAAACCTTGAGCGCGAGCTGGCCATTCCAGCAAGCCGCCCGCTCCCGGTACAGCCGGTTGCGCAGGTTCAGGAAGAAGCCCGCCTGCAGAACCGCCTGTTCTCGGCTCCGGCTGAAACGCCGGTGGTCCAGCGTCAGGCTCCGGTGCAGCAGCAGCCTCAGCCGGCTCCGGTCATGCAGCAGCGCGTCGAGCCTGCCGCTCCGATCATCCGCCAGGAACCGCAGACCATGCGCATGCCGAAGATCGAGGACTTTCCCCCGGTCGTGAAGGCAGAGATCGACCACCGTTCGGCTCCGCAGCCGGTCGCACACCAGGAAGAGCGTGGTCCGATGGGCCTTCTGAAGCGCCTGACCTCGTCGCTCGGCCGCCATGAGGAAGCTCCGGTCGCTCAGGAAGCAGCACCCGCCGCCCAGCAGCAGCGCCGCCCGCTGTCGCAGGAAGCCAGCCTCTACGCACCGCGCCGTGGCCAGCTTGACGATCACGGCCGCGCCAACCCGCAGCCGCGTTCGCTCGGTGAGGACGACCAGCTGGAGATCCCGGCCTTCCTGCGTCGCCAGTCCAACTGACGCCAGGCCAAACGGCTCTGTAACAGGATGCCCGGACCTCGGTCCGGGCATTTTCTATTTCGCATTTTGTTCAATGGGTTAGTCGCTCATTGAAGCGTAACAAAGCGAAAGAAACAGTGATTTGTATGACACTGAGGGACCTACTACATTCAGGCTAGGCACAGGAGCCAGTCAGGATTCGGGTCGCCGGCATCGCCGGAGTATCAAATCACACAGACGTTTGGGCGAACTTTGTCGGCGGACGCAGCGCGTCCGGCCAAGGGCTCCGTTGAGCCATGAACTATGAATGTCGGCAATGAATGAGCCGACAGTAAGACAAGGCGAAAGCAGATGACGATGGGTACGCTCGGTTTCCAGACGACGATTTCCAGCCCGGTGACGATTGCCGGGACGGGCGTCCATTCCGGCGCGGCCGTGTCGATCACCTTCAATCCGGCCGAAGCCGACAGCGGCATCGTCTTCCAGCGCCTGCACGACGACGGCACCGTCAGCGAATACCGCGCGGTCTCTTCGCAGGTCGGCAATACCGATCTCTGCACCGTGCTTGGTTTCTCCCCGGCAACGTCGATCGCCACGATCGAGCATGTGATGGCCGCGCTTTATGCGCTCGGCCTCGACAACGTGCTGATCGAAGTGCACGGCGCCGAAATGCCGATCATGGACGGCAGTGCTGCTCCCTTCATCGATGCTATCGACGAGGTGGGCCTTGTGCCCCTCGCCGTGAAGCGTCGCTACATTCGAATCATCAAGCCGGTTCGCGTCGAAGCCGGTGCCTCCTGGGCGGAGTTTTCGCCTTATGACGGCACGCGTTTTGAAGTCGAGATCGATTTCGACTGCCCGCTGATCGGCCGGCAGTCGTGGAAGGGTGATTTGTCGCCCGCCACCTTCCGCAGCGAAATTTCGCGCGCCCGCACCTTCGGCTTCATGCGGGATGTCGAGCGGCTCTGGGCTGCGGGCCTTGCGCTCGGCTCGTCGCTGGAGAACTCGGTCGTCATTTCCGATGACAACACCGTGATCAATGTCGAAGGCCTGCGTTACGCCAAGGACGAGTTCGCCCGTCACAAGACGCTTGATGCCGTGGGTGACCTGGCGCTCGCCGGCGCGCAGTTCATCGGCTGCTACCGTTCCTATCGCGGTGGCCACAAGATGAACGCCTATGCGCTGAAGGCGCTGCTCAGCGATCGCACGGCCTATGAAGTCGTCGAAGCCGCCGCACCGCGCTCGCGCGTCGGACAGCGGGAACTGATCGCCGTCAACGCGCCGGAATTCGCGCCCTGGTCTCTTTGAAGATATTCAAAGTGCTACAGCGCCGCGTCATAAATGACGCGCGGCGCTGTAGGGTGGTTTCTCCTGCTTCTTTCCAGGCACCTCCGCCATAAAAATGCGTTAATGCGCCGGCATGGCGTTGCGGTCTTCACACATTTGGAGATAAAACGCGGGGCGCGTGTGCGGCCCGTCCGCATGGGGCGCCGTTGAACTGGGATTATCACATGGTTGTTGCAGGGTCTGTTGGTGTGAAGAAGACGGCGCGCATTGTCTATCTTACGCTTTTCGCTACGGCGTCGTCTGTCGTTCTTTCCGCGTGCCAGTCGGATCCGGACATCGATATTTCGAAATTGGCCGGCGAGACTGAATCCGCCGATGTGCTTTACAATCAGGGTCTTGCCAACCTCAATTCCGGCAAGGTGACCGAAGCGAGCCGCAAGTTCGAGGCCGTGGATCGCCAGCATCCGTTCTCGGAAGAGGCGCGCAAGGCGCTCGTCATGTCGGCCTTCACGAATTACCGCCAGGGCCGCAACGAAGAGGCCATAACGGCCGGCAAGCGTTATCTCAATCTCTATCCGGGATCCTCGGATGCTGCCTATGCGCAGTATATTATCGGCCTTGCCTACTGGAAACAGATTCCGAGCGTGACGCAGGACCAGCGCACGTCGCAGCAGACGCTGGAAGCCATGCAGGCCGTCGTCGAAAAATATCCCGAATCGGAATATGTCGAGGATGCAAACACGAAGATCCGTTTTGCCCGCGACCAGCTCGCCGGCAAGGAAATGCAGGTTGGCCGCTACTATCTGGAACGCAAGGAATATATCGCGGCAGCGAGCCGCTTCCGCGTCGTCGTCGAAAAGTACCCGATGACCAACCAGATCGAGGAAGCGCTGGCACGTCTCGTCGAGACCTACTACGCCATGGGCGTGGACACCGAAGCGCAGACGGCTGCCGCGGTGCTCGGCCATAACTACCCCGACAGCCAGTGGTATGCCGACAGCTACAAGCTCCTTCAGTCGAAGGGTCTCGAGCCGCGCGAAAATTCGGGTTCCTGGATTTCGCGTGCCGGCAAGAGCCTACTCGGCGCCTGACGCAAGAGATATGGCAGGACCATGCTGGCGCAGCTATCGATCCGCGATATCGTCCTGATCGAACGGCTTGACCTTGCTTTCGAGCCGGGTCTTTCCGTGCTGACGGGCGAGACCGGCGCCGGCAAATCCATTCTTCTCGACAGTCTTTCGCTCGCGCTCGGCGGGCGCGGCGACGGGTCTCTCGTACGCCACGGCATAGAGCGCGGCCAGGTGACGGCCGTTTTCGATGTGCCGATGGGCCATGCTGCCCGCGCGCTTTTGCGTGACAACGGCATCGATGACGACGGCGATCTCATTTTCCGCCGCCAGCAATCCGCCGACGGCCGGACCAAGGCCTTCGTCAACGACCAGCCGGTTTCCGTGCAGCTGATGCGGCAGGCCGGGCAGTTTCTCGTCGAAATCCACGGCCAGCACGACGACCGCGCACTCGTCGATACCGATGCGCACCGCCTGCTGCTTGACGCTTTCGGTGGCCTCGGCGAGGCGGCGGGAGACGTCGGCACGCTCTATCATCAGTGGAAGGACGCCGACCGCACCTTGCGCCGTCACCGCGACAAGGTGGAGGCCGCCGCCCGCGAGGCCGACTACCTGCGGTCCTCTGTCGAAGAGCTGGAAATTCTTTCACCGCAGGATGGCGAAGAGGACGCGCTGGCGGAAACCCGCGCCCGCATGATGAAGGCCGAGCGCATTGCCGGCGACATCAACGAGGCAAGCGAGTTCCTGAACGGCCATGCCTCACCCGTGCCGCTGATTGCCGCGCTGGTCCGCCGCCTGGAGCGCAAGAGCCATGAGGCCCCGGGTCTTCTGGAGGAAACGGTTGAGTTGCTCGATGAGGCGCTGAATCAGCTTTCCAACGCCCAGATGGCCGTCGAGACCGCGTTGCGCAAGACGGAGTATGACCCCAAGGAGCTGGAACGCACGGAAGAGCGTCTTTTTGCGCTTCGCGCCGCCGCCCGCAAATATTCCGTTCCCGTCACCGGCCTGCCGGCGCTTGCCGCCAAGATGATTACCGACCTCGCCGATCTCGACGCCGGCGAGGAAAGACTGGTGCAGTTTCAGGCCCGGCTGAGCGAAGCGCGCCTCGCCTTCGAGATTGCTGCGCGATCGCTTTCGGAAAAGCGCCACCACGCCGCCGATGCGCTTGCCGCAGCGGTGATGGCGGAACTGCCGGCGCTGAAGCTGGAGCGTGCCCGCTTTACCGTCCAGATCACCACCGATCCGGACGGCGGCGCGGAAGAGGGGATCGACACCGTCGAATTCCATGTCCAGACCAATCCCGGCACGCGGCCCGGTCCGATCATGAAGGTAGCCTCGGGCGGGGAACTGTCGCGCTTCCTGCTGGCGCTGAAGGTCGCGCTTGCCGATCGTGGTTCGGCCCCGACCCTCGTCTTCGATGAAATCGACACCGGCGTCGGTGGCGCGGTGGCCGATGCCATCGGTCAACGGCTGAAGCGCCTGTCCTCCACCGTGCAGGTGCTCTCCGTTACCCACGCGCCGCAGGTTGCCGCGCGCGCCGCAACCCATCTCCTAATCTCCAAGGGGCCGGTCGAAGGCAGCGAGACGGTCGCCACCCGTGTCGCTCGCATGGATGATGGTGCGCGCACGGAAGAGATCGCCCGCATGCTCGCCGGCGCGTCCGTGACGGATGAGGCAAGGGCGGCGGCGGCGCGGCTGCTTTCCGGTGGTCTGTAAGCACCGTACGGCGCTCGCATCTTTTCTTTCGCCAGCTTTGCTCTAAAACCTGATGCGAATCCGGAGCACGTCATGGCGAACGCGAAAACCCCTGTCGAAAACCTGACCGAAGACGAAGCCGCAGCGGAGCTGGCCTTTCTGGCGGCGGAGATCGCGCGCAATGACGAGCTTTATCACGGTCAGGACGCGCCGGAGATTTCGGATGCCGATTACGATGCGCTGAAGCGGCGCAACGAAGACATCGAGGCGCGCTTTCCTGCCCTCGTGCGCGACGACAGCCCCTCTCGACGCGTCGGCTCTGCGCCGCTGCCGACCTTCGCGCCGATCACCCACTCCCGCCCGATGCTGTCACTCGACAACACGTTCTCCGATGAGGACGTGCGGGATTTCGTCAATTCGGTCTACCGCTTTCTCGGCCGCCTGCCGGACGAATCGATCGCCTTCACCGCCGAGCCGAAGATCGACGGCCTTTCCATGTCGATCCGCTATGAAAACGGGCGGCTGGTCAGTGCCGCAACGCGCGGCGACGGCACGACGGGCGAGAATGTCACGGCCAATGTCCAGACGATCAGCGAAATCCCGAACCGCCTGCCGGCCGGCGCGCCCGCCGTCGTCGAGGTGCGCGGCGAAGTCTACATGGCCAAGAGCGACTTTCTGGCGCTCAACGAGAAAATGGCGGCGGAGGGCAAGCAGACCTACGTCAATCCGCGCAACACCGCCGCCGGCTCGCTGCGCCAGCTCGACGCGACGGTGACGGCCAGCCGCAAGCTGCGCTTCTTCGCCTACGCCTGGGGCGAAATGTCCGAGATGCCGGCGAACACGCAGTTCGGCATGATCGAGGTGCTGAAATCCTGGGGTTTCCCGGTCAATCCGATGACGCAGCGGCTGTCGCGCGTCGATGACATCATCGCGCATTACCGCGAGATCGGCCTCGCCCGTCCGGACCTCGACTACGATATCGACGGCGTCGTCTACAAGGTCGATGAGCTGGCGCTTCAGGAGCGCCTCGGCTTCCGCTCCCGTTCGCCGCGTTGGGCGACCGCGCACAAGTTTCCGGCCGAACAGGCCTTTACGACAGTCGAGAAGATCGACATCCAGGTCGGTCGCACCGGCGCGCTGACGCCTGTCGCGCGCCTGACGCCGGTTACGGTCGGCGGCGTGGTCGTCACCAACGCGACCCTGCACAATGCCGACTATATCGAAGGCATCGGCAACAACGGCGAGCGCATTCGCGCGGAAGACCACGACATCCGCATCGGCGACACCATCATCGTGCAGCGCGCAGGCGACGTGATCCCGCAGGTGCTGGACGTGGTGATGGAAAAGCGGCCGGCGGAGACCGAGCGCTACCAGTTCCCGAAAACCTGCCCGGTCTGCGGCAGCCATGCCGTGCGCGAGCGCAACGAGAAGACGGGTCGGCTTGATTCCGTTACCCGCTGCACCGGCGGTTTCGTCTGCCGGGCGCAGGCCGTGGAGCATCTGAAGCACTTCGTCTCGCGCAACGCCTTCGACATCGAGGGGCTGGGCGCCAAGCAGATCGATTTCTTCTTCGAGGCAGAGGACCCGTCGCTTGCCGTGCGCACCGCGCCGGACATTTTCACGCTGGAGAAGCGGCAGGCCGATTCTCTGACCAAGCTCGAAAACATCGACGGCTTCGGCAAGGTCAGCGTGCGGAAACTCTATGATGCCATCGACGCCCGCCGCTCGATTGCGCTCAACCGCTTCATCTACGCGCTCGGCATCCGCCATGTCGGTGAAACGAACGCCAAGCTGCTGGCACGCGCCTATGGTACCTACGCCGCCTTCGAGGAGGCGATGAAGGCTTCAGCGTCGCTGACGGGCGAAGCGTGGACCGAACTCAACAGCATCGACGGTATCGGCGAGGTCGTCGCCCGGGCCATGGTGGAGTTCTACAAGGAGCCGCGCAATCTCGATGTGATGGTTCGGCTTTTGGAGGAAGTCACGCCGGAGGCCGCGGAGGCCGTTGTCGTGACCTCGAGCCCGGTCGTCGGCAAGACGGTGGTGTTCACCGGTTCGCTGGAAAAGATGACGCGCGACGAGGCGAAAGCCATGGCGGAGCGGTTGGGCGCCAAGGTAGCGGGTTCTGTTTCCAAGAAGACCGACCTCGTGGTGGCGGGGCCGGGAGCAGGCTCCAAGCTCGACAAGGCAAAAGAGTTCAATGTCGAGGTGATCGACGAGGACGGCTGGTTCGTGCTCATCAAGGGATCGTGACGGTGGAGCCGCGCACGAGGAAGCGGTCGTCGAAGGTCATGGGGACACCCTCACCGGCATTGTAGTCGATCGTCCCGCCGATATAGGCATGCATGTGCAGATGCGGTTCGGAGGAATTGCCCGAATTGCCGACGCGGCCGAGGGGTTGCCCCTGCGTGACGATCTCGCCGCCGGTAACGGCAATAGAGCCCTTCTCGAAATGCGCGAGCATGATGCGCGCTGTGCCGCAGGCGAGGATGATGTAATTGCCCGCCGGTTCCTGCGTATTCGTCTGCGAGATGCGGTTGTTTTCAACGCCGTCATGGGTCGAGATGGCGACGCCGGTGCACGGGCTCTTCACCTCCCGATCATAGACGACATAGTCTGCGAGATTCTTCGGCATGAGGCCGTTGGCCCGGGCGCCGAATGCATTGAGCGCGACGATATCGAGCGCGAAGCGTTGGCTCTGGTCCGTGTGATGATGGTTGATCGACGTCGTGCTGCCGCCCTGGCCGATATAGTAGGTGCCCGGGCCGAAGGGGAAGGCAAGGTTTACCGCTGTTTCCTGATAACCGTAGCCCGAAAGCGCCCGCGCGGTCAGCGCAAGAAAGAAGACCGCCATCGCCGCGGTGAAACCATGCGTGCGGAACAGCGAGGTGGACGTATTCCATGGACGATTGTGGATGCGCAGGAAGGAGAGGGCAGCGCAGGCGATGTAAACGACCGGCAGCGCGATCGCCAGCGTCGAACTCAGAAAATCCCAGCGGCCGATAACGGAGACGAAGGCGAGGTAACAGGCGCCGTAGAACACCCGCATCGTCCAGCCCAGCCTGTCGGCCGGGGTTGGGAGCCAGAGCCAGACCAGGAAGAAGGCCGGCAAGAGGATCTGGGTGGTCAACAGGATGAGAACAGGCATTTCCATGGTACTAACCTTGCGGGATCAGCCATGTCCTCCTCACCGCTGGACACAGGCATTTGACCTTTGCTCAATCCACGCCAGCGCAATTGGTTCCGCTTTCCGGAGCATCCTCCACAACTCAACGTCGTTTCTAAGGATCGGTATAGCCTGCAGCGCGGATATCGACGGTGCGGCCCATCGGCGCGTTGCGGAAGAGAATGGCGCCGGTCGCTTTGGATTCGGCTGCCACATAGTCGAAGACGACATGGTTTTCCTCGACCACTCGGTCGCCGTCCATCAACCGCCCGATGACGGTGACGGATGCGGCGGTGGTCGTCGCAGCGTTGTGGATGTCGAAGGCGACGCGATAGCCGGCACCCGTCTTCTCCGTCGTCAGCACGGCGATCGTGAGGTCCGGCGGCGTTGCCTCGCGCGTAAAGGCTTCCCAGCCGATCCAGCCGAGAAGGCCGGCGACGAGGAGGGCGGAGACGATGCCCGTCAGCCATTCGATCCAGTGCGGATCGTGGCGTTCGCGATGGCGGCCCTGTTCGGATTTTGTCATGGTCGCCTCACAGGATCAGTCGCGCGGCAGCCGCGCCGAGTGCGGCGGGAAAGCCGAGCACGATGACGGACAGCATGATCTCGACGGCGGAACTGCCGCCGAGGCGCTCAAAAATCCAGAGCGTGAAAATGCTGATCGACAGCGCGATGACGTAGCCCGGCAGCGTGAAGCGCACGAAGGCGTGCCACCAGGGCGTTTCCGGCGACAGCTCATGCCCGCCGATGAAGGAAACCGCATAGACGAAGCCGTGCATGAGGGCCATCGATAGTAGGGCGACGACAAGCGCATGCCAGATCGTCATCTTGTAGGCGAGCACCATCATCTCGTCGGTCGGGGCGATGTTGAGTGACAGGAAGAGCGCGCCTGCGGCCATCATCAGCAGTTCGCCGTGATAGCGCGTCTCCTTTGCGTCGTCGCGATCTCCGTCGTCATGGCCGAGCTGGCTGCGGCCCAGCATGGCGCCGATGCTGGCAGGCACCGATTGCAGCGCGACCTTGCCGACGAGTTCGCTCGCCGGCATGCCGCCGCGCAGGAGGCCGAGCGCTGTCAGAACCACGAGGCTGGTAACGATGCCGATGCCATAGGCGATGATCGCGTCGCGGACCGCTTCGCGCCAGGTAAACGTTTCCTCGAAGCCGATGCGATGGGCAAGCAGGATAAGCAGGGGGATATTGAGGAGGAGCAGAAACAGCAGGCGTTCGCGCGCCATGTAAAAGCCGAGATACCACATTTCCATGGTCATCAGCATGGGCAGCGCCAGAAAGAGCGCGCCGGCAACACCCCGGCCGAGGCCGGTCACGAAGCGATTGAATTCGTCCTTGCCGTCGCCCGATCTGTCGCCGATGGCGCGCGCCGCATCTCGTGCCATGAAATCCCCCGCAGAAGCGCGAGGGTAACGTGGCGCGGAGATTAAAGTTCCGCGCCACGGATGTTGTCAGAAGCGGTCCGGCTTCTTGGTCTTCGGCTTTTTCGGGCCGCCTTCCGGCTTGGCGAATTTTTCCCCCGGCTTGCCCTTGAAGGGCTTTGCGCCGGCAAAGGGCTTTGCGGGCTTCTTGGCGCTGTCGTCGCGGTCCTTCCAGTGCGGCTTTGCTGCCGCTGCACCGTCCGGCTTGTCGCCGTCGCGCTTCTTCTCGAAGCGGGGCTTCTTGTCGAAGCCGCCCTTCTTCTCGAATTCGCCCTTGGGCTTCCAGTCGGCGCGGCGCTCTTCGCTGCGGACCGGCTTGTCATAACGCTGCGTCTTCTCGCCGGGCGTGCGGCTATAGGGCTGTGGCGCGAGGTCGGGCTGGCCTTCCAGCCTGGTCACGCGGATGCCGCGCTCCAGCATGCTGGCCGGGCCGAGGGCGCCGAGGAAGCCATCGGCGGCATCGGCGGAGATCTCGACATAGGTCTCCTCCGGCTGCATCTTGATTGCGCCGATCTCGTTCTTGGTGATGTTGCCGTTGCGGCAAAGCATCGGGATCAGCCAGCGCGGTTCGGCGCGCTGCTTGCGGCCGACCGAAACGGAGACCCAGACGCTGGAGCCGAAAGAATCACGTGGGCGTTTGGTTTCCGTCGGAATGAAGTCGTTGCCGCGCTCGCGCGGCTTGCGCTGTTCAAGCGAGACTTCGATCAGGTCTTCCGGGGCCGAACGGCCTGCCTTGAAGAAGCGGGCGACGGCGGCGGCGAGCTGCTTGGCATCGAAGCGCGCGACGAGGGCGTCGATGGTTTCGATCTCGTCTTCGCTGATCGTATCCGTCAGCATCGGGTCGGCCAGCAGGCGCTCGTCGTCGCGGCGCAGGATGTCCTCGGCTGACGGCGGCTTTGCCCAGTCTGCCTTGAGGTTTGCCATCTGGAGCAGGCGTTCTGCCTTGCGGCGGGCGCTGAGCGGCACGATGAGCGCGCTGACGCCCTTGCGGCCGGCGCGGCCCGTACGGCCGGAGCGGTGCAGCAGCGTATCCGGATTGGTCGGCAGGTCTGCGTGGACCACGAGTTCCAGGTTCGGCAGGTCGATGCCGCGGGCGGCGACGTCGGTCGCGATGCAGACGCGGGCGCGGCCATCGCGCATCGCCTGGAGCGCGTGGGTGCGCTCGTTCTGGCTGAGTTCGCCGGAAAGAGCGACGACCGAGAAGCCGCGATTGTTGAAGCGGGCCGTCAGGTGGTTCACGGCCGCACGGGTGGAGCAGAAGACGATGGCGTTCTGCGCATCGTAGAAACGCAGCACGTTGATGATCGCGTTTTCTCTGTCCGCCGGGGCGGCGAGCAGGGCGCGGTACTCGATGTCGACATGCTGTTCGCGCTCGGCGGCCGTCGAGATGCGCATGGCGTCGCGCTGGTAGTTTTTCGCGAGTGCTGCAATTTCCTTCGGCACGGTGGCCGAGAACATCAGCGTGCGGCGATCTTCGGGCGCTGCTTCGAGGATGAATTCAAGGTCTTCGCGGAAGCCGAGGTCAAGCATCTCGTCGGCCTCGTCGAGCACCACGGCGCGAATGGCGCTGAGATCGAGGTTGCCGCGGGTAATATGGTCGCGAAGACGACCCGGCGTGCCGACGATGATGTGGGTGCCGCGTTCCAGCGCACGCCGCTCGTTGCGCACGTCCATGCCGCCGACGCAGGAGGCGATGATGGCGCCGGTCATTTCATAGAGCCATTCCAGCTCGCGCTTGACCTGCATGGCAAGTTCGCGGGTCGGGGCGATGACGAGGGCAAGCGGGCTTGCGGCGCGATCGAAGCGCTCCTCGCCCTCAAGCAGCGTCGGGGCAATGGCGAGGCCGAAGGCGACGGTCTTGCCGGAACCGGTCTGGGCGGACACCAGCGCATCGGTATTCCCGATCTTCGGATCGGAGACGGCGATCTGCACCGGCGTCAAAGTGGTATAGCCGCGTTTGTCCAACGCCTTTGCCATCGCCGGAGCGAGGCCTGCAAAACTCGTCATATGGGGTCTTTCGGAATTCGGGTTCCGCGGCGATCTGGCGCCGCACTCTGCGCCCGTTCGTATCGGGTGTGCTGACGCGCTCTCTACTCGGGATTGGGTGAAATGTACAGTGCGCAAAACGCAAAGCTGCCCAGTGGCTTGGGTGATAGGTGACAAAACCGTTTGCCGATTGTCTTTTTGCGCTGCACAAGATAGAAAACGGCGCCCCTTGAAGCAGTCCGCAGAGACCGCGTGGGTGGCATCGCCAGCGGGAGAGGGCGAGAGCAAGGAGGAGCCGTCGATGCAGACTTTCACCACCATCGCGGATTTGCGCGCGGCGTTGGCGCCGCACCGCCTCGACGGCCGCACGATCGGCCTTGTGCCCACCATGGGCTATCTTCATGTCGGCCATATGGAGCTTGCCCGCCGCGCGCGTGCCGACAACGACATCGTCGTCGCCACCATTTTCGTCAATCCGCTGCAGTTCGGCCAGAACGAGGACCTTGCGCGGTATCCGCGCGATCTCGCCCGCGACCAGGCGATGCTGGAAGCGGAAGGCGTGCACTATCTCTTCGCCCCCGGCGTTGCGGACATGTATCCGCGGCCGATGGAAACCGTGGTGGACGTGCCGACGCTTGGCGCCGAGCTGGAAGGTTCCGTGCGCCCCGGCCATTTTGCGGGCGTCGCGACGGTCGTCACCAAGCTTTTCAACATTGCCGGGCCGGACCGCGCCTATTTCGGCGAGAAGGATTTCCAGCAACTCACCATCATCCGCCGCATGGTCGCAGACCTCGCCCAGCCCGTCGAGGTGATCGGCGTACCGACGGTGCGCGAGGCGGACGGGCTCGCCTGTTCCTCGCGCAATGTCTATCTCTCGGCCCAAGAGCGGGCCGCCGCGGCCATCGTGCCGCGTGCGCTGGACGAGGCCGAACGGCTGATTGCTGCGGGCGAAACCACCACGAAGGCAGTGGAGGAGGGGGTAACCGCCTTCATCCGCTCCGAGCCGCTGGCCAGGCCGGAAGTGGTTGCTATCCGCGATCCGGAAACACTGGCCGAAATCGACACGATCGGCGAAACGCCGGTTCTTTTGTTGCTTTTCGTGCGCTTTGGGGGCACGAAACTCCTCGATAACCGGGTCATCGACCCAAAAAACGTGAAAATTGCAAAGGTAGCGTGACATGAGCGTACACACTGCGAAACGCCGTCTGGCGCCGTCCGACATCAAGGCTCTCAAGGGTGAACGCCCCATTGTCAGCCTCACCGCCTATACGACGCCGGTTGCCAAGCTCATGGACCCGCATGTCGATTTCATGCTGGTCGGCGACAGCCTCGGCATGGTGCTTTACGGCCTCGATTCGACCGTCGGCGTGACGATCGAGATGATGATCGCGCATGGCCAGGCCGTCATGCGCGGCTCGTCCAACGCCTGCGTCGTCGTCGACCTGCCGTTCGGCTCCTACCAGACATCGAAGGAGCAGGCCTTCACCACGGCCGCCCGCGTGCTGAAGGAAACCGGCTGTTCTGCCATCAAGCTGGAAGGCGGGGCGGAAATGGCCGAGACGGTCGATTTCCTGACCCAGCGCGGCATTCCGGTTCTCGGCCATGTCGGCCTCATGCCGCAGCTCATCAACACGACCGGCGGCTACCGCTCGCTCGGCCGCAATGACAAGGAAGTCGAAAAGATCCGCCGCGATGCTGCCGCCATCGATGATGCCGGCGCCTTCGCCATCGTCATCGAGGGCACGGTCGAGCCTTTGGCGCGCGAGATCACCGGCAAGGTCAAGGCACCGACGATCGGCATCGGCGCATCGCCGGCCTGTGACGGTCAGGTGCTCGTGGTGGACGACGTGCTCGGCATCTTCACGGATTTCAAACCGCGTTTCGTCAAGCATTTCGCCAATCTGGCACCTGTGATGAGCGAAGCCTTCGCGACCTATGCCGAAGAGGTGAAGGCCCGCACCTTCCCGGCACCGGAGCACACGTTCCAGCTCAAGAAGGGCTGATTATCGATCAGCGCCAGGCGACGACCGGCGCTGATCGATCAACGAAACTGAACGGTCCATCAGCCATATTGGTTTGCCGGTGGACCGTTGCTGCTCTATGGCTGCGCCGTTGCAACACAGAGCAGACCCATGACCCCCGCCACCAAAGATGAAATCCGCGACGCCTTTCGGCGTGGCATTGCCGTTGCGATTGCAGCGGCGCCGTTTGCCGTGCTGTTCGGTGCTGTCGCCGTCGACAACGGGCTCAGCATCGCCGAAGCGGCGCTGATGAGCGCCACGCTCTATGCTGGCGCGAGCCAGCTTGTCGGTGTCGAGCTCTTCAACCACAATGTCGCGCCGTGGCTGGTGGTGCTGTCGATCTTCGCGGTCAATTTCCGGCATGTGCTCTATTCGGCGGCCATTGCCGCCCATATCCGCCACCTGACCTTCTGGCAGAAGGCGACCTCGCTCTTCCTGCTCACAGATCCGCAGTTCGCCGAAACCGAGCGCCGCGCCGATGCGGGCATCCGCGTCAGCTATGTCTGGTCGATGGTGCTCGGCCTCAGCGTCTATGTGCCGTGGCTGTGCCTGACGATCGTCGGTGGCTTTCTCGGCAACCTGATCGGCGACCCGAAGGCGATCGGCATTGACGTGCTGTTGCCGATCTACTTCATGGGTCTCGTGCTCGGCTTCCGCAGCCGGGCGAACTGGCTGCCCGTGGTGATCGCGTCGGCGGCGGGCTCGATCCTTGCCATGCACTTTGTCGGTTCGCCCTGGCATGTCAGCCTCGGCGCGCTCGCCGGAGTCCTCGTGGCCGCTCTCATGCCGCTCGACGGCAAGGAGACTGAAACACCGGTCGGCAAGACGGCAGAAGGGGAGGCGTGAAAATGGAAAACATGTTCCACATGCAGACGCTCCTGATCATCGCGGCCGGAGCCATCGCGACATACCTGACCCGCGTGGGCGGCTATGTCTTCATCACGCGCATGAAGCGCATTCCGCCACGGGCGGAAGCGGCGCTGAACGCCGTTCCGGCCGCCGTGCTCACCACGCTGGTGGCGCCGGCTGCCGTAACGGGTGGACTCGACGTGAGCCTGACGATGGCGATTGCCTTCCTCGTCGGCCTGCGCCTTTCGCTCCTGCCGATGCTGGGCGTCGGCTGGATCGTCGTCATGGTCCTGCGTCACGTCATCGGCTGATTGCAGCCGTCGCCTTTTCGAGCCAGGTTTTCGTTGCGTCATCCGACAGCAGCGGCAGGAGCTTTTCACGCGTTTGCGCGTGATAGGCGTTGAGCCAGGCAAGTTCCTCGTCCGTCAGCAGTGCCGTCAGAATGAGGCGGCGATCGATCGGGCAGAAAGTCAGCGTTTCGAAGCTCGCCATATCGATGTCGCCACCCTCCACCGGCGCGGCCGGCAGGACGTGGATCAGGTTCTCGATGCGGATGCCGAATGCGCCCGGACGATAATAGCCCGGTTCGTTCGAGAGGATCATGCCTTCGAGCAGCTCCTGCGTCGAAAGCCGCGAAATGCGTTGCGGGCCTTCATGCACGGACAGATAGGAGCCGACGCCGTGGCCGGTGCCGTGGGCGTAGTCGGCCCCTGCCTTCCACAGGGCGATACGGGCGAGCGGATCGAGATCGCAGCCGCGCGTGCCCTTGGGGAAGCGCGCCGTGCTGATGGCGATCATGCCCTTCAACACCAGCGTGAAGAAGCGCTTCTGCTCCTCCGGTACCGCGCCGATGGCGACGGTCCGGGTAATGTCCGTCGTGCCGTTGATATATTGCGCGCCGGAATCGATGAGGAACATCGTGCCGGGCTCGATGGTCGCATCGCTGTCGGTCGTCACGCGGTAATGCATGATGGCAGCATGCGCACCGGCGCCGGCGATGCTGTCGAAGGACACGTCCTTCAGCGGGTTCTGCTGGCGCTCGCCGACGCTGCGGCGAACTTCTTCCAGTTTCTTCGTGACGGCTATCTCGGTCTGCGAACCGGGCATCGTGCTGTCGAGCCAGGCCAGGAACTCGACCATCGCCGCGCCGTCCTGGAGATGGGCGCGGGCCGAGCCCTGAAGCTCCACGGCGTTCTTGCAGGCGCGGGGCAGGCGGGCCGGATCGATGGCTTCCACCAGCGTGCCGCCCTTCGCGCGCACGATCTCGGCGAGTGCGAAGGGAGCCTGGTCGGGGTCGATGAGGATGCGCTTGCCCGCGGCAGCCAGCGCGGCAATGCGCTCATCGAACTGCGATGGCGGCACGAGGTCGGCAAGCTGGGTGAGGTAGGCTTCCTGTTCGATGCCGGTCTTGCGCTTGTCGAGGAAGAGGAGTGGGCGGCCATCTGCCGGGATGATGGCGCGGGCCAGCGGATGCGGCGTGTGGGGCACGTCGCTGCCGCGGATGTTGAAGATCCAGGCGATCGAAGAGGGGTCGGTGACGGCAAGGACATCGGCGCCGGCGACAGCCGTCGCTTCAGCCATCTTCGCCAGCTTGTCCCTGGCGAGTTCGCCGGCCTGGTCGATGGCCTGGATGACGACGCGGCCGAGCGGCTCGGCCGGACGGTCGGTCCAGATGCGATCGAGCGGATTGTGGGGCAGCAGGACGAGCGCGCCACCAACGCCCGACAGCGCCTTCTCCAGCCGTCGAACTTCGGCACCTGTGTGCAGCCACGGGTCGATGCCGAGCCTGAAGCCCTTCGGGGCGTGGTTCTGCAGCCAGAGATGCGGCGGCTCGCCGACAAGGTCGCCGCCGGTAAAGACGCTGCCGTCCACCTGCTCGACCAACTGCGTCACATAGCGACCATCGACGAAAACCACCGCCTGATTGCGCATGACGAGTGCCACACCCGCCGAGCCCGTGAAGCCGGTCAGCCACGACAGGCGCTCGGCGGACGCCGGCACATATTCGCCCTGGTATTCATCGGCCCGCGGCACGAGAAAGCCGTCAATGCCGAGAACATCGAAGGCGGCACGCAGCGCGTCTGCGCGCTCGCGGCCGAACTGGGGCGTGGATTTGACGTCGAAACTCTGGAACATGGGAAGGCTTTCGATGATGTAATGAATCGCGATGGTAACTTAGCCCATCGGCCCCCCGCGTCAAAGGCGGGAGAGGTAGCGTTCCAGCACCGCGCGGGTGAGGCGTTGATTGTTGCGATACCAGTCGTCCTCGGTGAAGAAGGCGGGCTCTGCCCCGTCCCAGCCGCTCATCGAAAAATCGGATTGGCGGGCGAGGAAGGTGACGAAATCCGCCTCTGTGGTCCATTCGGCGATGGGCGGTCCGAAATACAGGCCGCCGTCCTGCACGTCAGCAAGCATGACGCCGTTCTGCGTGCGGATGAGGCCCTGGCCGCAGAAATCCCGGTGATGGTCGTAGATCACGCCGTTGCCGGGCGTTTCATCGAGCAGCTTGCGCCAGACGCGTTCGGCAAGCGGCCCGCCAAGCGGTTTGCGGCTCAGCCGGTCGCGCAGCGAAACGGCGCTGCGATGACGTTCCTCTTCCGACTGTGTCGTGTTGTTGCTGTGAAGCGGCGGCTTGCCCGAAGCGATCGTGGCACGAATGGCCGTCCAGAGCACGAAGACGATGACGGCCAGAGCGAGGAGAGGGATGATGATCGCAGCCATGGCCAAGTCGCCTCGGGAGGGTTCAAAGAGGTCTGGAATTGGACTTATGCACTTTGCGCATGGCACCCATGTGCCAAGACGGCTTTCTTGAATTTCCGAATCGATTATAAGCGGCGCCAACGAAGCGAACGTAAAACGCGCTTCAAGCGAAACGAAGTGAACGTTCCTCCAGTCCTTCGAATCGCAAACAGCTAGGTGTTCCGATCAGGCGTCTTGCCGGTCACTCCTCCTCCCTCCTCCGGGAAGGCGCTCGGAACACATAGGCCCGCTTGAGCGCTCCTCCTCCTCAAGCTCGCGGGCAGGTCGGCTTGCCGACCCCTAGGCGGTGCCTCTGGCGCCGCCTTTTATTTTGCCCGCTTTTCCGGCACCTGACAGCGGAATGTGACCATCCCGCTGCCATCATCGGCCTATCGTCTGTTGTCGAGGTGGATCGTCACCCAGCCGTTGCGCCAGATGGTGTGCACATGGCGCAGGCCCGCGCCGTTATAGGCGGCCAGTACCTTCCAGCGTTGCGAGGCGAGGATGCCCGAGAGGATGACATCGCCACCCGGTGCGAGCTGGGCCGCAAGCTGCGGCGCCATGCGCATCAGCGGGCGGGCGAGGATGTTGGCGATGATGAGATCGAAGGGGCCGTGACGGCGGAAGGCGGTGGAATGGAAGCCGGGTGCGGTTTCCAGCGTGACGCCGGAGGCAATTCCGTTGAGGCGCACGTTTTCGCGCGCGACGCGGGTGGCGATCGGGTCGATATCCGTAGCGAGAACGCGGGCGGGTGCGAGCTTGCGCGCAGCGATCGCCAGCACGCCGCTGCCTGTCCCAAGGTCAAGCACGCGCTTGACTCTGCGTGACCGCATCACGCTGAAGATCACCTCAAGGCAGCCCGCCGTCGTACCGTGATGACCGGTGCCGAAAGCCTGCCCGGCTTCGATCTCAATGGCGATTTCACCGGGGCGGGCGGTGCCGCGATCATGCGAGCCATGCACGATGAAGCGGCCGGCACGCACGGGCTTCAGGCCTTCCAGCGATTTGGCGATCCAGTCGATATCCGGCAGTACCTCGCGCTCGATCGCCGCATCGGGAAAATCCGCGGCGAGCAGGGCGGCGAAGCGGTCATGGATCTCCGCCTCGTCTTCTTTGAACATGTAGACGGAGGCTTCCCAGATATCGTTTTTCTCATCGACCTCCATCGTCGCGATAGCGTAGCCTTCTTCTTCGAAGGCGTCGCTCATCAGCGAAAGCGCGATCTCGGAGCGCTTCTCGGTCGTGGAGATATAGAGGCGGATTTCGGCCACGGCTCGGGTCCCTGTTGTTTCAGGTCCGCCTAGCATGTCCGAAAGCCAAGGGCAAAGGCGGATTGCCCGCCTTCATGCTTATCTCTTGATCAGGTTGGCAAGCTTCTCTTCGGCAACCTCGGCGTTCTCGCCATAGGCGATCGTGCCGATGAAGCGCCCGCCGGCATCGAGTAAGAAGACCGAGGCCGAGTGATCCATCGTATAGTCGCCATCGGGCTTCTTCTCGTCGAGCGGTACCTTGCGGTAATACACGCGAAAACCCTTGGCCATTTCCAAAACCTTGTCCGGCGCGCCGGAAATGCCGATGATGCGCTTCGACACGTTGCCGACATATTGGCCGATGAGTTCCGGCGTGTCGCGTTCCGGATCGACGGTGACGAAATAGGCCTGGAGCTTGGAGCCGTCAGGATCGACCTTGGCAAGCCAGCCGTCGAGTTCGAACAGCGTCGTCGGGCAGACTTCCGGGCAATGGGTGAAGCCGAAGAACAGGGCGGTCGGCTTGCCGGTAAACGCCTTCTCGGTGATCGGCTTGCCATCCTGTGCGACGAGTTCGAAGGGCACGCCGAACGGGCCGCCGGCGACCTGGTCCTTGTTCCTTGTCATTTCCAGGGTCAGCCAGCCGAGCAGGGCCGCAACGAGGGCGACGGCGATCCAGAGTACGAGGCGCAGGGTCTTCATGGCAGTCCTTCGAGAGCACGGTGCGGCTGTCGCCGCTTGCCGGTTTCATAGTCCTTCGTGCGGGGGCGCGCAAACGCGCCAATTGCCGCAACGGCAGGCAAGCGGGTCGGCTCGCGGGATTGTGATCAGAAGCACCAGGACATGCCGGACTCGGCAAGGCTCAGAAAGATTTCCGGACCGTGCTCAAGCCAGCCGGCAAAGGCAGCTCGGGCGGCGAGAACGCCGAGGCCGAGCGCAATCAGCGCGGCGAGCAAGGGTGTATATCGGCGGCGTTTGTCCATGCGCCGAGCATAACATGAAACGGCTGGTTTTGGAACGGGGGCCGCCTCCTGCAACGTCAGGTATTCCGGCGGCCCGGAATTCATCAAATTTTGCTAAAATGCGCGGTTGGTCGGGATATCTTTAGGTTTTGTTTAATCTCTCTTTGTCACGGTTCGAACACGCAAAAGGGCCGGAATCGGCTCACCGGGCATGATGTCCGCCGACCGGGGGAGACGGCGAGAAGCGTATTTCACCCAGGATCCAGAAGGGATGCCGCGGCGAGGGCCGGGCTCGATCGGGCGAACCGCATCATGTCTCACGAAAATTCAGCAAAGGGCCGGACCCTTTCCGTCAGTTCCCGTCTCGCAACTCTCGGCGCTGCCGCCTTCCTCGGCTTCGGCACAATGCTCGCAGCCGGCTGGCACGGCGGCACCACGATCCGCGGCGCCTCCGAGGCCGCCGTCGGCATTCAGACCAAAGTCAATGTCGTTCAGGCCATGCGGTTGGCGAATGTCGATCTCGTCCTGGTTGCGATGGACAGCATCATCGACCGCGAGGAAAAGGCCATCCAGCCGGAGCGGCTGAAGATCATCGAAGGCTCGCTGAAGACGCTGAAGGAGGGCGCAGGCCCAGCCAAGGCGCTGGCCGTCGAACTTGGCAAGCCGATCATGCTCGATTCGTTCGAGGCGGATCTGCAGCAGGTCGAGAAGGCGATTTCCGTCGATCTCAAGAAGATGATCGAGGACGGTGCGCCGTTCGAGGCCTTCGCAGCACTTGACGACGCCATCGACGGTGGCGGCGAACGTATGACGGCAACACTGGCAACGCTCGCCGGAGAAGGCTCCGGACTGCTCGAAGCGCGCGTCAACGATGCGCAGCTCGCGTCCGCACAGTCCCTGCAATACCAGATCGGTATCGGCCTTCTCGGCATGATCATGCTGCTTGGCCTGATCGTCTATCATGGCAAGAAACTGCGCGATGGTATCTACGCGGTGCGCGATAGCATGAAGCGCATCCTTTCCGGCGACGTGAACACGCCAGTCGCCGCGACTGAACGGGGCGACGAGATCGGCGAGATGGCCCGGTCGGCTGAAGCCTTCCGCGAAGCCGCCGTCGAAAAGCGCGCCCTGGAACAGGCGAACGAAGACAGCCGCACCCGCATCGAAACCGAACGGCATGGTCGCGAGACCGCGGCCCACGAGGACGAGCGGCAGGTGCGCGTGGCCGTCGAAGCGCTCGGTCGTGGCCTCAACCGTCTGTCCGAAGGCGACCTGACGGTCGCGCTGCTCGATCCGTTCCGCACCGACCTCGAACAACTGCGCATCGACTTCAACAACACCGTCGAACGCCTGCGCAACGTCATGGCCGACGTGAAGGACAATACGGGTTCTATCCAGTCGAACAGCGGCCAGATGCGCGCGGCCGCGGACGATCTGGCAAAACGCACGGAGCAGCAGGCGGCCTCGCTTGAAGAGACCTCCGCCGCACTCGAAGAGATCATGACGACCGTGCGCACGGCGACCGCCCGCGCCGAAGAAGCCGGCCAGATGATCGATTCCACCAAGGCAAGTGCGGTGGAATCCGAACGCATCGTCAGTGACGCCATGTCGGCGATGGAGCGCATCGAAGGTGCCTCCAGCGAAATCGGCAAGATCATCAACGTCATCGACGAAATCGCCTTCCAGACCAACCTGCTTGCGCTCAATGCCGGTGTCGAAGCGGCACGGGCAGGGGAGGCCGGCAAGGGCTTTGCCGTCGTGGCCCAGGAGGTTCGCGAACTTGCCCAGCGCGCCGCCGGCGCCGCCAAGGATATCAAGGGCCTCATCACCCGCTCTTCGGAAGAGGTGAAGACCGGTTCGCGCCTCGTGCAGGCGACGGGCCAGTCGCTCGGCCGCATCGGCGGCGATGTGGTGCGTATCCACGAGCACATGGCTTCCATTGTCACCGCTGCCCGCGAACAGGCGAGCGGCCTCCAGGAAATCAACGTCGCCGTCAACCAGATGGACCATGTCACGCAGCAGAACGCCGCGATGGTCGAACAGTCGAATGCCGTAAGCCATACGCTGGCCCAGGACGCGGAAAACCTTACCCGTCTCGTCGGCCAGTTCCAGATCCACGAGGGCGTGCGCGCCTCCGTCGGTAGCCCGAGGGCGGCCTCTGCCGCCTCCCGTCCCGCCCCGTCTCCGGCAAGAAACCTTGTCTCCAAGGTTGCCGGGGCCTTCAAAAGCAATGCCGCGGTGAAGGGGAACTCCCTTGCCGTCGCAGAAAACTGGGAAGAATTCTGACATGTCCAACGCCATCAAGCAGTCCGGCGCCTATCTCGAAATCGTTTCCTTTCACCTCGCGGAGCAGGAATTCTGCATCGACATCATGGCCATCCGTGAAATCCGCGGCTGGGCGCCGGTGACGCCGATGCCGCATACGCCGCCCTACGTGCTCGGTCTCATCAACCTGCGCGGCGCGGTTATCCCGGTCATCGACATGGCCTGCCGCCTCGGCATGAAGATGACCGAGCCGTCCGAGCGCTCCGCCATCATCGTCACCGACATTGCCGGCAAGCTGGTCGGTCTGCTGGTCGAGCAGGTCTCCGACATGATGACCATCAAGAGCGAGGCCCTGCAGCCGGCGCCGGAAATCATTCCGGAAGCCCAGCGCGCCTTCTGCCGCGGCATCGTGGCGCTGGAAAAGTCGATGGTCTGCTTCCTCAACCTCGACACCGTCATCGCCGACGAACTCGCCCAGGCCGCCTAGTTCGCGGGCAGGGACGGAATTCGGGTTTGAGCACCTGGCCGATTTTCGGCCGGGTGCTTTCGGCTGTCTAAAGCTCTTTTTCAGGGCACTATCGTATATCAAGCATCCGCGGCGCGCGCCAGAGTGCCATTTTATTCGGAACCAACCGAAGACGTTACCGTTTTACCCATGCTTCCCGTAAGAGAAACATTGGAGAAACGTTATGAAGAAGACTGTTACTATCGCTCTTGCTTCGCTTCTTGCCGTGTCGCCGGTTGCGGGCATCACCTATGCTCAGGACGCCACAGCGCCCATGACCTCGGATAGTCTGGCGACCGGCGCGATTGCGGCGGCGGACGTGAGCATCGTCCAGATTTCCACCCTGGAGGATGACAAAACGGAGACTGCCGAGGCTGAGCGCCTGAAGCTGAAGGCAAACGATCCTTCGCAGATGGAGAAGGTCCAGACTGAACTGCAGTCGGATCCGGCGCTCCTCGAGACGCTGGCATCCAAGGACGTCCAGCTGCAAAACGTGGTCGAAATCAAGACATCTGCAACGGGTGGCAAGATTGTCTACGTCAAGTAAGCCGCCACTCACCGCAAAAAGACGCCCCGGGCCTTCAGGCACCGGGGTGTTTTTTATGGCTTGCCGTTGTTCCAGGTAACGGTCTCGCCGTAGAGCGGGACGGTGGAGATCGACATTTTTGCAGACCCCTCCGTCAATTCTCGCGAGTGGGCGAGATAGATCAACGTGTCGTTCTTCTTGTCGTAGACGCGCGTGACGATCAGTGACTTCCAGATCAGCGACAGACCGGACTTGAAGACTTCCTCGCCTTCGCGGTCGAGTTCGATGTCGCCGATGCTGATCGGTCCGGTCTGCTGGCAGGAGATGGCGTTGTTCGACGGATCTTCGAACCAGTTGCCCTTCTTCAGGCGATCGATGACGCTTCGGTCGAAATAGGTGACGTGGCAGGTGACGCCGGAGACCTCCGGGTCGGTCACCGCGTCGATATAGATATCGTTGCCGATCCAGTCGACGCCGACCTTGCCAACGGTTTCGGCGGCGGCCGGCAGGGCGGCGAGCGCCAGAAGGCCGGCGGCGACGAGCGTGCGCAGGCGGGGAACGGATGGTTTGAGCGGCATGGCGGAACTCCTTGTTTCGCTTACACGTAAGGGACCGCCGGCCGCTTGCAAGACGTCCGTCAGGATTTTGCAGCGGCGATGGTCGCGCGCACGGCGTCCTTGTCGGTCAGCGTCAGCTCGTATTCCCGGTCCTTTTCGCTGCCGCCCATGCCGACATGCGGATTGCGGAAGGCCATGCCGCTTGGAACGGTGGTAAGTGCCGCGAAGTGCATTTCGGTGAGGCCGGTCTCGTCGCGGACCGTCTGGATGTTGTTCGCATCGAGCGCGCCGCAGCCCATGATGACGATGCGGCCGTCGGCCTGTTCCACGGCGGCTTTCAGGATTGCGGCGCCTTCGACCGCGGTGTCGCGCTGGCCGGAGGTGAGCACGCGGTCGATGCCGCAACGGATCAGCGCTTCCAGCGCCTCGCGGGCATCGGCCGTCATGTCGAAGGCCCGGTGGCAGGTGACCGACATCGGCCGCGCAGCCTCGACCAGTGCTTTCGTGCGCCGTTCGTCGATCCTGCCATCCGGCGTCAGGCAACCGATGACGACGCCGGAGACACCCTCGTCGCGCAGCGCCTTGATGTCTTCTGCCATCGTCTCGAATTCGGTGTCCGAATAGAGGAAGTCGCCACCGCGCGGGCGGACGATGACATGCACGGGGATCCTTGCCGCTTTCACCGCGGCGCGGATCGTCGCTAGGCTTGGCGTCAGGCCGCCCTCCACGAGGCTCGCGCACAGTTCCACGCGGTCGGCACCCGCCTCCTGGGCGGCGAGGAAACCGTCGATGCCTTCGACGCAGAGTTCGATGAGGGGCTTGGTCATGGTCGTTTCCGCAGTTTGGTCAGGCTTCGCGCCAGACGGTTTTCAGGAGCCGCAGCCAGTTTTCGCGGCAGAGTTTTGCAAGATCGTCTTCGCCGTAACCGGCAGAACGCAGCGCCTCGACCAGCGCCTGGCTGCCGGCGGCGTCGCCGATGGCGGCGGGGATCGTGGCACCGTCGAAGTCCGAGCCGAGCGCAACGCAGTCAATGCCCATGCGTTCGACCATGTGGTCGACGTGGCGCACCATGTCGGACAGCGGCGTGTCGGCGTTTTCGAGCCCGTCCGCGCGCAGCATGGTGGTGGCGTAGTTGAGGCCGGCAATGCCCTTGCGCTCGCGGATCGCGTCGAGCTGGCGGTCGGTGAGGTTGCGCGAGATCGGCGTCAGGACATGGACGTTGGAATGGGTGGCGACGAGCGGCTGGGTGCTGGTTTTTGCGACGTCCCAGAAGCCCTGCTCGGTGATGTGGGCAAGGTCGATCATGATGCCGAGGCGATCGCAGGCCTTGACCAGTTCGACGCCGGCATCGGTGAGGCCGGGGCCGGTGTCCGGCGAGGAGGGGTATGCAAAGGGCACGCCGTGGCCGAAGCGGTTATGGCGGCTCCAGACCGGACCGAGCGAGCGCAGGCCGGCTGCGTAAAACGCCTCCAGCGTGGAAAGATCTTCTGCAATCGGCTCGCAGCCTTCGATATGCAGGACGGCGGCGAAGCGGCCGGCCGCCATGGCAGAGCGGATGTCTGCAGTGGAGCGGCAGATGGCGAGTGCCCCGACGCGTTCCAGGCGGAAGGCGATGGCGGCCATTTCGATGGCGGTGTTGAGGGCTGCGGGCTGTTCCAGCGGACCGACCATGGGGATATTGTAATGGCCGTTCTCGTCGACCTCACGCGCGGGGTAATCCTCGTTCGGCGGGATGAACATGGCGCAGAAACCACCGGCGAGACCGCCTTTTTTGGCGCGCGGGGCATCGATATGGCCCTTGTCGGTGCCGTCCACGAATTCGGCGACCGGGTCGGCGCCCTTTCGCGCATTTTCCAAGAGGCGCAGGAGAACGTCGTTGTGGCCGTCGAAGATCAATTGCATGTGTCGCTCCTATCCTTGCCCGGCCGGTAGAGCCGATTCCGCCGCGGCCTGCAAGGACCGTGGCGTCCTCGTCAGGCGGCAAAGACCGGCGTGCCGCCGATCCAGGTGGAGAGGACGTTGACGTTGTCGTCGATGACAGCGAAGTCGGCATCGTGGCCGTGGGTCAGGCGACCCTTGCGGCCCGTCATGCCGATCGCTTCGGCCGGGTAGAGCGACGCCATGCGCAGCGCTTCCTCCAGGTCGAGGCCGACATGGTCGCGCATGTAGCGGATGCAGGACGCCATATCGATGTCGGCGCCGGCGAGCGTGCCATCGGCGAGCGTCAGGCGGCCGCCCTCGCGGAAAATCTCCCGGCCGTTGAGGAAGAAGGTCGTCATGTCCGTTCCGATGGTCGACATGGCATCGGTGACGAGGAAGATGCGGCCGGGGCCGCTCTTGGCTCGAAGCGCCGCGGCAATCGAGGCCGGGTGGACATGGAAGCCGTCGGCGATGAGGCCGGCATTGAGATGGCCGAGATCGAGTGCCGCGCCGACCATGCCGGGTTCGCGGTGGCCGAGCGGGCTCATGGCGTTGAACAAGTGGGTCATCATGCGCGCGCCGGCGTCGACCGCGGTGGCTGCGGTATCATAGCCGCAATCGGAATGGCCGAGGCTGACGGTGACGCCCGCCGCATGGAGCGCTGCGATCTGCGTGTTGGTGGCGTTTTCCGGCGCGAGCGTCATCAGCAGGGCATCGAGGCCCTTGCGGGCGTCGATGGTGCGGGCGAGGTCGGCGTCCTCCATCGGGCGGATGAGCGCCGGGTCATGTGCGCCCTTGCGCGCGACGGAGAGATGCGGGCCTTCCAGGTGAAGGCCGAGAAAACCCGGAACCGCGGCTTTCTGTGCGGCGAGGCCGGCGGCGATGGTTTGCGTCGTCACCGCGCGGTTGTCGGTGATCAGCGTCGGCAGCAGCCCGGTTGTGCCGAAGCGGGCATGGGCCGCGCAGATGGTGCGGATGCCTTCGAGATCAGGCTGCTCGTTGAGCAGCACGCCGCCACCGCCATTGACCTGCAAATCGACGAAGCCGGGGACCAGCGAGAGCCCGTCCATCGGAACGGCCCGGGCATCGGCAGGCACCTCGCGGTGTGGCACGATGGCGGCGACCTTGCCGTCATCGATCAGTAACGCGCTGTTCTCGTGCCAGAGATCGCCGTCGAAAATGCGGGCGCCGGTAATGGCGGTGAGCGCTGTCATCGGGTTTCCGTCACTTTCTTGAGGTTGACCGGCTTGTCGGGGTCGAGGCCCTTGCCGCGCGACCAAGCTTCGACAAAGCCGTAGAAGGGCACGATGAGGGCGAGCGCATCGGTGATCGGGTGGCCGGTGGCGACGAAGGGCAGTTTTCTCGCGCTTTTCGCGCCGGCGCCGGTGACGCAGGCATAGGCGCCGCGCTCGGCCAGGCTGTCGGCCATGCCGGTGACGGAAGCTTCCGCAGCATCCCGGGCGGCAAGCGCGATGACCGGGAAGGACGGGCCGACGAGGGCGACCGGGCCGTGCAGCACTTCCGCCGAGGAATAGGCTTCGGCATGCATGCCGGAGGTTTCCTTGAACTTCAGCGCGGCTTCGCTGGCGATGGCGAGGCCGGGGCCGCGGCCGAGCACGTAGAGTGACTGGGCGTCCTTGAGATCGCCGGCAAGCTCGGACCAGTCGAGGGCGACGGCCTTGGCGAACTGTTCCGGCAGGTTTTTCACCGCGCGGTCGAGCGCGTCGTCACCCGTCCATTCCGCCAGCACGGCGAGGCCGGCGACGATGGAGTTCACGTAGGATTTTGTTGCGGCGACGCTGAGTTCGGGACCGGCGGACAGGTCGAGCGAATGCGAGCAGGTCTCCGAAAGCGGCGAGGGCAAGGTGTTGGTGAGCGCAATCGAGACCGCGCCGCCCTTCGTCGCACCGTCCGCCATGGCAACGATATCAGGGCTTTTTCCCGACTGGGAGATGGCGATGGCAGCGCCGCCGCCGAGCTTCAGTTTGGCGCCGTAGATCGAGGCGAGCGACGGGCCGAGCGAGGCGACCGGCCGGCCGGCGGTCAGTTCGATGGCATATTTCAGGAAGAGTGCGGCATGATCCGAGGAGCCGCGTGCGACCGTGACGAAGAATTGCGGATCCCGCTCGCGCAGCGCCTTGCCGGTGGCCGCAATTGCGCTTGCCGAGCCGCTCAGCAACCGGGCAGCCGCTTCGGGGATCTCGTTGATTTCTTTGCGCATGTTGGTCTGCATGGAAGTCCCTTTGCGGTTGGCGCTCACGTCTCGGAGAGCGTGAGTTCGGCGACGAAATCGTAGGCGTCGCCGCGATAGATGGAGCGGGTGAATTCCACCACCCGGCCGGTACGGAGATAGGATACCCGCTCGATGGAGAGCCCGGCGGAGCCGGCGGGAACGCCGAGCATGGCGGCGTCCGGATCCTTCATGTTGTAGGCGGAGATGCGCTGCACGGCGCGCACCGGGCGGCAGCCATGTTTTTCGAGCGCCGCATAGAGCGATCCCTGCACCTGCATCGGATCCGGCAGGAACTCGGAGGAAATGCAGGCGCGCTCGATGGCGAGCGGCATGTCGTCGGCAACGCGCAGGCGGCCGAGCCGGGCGACGAGCCCATCCGGCGGCAGGCCGAGCATCATCATCTCGTCCGGCGAGGGGTGGAACAGGCCGCGGTCGAGCCATTCGGCGCGGGTGGTGAGGCCGCGCCGCGCCATGTCCTCGGTAAACGAGGTGAGGCGCGAGAGCGATTGCTGCACCTTGGAGACAGGCTTTGCGACGAAGGTGCCGGAGCCATGACGGCGCACCAGCAGGCCGTCCTTGACGAGATCGTCGACCGCCTTGCGCACGGTGACGCGGCTGACATGGGCGTGGTCGGCGAGATCGCGCTCGGCCGGCAGGGCATCGCCGTAATTGAGCTTGCCGGAGGTGATCGCTTCTTCCAGCGTCTGGCGCAGCTTGACGTAAAGCGGGCCGGGCACGCCGGATTGCAGGCTTTCGGGCGAAAGGATCGTGGTGAGCGGCGTGGTCATGCGGCAGCTCCCGTTCGTTCGCTGCGGCGATTGGCGGCGAGCGCCACGGCGCCGGTCAGGGCGTCGGCCTGGGCTTCAACCAGAATGGCGCGATGGTGCTCGGACAGCCAGTGCGGATAGAGCGGCGCCAGCCCGCCCAGCAGGCAGAGGCGCGGTGCGCCGGCTTGCGCCATGATGGCATCGAGGGATTCGTTGACCGCCGTTGCCCCGGCCTTGGCAATGGCGATGGCCTGTGGGTCGCCCTGGCGCGCATGATCGAAGACGAGGGGCGCGAACCGGCCGAAATCGCCGGGCTTGGAGAGCCGTGCGAATTCGACGATGCCGCGCGGATCGTGTTTGAACTCTTCCAGCACGGCGTCGGTGACCGGAGAGCGTGCGTGCACGCCGTCATGGGCGAGCAGGGCTTCCTGCAAGAGGGCGTGGCCGATGCGCGCGCCGCCGCCGAGATCGCCGACGGTAAAGCCCCAGCCGCCGATATAGCGCACGGTGCCATTCTTGCGGCCCATGTAGATGGAGCCGGTGCCGAGGATCGCCACGGCGCCGTCCTCGTCGCCGATCGCGCCCTGCAGGGCGATCAGGCCATCGGAATCGATGTCGGTGTGACGGAAGGGCAGGCGGTCGTGCACATAGCGCGTGAGATCGCCGACATTGGTGCCGGCAAGGCCGAGAAACGCCGAGGCGCCATTGACGCTGGCCTCATCGAACCCGGCGTCGCGATAGGCGGCCTTGGCTGCTTCCGTGATGGAAATGATCGCATTGTTGGGGTCGGTCAGGATGTTGGCCGCGCCGCTCTTGCCGCGCCCGAGGATCGTGCCGTCCGGTCTTGCGACCGCCGCACGGCAACTCGTCCCTCCGCCGTCGATACCGAGAATGTAATCCGTCATGGGCACCTCCATGAGCAACGATACCAAAAAAATACCATTAACCAAGGGGTATGGTGGTATCGAAAATAAGCTTTCTTCTATATTATTGATTTTACTATATAAAAATATTGAACTGCAAAAAAGTGGTCTCAAAAATTAATTTCCTATGGACAATTGGTATTTTTTTGGCATTAATTTCGGGCAGAGGAGACACAACGATGGCTGCAGGCAAGACTGAAGGCAGGCACGATCAGGCAAGCGGGCTCGACGAACGTCAGCCCGTGGATGTGCTGAAAGTGCTTGCGGATGGGCAGAAGGCTGCGGCCGCCGTGGTCGACGGCGCGCTTGGCGATATCGCCGCTGCCGCCCGTCTTGCCGCCGATGCGTTACTCTCCGGCGGCCGCCTTGTATATGTGGGCGCCGGCAGTTCCGGCCTGATGGCCATGGCCGACGCGCTCGAACTCCCCGGCACCTATGGCATTTCCCGCGACCGCATCGTCATTTTGCTCGCCGGCGGCGCCGCGAGCCTCGAAGACCTTGCAGGCGGATATGAAGATGACCGCGACCTGGCGGTTTCCGATGCCTCGCAGGCCGGTATCGGCCCCGGCGACTGTGTGATTGCTGTCTCCGCCAGCGGCAGCACGCCCTATGCGCTCGCCATCGCGGCTTACGCGAAGGAGAAGGGCGCAAACGTCGTTTCCTTCGCCAACAATCCCGGTGCCCGGCTGTTTGACGGTGCCGACGTTGCGATCCTGTTGCAGACGCCGCCGGAGGTGATTTCCGGCTCGACGCGCATGGGCGCGGGCACCGCGCAGAAGATCGCCTTCAACATGTTTTCCACGCTGGTCGGCATCCATCTCGGCCATGTGCACGATGGGCACATGGTCAATCTCAAGGCCGACAATATCAAACTGAAGGGGCGTGCCTGCCGTATCGTCTCCGACATTTCCGGTGTCGGGCTCGACGAGGCGGAGCGCCTTCTCGCGCGCTCCGAGGGGTCGGTCAAGGCGGCCGTGCTGCTCGCTGCGGGAGCTCGGGATGCCGGTGCCGCCCAGGCGGCGCTGGACCGGTCGGGGCAAAGTCTCCGGCGCGCCCTCAAGGCTCTCGGATAAAACAGTCTCAAAACGCGCTGCGGCGCATAAAAGGGGAGAATGAAATGACACGCAACGCAATCAAGGGTCTGCTCCTTGCTTCGAGCATCCTCGGCACGGCCGGGTTTGCCCAGGCACAGGACGTCACACTGACCGTCGAAAGCTGGCGCAATGACGATCTTGCCATCTGGCAGGAAAAGATCATCCCGGCCTTCGAAGCCAAGAACCCCGGCATCAAGGTCGTCTTCGCGCCGACCGCGCCGACCGAATACAACGCGGCGCTGAACGCCAAGCTCGACGCCGGCTCCGCAGGCGATCTCATCACCTGCCGTCCGTTCGACGCGTCGCTGGAACTCTTCAACAAGGGTCACCTTGCCAGCCTGAACGATCTGCCGGGCATGGAGAACTTCTCCGACGTGGCAAAGGCCGCCTGGACGACGGACGACGGTGCGACGGCGTTCTGCGTGCCGATGGCCTCGGTCATCCACGGCTTCATCTACAACAAGGATGCCTTCGACCAGCTCGGCATCACCGTTCCGACGACGGAAGCCGAATTCTTCGCAGCCCTCGACAAGATCAAGGCCGAAGGCAGCTTCATCCCGATGGCGATGGGCACGAAGGATCTCTGGGAAGCCGCAACCATGGCCTACCAGAACATCGGCCCGACCTACTGGAAGGGTGAGGAAGGCCGTAAGGCGCTGATCAAGGGCGAGCAGAAGCTGACCGACGAGGGTTGGGTCGAGCCGTTCCGCGTTCTCGCCAAGTGGAAGGACTATCTCGGCGACGGTTTCGAAGCCCAGACCTATCCGGACAGCCAGAACCTCTTCACGCTCGGCCGCGCTGCCATCTATCCGGCCGGCTCGTGGGAAATCGGCCTGTTCAACACGCAGGCGCAGTTCAAGATGGGTGCCTTCCCGCCGCCGGTCAAGAATGCCGGTGACACCTGCTACATCTCGGACCATAACGATATCGGCGTTGGCCTCAATGCAAAGGGCGCCAATCCGGAAGCAGCAAAGAAGCTCCTGACCTTCATTGCCTCGCCGGAATTTGCCGACATCTACGCCAACTCGCTGCCGGGCTTCTTCAGCCTGAATTCGACCGCGGTGAAGATGGCCGATCCGCTGGCGCAGGAATTCGTTTCCTGGCGTGAAAAGTGCAAGCCGACGATCCGCTCGACCTACCAGATCCTGTCGCGCGGCACGCCGAACCTCGAAAACGAGACCTGGACCGAATCGGCCAACGTCATCAACGGCACCGATACGCCGGAAGTGGCTGCCGAGAAGCTCCAGAAGGGTCTCGACAGCTGGTACAAGCCGGCCAAGTAAGCTCCGGTTCCAGTCGCTGAATTCTGCTTCAGGAGCAGGGTTTCCCTGCTCCGGTCCTCTCCCCGCACCATTCCGGGGGGAGGGACTTTAGGCGGCGCGGCTTGAAATGACCAGCGCATGCCATATCCCTCCTTGTCCCGGTGGACAGAGGGTGCCGAAGGGCAAATTCGGGGCGCGACCCCGTTACTAATGTGTATGCTGAAATTGTCATGTGCGGTGAAGCCGCCGCGCAAGGCGTTCGCGTATGCGGATTTAAACGAACAACCATCAGAGGGGCAGGCTGGGCCATGAGCGACATACCTTCCACCCATGAAGCGACAGGGCCGATCAAGCGCCCGACGCGCTGGCATATCGGTGTTTTCCTGCTGCCGGCGTTCATCGTCTACTCGGCGGTCATGATCCTGCCGCTCATCGAGACGTTGCGCCTGTCCCTGTTCAACACGGTCGACGGCCAGTCGACCTTCGTGGGGCTCAGCAACTTCCAGGTGCTGTTCGGCGACGAGCGCTGGGCGGACGACTTCTGGAATGCGCTGAAGAACAACGTCATCTTCTTCATCATCCACATGCTGGTGCAGAACCCGATGGGGGTGGCGCTTGCCGCCATGCTGTCGCTGCCGAAGCTGCGCTTTGCTGCCGCCTATCGCACGGCGATCTTCCTGCCGACGCTGCTGTCCTTCGTGATCGTCGGCTTCATCTGGAAGCTCATCCTTTCGCCGATCTGGGGCGTCTCGCCCTACCTGATGGACCTCGTCGGCCTGAAGTCGCTTTTCGCACCGTGGCTCGGCAAGCCGAACTCGGCGCTGATCGCCGTCTCGCTGATCTCCGTCTGGCAATATGTCGGCATCCCGATGATGCTGATCTATGCCGCGCTGCTCAACATCCCGGAAGAGGTGATCGAGGCGGCCGAATGTGACGGCGTCACCGGCTGGAGCCAGTTCTGGAAGATCAAGCTGCCGCTGATCCTGCCCGCCATCGGCATCATCTCGATCCTCACCTTCGTCGGCAACTTCAACGCCTTCGACCTGGTCTATACCGTGCAGGGCGCGCTTGCCGGGCCGGACGGGGCGACCGACATCCTCGGTACGCTGCTCTACCGCACCTTCTTCGGTTTCCAGCTCCAGCTCGGTGACCGCTCGATGGGCGCGACGATCGCGACGGTCATGTTCCTCATCATCCTCGCCGGCGTCTCGCTGTATCTCTTCGTCATCCAGCGGCGTATCCGCCGCTACCAGTTCTGATCGGGAGGGCTGACATGTCTAAAGCACGCACTTCGCTGACCCGCACGGGGCTCGTCCACCTGGCGCTCCTCAGCTACGCGGCGATCTCGATCTTCCCGGTCTTCCTGACGCTCATCAACTCGATGAAGGATCGCAACGCGATCTTTCGCAACCCGATGCAGATCCCGACGCCGAAGACCTTCGATCTCGTCGGCTACTACACGGTGCTGGGGCAGGGTGATTTCGCCACCTACTTCCAGAACAGTTTTGTCGTCACGGTCGTCTCCATCGCGCTGGTGCTGCTGTTCGGTGCCATGGCCGCCTTCGCGCTCTCGGAATACCGCTTCCGCGGCAACACGCTGATGGGGCTTTATCTCGCCATCGGCATCATGATCCCGATCCGCCTCGGCACGGTGGCAATCCTGCAGGGAATGGTGGCGACGGGTCTCGTCAACACGCTGACGGCGCTGGTGCTGGTCTATACGGCGCAGGGCATTCCGCTCGCGGTCTTCATCCTGTCGGAATTCATGCGGACCGTCTCCGACGACCTCAAGAATGCCGGGCGCATCGACGGGCTTTCGGAATATTCGATCTTCTTCCGCCTCGTGCTGCCGCTGGTGCGGCCGGCCATGGCGACGGTTGCGGTCTTCACGATGATCCCGATCTGGAACGACCTGTGGTTCCCGCTGATCCTGGCGCCGAGTGAGGCGACCAAGACGGTGACGCTGGGCTCGCAGATATTCATCGGCCAGTTCGTCACCAACTGGAATGCGGTGCTCGCGGCGCTCTCGCTGGCGATCCTGCCCGTGCTCATCCTCTACTTCATCTTCTCGCGGCAGCTGATCCGCGGCATCACCTCGGGAGCAGTCAAGTGAGTTCTGCCACTACCCCAATCCGCGTTCTGTCCGCCGGCCTCGGCAATATGGGTCGCAGCCATGCGCTCGCCTATCATGAAAATCCGGGTTTCGAGATCGTCGGGCTCGTCAACCGCTCGAAGGTTCCGGTGCCGGCCGGTCTGGAAGGCTACGAGATCCATCCGTCGTTCCTGGATGCCCTGACCGAGTTCAAGCCGGAACTCTGCTCGATCAGCACCTATTCGGACAGCCATGCCGAATACGCGATTACGGCGATGGAAGCCGGCGCCCATGTCTTCCTCGAAAAGCCGCTGGCGACGACCGTGGCGGATGCAGAGCGGGTCGTGGCCTGCGCGAAGGCCAACGGCCGCAAGCTCGTCGTCGGCTACATCCTGCGCCATCATCCGTCCTGGGTGCGGCTCATCGAGGAGGCCCGCAAGCTCGGCGGTCCCTACGTGTTCCGCATGAACCTGAACCAGCAGTCGAGCGGACCGACCTGGGCGACCCACAAGGCGCTGATGCAGACCACCCCGCCGATCGTCGATTGCGGCGTGCACTATGTCGACGTGATGTGCCAGATCACCGACGCCAAGCCGGTCGAGGTGCGTGGCATGGGCCTGCGGCTCTCCAACGAGATCGCGCCGGACATGTATAATTACGGCCACCTCCAGGTGCTGTTCGACGATGGTTCGCTCGGCTGGTACGAGGCGGGCTGGGGCCCGATGATCTCCGAAACGGCCTTTTTCGTGAAGGACGTCATGTCGCCGAACGGCTCGGTTTCGATCGTCATGGATCCGAATGCCAAGTCGGACGATATCGACACCCATACCAAGACGGCGGTCATCCGCGTTCACAACGCGGCGACGGGACCGGACGGCAAGTTCCTGTCAGCGGACGAGGATCTGAAAATGGCGGGCGAACCCGGCCATCAGGAACTGTGCGACCGGGAGCAGGCCTTCGTGCTGAAGGCCATCCGTGAGGACATCGACCTCTCGCGGCACATGGACGATGCAGTGCAGTCGCTGAGGATCTGCCTGGCGGCCGACGAAAGTGTCAGAACCGGTCAAACGGTCAAGCTTTAAGGGGAAATCAGGTGGGCTCTCTTCAACTTAAATCCATACGCAAGTCCTTCGGTACCGTCGACGTGATCAAGGGCATCGATCTCGACGTGAAGGACGGTGAATTCGTCATCTTCGTCGGCCCCTCGGGCTGCGGGAAATCGACGTTGCTGCGAATCATCGCCGGCCTTGAGGATGCGACCTCCGGCTCGATCACCATCGATGGCGCGGAAGTCGTGACCGTGCCGCCCGCCAAGCGCGGCATCGCCATGGTGTTCCAGTCCTACGCGCTCTATCCGCACCTGACGGTGAAGGACAATATGGGTCTCGGCCTCAAGCAGGCGGGCACCCCGAAGGCGGAGATCGAACAGCGGGTCGACAAGGCGTCATCCATGCTGTCGCTGGAAAAGTATCTGGCCCGCCGCCCGGCGGAACTTTCCGGTGGCCAGCGCCAGCGCGTCGCCATCGGCCGTGCCATCGTGCGCGAACCGAAACTCTTCCTGTTCGACGAGCCGCTTTCGAACCTCGATGCGGCGCTGCGCGTCAACACCCGCCTTGAGATCGCCCGGCTGCACCGGGAGCTGAAGGCCACGATGATCTACGTCACGCACGACCAGGTCGAGGCGATGACGCTGGCGGACAAGATCGTGGTGCTGGATGCCGGCGTCATCCAGCAGATCGGCTCGCCGATGGAACTCTACAACCGGCCTGCCAACCTGTTCGTTGCCGGGTTCATCGGTTCGCCGAGCATGAACTTCATCGATGCGGGCCGGGTCGGCGTAACCGATGCGAAGACCATCGGAGTGCGGCCGGAACACCTGACGCTGTCGCGTGAGAGTGGCGAGTGGCAGGGCAAGGTGGTGCATGTCGAGCATCTCGGCGCCGACACCATCGTCTATCTCGAATCGGAAAAGATAGGGTTGGTGACGGTCCGCCTGTTCGGCGAGCATCACTATGCGGTGGACGACATCGTCTTCGCCACGCCGGCTGCCGGCCAGACCCATCGCTTCGATGCGAATGGCCACGCAATACGTTGAGGCCCCTCATAACAAGTCCGTGATCGGAGTGGATTGCAGCAAATCACGCTGTGGTCTACGGTTGTCAAACGTCAGAAACTAACATACAGCGATGTTTGTATGTTGCGATGCGGTGGTCTTGCGATCACCGCATCGACTCGTTTTTTGCACCCTGCCGCCATCCCAGCCGGCATTGCCTATGGAAGAACCCATGCGTTTCACGAGACCGATTTCGATTGTGACCTTTGGCGCCCTTTTGATTCTCGCCGGCTGCCAGGACGAGCAGGCGCCGCAGGCGGGCTTTGCCTTTCCGCCGCCGCAAGTGTCCGTCACCACCGTGAAGGCCGAGGATGTGCCGATCACCAACGACCTGCCGGGCCGCATAGCTGCGACCCGCACCGCGGAGGTCCGTCCGCGGGCGACCGGTATCATCATCGAGCGTATCTTCGAGCAGGGCTCGCAGGTCAAGGAAGGCGATGTGCTCTATCGCATCGACCCGGCCTCGTTCCAGGTCCAGGTCAATAGCGCCGAGGCGACGCTGCGTCGTGCCAAGGCGGTCCAGGCCCAGGCGCGCAACACGGCCGATCGCCAGGAGCAGCTGCGCAAGTCGAATGTCGCCTCCGCGCAGGCTTATGACGACGCCGTTGCCCAGCTCGCCCAGGCGGATGCCGATGTCGCCATCGCCGAGGCCAGCCTCGCGACCGCCAAGCTCAATCTCGCCTATACCGACGTCAAGGCGCCGATCAGCGGCCGCATCGGTCGCGCGCTCATCACTGAGGGCGCGCTGGTTTCGGCCAACGGCACGGAAAACCTTGCGACGATCCAGCAGCTCGACCCGGTCTATGCCGACTTCACCCAGTCGGCGACCGACCTGATGCGCCTGCGCAAGGCGCTGGAGGATGGCGACCTGATGGCTGAAAACAATTCCGCCGACGTCAAGCTGATGCTCGATGACGGTTCCGAGTACCCGCATTCGGGCAAGCTGCTGTTCTCCGAAGCCGCCGTCGACGAGACGACCGGCCAGGTGACGTTGCGCGGCGAATTCCCGAATCCGGACGGTGACCTTCTGCCGGGCATGTATGTGCGCGTGCAGATCGTGCAGGGCATCGAACGCAACGCGGTGCTCGTGCCGCAGCAGGCCGTGCAGCGCGACAGCGCCGGCGGCGCGCTCGTCTACGTGGTCAGCGCCGACAACAAGGCCGGCACCCGCAACGTTCGCGTGGGCCGCGCAGCCGGCACGCGCTGGGTCATAACGGACGGCCTTAAGGACGGTGAGAAGATCATCGTCGAAGGCTTCCAGAAGGTTCAGCCGGGCGGTGAAGTCGTGCCGACCGACTGGGACCCGAATGCGGTGGCCAAAGCCGCCGAGGGCGAGGCTGGCAAGGCCGAAGGCGGTGAAGGTGCTGCCAAGACCGGCGAGGCCGACAAGGCTGCGGGTGGCGACGGTGCTGCAAAGACCGGTGAAGCTGACAAGGCCGCAGGCGGCGAGGGTGCTGCAAAGACCGAACAGACCGAACAGGCGAAGTAAGGATCTGAACGATGCCCAGTTTTTTCATCGACAGGCCGATTTTCGCCTGGGTCGTCGCGATCTTCATCATGATCGCCGGCGCCATCGCCATCCCGCTTCTACCAATCGCGCAGTACCCGGACGTCGCGCCGCCACAGATAACGGTGTCGACATCCTATTCCGGCGCATCCTCGCAGGATACCTACCAGAGCGTCACCAAGCTCATCGAGGATGAGCTGAACGGCGTCGAGGGCATGCTCTACTTCGAGTCGACCTCGGATGCCGCAGGGTCCGCGCAGATCAACATCACGTTCGCTCCGGGCACCGATCCGAGCCAGGCGTCGGTCGACGTGCAAAACCGCGTCAGCCGCGTCGAGCCGCGTCTTCCCGATGCGGTTCGTCGCCAGGGCGTGACGGTCGAAGAAGCCGGTTCCGGCTTCCTCCTGATCGTCGCGCTGACCTCCACCGACGGTTCGATGGATGCCATCAGCCTCGGTGACTACGTCAACCGCAACATCCTCAGCGAAGTTCAGCGCGTGCCGGGCGTCGGCCGTGCGCAGCTCTTCGCAACGCAGCGTTCCATGCGCATCTGGCTCGATCCGGACAAGATGCTCGGTCTCAACCTGACGGCTGCGGATGTCAATGCCGCTATCGGGGCACAGAACGCCCAGATCGCCGCAGGTTCGATTGGCGCGCAACCGAACCCGATCACCCAGCAGGTCGCAGCCCCCGTCAACATCAAGGGCCAGCTGACGACGCCGGAAGAATTCGGTGCCATCGTGCTTCGCGCCAATGCGGACGGTTCGGCCGTGCGCCTGCGCGACGTCGCGCGGGTCGAAGTGGGCGGCGAGAGCTATTCGTTCTCGACGCGCCTCAACGGCCAGCCTTCGGCAGCCGTTGCCGTGCAGCTTTCGCCGACCGGCAACGCCATGGCGACGTCCGAGGCGATCAAGGCCCGCATGGAAGAGCTGTCAAAATTCTTCCCGCCGGGCATCGAATATTCGACGCCTTATGACACCTCGCCTTTCGTGAAAGTGTCGATCGAGAAGGTTCTGCACACGCTGCTCGAAGCCGTCGGCCTCGTGTTCCTCGTGATGTTCCTGTTCCTGCAGAACATCCGCTACACGATCATCCCGACGCTCGTCGTTCCGGTCGCACTGCTCGGCACCTGTGCCGTCATGCTCGCCATGGGATTCTCGATCAACGTTCTGACCATGTTCGCCATGGTGCTCGCCATCGGCATTCTCGTCGACGATGCAATCATCGTCGTGGAGAACGTTGAGCGCATCATGTCGGAAGAGGGCCTGCCGCCGAAGGAGGCGACCCGCAAGGCGATGAAGCAGATCACCGGCGCCGTCATCGGCATCACGCTGGTGCTCGCCTCGGTGTTCATTCCGATGGGCTTCTTCCCGGGTGCCGTCGGCGTCATCTACCAGCAGTTCTCGCTCACCATGGTCGTTTCGATCCTGTTCTCGGCCTTCCTTGCGCTCTCGTTGACGCCGGCGCTTGCCGGCAGCTTCCTGAAGCAGGTTCCGAAGGGGCATCACCAGGTCAAGCGCGGCTTCTTCGGCTGGTTCAACCGCGGCTTCGACAAGACATCGAGGAAGTATAGCGGTAGCGTCAGCTGGCTGATCCGGCGCACCGGCCGGGTCATGGTGATCTACCTCGCCATTCTCGCCGGCCTCGGCTACCTGTTCATGAAGCTGCCGTCGTCGTTCCTGCCGGACGAAGACCAGGGCTTTGCCATCGTCATGATGCAGCTTCCCTCCGAAGCGACGGGACACCGCACCGACGAGGTGCTGTCGCAGGTCGAGCACATCTTCGGCCAGGAACCGGCCGTGGAGACGATCGTCGGCATCAACGGCTTCTCGTTCTTCGGTTCGGGTCAGAACGCCGGTCTTGCCTTCGTGACTTTGAAGGACTGGAGCGAGCGTGGGCCGGAAAACTCGGCGCAGGCGATTGCCGGACGCGCCAGCATGGCGATGAGCCAGATCAAGGATGCGATCAGCTTCGCGCTGTCGCCGCCGCCGATCCAGGGTCTCGGCACGACGGGCGGTTTCTCGTTCCGTCTGCAGGATCGTGCCGGCCTCGGCCAGCAGGCGCTCTCGGCTGCAAGTGCCCAGCTTCTCGGCCTGGCGGCCCAGAGCAATGTCGTGGCGGGCGTGCGCGTTGAAGGCATGCCGGATGCGGCGCAGGTCAATGTCATCATCGACCGCGAGAAGGCCAATACCTTCGGCGTGACCTTCGCCGACATCAACTCGACGATCTCGACCAATCTCGGCTCGACCTATGTCAACGACTTCCCGAATGCCGGGCGCATGCAGCGCGTGACGGTCCAGGCGGACCAGAACGAACGCATGCAGGTGGCCGATCTCCTGAACCTCAACGTTCGCAATGCGAACGGTGGCATGGTGCCGATCTCGGCCTTTGCGACCGCGGAGTGGACGATGGCGCCGACCCAGACGGTCGGCTACAACGGCTATCCGTCCGTTCGCTTCAGCGGTGATACGAAGCCGGGCTTCTCATCCGGTGATGCGATTGCCGAGATGCAGCGGCTTGCCTCCCAGCTTCCGCCGGGCTTCGGCTACGAGTGGACGGGCCAGTCCTTGCAGGAAATCCAGTCCGGTTCGCAGGCGCCGATTCTCGTCGGCCTCTCGATCCTCCTGGTGTTCCTGTGCCTTGCAGCGCTCTATGAAAGCTGGTCGATCCCGTTCGCCGTCATCCTGGTGGTGCCGCTCGGTGTCATCGGCGCCGTGCTTGCGGTGACGATGCGCGACATGTCGAACGACGTGTACTTCAAGGTGGGCCTGATCGCGATCATCGGCCTGTCGGCAAAGAACGCGATCCTGATCATCGAGTTCGCCAAGGAACTGATGGAGGACGGCAAGTCGCTGATCGATGCGACGATCGAGGCCTGCCACCTGCGCTTCCGCCCGATCCTGATGACCTCGCTTGCCTTCACGCTCGGCGTTCTGCCGCTCGCGATCGCGACGGGTGCAAGCTCGGGCAGCCAGCGCGCCATCGGTACCGGCGTGATGGGCGGCATGATCACCGCCACCGTTCTTGCGATCTTCTTCGTTCCGGTCTTCTTCGTCTTCGTGATGAAGCTGTTCGGCTACGGGAAAAAGAAGGAGGAGCCGACTTCGGCGGCAACAAGCCCGGCGGAGTAGGCACCATGCGCCGGACCAAGGCAGAGGCCAAGGAAACCCGCCAGCAGATCCTGCTGGCGGCCGAAAAGGTCTTCTACGAAAAGGGTGTCGCCCATGCCTCGATGGAGGATGTGGCGCGCGCCGCGGGGGTTACCCGCGGCGCCATCTACTGGCACTTCGCCAACCGGGCGGATCTGGTGCTGGAACTCTACAATTCGCTTCCCATGCCGCAGGAAGAGCTGATAGCCCGCGAACTGGAAGCCGAGAATGCCGACGTTTTCGGCGTGCTCGAACGGGTGGGCCGGGAATGGCTCGAAATGCTCGCGACGGACGAGCATCGCCAGCGCATCCTCTCGATCCTGCTACGCTGCGACAATACCGGCGAATTCGCCGTCATCTCCGAACGCCAGAACGACATCGACGACGAGCACATGCAGGCGCTGGAAGCGGCCTTCTTGAAGGCGCAAGGGCAGGGCAAGCTTGGCGGAGCGTGGACGCCGCGCTCGGCCGCCTCCACGTTGCGCTGGGTGATCAAGGGCCTGTGCTCGGAATGGCTTCTCTTCGGCCGTCGCTTCGACATCGCCAGCGAAGGCAAGGATGCCCTTCACCGCCTGTTCGCCACCTATGGCACGCCTGCGGCGTCAACCTGACCCTTTGCGGAAGGCCTCCAGGCGCGCGATCCACTCTTCGCCGAGCTTCCATCGCCTCAGCACCGAAATCGGATCTTCCGCATCGAGCCGCGAACAGATGCGGTAGATTTCCAGTACCTCCGCCGCCATGTCGCCGCGCTGGCAGAAATACATCGCCGCCGCATAGCGCGCGCGCCCGGACCATTCGGCGCCGGGCGGCGTGGTGATGATCTCCCAGTTGCGGCGTGTTTCCTCGTCCATGTTACGTCAGGCCGGGCGGGGTCGCCGTGCGGCGTGCCAGCTTGACGAAGGGCCGTGGCACGATCTTCGCGCGTTTCATCATCTTCTGGTACTTCAGCTCTCGCATGGCATAGATCTCGACCCAGAGGTCATCGGTGAATTTCGAACCGTAGGGTCGTTCGAGGCTGGCGATGGCGATGTTGCGCTTGGCCGTCGGCGACCAGATCGCGGCTGTGACGAGGCCCGCCTCGTGCTTTTTTCGATGATAGACGATGGCATGCTCGGCGGGAATATTTCCTTCGATTTCAAGGCCGACGAGGATGTGCTTGAGAGTTTGATTCCGCCTCGCATCGAGGATCGCCCGACGCCCGTTGAAGTTCGGCTTGTCCGGATCGACCAGCCAGTCAAGGCCGATCTCGTCCGGCATGCGCACGCGTTGGGCGCGAAGCGAGCCTTCGGCGGTAACGAAATCTGCATTGGCGACGATGAAGCCGGCTTCGATGCGCGTCTGGTTGAGGGCGCCATAACCGATGGCGCGGATGGCGTGCTCCTGCCCGGCGGCCCACAAACGATCCCACAGCGAGAGCGCCTTGGCCCGAGGAACGAAGAGTTCGTAACCGAGGTCACCCGTGAAGCCGGTTCGGGAAATCGCCACCTCGCCATTCTCATGCGGGAAGGTGGCGATATCGAAGGGTTTCAGCCTTTCCGCGCCCGCAAAGCCAGCGGCGCGCAGTACGGCGTAACTGGTCGGACCCTGCAAAGCGAGGCCTGCGATTTCCTCTGTTTCCTCACGGATATCGACGGTGAAGCCGAAGGCGCTGTCGAGCAGCCAGGGGAGGTGGCGCTCCTGGCAACACAGGCGGAATTCCTGTTCGCCAAGGCGGAAGAGCGTGCCATCGTCCAGGACATGGCCATGGTCGTCGCACCAGGCGGTGTACTGCACGCGGTTGACACCGAGCTTCCTGATGTCGCGCAGCGTCAGGCGGTTGAGGTAGCGTTCGGCATCCGGGCCGGTGATGCGGTATTTCACCATCGGCGATATGTCGAAGAGGGCGGCGGTGGAGCGGATGGCAAAATATTCGAGTTCGCCGTCGAACAGCGAATGCGGCGCCTTGTAGCCGGCCCAATTGTACCAGTCGTTGACTTCGCTCAACGCCATCAGCCGGTCATGGAACGGCGTTTCCAGGCGGGGGGCGAGGATATGGTCGCGGGCGGCGCGGCGCAGTTCGGCGGCGGATTTCGTCATGGCGTTCATGCTTTCGCTCCCGAAAGGATGTGGCGGGCCGCATTCCAGCCCGGCAGGCCCGAAATGCCGCCGCCCGGATGCGTGCCGGCGCTGGCGAGATACAGGCCCTCGATCGGCGTCGTGTAGCCGGAGGCAGCACTTGTCGGCCGGTTGATCAGCAACTGGTCGGCCTGCAATTCGCCATGATGCCAATGGCCACCGGGCAGATTGTACTCCGCCTCGATGTCGACGGGCGTCATCAGGTTGGCTGCGACGACGGATTTGCCAATGCCGGGGGCGTGACGCTCCAGGGTTTCCAGGATGATCTTCAGGAATGCCGGTTTACCGGCCTCCCATCCTGCCTTGAGACGATAGGGGGCATATTGAACCAGGGCCGAGAGCGTACAGCCGCCGCCCGGAGCGAGTGACGTGTCGATGAGGCTCGGAAGCGTCACTTCCATCACCGGATCGGGAGAGAATTCGCCGTATTTCGCGGGGTTGAAGGCGCGCTCGACCTGTTCCGTCGACCGCACCAGCACGATGCGCCCGGTGCGGGCATCCACCGGCAGGCCCTCGAAGTTCGGAATGCGATCGAGTGCAAGGTCGAGCTTGGCGACATTGCCGTAGCTGCGCACGTTCTTCACCGAGCGTACGAAGCCGGTGCCGCTTTCCGCGGGATCGACGAGATTGAGGAAGGTCGTCTGCGGATGGATCGCCGAGACGACGATCGGGGCGGTAATCTCCGCGCCGTCGCGGGTGACGACGCCGCTCGTCCTGCCGCGATCGGCCAGGATGCGGCCCACGGGTGTGCCGCAGCGGATGGTGACGCCGGCCTTTTCCGCCGCGCGAACGAAGGCGGGCGCAACCGACGCCATGCCGCCGGCCGGCACGAACTGGCCGCCGACCTTGCCGGCTGCCTCGCCGGTCAGGCGATAGTAGAGGCCAAGCAGCGACGTCGGCGAACGGGGGCCGAGATGGATGCCAAGCGTTGCATCGAAGGCGAGCAGCCCTTTCAACCGGTCGTCGCTCAGGTATTCGTCCGATACGTCGGCGACATTCATCAACAGCATGCGCAGGAAATCGCGTCCCTCGCTGCGTCCCTTGCGGATCAGCCCGAAGCCGGCGGCGGCGAAGGTGGAGAGGTCGCCAAGCGAGATCGCGCCGATCTGCGGCGGCGGGCGGCGCAGGAAGCGTTTCAGGATGCCTGCCTGGAAAATGAGTTTTTTGCGCAGGGCTGTGAACGCCGCTTCCTCCTCGGCGGAGACACCGGCGATGTTTTCGCCATAGGCGCCATGCAGCGTGATGGCCTTGCCGGAGCCATCGAGCACGGTCGTGGGCAGCAGCGTCCCGTCGCCGGTGAGGTCGAGGCCGATATCACGCGCGACGTCCGCATCGAGCCGGTTGACGAGATGCGCAAGACCGGCGGAGCGGAAGCCGGGGGCAAATTCATGCCCGCGCGTCGCGCCGCCCGGCGCATTCGCCGCTTCCAGCACCAGCACCCTGCGGCCGCCCTTGGCGAGGCGGGTGGCGGCGGCGAGCCCGTTGTGGCCGGCGCCGATAACGATCGCATCAAATGACGTCATGGGCTTTGCTCATCTGTTCGGGGGTGCGCTTCAGGTCTCGCAGGATTTCGGCGGCGGCGTTGCGGCCGGGTGCGCCCATCACGCCCCCGCCCGGATGGGTGGACGAGCCGCACATGTAGAGCCCATGGATGGGGCTGCGATACTGGGCGTAGCCCGGCACCGGCCGATTGAAGAGAAGCTGGTCGAAGGTGAGTTCACCCTGGAAAATGTTGCCCTCGGTGAGGCCCACCTCGTTTTCGATCTCGCGCGGCGTGCGCACTTCCATATGCACGATGCGGTTGCGGAAGCCGGGCGAATAGTCGGCGATCTGGCTGATGACGGTTTCGGCGAAGGCGTCGCGGTTGGCATCCGTCCAGTCGTGGCCCTCCACCTTCGGCGGGCAGTACTGCACGAAGCAGCTCATGAAATGTTTGCCGGGCGAGGCCATGGTCGGGTCGAGCGTCGTCGGGATCACCATGTCGAGGAACGGATCGGCCGACCATCGCCCGTCCTTCCAGTCGTCATAGGCGCGCTCCATGCGCTCGATGGAATCGGTGAAGTGCATGTCGCCGCGCATGCAGGAAGAGCCTTCCGGCAGCGCCGGGAATTCCGGCAGGCTGTCGAGCGCGATGTTCACCTTGCCCGACGAGCCGCGCATCTTGAAGTGCTTGACCCGGTGGACGAACTCGCCGGGCAGGGCGTCCTCGTCGACGAGCTTCAGGAAGGTGCGTTTCACATCGGCATTGGAGACGACGAGATCGGCGTGGATCTCGTCGCCGTTCGCCAGCACGACGCCGGTGGTTCGTCCGCCGCGGATGAGGATTTTCGAGACTTCGGCATCGGTGCGGATCGTACCGCCCACAGCCTCGAAGGAACGGGCGAGAGCCTGTGTCACCGCGCCCATGCCGCCCCGCGCATAGCCCCACGCGCCGACGGAGCCGTCCACTTCGCCCATGTAGTGATGGAGCAGGACGTAGGCCGTGCCCGGCGACATGGGACCAAGCGCCGTGCCGATGATGCCGGAGAGCGCAAGATACGCCTTGATGACGTCCGTCTCGAAATATTCGTCGAGATAATCGGAAATCGACATGGTCCAGAAGCGCAGCGTCTCGGCCATTTCGTGCGGGCTGAACTCGCCGAATTTCTTGGCGAGATAGAGAAGTTCCGAAATGTCGCGCGGGCGAAAACCGAACGGGTCCGGCGCGGTGCGCATCAGGAGCGGCTGGATGAAGCGGCACTGGCGCGTCACGTCGCGAGCATAACGTTCGTAAGCCTCGGCGTCGCGCTTCGAATAGCGGGCGAATTCGCGGCGGTGGCTGTCGTGGTCGCGGTAGGAGGCGAGGTAGTCGCCATCGCGGGTGAAGACCGCGCCGCCCTCATAGGCGATGACCTGGAGGCCGTGTTTCGGCAGCTCGAGATCGCGCATGATCTCGGGCCTAAACAGCGAGCAGACATAGGAACAGTTGGAATAGAGGAAGCCGGGTGTCAGCTCCCGGCTGGTCGCGGCACCCCCGACCCAACCGTTCTTTTCCACCACCACGACCTTGAGGCCGGCGCGCTGCAAATAACACGCCGTGACCAGCCCGTTGTGGCCGCCACCGACGATCAGGGCATCGTACTTCTGCATTTTTGATGTCTCCCTTGTTTCTAAAAGCTGCATCAAAAGCAAAATGTTGTCCAGATATTCTGAATGATCATTCAGCAAGTATCTTGCAATCGTCTGATTATGCGCTAGAATTTCGACCTATGGACAAGCGCGCCGGTTCTGTGGCCGCTGGAGCAGGGATTGCCATGGTGGCAACGGACGAGGGCAGTACGGCGTCAGAGCCGGAATATGACGAGGCGGCGATCCGCTTCCTCGGCGTGTTGTGGGGTGAGGGCTATCTTTCGCCCGGCGGGCCTGAAGAGGTCGATCTTGTGCTGGCGGGTGTCGATCTCAAGGGGCGACGCGTTCTCGATTTCGGCTGTGGGGTCGGCGGCATAACCCTGCATGTTGCCAGGACTCAAGGGCCTGCGGAGATCGTCGGTTATGATGTCGAGCAGCCTGTCATCGAACGAGCGAGGGCGGCGGCGGTGACGCAGGGGCTTTCGTCCGTCGTGCGTTTCGTTTCCAGTCCGCCGGGCAGCCTGCCGTTTAATGATGGCGCATTCGATGTCGTGTTCTCCAAGGATGCGATGATCCATGTGCCGGACAAGCAGGCGCTCTTTGCCGAACTCTTCCGCGTCCTGAAACCCGGCGGCGTCTTTGCTGCATCCGATTGGCTGATCGGCCATGACGGCGAGCCAAGCCCCGACATGAGGGACTATATCGCCGCCGAGGGCCTGAGCTTCGGCATGGCCTCGTCGCGCCATTATTTGCGAGCCATGGCCGCGGCGGGGTTCGTCGATTGCACCGCCGAGAGCCGCAACAGCTGGTATCGCGAGGTGGCGCGCGGTGAGTTGGCACGCCTGAAAGGCCCGCTCTATGACGAGGCTGTCGCAGCTGTCGGCGAGGCCTATGTCGAGAAGAATATCCGCACCTGGACAGCCATGCAGAAGGTTCTTGACAGCGGGGAGCATTGTCCCACTCATCTGCGCGCAAGCAAGCCGGCCGCGGGAGAACGCCCGTGACCGTGCTCATGAAAAATCCCAAAGGCAAGGTGACGGTGAAGATGCGGGCAGGCGGGGCTGAACAGGGCTCGGGTGATGGCGAGAAGCGGGGGCGCAAGGCCTCCAAGGAAACGAGACGGCAGCAGCTCATCGAGGCGACGATCGATTCGCTCGCCAAGCGCGGTTACTCCGATACCACGCTGGCAGATGTGGCGGATGGCGCTGGCCTTTCCCGCGGCATCGTCAATTTCCATTTCGAGAGCAAGGAAAACCTGCTCGTCGCCACGCTGCAATTCATGTCGGAAGAGTATGGCGACCACTGGAATGCCGCGCTGGAAAAAGCCGGCCCAAGCGTGGCGAGCCGCATCTGGGCCGTCGTGCATGCCGATTTCGACCGCAAAATCTGCACCAAGCGCAAGCTTGCCGCCTGGTGTGCCTTCTGGGGTGAGGCGAAGTCGCGCCCGACCTACCAGGCGCTGTGCGGTGCACGCGACGTCAAATACCAGGAAACCGTGATCGCGCTCTGCGCCGAGCTGAAGGCGGACGGCGGCTATGCCTATGAACCGGAGCCGATGGCGCTATCGCTCTGCGCCATGCTGGAGGGCCTGTGGCTTCGCCTGATGATGGGCGACGGCACCACGCGGGAGAAGGCGCTGGAGGCGGCAATCGCCTTCGTCGTCACGGTTTTCCCGAACCATCTGACTTTGCAAGGACCAAAACCACAATAGGGAACCCGAAAACGGGGAAGGAGCACGGCATGACGACAACAAACACGGCCAAGCGGTACACCACGACGGCATTCGCCGCCTTCCTCGCTCTCGGAACCGCGCTCCCTGCCTTCGCCGCCGATACGCTTACCGTCTTCGACTGGTCCGGCTACGAGGACCCCGCTTTTCATCCCAAATATACGGAGAAACACGACGGTTCGCCGGATTTCTCGTTCTTCGGCGATGAGGAAGAAGCATTTCAGAAACTACGGTCCGGCTTCAAGGCGGATATTGCGCATCCCTGCGCGCAGAGCATCGTGAAATGGCGCGAGGCCGGGTTGCTGGAGCCGCTGGATACGTCGAAGCTGGCGTCGTGGAACGACATGCTGCCGAATTTCAAGACGATGAAGAACCTGATGACGTCGGAAGACGGCACGGCATGGTTCCTTCCCTTCGAGTGGGGCAACACGGTGCTCACCTACCGCACGGATACGGTGAAGCCGGAAGAAATCGCCTCGCTGAAAGCCTTTGCCGATCCGAAGTTCAAGGACCGCGTGTCGATCGGCGACAATGTCGACGACGCCTATGCGCTGGCGGGCCTTGCCATCGGCCTCAAGGACCTGACGGCGATGACGGACGCGCAGTTCCAGGAGGCCTCGGCGTTCCTGCGCGAGGTGCACAAGAACGTGCGGCTCTACTGGACGGACAACACGGATCTCAGCCAGGCGCTCGCCAGCGGCGAAGTCGATCTCGCCTGGGCCTGGAACGAGACGGCGACCACTTTGCAAGCGGAAAGCCAGCCGGTCGCCATCAAGAAGGACACGAAGGAGGGGCTTTCCACCTGGGTTTGCGGCTACTCACGGCTCAAGGGTGCCGAAGGCAGCCCCGATCTTGCCTATGATTACCTGAACGCCGTCACGGATCCTGCCGTCGCCGCCTATATGGTCGAAAGCTGGGGTTATGGCCATTCCAATGCCAAGGGTATGGCCGCCGTCGACCCGAAGATCCTTGCCGCCAAGGGCTATGCGGATGTCGATTCATTCGTCGCCAACACGCTCTTCCAGGCGCCGATCCCGACGGAGTTGCGGCAGAAGATGATCGCCGAGTTCGAGAAGATTAAATCAGGCTATTGAGGGGTTTTACGCGCCCCTGCCATAGATCGCCTGTCCCGCTCCCGGAACGACCCGGGAGCACTTCGCGTTGAGTCCGGTTCAGTATCGCGTGAGGTATTGCGTCATGGACCCGAAACGCTGGAGCAAACCGATCACTTTCGAGACGCCGCGTCTTGGCCAGTATAGAACGATCGTCAGCACGCAGGAGGCGGTGCGCGCGCTTGTGAATGACTGGCCTCTCCAGAAGGGACGGCAACTCAAGGCGGCACGAAAGACCTGCGCAGCCGTGCTCGAGGGCAGGAAGCCGCCGTCCGAGGCGCGCAACGCCTTCATCGCCGCAGCCGTCGAGGCTGACGTTTTCGTCCGCGAAAAGTAGGCTCTGGCATTACACCCGCGAAACCGGCGGGTCCTCCGCCAGAAGCACGAAGGCATCTGGATCATAGGCGAGGCGGATTTCTGTGCCGACAGGCAGGTCGTCTGCGCCAAAATTGTTCGTCTCGACCATGGAGAGCGGCTGTTCCAGTCCGTCGATGCCGACTGTCAGGTGGGTGACTTCGCCGAAATAGGCACGGTTCTCGATGCGGCCGGTGAGTTCGTGCGGTGCGCGGTCGTCGTCCCACAGCAGGCGCAGCCGCTCCGGGCGGATGCCGACGGTGACATGGCCGCTGGCGGCGGCAAAGCCCTGCGGCTTGACGAGATTGACGGCACCGAAGCGCGCGGCATCGACGGAGACGGCATCGGCCTGCTCGCCGAGCACTTTGGCCTTCAAAAAGTTCATGCCGCCGAGGAAGTCCGCGACCTTGCGGGTGCGTGGGCGCTGGTAGATTTCCTTGGGGCTGGCGATTTGGGCGATGCGACCGCCGAACATGACGGCGATGCGGTCGGAAAGCGCCAAGGCCTCGTACTGGTCATGCGTGACGAGGATGAAGGTGATGCCAACCGCTTTTTGCAGCGTGCGCAGTTCCACTTGCATTTCCTCGCGCAGCTTCTTGTCGAGGGCGGAGAGGGGTTCGTCGAGCAGCAGCACCTTCGGGCGCATGACGAGGGCGCGGGCGAGGGCCACACGCTGGCGCTGGCCGCCGGAAAGTTCGTGCGCCTTGCGCTGGCCGAGGCCCGACAGGCGCACCATATCGAGCGCATCACCGACGCGCTTCTTCTCGTCCTCCGGGGAAAGTTTTAGCCGTTTCAGGCCGTAGGCGACGTTTTCCGCCACGTCGAGATGCGGGAAGATGGCGTAGCTCTGGAACACCATGTTGGTCGGCCGCCTGTTCGGCGGCAGCGCCAGAGAGGGCACGCCGTCGATGTAGATCTCGCCGGCCGTCGGCGTTTCGAAGCCGGCGATGGAGCGCAGAAGCGTGGTCTTGCCGCAACCGGAGGGGCCGAGCAGCGAGAAGAATTCGCCCTCTGCGATCGACAGCGACACGTCGTCGAGCGCCTTGTAGATGCCGTAGAACTTCGACACGTTTTCGATCTGGATCATCGCGCGGTCGGGCATGGATGGCTCCTAGGGCAGCATGAGCGCCATCTGCGTGCGGCGTTCAGCACGGCGACGCAGGATTTCGGCGAGGGTCAGCATGAGGATAGAGGCGACGAGCATGATGGTGCCGAGCGCCAGCACGCCGGGCAGTTTGGCGGCGAAGCGCAACTGGCCCCAGATGTAGACCGGCAACGTCGGCTCGGTGCCGGAGAGGAAGAAGGCGAGGATGAACTCGTCGAGCGAAATGGTGAAGGTGACGAGCAGGCTGGAGACGATGGCGGGCGCCACCACCGGCAGCGTCACGCGTCGGAAGGTGCCGATGGCGGTTTCGCCGAGATCGTAGGAGGCTTCCTCCAGGCTGCGATCGAAGCCCTCGAAGCCGGAGACCAGCACCGACATGGCATAGGGCACGCAGAACACCGTCTGGCCGAGAATGACGGTGAAGAGCGAGAGTTCGACGCCCATCGCCAGCACGATCATCAAAAGCGAGACGGCGACGATGATCTCCGGCAGGAAGAGCGGCGCCATGATGAGGCCTGTCGCCGCGCGCTGGCCGCGAAAGCGGTAGCGTGTGATGGCGCGGGCGGCGCAGATGCCGAGGATGGTCGACAGCAGCGCGACCGAGATGCCGACGACGAGGCTGTTCCAGGCTGCCTCCATCATCACCGAATTGCCGGCGAGCGAGCCGTACCACTTGGTCGTGAAGCCGGCGAGGGGGAAGGTGGTGGTGGCCGCATTGTTGAAGGAAAAGACCGGCAGCAGCAGGATGGGCAGGTAGAGGAACAGGAAATAGACCGCGACATAGACCGGCAGCCAGGGAATGAAGCGCAGGCGCTGCGTGAGAAGGTTCATTTGATCCTCCGCACGGTGAACTTCAGGGCGAGAACCACGGCGGCCGCCACGAGCGACACGAGGATCATCGTCGTGACCGATAGAGCCGCACCCAGCGGCCAGTTCGCGCCCTTGCCGAACTGCGCCTGGATGGCGGTGGCGATCATCACGCCGTCCTTGCCGCCGACGAGGCGCGGCGTCACGTAGTCGCCGACCGTCGGGATCATCACGATCAGGAAAGCCGAGATGACGCCCGGCAGCGACAGCGGCAGGGTGACGCGGAAGAAGGCGCGCACGCGGCTATCGCCAAGGTCGCGCGCCGCTTCGATCAGGGTGCGGTCGACCTTCTGGAGAGACACATAGATCGGCAGGATGGCGAAGGCCGCCCAACTGTGCACCAACGTGATGACGACGGCATTGGAATTGTAGAGCAAAGAGGTGACCGGCTTGTCGATGAGGCCCATCGAGATGAGGCCGGTGTTCATGACGCCGCCATAACCGAGAATGATCTTCCACGACATGACGCGCAGCAGGTAGCTGGTCCAGCAGGGCACGGTGACGAGGAAGAGCCAGAGATTCTTGTGCACGCCGCCATGGAAGGAGATGAACCAGGCGACGGGGTAGGAGAAGACGACGGTGACGATGCTGACCGTCAGCGAGATCCACAGAGAGCGGATGAAAAGGTCGCGGTAGATCGGCTCGGTGAGCGCTTGCCGGTAGTTTTCCAGCGTGAAGGTGCGATCGATGTCGAGATAGTTCTGTGTCCAGAAACTGTAGGCGATGACGATGAGAACCGGGAGAAAAAGCAGCGCCAGCGCGTAGAGGAAGGTCGGCGACACCATGGCGAGGCCGCGGGCCTCTTCGCTCCGCATCCAGGCCCGGCGCCTGGAGGGGGAGGGCGTGTCGACGATCCTCTCGAACGCCGTCGCCGTCATCGTGCGAAACTCCAGCCGCGACAACTCTCGTAGAGGGTGAGCTTTCCCGTTTCCATGTACGCCTGCCTTTTAGGCTTGGTGTGTTCCCGAAACGAAACATGCGCCCAAATCCCCGTTGAAATCAAGCCCTGTTTCTGCAATATTGATTGAACGAACATTCAATATGATTGGGAAACTTAAATTCTTTCATATTGTTGTGCGCGGAATCTTTTCGCAAAAACATGATGGAGAGGGATATGGCGGCAATTCTGAAGACGGCGAACGAGCAGGCTGACGAGGCGGTCGACGATCTCACCCGGCTTGCGGAGCGCCATCTGGTGCAGCCCTGGCCGGTTTCCGGCTCCATCGGCGCGGAGGCGCGCGGGCGCATCGAATCCGGTGAGGGCATCTATGTGACAGATGCCGCCGGCCGAAAGCTGATCGACGGCCCTGCCGGCATGTGGTGCGTCAATGCCGGCCACCGCAACAAGGAACTGGCCGATGTCATGGCGTCGCAGGCCATGGAGCTGTCCTACAATTCGCCCTGGTATACGACGAATACGCCCTCTGCCGTGCTTTCGGCGCGATTGGCGGCGCATGCGCCGGATGGTGTCGATCACGTCTTCTACACGACGGGCGGTTCTTCGGCGGTCGAGACGGCGCTGCGCTTCATGCAGTTCGCCAACAATGTAAAGGGCCGGCCGGAGAAGAAGCTGATCGTCTCCCGGCAGGGCGGCTATCACGGCTCGACCTTTCTTTCGGCCTCGCTCAACGGCAGGCCACGCGACCATGACTGGATGGACAGCGCGTCCGACCTCGTCGTGAAGCTTTCCTGCCCGAACCCCTTCCGCCGGCCGGAAGGCATGAGCGTCGAGGCTTTCTGCGATTTCCTCGTCGAGGAGTTCCGGCAGGTCATAGAGGAGAGAGGCGCGGACAGGATCGGTGCCTTCATCGCCGAGCCCGTCATGGCTTCCGGCGGCGTCATCGTGCCGCCGCCCGGTTACCTGAAGCGCATGCATGCGCTCTGCCGCGCAAACGATATCCTGTTCATCGCCGACGAGGTGGTGACGGCCTTCGGGCGGCTCGGCCATGTCTTTGCCTCGAAGGATGTCTTCGACATCGAGCCGGACATGATCACCTTCGCCAAGGGCGTCACGTCGGGCTATTTCCCGCTCGGCGGCGTGATGATCGCCGGACGGCTTTTCGAGGAACTGCGCCGGTCGAACCATTCCGAAGCGATGTTCGCACACGGGCTCACCTATTCCAGCCACCCGGTCGGCTGCGCCGTGGCGCTGAAGAACCTCGATATCCTGGAAGGCGGGCTTTTGGAGCATACGCTGGCGGTGTCGGACCACTTCCAGAAAAGCCTGAAGGCGCTTGAGGACCTGCCGCTGGTTGGCGAGGTGCGGGGTCTCGGATTGATGGCCTGCGTCGAATGCGTCGCCGATCGCGTTAGCAACAATCCGCTTGTGCTCGACCTCGAAGTGGGCAAGCGCATCGACAAACATTGCCAGGAACTCGGCCTCCTGGTGCGTCCGCTCATTAACATGTGCGTGATGTCGCCGCCGCTGACCATCTCCCTTTCGCAGATCGACGACATGACGGCGATCCTGCGCAAGGGCATTGAGCTCACCATGGGCGATCTTGTCCGCGAGGGGCTCTGGAAGGGCTAAGCCCTTCTGTAGAAAGTACGTTTGGAGCGACCATTCCCCGCTCCAAACGGTTGAGGCCCGCGAAAGCGGGCCTCTTTTTTGCACGCCGTTTCCACAGGGAGACCGGCGGACCCGCCAGCGCGGGCGGCGCAGCAAAGGCTTGCACTCATGCGGCGCATGATGGCATTAGGGCTCCTTCTTCGGAGAATGGCACATGAGCAACGACAAAACAGCAAGGCGGCCGTGGGCGCGACTGGTCCTTATCGCATCGCTTTTTGCGTGGGCGCCGTTTGCCGCCGCCACACCGGCCAAGGCCACGCCCGTTCTCGTCGTCGATGCCGACAGCCGCCAGGTACTCTACCAGGAGGATGCCGGCGCGCCGTGGTATCCCGCCTCCACGACCAAGCTGATGACGGCTCTCGTCGTGTTCGAGGCGCTGAAAGCCGGTGAAGTGACCATGTCGACGCCGGTGGTAATGACCCGCAATGCCACAAAGCAGGCATTTCTCGAGTCCGGCCTGACCTTCGGGCGGACGATGACGCTCGAAGACGCGCTTTATGCCGTGATTACCGCATCGGCCAATGACGTCGCCGTAGCCCTTGCCGAAGCCGTGGCATCCGATGAGGCGTCCTTCGTTGTGCGGATGAACAGGACGGCGGCGCGTCTTGGCCTCACCGGCACCCACTATTCCAATCCGAACGGCCTGTTCGACAAGACGAACTATACGACCGCGCGGGATCTCGCGATCCTGGGCATGGAAGTTGACCGGGTGTTTCCCGGATACAGGCGCTTTTTCCAGGCCTCTTCCGTCACGATCGATGGCAAGGAGATCAAGTCCAACAATCTGCTCCTGACTCGCTTCAACGGCACGATCGGCATGAAGACGGGCTTCATCTGTGCCTCCGGGCGAAACATCGTCGGGCTGGCGACACGCAACGGACGGCGCATGATGGTGGTCATCCTGGGTGCGACGACGGAACGCGAGCGCAACGAGCGCTCTGCGCAATACCTGACACAGGCATTCGATGGCCGCTTGCCCACAGGCGCAGGGCTTGTCGAGGGGCTGCAGAACCAATCCGGTGTGGCGCCGGAAGACATGCGCATCCGTCTGTGCACCGACAAGAGTGCGGCCTATGAGGCGAGCCGGGATGCCCTTTACCCGATGGGTCTGCCGGGGCAGGAAAGCTATTTGAAGGACCGGGTAACCGAGCAGGTTCACGCCATCGCCACCTGGCCCAGCGAGCATCTTGAGGATGTGCCCCTGCCGAAGTCCCGTCCTTCGTGAAACCTAGTCCCGGCTTTTCAGACCGGCATTGGTTTCCGCCATCGCCTTTTCCTCCGGCGCGTCCTTCAGGGTCATCACCGGCAGCACCTTGCGCAGGTGGTCATGATGCGTGCGCACGCCATATTCGAGGTCGGAGAGGTAGAAGCCGGCAAAGGCGTTTGATGTCATGGCTTCGTTCGACCAGACGGTGAGCTGTACGTCTTCGGCCTGCGTGTCGCGATCGATGCGGAAGGCGAGGTAGCGGGCGAGACGATGTGCGCGATCCTCCTCGCGGTGGCGGTAGATGCCGCCGCGCAGCATCGTCTTGCCGACAGCGACGGGAAATTCCTGATAGAATTGCACGGTCTCCGGAGTGACGGCGATGACGCAGTTCGGGAAGAGGCCGAAATAGATCCAGGCCTTGCGCAACTGTTCCGGCAGGTGAGGGTTCTCCGGCGAGATCTTCACATAGTTGCGCACGCTCCAGCGGCGGCCGGCATGGGGATTGTAGGTCGCGAAAGAGCGGCAAAGACCATTGATGAAAGGCTCGTCGTAGTAGGTGGAGCCGTAGAGGTCCTGCAAAGCCGGATGGGCCATGGCGACGTGATAGCCCTCGTTGTCGACGTCCCGCACCGACTTCCAGTTGACCGGCGTCTCCTGCGTCCAGATCTCGCCAGCCGGTACCATGTCTTCAGAGCGGTAGTGGGAAAGCTCCTGCTCAAAGGGTTTCATCAACTCGGCGACGGAGGGCTGTGGGCCGGGCGCGAAGCGGACGAAGACAAAACCCTGCCAGATCTCGCATTCGAGCGATTTCAGCGCGAACTCGTTCTTGTCGAGCGGCGGGAAGCTTTTGGGGCGCGCGGCGCCGCGCAGCGTGCCGTCGAGATTGTAGACCCAGCCGTGGAAGGGACAGACCAGTGCGTTGCGGCAGGTTCCCTTGTCGTCGGCGACGAGGCGGGAGCCGCGGTGGCGGCAGATGTTGTGAAAAGCGCGAACCTCGCCGTCCTGCCCGCGCAGGATGAGCGCACGTTCGCCGATGGCATCCATGGTGAGGTAATTGCCGGGCTCCGGAATATCGGAGACATGGCAGGCGATCTGCCAGTGTTCGCGAAAGACATGCTGCTTTTCGAGGTCCAGCAGGGCAGGGCTATGATAACACCAACCCGGAAGCCCGCTTCTGTCCCAGTCGTTCGGAACGCTGATGTCGCGGATCATCTCGTTCATGGTGTTCCCCTTATTTTGCTGAACGTTCATTCAATATAAGCACGATTTCCGTGCAAAAGGAATAGCTTGAGAAAACACTCTGCTTCGATAACGAGAAAACCCCGGTCGCAGGGCGGCCGGGGCAGGGCGGATATCCGATGGAAAATCGCGGCGGTGCCTGATCTTAACGGCAGATTTTCACACGCTTGACGATGAGGTTGCCCCACCTGTCATAGCGCTTGATCTTCTTCCAGAAGCAGTGGCGGTGGTGGCCGTAGTAATGGGTGACATAACCGCGGTGATGACCGCCCCAGCCGTGGTCGCCACCGAAGCCGAAGTAGAACCCACCCGCCTGCGACGGGGCTGCGAAGGATACCGCTGCGATGGTCGCGACAACGGCGGACATGAGGAATTTGCGCATTTCAGTCTCCTCTCTTCCAGTGAAGGGATGAACCATTTCATCCGTAGGTTCACTGTCGCATGAGGGACTGGGCGGCGCTGTTTCGGGTGGAACAGGCCTTATCGGTCGAGTTCAGGGTAGTAGCGTTCCATATTGCTCGGCCGCAGTTTCTCGCCGATCATGCAATCGGCGTCTGTTGCCGCGGTGTGGATGACGCGGGCGGGTGGTTCGACGCCGGAGACTTCCAGGATCAGCTTGCGGCGGATGGCGATGGCGAAGTCCTCGGGCTCCTGCACCGGCAGCACGAAGGCGCCGGGACCGCCGATAACGCAGTTGGAGTAGTAATCATCGAGCGAACCGTAGGCGGCCGAGGGCCGGATCATGATGGCAAGCCCGTTGATGATGATGCCGAGTGCGGTCGCGGCATCCCGTGCCGGTGTCACCGGTGGGCCGAAATTGTTGGGGCCGTCACCGGAAACATCGATGACGCGACGCATGCCGGAATAGCTGTTGGCATCGAACAGTTTTGCGCCATAGGCGATGGCCCCCGAAATCGACGTGCCGCGGCGCGTGGCGATCGGGCGCGCCTCCAGCCGTGCGGCGAAGGCATTGGCTTCCTCGGGGCTGGATATGATCTGCCAGGGCAGGTGCGAACTGTCCTGGATCGTGCCCGCCCATTCGAAATAGCTGATGGCGATACGGCCGGTCAGGCCCTCGCGTACAGCATTGACGAAATCGGGGTGCCGCAGTGCATCCACATAGCCGGCGCGCTGCACCTGCGCTTCTTCCAGATCCATGGATCCGGACACATCAACCGCCAGCACCAGTTCGACATCCACCTCCTCCGCGGAGGTAGCGGCGATCTCGACACCAGCCGTCAGGCTCATCAGCAAGGCAAGCGTCGTCAGCATGACCATCACCCATCCGTGCATATCCCATTCATTAGATGGTGCACGATGGACGGTTGGAAAGGGTACGTGCTCTTCAAAAATCGGTGATGGCCGGCGAATAGTGCGCGGGTCGCATCCGTTGCCTCATGACCCGCGACTGCGGGTGCCGAACAGGGCTTGCCGCTTGGAGCAGAGAACGGATCACATGGGTTTCAAGGATATTTTTGCCAGGTTTCGCAGCAGGATATCAGGCGCAGGCGCCGCACCGGCAACGCCACTCTCCCCGGAAGAGCAATTGGTCCGCGACTACGACCTCTACCTCATCGATCTGCATGACGAAATGCCGGCCCTCATTCCACAGCGTGATGCCATGCGCGCGGCTTGGCACAGGGGTGATTTCGAGGTCTACCACCAGGCTTTCGAGGCCGCGCGGGCAAGCGGCGTCATCGCGGACAACGGCAAGCCACTCTATTCGCTCGTCAAGGACTGGTTCCTCGAGCCTTTCATGGCGCTGCCGGATGATGAGGCGGCTGCGCCGGAGCATGAAGACATGCTGAAACCGTTCCGGGATTTCTTCCATCGCAGCCCCTCGGCCTTTTCCGCCGCCACCTATGCCGATGCCCTGCGCGTCACCGCCTTCGTGCGGCGCGGCACCGGCTGGGGGCGCGATGTGCGGGCCGACCAGTGGCAGGGCTATGAGGAATTGCTGAAGGAGGCCGACGACGTTCTCGATGGTCATGCCGATCCCGAGAATTTCAGCTGGCGGATCAGCGACTATCGACGCTCGGCCAACGAGGGCGATTTCGAAACATTCAAGGCGCGCTTCGAGCGGGCCTTGCTGCTCGACCGCTACAACATAGACCTTTGCCGCTCGCATGCCCGCATGATCATGCCGCGCTGGCTCGGCCGCGACGCACAGGATCTGGAAGACTTTGCGCGGCGTGCCGCGGAGCGGACGAAGGACCGTTTCGGCCTCGGCTTCTATGCACTGATCCAGCAGGCGAACACCGATGTCGGCGACCATGAACTTGCCGATACGCTGTGTGATCCCGATCTGGTGAAACGGGGTTTCGAGGACCTGCTCGCCCGCTTTCCCGCGCCGAGCGTGATGAACCTCTATGCCGACACGCTGGAATGGATGGGTGACATCGAAGCGCTCGCCGATCTGCTCGAAACCCGGTTCCGGGTGATGGTGCCGCAGATATGGTATGGCGAAACGCGCAGTGACCAGATGTCCTATCTCTTCGCCACGCTGCTCGAAGCGGCGGAGGTTCTGGAAGGGCGAAAGCCCGGCTAGCTACGGATCGAGCGTCCGGGCGCGCGACTTACGGCGTCGTCAATTGCCGGATCGCCATGTGCTTATAGGCTTCGACCAGTGCGTCACCCTCCGGCCGCGCCATCGAGACGGCAAGGCGCATCGTCGCTTCGCCGAGATGCATGACGAGGAGGGCCGTTGCGTCGATTTTCTGCGGATCGCCGGCCGGCTGCAGTGCCTTCAACCGTTCGGCAAGCAGCGCGCCGTTGCGACGGCTTTCCTCCACCTCCATGATGCGCAGCGCACCGTCTGCCTGCACGGCCGACCAGATGTCGCGAATGACGGGTTCGCCAAGGAAGATCGCGTAATAGGTGTCGATCAGTGCACCGAAGGCGGTGGCGAGATCGTCCATGCTTGTCACGGTGGCGAGACCTTCGGCGATGCAGGCGCGGCTGTCCTCGTTGCAGCGCTCGGCCAGCGCTCGCACCACGGCGCTCTTGTCCGGAAAATACTGGTAGAGCGAGCCGATCGAGATGCCCGTGCGCTGGGCAAGCTCGCTCATGCGCAGCGCGTCGCTGCCCGTTTCGGCAATCATCCCCGTCGCATTGGCAAGGATGGCGTCCACCCGTTCGCGGCTGCGCTTCTGGCTCGGCGCGCGGCGCATCTGCGTGTCGTTCATCGCTTTCTCCACGGCCCATTCAAATCACGCTTGACAAATACGAGGATTCCTCACATTTTGCAAACATGAGTATTACTCATATTTTGGAGGATGAACGGATGACACGCATTCTGGTTCTGGGCGGTGAGGGCAAGACGGGGCGGCCAATTGCCGAGCGGCTGCGCGAAAAGGGGCATGAGGTGCGGATGGGGTCGCGCTCGGCGGCGATCCCGTTCGATTGGCGCGACGCCTCCGGCTGGCCGGCGGTATTGGAGGGCGTCGAGGCAGTCTACATCGCCTATCAGCCGGACCTCGCCGTACCGGGCTCGGACGACGACATTCGCCGGTTCTCTCGCCTGGCCGCGGAAGCGGGCGTCACGCGCCTCGTTCTGCTTTCGGGCCGCGGTGAGGATGCCGCGGAAGTGAGCGAGGAGGCGATGAAGGAGGCTGGTATCGCCTGGACGGTGCTGCGCGGCAGCTGGTTCTTCCAGAATTTCAGCGAAGGCCTGTTTGCCGAGCCGATCCTTGCCGGCGAACTGGTCCTGCCCTCGGCAACGGTACGCGAACCCTTCGTCGATACGCGCGACATCGCCGACGTCGCGGTGGCGGCGCTGACGGAGGAGGGGCATGCCGGCAAGACCTATGAATTGACCGGTCCGCGGCTGATGACCTTCCGCGAGGCGACGTCGGAATTTTCCGCGGCCGGCGGGCGCGCGGTGACCTATACGCCGGTCACGATCGACGCTTATGCTGCCATGCTGCGCGACGCTCAGATGCCGGAGGATGTCATCTGGCTCGTCACCTATCTGTTCGGCTCGGTGCTCGACGGCCGTAACGAGGCGCTTACCCATGACATCGAGCGCGTGCTCGGCCGACCGCCGCGCGATTTTGCGGATTTCGCCCGTGACGTGGCTGAAACCGGTTTCTGGAGGACCTGATCATGGCAAGCGCCTTTCCCATCCTGACCTTCCTCGCCATCCTTGCGACGGCGTTGAATGCCGGCCTGTTCTTCATCTTCTCCGTCTGCATCATGGCCGCCTTCGCGCGCCTGACGCCAGCGGAAGGAGCTGCGGCGATGAACGCCATCAATGTCGTCATCCAGAACCCCTGGTTCTTCTCGGCCTTCTTCGGCGGCGCGCTGCTGTCGTTGGTGCTGGCTGTTCTCGGCTTCATGCAGGGCGGGGCCGGCGGGCTGATGGCGGCGGCGGGCGGCATCATCTTCCTCGTTGCGGTCATCGGCGTCACGATCGTCTTCAACGTGCCGCTCAACAATGCGCTGGCCGCGGCCCCCGCCGGTAGCGCGGAACAGGCAGCCCTCTGGCAGCGCTATCTCGATGTCTGGACGATGTGGAACCATGTGCGCACGCTTGGTTCGCTCGCCGCGGTCGGGCTTTTCGCGCTGGCCTTCCGCCAAGGGCTCTGAGGCGGGCTGGCGCTCTTCCATCGGGCCTGCTAGCTCTTCTGTCAGACGAATGCCGGAGCCGACCTTGCAGGACATTACCGCCCTTTCTGCCCTTGCCCTTTCCGCCGCCATTGCCGAACGCCGGCTCGACTGCCGCAGCGTGATGGCGGCCTACCTTTCCCGCATCGAGGCGATCAATCCGCGCATCAATGCCATCGTCAGCCTCCGTCCAGTCGAAGACCTGCTGGCCGAGGCGGAGGCGGCCGACCGGGCGCTGGCGGCGGGGGAGTATCGCGGCTGGCTGCACGGCCTGCCGTTTGCGGTGAAGGATCTCTCCGAGGCCAAGGGCATTCTCTGCTCCTTCGGCTCGGCGAATTATGCGGATTTCGTGCCGGACTATGACGACATCCATGTCGAGCGCATCCGCGCGGCGGGCGCCATCATCATCGGTAAGACCAATGCACCGGAAATGGGGCTTGGCTCGCACAGCTACAATCCGGTCTTCGGCGTTACCCGCAATCCCTACGATACGGGCAAGAGCGCCGGCGGCTCCTCTGGCGGCGCGGCGGCAGCGCTCGCAGCACGGCTGGTGCCTGTCGCCGATGGCAGCGACATGATGGGGTCGCTGCGCAATCCCGCCGGCTTCAACAATGTCGTCGGTTTCCGTCCGTCCTTCGGCCGGGTGCCATCGCTGGGCAACGAGCTTTTCCTCGGCCAACTCGCGGTGAACGGCCCGATGGGGCGCAGCGTCGCCGATGTCGCGGCACTGTTCGCCACGCAGGCGGGGCATGATCCGCGCGATCCGTTGTCGCTGACCGACGAAAGCCTTTCATTGAATGCGCATCGCGACCTTTCCGGCGCCCGTATCGGCTGGCTCGGCGATTTCGGCGGCTATCTGCCCTTCGAGCCTGGCGTGCTGGAGTTGTGCCGCGCCTCGCTCGACGTCTTCCGCCGGCTTGGCTGCACGGTCGAGGAGGTCGCGCCCGGCTTCGACATGGCGCGGTTGTGGCAGACCTGGCGCACGCTTCGCCACTTCCTCGTCGCCAACGGGCAGGCGGCGGATTATGCCGATCCGGCGCGGCGTGCGCGCATGAAGCCGGAGATGATCTGGGAGATCGAGAACGGTCAGCAGCTGTCCGCCAACGACGTCTATGCCGCCTCGCTGGCGCGCAGCGACTGGCATCGCCATGTCGCCGGCCTCTTTGAGACTTACGATTTCCTCATCCTGCCGTCGGCGCAGGTCTTCCCCTTCGACGCGGAGCTGGACTGGCCGAAGGCCATCGACGGGCGGGCGATGGATACCTATCACCGCTGGATGGAAGTGGTGATCGGCCCGACGCTGGCGGGGCTTCCCGTCGCCGCCATGCCGGCCGGTTTCGGCGCGAATGGACTGCCGGCGGGCATCCAGATCATCGGCCGGGCGCGCGCTGACCGTGACGTGCTTGCAGTGGCGGCAAGCTACGAAAAGGCGACCGACTGGCTTGGCCAGCATCCCCAATTCTAGGGAGGCAGGGCGGTCCGACACGTCATTGCCGCATTCTCGTGACAGGCAGCCTTGCCGGATGTTGAGGACCTTCCGGCGGATTCCTTCAAAAACACGAGGCGCCGTTTAGGAATTGCTTACCATATTTCGTCATTCTTTGCTCGTTCGGCAGAGGTCCGGCGCAGGTCGCGCCGCTCGCCGCCAGCGTAACGGCTTTCGGAGCGTCATCTCCGCGGCCGCGTCGAGTAACGAGTTTCGGGTAACGAGTATCATGGCGTCTGTGTACGAGTCCGCGCGTTCCGCGTCCAAATCCCGTCGGGTCCGTTCCGGGGGTATTCTTCTCAGCGCATTGCTTGCCTGCGGCGTCATTGCCGGGTCCGCCTGGGCTGTCGTCTCCACGCTCGGCGCGATGCAGGATGCGGCGTCCTCGCTTTCGGAAGGCAAGAAGGCGATTGCCGCGTCTCTTCACGGCAAGTCCGTAGTCACCGACAGGAACCGTGCCGAGCGCACGGTGAAGATCGCAAAGTTCTCCCGGCTCTCGCAACCTTCGGAAAGCGAACGCCGCCAGAAGCAACTGACCGCCGAAGCGGTTCAGGTCGCGCACCAGCGCCGCATTTCCATTCAGCTGGCCTCAGCCGTCAAACGCGAGAAGGCCAAGGCGGCGCTCATCGAGGCGGCCGTTGCGCGCGCCGAGCGCTCCGTCGAGCAGGAAAAGGCGATCACCGGCCAGCCGACCATGGTGACGGCGCTGCTTCCCGACGAATCCGCCCGAAAGAACATCCAGCCCTTCGGCCTCGTCATGCAGAAGCCGGAGACCGACGAGGAGAGCATCCTCAGCGAAATTCCGTTGCCGGAAGCCAAGCCGGCGCTTGAGACCGTCACCATCGAGCGCAAGCCGGTGGAAGAAAAGCCGGTCGCCCGCACGCGGCGCGAAAAGCAGGACGACAAGGAAGACATCGCCATTGCGAAGCCCGAGCGCTCGCTGTTCAACGATTTCTTCAAGAGCAAGGGCAGCGCAACCGGCTGGCCGGGCAAGGGTACGCGGGTGGCGATCTATGACGTCTCCAACGCGACCGTCTACATGCCCGACGGCACGAAGCTGCGCGCCCATTCCGGCATCGGCAAGATGCGTGACAATCCGGACTACGAGCACGTCAAGATGACCGGCCCGACCCCGGCCGGCATCTACCGCCTGAAGATGCGCGAGCGGCGCTTCCATGGCGTCGAGGCGATCCGCATGACATCGATCGACGGCCGCGACCCGAAGAACCGCACGGGACTGCTGACGCACACCAACCTGCTGCGCGGTCAGAAGGGCTCGCACGGCTGCGTCGCCTTCCAGAACTACGAGCCGTTCCTCAATGCCTTCAAGCGTGGCCACATCACCATGATGGTCGTGGTACCGGAACTGCCGTCGTCGCGCACACGGCTCGCGGCGCTCTACCGCAAGGCGGGCGCCTGAGATTTACGGATATTTGTGATGAGACCGGCGCCGTGTGCGCCGGTTTTTTTATGCGCGCTCTTTCCGGCGCGCATTCATATGATTTTTTTCTGAATGTTACGCCGAACACCAGTTTGGTTTAGCAATTGCTAAGAATTTTCAGCCAATTCTAATAGGACTGCCGGATTGGCCGGCTCTGTGACTGTTTCCTGCTGGGGATGACACGTGACCGCTTTCGACTTTGGAATGGATGCCCGCGCCGTGCTTGCTGCGATGAAACGCTCTCAGGCGATCATCGAATTCGACCTGACGGGCAAAATCCTGCATGCCAACGAGAACTTCCTGCAAGCCGTCGGCTACCAGCTGTCGGAGATCGTCGGTCAGCATCACCGCATCTTCGTTGAACCGTCCGAGGCCAAATCGGCGGACTATGCCGCCTTCTGGGGCCGCCTTGCCGAGGGGCATTTCGACCGGCGCCAGTACAAGCGCATCGCCAAGGGCGGCCGCGAGATCTGGATCGAGGCATCCTACAATCCGGTCTTCCGCGGCAAGAAGCCCTACAAGGTGGTGAAGTTCGCGACCGATATCACCGCGGCGAAGCGGAAAGCGCTGGAGGACGAGGGCAAGCTTACGGCCCTTGGTCGCGCGCAGGCGGTCATCGAGTTCTCGCCGAAGGGCGATATCCTGACGGCGAACCAGAACTTCCTGTCGGCGCTTGGCTACGACCTGTCCGAGATCGTCGGCCGCCACCATTCGCTGTTCTGCGCGCCGGACTATGTGGCGAGCGCGGAATACAAGCTTTTCTGGCAAAGGCTGGCCGAAGGCCACTTTGTTTCCGACCAGTTCACCCGCATCGCCAAGGGTGGCGGCAAGGTCCACATCCACGCTTCCTACAACCCGATCTTCGATGCCGACGGCAAGGTGTTCAAGGTGGTGAAGTTCGCCACCGACATGACGCAACGCGTGCGGGCGATCGAGGAGATCGGTGCGGGCCTTGGGCGGCTTGCCGAATGCAATATCCGCATGACGATCGACAACCAGTTCGTGCCCGAATTCGAGCCGCTGCGCCGCGACTTCAACAACTCGATCAGCGCGTTCCAGGAAACCCTCTCGCAGGTGCTGGACCAGACGCATATGCAAAACCGCAGTGGCCAGGACATGCGCAAGGCTGCCGAGGATCTTTCCGAGCGTACCCGCCGGCAGGCTGTCGCCCTCGAAGAGACGGCTGCAGCATTGACGCAAGCGACCGTCGCCGTGCGTTCCTCGACCGATCGCACACGGGAAACCCGCAAGCTCGTGCAGGATGCCCGTGCCTCCGCCAACACATCTGCCAATGTCGTGAACGACACGGTCAGCGCCATGCAGCGGATCGAGTCCGCCTCGAGCGAGATCAGCCAGATCATCGGCGTCATCGACGAAATCGCCTTCCAGACCAACCTCTTGGCACTCAATGCCGGCGTCGAGGCAGCGCGGGCAGGTGAGGCGGGGCGTGGCTTTGCCGTCGTGGCCCAGGAAGTGCGTGAACTCGCCCAGCGCTCGGCCAAGGCGGCCCGCGAGATCAAGACGCTGATCACCAATTCCAGCGCCGAGGTTCAGGATGGCGTGCGTCTTGTCGGCGAGACGGGCCGGGCGCTGCGTGAAATCGGAAGCTTCGTCGAAGAGATCGATCACAATGTCGATGCCATCGCGACGTCTGCCGCCGAACAGGCGAGCGGGCTGGAGGAAATCAGCGCGGCCGTGAGCGACGTGGACCGGATCACCCAGGAAAACGCCGCCATGGTGGAGCACACCACCTCCACCAGCCAGTCGCTTGCCGAAGGCGCGATAACCCTGAGCGAGCTGGTGAACCGCTTCCAGCTCAATCGCCGCGCCCTTCGCCGTGACGGAAGCGAAATCTGGACGCCGGAAGAACGCACCGCCCGTCTCGGCGGCATGCGCAGGGCCTCCTGATATCCGATGACGGGGCCGCTCGGCGGTCCCGTCAGACCTTTTCGACGAAGCCGTCCAGCACGCGCTTCTGGCCGGCACGGTCGAAATCGATCGTCAGCTTGTTGCCCTCGATCGCCGCCACATTGCCATTGCCGAACTTGGTGTGGAAAACACGGTCGCCGACGGAGAACTTCGACGGTTCGGTCGTGGTCGACTTCGCCACCAGTTCGCCGTCGATGGTGCGCGAGCGCGGCCCGGACTCACCATAGCCGATGCGCTCCACGGCATGTCCGGAGCGGGAACCCCAGTTATCGCGGGTCGCATCCGTGCGGTTCGTCTGCGCACGACGCCAGCCGGGCGTCGAATAGCTGTTCTGGAACGGCTCCTGCTTGTCGAAGCGCGACTGGCCGTAGCCGCCACGACCGTAACCGCCATAGGATTGTTCGACCTCGGCCACTTCGACATGCGCTTCCGGCAATTCATCGAGGAAGCGCGACGGTAGTGTCGATTGCCAGAGGCCATGGATGCGGCGGTTCGAGACGAACCAGATGTGGCAGCGCCGTTTGGCGCGGGTGATGCCGACATAGGCGAGGCGGCGTTCCTCCTCCAGGCCGGAGCGGCCGCCCTCGTCGAGCGCGCGCTGGTGCGGGAACAGGCCTTCCTCCCAGCCGGGCAGGAAGACGGTCTCGAATTCGAGACCCTTGGCCGAGTGCAGCGTCATGATCGAGACGGCATCGAGTTCGGCGTTCTGCTCGGCATCCATGACAAGCGACACGTGATCCAGGAAGCCGCGCAGCGACTCGAAGGCCTCCATCGAGCGGATGAGCTCTTTCAGGTTTTCAAGACGTCCCGGGGCTTCGGCAGACTTGTCCGCCTGCCACATGGCGGTGTAGCCGCTCTCGTCGAGAACCTGCTCGGCAAGCTCGGTATGCGGCATGGTTTCCAGCAGCGACTGCCAGCGGCGGAAATCGGTGACGACGTCGAAAAGCGCCTTGCGCGCCTTCGGCTTCAATTCGTCAGTCTCGATAATGTCGGCGGCGGCGGCCAGCATCGGGATATCGCGGGCGCGGGCATAGTCGTGCAGGTTGCGGATCGTCGTGTCGCCGAGGCCGCGCTTCGGCGTGTTGACGATGCGCTCGAAAGCCAGGTCGTCGGCTGGCTGGCTGACGAGGCGGAGATAGGCCATGGCATCACGGATTTCGAGCCGCTCATAGAAGCGCGGGCCGCCGATGACGCGGTAGTTCAGGCCGAGCGTGACGAAACGGTCTTCGAATTCGCGCATCTGGAAGGAGGCGCGCACGAGGATCGCCATGTCGTTGAGCTTGTGCTGCTTGCGCTGCAACTGCTCGATTTCCTCGCCGACGGCACGGGCTTCCTCTTCGGAATCCCAGGCGGCATGCACGACGACCTTGTCGTCGTCGGGATCGTGGCGGTCAGTGAAGAGCGTCTTGCCGAGACGGTCCTCGTTGTGCGCAATCAGGTGGCCGGCGGTGCCGAGAATGTGGGCGGTGGAGCGATAGTTGCGCTCCAGCTTGACGACTTTCGCGCCGGGAAAATCCTTCTCGAAGCGCAGAATGTTGTCCACTTCCGCCCCGCGCCAGCCATAGATCGACTGGTCGTCGTCGCCGACGCAGCAGACGTTCTGCGGCGTGCCCTTGGGGCGCTGCGCCAGGAGGCGCAGCCACATGTACTGGGCGGTGTTGGTGTCCTGGTATTCGTCGACGAGGATGTAGCGGAATTTCTGGTGATATTCGGCCAGCACGTCCGGATTGGCGCGGAACATGCGGATCGGATGCAGCAGCAGGTCGCCGAAGTCGCAGGCGTTCAGCGTCTTCAGGCGGTTCTGGTAGGCAATGTAGAGTTCGCGGCCCTTGCCGTTGGCGAAGGCACGGGCGTCACCCTCCGGGATCTGCGCCGGGTCGAGGCCCTTGTTCTTCCAGCCGTCGATCATGCCGGCGAACTGCTTTGCCGGCCAGCGCTTGTCGTCGATGCCTTCGGCCTGGAGGATCTGCTTGATCAGGCGCACCACGTCATCGGTGTCGAGGATCGAAAAGTCCGAGCGCAGGCCGACGAGTTCGGCATGGCGGCGCAGCAGCTTGACGCCGATGGAGTGGAAGGTACCGAGCCAGGGCATGCCCTCGACGGCGCCGCCGACGAGAAGCCCGATGCGTTCCTTCATCTCGCGCGCCGCCTTGTTGGTGAAGGTCACGGCAAGCAGCTGGCTGGGGAAGGCGCGGCCGGTGGCAAGGATATGGGCGATGCGCGTCGTCAGCACGCGCGTCTTGCCCGTGCCGGCGCCGGCGAGCACCAGAACGGGGCCGTCGACCGTTTCCACGGCCTCGCGCTGCTCGGGATTGAGGCCGGAAAGATAGTCCGGCGCCCGACCGGAATCCCGTGCTGCCATGGCGCGCGCAGCAATGCCGCCGCCGGCCGGTTTCGCCGGCGCTGCGGGTTTCTTGGCGAGTTGCGGGTCTTCGTCGAAGAAGGGAATGTCGTCGTAACCGCTGATCATGCGGTTCAATGTAGTGATTCGGGTTCGAAAGACCAGTTTTCTGTTCTGCTTTTATTCCCTGTGGGGAAACGACAGCCGAAAGAGTGTGGAAAGCGGCGCCCGTTCAGGCCTTTGCGCGGTCGGCATCGAAGACATTGTCCACGGGCAGTTGAAGGGCCGTCGCAAGCTGGTTCGTCTTGCCGGCGAGCGAGACGATGGCGAGCAATTCGGCATATTGCGCATCCGTCATGCCCTTCGCCTTGGCGGCGGCAGTGTGGGAGTGAACGCAATAGCTGCAGCCGTTCGTCACCGAAACGGCGATGTAGAGCATTTCCTTGACCAGCGGATCGAGCGTGGACGGCGTCGCCATCACGGCTTTCACCTCGGCCCAGGTGCGCTCCAGCAGGGCTGGATCAAAGGCGAGGTAGCGCCACATATTGTTGACGAAATCCGACTTGCGGGTGGTGCGGATGTCGTCGAACACCGCCTTGACACGCGGATCGGCTTCGAGGTCTTCGGCGGGCTTGACGGTGCTCATGGTTTCTCCTGGAGGAAAGGCCGGCGGAAAATCCGCCGGCCGATGTCGTTTAGACCAGTGCGATGACGCGGGACGGGCCACCCGTGCCGCCCCGCACCTTCGGCGCGCCGACGATGAGTGTCGCGCCCTTGGCCGGAAGCTGGTCCAGATTGGCGGCAGCTTCAAGTCCCCAATGACCGGAAGCAAGCCAGGCATAGTGCGTGGCGAAGTCCGGCGAGATGCCATAGTCGAGCGACAGTGTATCGACGGCGATGCCGGCGGCGCTCGAGTTTTCCGCCAGATACTGCACGGCTTCGACATGGAAGCCGGGGAAATGCATCTTGCCCTCGGCGTCGGCATTGCGGAACTTGTCCGTGCCGAGATGTTTGCCCCAGCCGGAGAGGAGCGCAACGCAGGCCTTTTCCGGCAGGTCACCGTTGGTGGCGATCCACGCCTTGATGTCGTCCGGCGTCAGCTGTGCATCCGGGTTGGCATCGGCCTTCGCGCGGATGTCGATGACGGCGAGCGGCACGACGAGATCGGAGACCGGGATTTCGGCGACCGACTTGCCGTCTTCGGAAAAGTGCAGCGGCGCATCGAGATGCGTACCGGTGTGCTCGTTGACGCGCAGTTCGAACAGATTGAACTTGTGTTCCTTGTAATTGAACTTCTGCTCTCGCCAGAACTGCTGCTGTCCGAAAAAGGTCGGAAACTCTTCATAGAGTTCATGGGTGAGGTCCGTGGCTTTCGTCGGTGCCTGAGCCAAAGCCGGGCTCAGCGCACCGGAACTGGCAGCGGTAACGGTAGCAGCACCCGCAGCGGCAGCGCGGAAGAAGCTTCTTCTCGAAAGCATGCGGTTCTTGACGGATTCGATGACGCAGGCGTCACACATGGATTTTCCCCCTGTCGGTCAATGCGTTGATGAAAGAATACTGAAATAGGCTTGGCCACGCGGGCCGTGGAAAAAGTATCACAAGCGCAAGGATGGTCCAGTCACGACCATGCTCGCCAAAGGAGCGAGAAGAGAAGATTTCTCCACGTTTTCTTACATTTCGGTAACAGAGCGGCCCGCCAATCTTACATTTCGGTAATGATCCAATTCTTTCATTGCCGGTTCATTTCCAAAGCAGGATACTTGCTCTATGCCGCATCTCGACAGGTGTCGGTTCGCTTTCATCGGAGAGAGATTGCATGCGGGTTTGGAAACAGCTCCTCATAAGCCTTGGCGTCATTTCGGCCGGGGTTTTGCTCTGGGGCCGCTTCGTGCCTGGGGCAAACGACATGCTCGAGGCCGCCGGCCTGCCGAGCACGCTCGTTGCCGCGATCGCTCCTGCGAGCGAGGGGCAGGCGGAAGGCGGACAGCAAGGCGGCCGGCGTGGCGGCTTCGGCGGCGGGCCGGTGCTCGTTGCCACGAAACCTGTCGCCATGGCCGTGGTCAATGACCGGCTCAATGCCATCGGCAACGGCGAGGCGATCCGCACCGTAACGGTGACGCCCTATGCGACCGGCAATCTGACGGACGTGCTGGTCAAATCCGGCGACCGGGTGGAGCAGGGGCAGGTCATCGCCCGCCTCGACAGCGACGAACAGCGCATCGCCGCCGACCAGGCGCGTGTGGCGCGTGAAAGTGCTGACCAGAAGCTCAAGCGTATCCAGAACCTCAAGTCCTCCATGAGTGTTGCGGAGTTGCAGGATGCCGAAACCGCGCTGAAGGCGGCTGAACTTGTGTTGCAGAATGCCGAACTGACGCTGCGCCGGCGCGATATCATTGCGCCCTATGGCGGCGTGGTCGGCATTATCTCGGTCAATTCCGGTGATTATGTCACGACGTCGAGCCCGATTGCCGTCATCGACGACCGTTCGGAGATCCTCGTCGATTTCTGGGTGCCGGAGCGTTTTGCAACGAGCGTGCGTGTCGGCGGCGATATCACCGCGACGGCCGTGGCGCGGCCGGGCGAAACCTTCTCGGGCGAGGTGCAGGCGATCGACAACCGCATCGACCAGGAAAGCCGCACCCTTCGTGTGCGTGCCCGCATCGACAATCCCGAGGATGTGCTGCGCGCCGGCATGTCCTTTCAGGTCAACATGCTCTTCGCAGGCGATTTTTATCCGAGCGTCGATCCGCTCTCAGTGCAGTGGAGTTCGGATGGTTCCTACATCTGGCGGGTAGCCGGCGAGAAGGTCGAGCGCGTGCCGGTCCATATCGTCCAGCGCAATCCCGACAAGGTTTTGGTGAAGGCAGCACTTGCCGAGGGTGATCAGGTCGTCACCGAAGGCGTGCAGACGCTGCGTCCCGGCGGCGCGGTGCGCACCGCCGAGCAGGACCGCCAGGCAACGTCCTCCGTGGCGGAGGGCTCGTAATGTCGGGGGACGCGAACGGGCTCGATACGTCCGGCAAGGCGGGGTTTACCGCACTCTTCATCCGTCGGCCGATTTTCGCGCTTGTGCTGAACACGTTGATCGTCGTCGCCGGCCTTGCCGCCTTCAACGGCGTGGAAATTCGCGAACTTCCCTCCGTCGACCAGCCGGTGATCAGCGTGTCCACCGAGTTCGAGGGCGCCTCGCCCGAGACGGTCGATCGCGAGTTGACGGACGTTGTCGAGGGTGCCGTCTCGCGCGTGCAAGGCATCAAGGACATTTCCTCGCAGTCGTCCTTCGGCCGTAGCCGCGTTACCCTGCAATTTTCCGATACGACTGACGTCAACCAGGCGGCGAATGACGTGCGCGATGCGCTCGGCCGCGTATCGAACCAGCTTCCGGACGGCGCCGAGGAGCCGCGCGTCGTCAAGGCTGATGCTGACAGCCAGCCGATCATGCGTCTCGCGCTGACCTCCGACACCCAGTCGCTGGAAGACCTGACGCTGCTTGCCGAAAACGAGATCACCGACAGGCTCGCCTCCGTCGAGGGCGTCGCGGACGTCGTCGTCTATGGCGACCAGGAGAAGATTTTTCGCGTCGACGTCGACCAGTCGAAGCTGGCGGCGCGCGGCATTACGGTGGCGGACCTGCGCAATGCGCTGGCGACCGCCTCCTTCGACGTACCCGCCGGCTCACTGAAAAGCCAGAGCCAGGACATCACGGTGCGCGCGACGGCGGACCTCACCAAGCCGGCCGACTTCGAAAACCTGATGATCAAGAACCGGGTGCGCCTCGGCGATATCGCGATGGTGACGCTGGGGCCGGACGAGGGCTCGACCGCGCTGCGTTCCAATGGGCGGCAGGGCATCGGGCTCGGCATCATCCGTCAGGCGCAATCGAACACGCTGGATATTTCCACCGGCGTGAAGCAGATGGTGGCGCAGTTCGGCACCATCCTGCCGGAAGGCACCGAGATCAAGATCACCAGCGACGACGCCGTCTTCATCGAAGGCGCAATCCATGAGGTGGAGATCGCACTGGTCGTCGCGGTGCTGATCGTGACCCTCGTCATCTACCTCTTCCTGCTCGACTGGCGGGCGACGTTGATCCCGACGATCAGCATGCCGATCGCGCTGATCGGTACGATCGCGGCGATCTACATAGCCGGCTTCTCCGTCAACATCCTGACGCTACTCGCCATCGTCCTGGCGACCGGCCTTGTGGTGGACGACGCCATTGTGGTGCTGGAAAATATCGTGCGTCGGCGGGCGGAGGGGTTGAAGCCGCGCGCAGCGGCGATCCTAGGCACGCTGGAAGTGTTCTTCGCCGTGATTGCGACGACGGCGACACTGGCAGCTGTCTTTATTCCGCTCTCCTTTCTTCCGGGCCAGGCGGGGCGGCTGTTCCGCGAGTTCGGCTTCGTGCTTGCCTTCGCCATTCTGCTGTCCTCCTTCGTGGCGCTGACATTGTGCCCGATGCTCGCCTCCCGCATGCTGACGAAGGACATGACGCATGGGCACACGGGCGTGCTTGCCCGTATCGGTGGCGCGGCCTCGCGCTTCTATCGCTCGACGCTGAGCGCCTGCCTCGGAGCACCGTTCATCGTCTTCATCGTAGCGCTGCTCTTCACCGCGGCTGGCGCGACCTCCTTCTTCACCATCAAGTCCGAGCTGACTCCGAGCGAGGACCGGTCCATGGTGATGCTACGCGTGAATGCGCCGCAGGGCGTGTCGCTCGAATACGCGCAGGACCAGATGAAGCTGATCGAGAACAAGCTTCGTCCGCTCTACGACAGCGGGGAGATCGTCAACATCTTCTCGATTTCCGGGCAGGGCGGCTCTTCGAACAGCGGCTTCATGGTGCTGACGCTGGCGCCGTGGAGCGAGCGCGAGCGCGCGCAGCAGCAGATCGTACAGGATATCAACCAGGCGGTTGCGACAGTGCCTTCGGTGCGCACCTTCGCCATGCAGCCGAACAGCCTCGGAATTCGCGGCGCCGGCAACGGCCTCCAGGTCGCGCTCGTCGGCAACGACTATACCAAGCTCGGCAACGCCGCGGCCGAACTCGTGCGCAAGATCGAGGACAGCGGCCGCTTCCAGAACGTGCGCCTGAACTATGAGGCCAACCAGGCACAGCTCTCGGTGACGATCGACCGCGAACGCGCCGCCGATCTCGGCATCGACATTACCGGCCTTTCGACCGCCTTGCAGGCGATGCTGGAAGGCACGAGCGTCGTCGACATCTATGTCGAGGGGCAGGCCTATCCCGTCAAACTCTCCTCGACGACCCAGCCGATCAACGATCCGATGGATCTCGAAAACATCTTCCTGAAGACCGGCGATGGCAAGATCGTACCGATGTCGTCCATCGCCTCGCTGGAAGAGAAGGCCGTCGCGCCGCAGCTTTCGCGCGAGCAGCAATTGCGCGCCGTTTCGCTCTCGGCCGGCCTCAAGGATGGCCTTGCCCTCGGCGATGCGCTGGCAATGGTGCAGGAGATGGCCGAGCCGCTGCTGCCGGAAGGCTCGCGCCTGATGCCGATGGCGGAAGCGGCGACGCTGCAGGAGAATTCGAGCGGCCTTGCCGTCACCTTCGGCTTCGCCCTCATCATCATCTTCCTCGTCCTGGCCGCGCAGTTCGAGAGCTTCGTCAGTGCCATCATCATCATGGTGACGGTGCCGCTCGGGCTTGCCTGCGCCGTCTTCGCAATGATCCTGACGGGCACGACGCTCAACATCTACAGCCAGATCGGGCTCGTGCTGCTTGTCGGCATCATGGCGAAGAACGGCATCCTGATCGTCGAATTTGCCAACCAGCTGCGCGACCGCGGACAGGATATCCGCAGTGCCATCGAAAACGCCTCGAACATCCGCCTGCGCCCGGTCATGATGACGATGATCGCTACCGTCGTCGGTGCCGTGCCGCTGGTGCTGGCAAGCGGCGCGGGTGCGGAGGCGCGTGTCTCGCTCGGCTGGGTGCTCGTCGGTGGCCTTGGCCTTGCGACGGTCGTCACGCTCTACCTGACACCCGTCGCCTATCTGGTGATCGCCCGCTTTACCAGCCCGCATGCCGACGAGGAACGGCGCCTTGCCGCCGAGTTGCAGCACGCCGAGACCCTTTCCAAGGGCGGCGACGGCGCTCTGCCGCAACCGGCGGAGTGACGGCCGGACAGTCGCGGCCGGAAATGCTGATGAGGATCGGATATTGCTGCTGGACAGCCGGGCGCCAATTTGCTGAGTAAACCCCACAGGCAGTGAGGGTATGACGATGGCATTGGCGGACATCAGGAGTGGCACGCGCAACGAGCAAGGCATTGCCGAGATACTGCCGCGTCTTGCCGAGCGTTTCGGCCAACGTTTCCAAACCGGCGAAGCGATCCGGACCCAGCATGCGCACACCACGACCTATATTCCCGCCCAGCTTCCCGATGGTGTCGTGTTCGTCGAGACTGCCGAAGAGGTGAAGGCGATCGTCAGCCTCTGCGCGGAACTGAAGGTGCCGGTCATACCCTTCGGCACCGGTTCCTCGCTGGAGGGGCAGGTGAATGCGCCGCATGGCGGAATCTCCATCGATTTCAGCAATATGAAGCGCGTGCTGGAGGTGAATGCCGAGGATCTCGATTGCACGGTCGAACCGGGCATCACCCGCGAGGAGCTGAATGCCTATCTGCGCGATACCGGCCTGTTCTTCCCGATCGATCCGGGCGCCAATGCCTCGATCGGCGGCATGACCTCGACGCGCGCCTCCGGCACGAATGCCGTTCGCTACGGCACGATGAAGGACAACGTGCTGGCGGTGACCGCTGTGACGGCAACCGGCGAGGAAATCCGCACGGCCCGCCGTGCGCGAAAGTCGTCGGCGGGGTATGATCTGACACGCCTCTTCGTCGGTGCCGAGGGCACACTCGGCGTCTTGACCTCAATCACGCTGCGCCTCCAGGGCATTCCGTCTGTCATCGCTGGCGGCATTTGCGGCTTTCCGACCTTGAAGGACGCCTGCGATGCCGTGATCATGACGATCCAGCTCGGCATCCCCGTCGCGCGGATCGAGCTGGTCAACACGCTGCAGATCAAGGCCTGCAACGCCTATTCGGGCCTCACGCTGCCGGAGCAACCGACATTGTTCGTGGAATTCCACGGCAATGAGGACAGCGTTCGCCTGCAGTCTGAGGAATTCGGCGCGATTGCCGGGGAATGCGGCGGCGGCGAATTTCAGTGGACTTCGGATGCCGAGGAGCGCGCGAAGCTCTGGAAGGCGCGGCACAATGTCTATTGGGCGGCGAAGGCGCTTCGGCCGGGTTACTCCGTCATCGCGACGGACGTCTGTGTGCCGATCTCCAGGCTCGCCGACTGCGTCGCGCAAACCGAGGCCGATATCGAGGAACATGGCCTGCTGGCGCCGATCGTCGGGCATGCCGGCGACGGCAACTTCCATGTCAGTCTCGTCTTCGATGACAAGGATCCCACCCATGTGGCCCAGGTCGAGGCCTTTGTCGGGCGGCTCAATGCCCGTGCACTTGCCATGGACGGCACCTGCACCGGCGAACATGGTATAGGGCAGGGCAAACAATCCTTCCTGCCGGGCGAGCTTGGCGGCTCGGTTCTGCTCATGCAGCAGATCAAGCAGGCGCTCGATCCGGACAACATTCTGAACCCGGGCAAGATTTTTTCGACCCTCTAGCGGACGTTCGCGTTATCCTGACGGAACGAAACGGAATTCAAGGCAGGCTGCGTGCTTTCTAGGATCATGCTCTTCGTTGGTGGCTTGGTGGTCGTGGCGCTCTTTGCGGCGCTGCTTGCACCGCTTTTCGTCGACTGGACCAGCTTTCGGCAGGATTTCGAGCGAGAGGCGAGCCGCATCATGGGGCGCCCCGTCACCGTGCACGGCAGCGTCGATGCGCGGCTGATCCCGTTTCCCTCGGTGACACTCAACGACGTGCGCGTCGGCGCGCCGGAAGAGGGCAAGCCGCTGGTCGAAATCGCGCGCTTTTCCATGGACGCGGAACTGGCGCCGTTCCTGTCCGGCGAGGCGCTGATCTTCGACATGCGCATCGAAGGCCCCAAGGCGCGTATCAAACTCTTCCAGGACGGCACGCTCGACTGGGCGCGTGGTCGGAAGTCCGATATTCCGGCCCGCACCGTCATCCTCGAAAATGTCGAGATCAGCGGCGGCGAGGTCGAGTTCGTCGACGAACAGACCGGCCGCACGCGCCATGTCACTGGGCTTGATGCGCAGATTTCGGCCAAGTCGCTGGGCGGCCCGTGGCGCATCGATGGCCGAGCGGCGCTCGATGGCGAGAGCGGCGCGTTCCAGCTTTCGAGCGGGCAACTGGAGAATGGTGCCCTCTCGATGCGCGCCCGCGTGGTGCCCGACCGGCTTTCCTTCACCGCCGATCTCGACGGCGCGCTGAAGGTCGTCGACTTCCGTCCGCTCTATGATGGCGCGTTCACCTTGTCGGAAAAGCCGCGGCCGAAGGGCGAGGGGGCGCCTGAGCCGATCCGCGTCGCCGGCAAGTTCGAGCTTTCGAACGAACGCATCCGCATCCCCGAATACCGCCTGGAAGCCGGGCCGCGTGACGATCCCTATGTCGTCACCGGCGAGGCGACCCTTGATACCGGCCGCGCGCCGGAATTCCTGCTGATCGCCGATGGCCAGCAGATCGATGTCAGCCGCATCGGCAACAGCGGCGAGGCGGGCAAGACTGGCCGCAATCCGCAGGTCACCGTCCGCCAACGGCTTCAGGCGCTGCTCGCCATTGCCGCCGATATCCCGATCCCGCAGGTGCCGGGACGTGCGAGCCTCTTCCTGCCCGCCGTGGTGGTGGGCGATACGACGGTGCGCGAAGTGCGTCTCGATGTGAAGCCGGACGGCGACGGCTGGAAAATCGACCGGGCGGATGCGCTTCTGCCCGGGCGCACTGCGCTGGAAGCAAAGGGACGGTTGATGCTGCGGGAAAACCGCGGCTTCGTCGGCGATCTCCTGGTTGCCTCCAATCAGCCGTCGGGACTTGCGACCTGGCTTGCCGGTTCCGTCGATCCGGAAATCCGCAAGCTGAAGACGGCCGGTTTCTCCGCCCAGGTGAACCTGACGGATGAGTTGCAGCGCTTCGAAAATCTCGAAATCGCTATTGGCGAGGCGTCGTTGCTGGGCCGACTGGAACGGGAATCGCGCGCGGACGCGTCGCCCACCTTGTCGCTCCAGCTGCACGGCAACGAAGTCGAACTGGAATCCCTTCAGGCCCTGGTCGGCCTCGTCGCGGGCGATGCATCCGTTTCGACAGTGCTGGAACACTCGATCGCGCTCGACATCAGGGCAGATCGTTTCGACGCCTTTGGTGAGACCGCCTCCGGTGTCAATGCCGCCCTTACTGTCAAGGATGGCCTGCTGACGCTGAACCGGCTCAAGGTCGCCTCGCTGGAGGGAGCGGAGCTGTCGGCAAGCGGTACGCTCGGGGGCACGCTTCTCGCGCCAAGCGCCGGGCTCGACATGACGGTGAAGGCGCCTGTGATGCGTCCGGTCGCGGACCTTCTGTCACGGCATCTCACGGCCCATCCCGTGCTCAGCCGCTTTGTCGCCAATGCTGGCTACTACGACAATGCCGATCTCACGGTCCGGGCCGCTGTCTCCGGCGAAGACGGAGGCCCGGCGACCATCACGGTGAATGGTCCCGTCAATGAGGGCCGCGTTGAACTGAAGCTGTCGGCTTCGACGCTTGCCGATCTGCTGCGCGGCCGCAATTTCGAGTTGGATGGCAGCATCTTCAATTCGCAGTCCGTCGTGCTGGCCGGGCAGATCGGGCTCGATCCGCTGCCCTTCGATGCCGATCCGGATGCCAGCGTGACATTCCGGGCCGCGCAGCCGGAGGAGGGGCCGGCCGAGGTCTCGGCCGCCTTCAATGCCGGCAAAACATCGATCTCGGCGAAGGGCAAGGCCGCCCTGTCGGCGGAAAGCTTCCTGAGCGGTTCGCTGGTTCTTTCCGCCAAGAGCGATGATATCGAGCCTTATCTGATGATGAATGCGATCGCCTTGCCGCAGGTGGGGGCTGGCCTGCCGCTGACCTTGCAGGCTGCCGTGGCCACCAGCGCCGAGGCCGTCGCGATCAGCGATATTGTCGGCGAGGCCGACCGCAATGCCTTTTCCGGCACGGTGACACTCGATCGAACGGCGGCGATGCTGAAAGGCACGGGCGCGCTGCGCTTCGATACGGTCGACTTTCCGTTTCTCGCCGAGGCGGTGGCAGGCCCGGTGACGGATATGGTCGAGGGCGGCTTGAATGCAGCACCGCTTGTGCAGCCGCTCCAGGATACTGCGGACATGTCCATTGCCCTGGAGGCAGGATCCTTCTGGCCGGGCCTTTATGGCGCAGTGGGAGGTTTCAAGAGTAATCTCGTCTGGAAGGGCGGCGAACTGACGTTGACCGACATGGCCGGCGATTGGCTGGGCGGAAAATTGTCCGGTCGTATCAAGGTCGCCAATGCGGAGGAAAACGGGCTGTTCGAGGCACGCGCCACGCTTTCCGGTGCCGATCTTTCGAAAATCGTCTGGGCCGGGCCGAAAGGCATGGTTGCCACGGGCAAGGCGGATGTGACGCTAGCCGTCGACGCGTCCGGCAAGAGTGTGCGCGCCATGGTCGAAGGTGCGAGCGGCTCGGGCGAGGTGCAGGTCTCCGATCTTGTTGTGAACGGGCTGGATACCGGCGCGCTGCCCGCACTCCTGGCGGAAGCGGATCGCATCGACGGCGATATCACGGCGGAGCGCGTGGCGGCTTTCGCATCCGATGTGATTTTGAAGGGCGAGGCGGCTTTGGGCGCGGTGCGCATTCCCTTTGCGCTTGCGGGCGGTAAGCTGCGCGTCCAGAGCGTAACCGGAGAGGATAGCCGCGCGGCACTTGTTGGCGATGCGGATATCGATCTTGCCAATGATACGATGACCGGAAAGCTATCGGTCACCTACAAGGCCGGCGACGAGGCTCTTGCCGGTGCCGATCCCGAGGTCGCGCTTTCCTATCGCGGCCTTATCGAAGCGCCGGGTGTCGAACTCGATGTCCAGCCGCTTGCCAACTACCTGTCGCTTCGCCGTTTCGAAACGGAACGCCGGCGCGTGGAAACGCTCCAGGCCAATGTGCTCGAGAAGCAGCGTCTGCGGCGTGAAGCTGCCCTTTACCGCTCGCGGACGGAGGCGCGTGCAGCACTTGCCGAGGCCATGCGTCTTCAGACGGAAGAGGAAGAGCGCCGCCGCGTCGAAGCGCGTAAACGGGCCGACGAGGAGCGCACGACCCGCGCGGCCGCGGAAGAGGCCGAACGGACCCGCCGCAAGGCAGCAGATGACGCCCGTCTTCTCCTGGAGGCACAGGAGCAGGCACGCCGCCTTGCCGAACAGCGTGCTGCTGAAGAGGCCAAAAGAGCGGAAGATGAGGCGACACGCCGCCGACTGCCGGTGTCGCCTGAGGACGGCGTCGAGCGCGGCGGCGAGTTGCCACCGCTCGACAGCGGGCAGAACCTTAATTTCGACTCGCTACCGGGCGTCAATTAAGCCGCGGCGTCGCCAGCCTGTCGCTTCAGCCAGTCCAGCACATGGAGGCGGAGCGCCGAGGAAAGGTTGCCGTCGACGCCACGTGCGTCGTCGATTTCGCGAATGAGTGCTGCGACCGGGACGCCGCGTTCCTCGGCGATGGCCTTCAGCTCGTCATGAAAGGCGGGTTCGAGCGAAAAGCTCGTGCGATGGCCGTGCAGCGTGGTGGAGTATTTACGGATCATGCCCATCTTTACGCGCTGATTCAGGGGATTGGCAGATCGAATCACAATTTTGCGACAAGGCTTTGAAAGCTCAGCCTTTATCCTCGTCGGGCCGCTCCAGGCGGCCCTGATCCAAGGTCTTTTGCGCCTTTTCGTTCAGCGCGCGCGTCAGTGTCTTCTCCGCCTTGGTGCGGCCGAAGGCGACACGGTTCTGCTCGGCCTGCGTCTCTTTTTCGGAGCGCGCCTTCTGCTTGCGGAACTGGCGGAGATTGACGACGTCGCCGCTCATCGCAAGGCTCAGTTCTTCTTGCGGAAGGAATCGAGCGAGACGACCGAACCGCCCTTGTTGTTGTCGTCGCCATCGGTCGGGGGCGTCGGCTCTTCGGTGGTGTCCTCGGTCTTTTCCGCGGCGGCCGGATAGGCCGTGATCTCGGCGGAATGTTCTTCCTCTTCCTCTACGGCCGGAACGTCGAACTCCAGTTCGAAGCTGACCGACGGATCATAGAAGCCGCGGATCGCATTGAACGGAATGACGAGCTTTTCCGGCGTGTCGGAGAAGGACAGGCCGATCTCGAACAGGCTTTCGGTAACCTTCAGGTCCCAGAACTGGTGCTGGACGACGATGGTCATCTGCTCGGCATATTTTGCCTTGAGGTGCTGCGAGATGCGCACGCCGGGGGCATTGGTCAGGAAGGTGATGAAAAAATGATGCTCGCCGGGGAGATGCCCCGTGACCGCGACTTCGGACAAGACCTTGCGAATGACGCTCCGCAGCGCGTCCTGGGCGAGAATGTCGTATCGAATGTGGTCTTGCGCCATCCGTTCCTGTCTTTCTTCCTGCCTTTGTATTCAGGCATTTCATTAGGGCATTTCTGCGAATCGCAAAATGCTCCATCCGTTGTTTCGACGCAATTGCGGCGGCAAAATCGCCATGCACTTTTGCCGGAATTGCTCCAGTCCCACGCCTTGCGACACGAGTCATCTGGCACAGCTATAGACCATTTCAAGGGATTGGAGAAGGTGAAGGCTTCTGTTGCCAGGTGCCTCCGAACCCCGCCTAAGAGTGCGACCCCTTAGGACTTGATTTGAAGTGTCACACCGCGATTAAGCAGCGAGACGAGCTTCCGCATAGTTGTCGTTTGCAACTACAAGTTTAGCCCGATAACGGTGGTACAATGCCGAGCAAAAAGTCGATCTTTACGCCCTTGTCGATCCTATTTCGCCCCCATCAAAAGCCGGTCCGTTGACCTGACCGGTTTTTGGTGGAGGCGCCGGGTACCGCCCCCGGGTCCAATGGGTTTATTACACCGCTCATTTATTGCCATAGCTGCCGAGGCAGCAACCTACATATAGGCATTACCGCCGCCCAAGAAAAGGACTTTGTGACAGGAATTCGCAATTCGGTTCAGGCGGTTTCGGCAAGCGGTGGCGGCATGTCGCTCGTCCATTGCCTCTGGAATTCGGCCAGAGGCACGGGGCGGCCGAAATAGAACCCCTGGAACGCGGTGCAGCCGAAGGATTTCAGCAACAGGAGCTGTTCCTTCGTCTCGATGCCTTCCGCGACCACCGAGAGTTCCAGCATGTTGGCGATATCGAAGATACTTTTCAGGAGAAGGCGGTTGCGCTTGTTGCCGGGCGCATCCTGCACGAAGGACCGGTCGATCTTGATCTCGTGGATCGGCAATTGGCGCAGGTGGCTGAGCGAGGAATAGCCGGTGCCGAAATCATCGAGCGAGATGGTGATGCCGGCGGTACGCAGCGCCCGCATCTTCTCGACGATCGTAGCGACGTCCGTCGCCATCATGCTTTCAGTGAGCTCAAGCTTGAGCAGGGTCGGATCAAGCTCGAGCGTGCGGATGCGGTTCAGCACCGCATCGACGAAGTTCGCTTCCATGAACTGGTCGACGCTGACATTGACCGCGAGTTTCAGGCCGCGCGTGGACTCTTCCTGTTGCCAGGCCGCGAGCGTCTTGCAGGCTTGTGTCAGCACCCAGTCGCCGATGCGTGGCATCAGCCCGGCCTGTTCTGCAATGGGGATGAATTCGGCGGGCGAGACATAACCTCCACCCGGCCGCTTCCAGCGCAGCAGCACCTCCGCACCGGTCAACCCGCCGGTCTCGTCGACCTGAGGCTGGTAGAACAGCTCGAATTCGCGGTTGGTCAGCGCCGCCTTGATCTCCCGCACCTGATTGAGGTCCCGGGCGAACTCGCGCTGCATCGCGTAGACACCGCCGCACAACATGGCGACCGCGATGATAGTGTTCACCCACGAACCATAGAGCCGGAAGTGATCGGCAATCGGCTCGGCGAAGGGCAGGGCGGCATTCGTGCTGGCGAAGACCACGAAGGCTGCGAGGCACAGGCCGACGATGGCGAGTTGCAGGGCAGAGCTCTCGCGCCGGTAATTGATGTAGCCGAGCAGTGCCAGAACGAGCAGAAAAAGGTGCGACACCCGCGGTGCCGCCTCACTCGGGACATCGAACAGCAGGCAGAAGACGACGGTTATGACGAAAAAGGAAATCTGCGAGAACAGCAGCGCTGCGGAAAACTGATGGCGGCGCGCCAGTAAGAAGCTGACGAACGCCACCGTCACCACGGCACCATCCATCACCACCAGCGACCAGGCCTGCATGAAAGCAAAGACAATAGCCCAGCCCGCTGCCAGGGCGCCGACAGCAAGAGCGGCCATGCCATAGGCAAGCCGAAACCGGTGCGAGTAGTCTTCAGCCTGTTTCACACGCGATGACCGTCCGTTGTCGTCTGGCGCGTTGGCCAGCCGCATCGATAGACCACTACCGGACATTCCTTCAGAAAGTGCAAAAATGCCAGTCTCTTGAAACTACAGCGGGAGATTGTTGGCGCGGCGCAAAGCGTTACCATCGCACAGCTGGTGTTCATTCGCCCTTGACTTGCCATCTTTGCGGGAAAAACATGCGCCTGCGGCGGGTCCGGCATGATGGCGGAAGCCGAGTGATCGCAGAGGAGACAGCATGACCGACTATCTCGCAGATGTCCGCAAATATGACAGCGGTGCCGACGAGGCCATCGTCAAGAAGATCGTGAGCCATCTCGGCATAGCGCTGCGCAACCGCGACTCTTCGCTCGTCTCCTGCTCCGATCCCGAGGAACTGAACCGCGTGAAGGAAAAATGGTGCGCCAAGAAGTTCGGCGTCACGGGTGATGCTGCCGACAACGCTGTGGAAGCCGTTTGCAAGGCGATGGCCGACGATCGCACGAAATCGCGCGTCACCTTCTACTATCTCACCGCCAAGGAACTCGGAAAGCTGGGCGCGCTCGCCTGAGGAAATCCGGGACAACCCGATTTCACGCTTTGGCCGCCGCCGCTCTCGCCCTTATATATTGTGCTGGACAACGAATCGGCGGCGACCATGCAGCAATATCTCGATCTTCTCGCCCATGTGATGGAAAACGGCACCGACCGCGGTGATCGCACCGGCACGGGCACGCGCGGCGTCTTCGGCCACCAGATGCGCTTCGACCTTTCCGAAGGTTTTCCGGTGCTGACCACCAAGAAGCTGCACCTGCGCTCTATCATCCACGAACTCTTGTGGTTCCTGAAGGGCGATACGAACATCGCCTATCTGCACGAAAACGGCGTCAGCATCTGGGACGAATGGGCCGATGCCGACGGCGAGCTTGGCCCGGTCTACGGCTACCAGTGGCGCTCCTGGCCGACGCACGACGGCCGGCACCTCGACCAGATCGTCGCCGTCCTCGACAGCATCAAGCGCAATCCGAACTCCCGCCGTCATATCGTATCGGCCTGGAACCCGGCACTGGTCGACGAGATGGCACTGCCGCCATGCCACTGCCTGTTCCAGTTCTATGTGGCGAACGGCAAGCTTTCCTGCCAGCTCTACCAGCGTTCTGCCGACATCTTTCTCGGCGTGCCGTTCAACATCGCCTCTTATGCGCTGCTGACCATGATGGTGGCGCAGGTAAGCGGGCTCCAGCCCGGCGATTTCGTGCACACGCTGGGTGACGCGCATATCTATGCCAACCATTTCGAGCAGGTGCGCACGCAGTTGACGCGCCGGCCGAAGCCGCTCCCCTTCATGAAGCTCAATCCGGAGGTGAAGGATCTTTTCTCCTTCAAATTCGAGGACTTCACCCTGATCGGCTATGAAGCCGATTCAACCATCAAGGCGCCCATCGCCGTCTGATTTTCCAGGAAAGCCGAACCATGAGCGCAGCCAAGATCGTCCTCGTCGTGGCCGTGGCGAAGAACGGCGTCATCGGTCGTGACGGCGACCTGCCGTGGCGCCTGCCGTCGGATCTCAAGCGCTTCAAGCAGCTGACGCTTGGCAAGCCGGTTCTGATGGGCCGCAAGACGTGGGCTTCGATCGGCAGGCCGCTGCCGGGGCGACCGAATATCGTCATTACCCGGGATGCCACATTCCTGGCGCCAGGCGCCGACGTTGTGCCGTCCTTGGAGGAGGGGCTTGCCGCAGCACGGCGCGAGGCTGAGAAGCTTGGTGTCGATGAAATCTGCGTCATCGGTGGTGGACAGATCTACGCGCAAGTCTTCGACCGGGCGGATGTTCTGCACGTCACGCATGTCGAAGCCGACGTGGATGGCGATACCCGGTTTCCGGAGATCGATCCGGCCATTTTCGAGAAGGCCGTGGAAGAGCCCATTCCCCAGGGTGAGAAGGACAGTCACGCTATGCGCTTCGTCACCTGGCGCCGGAAAACGGCCGCGTAAGCCATAAATCGTGTCGATCACGAACTATTTTGCCGCACAAGGGCGCTAGGCCTCGCGGATTTGTTGAAAGGTGCCCGGGGGATACCTATAACGGGTTCACCTTGCGTAGCGCGGCGAAACAATCCGCGACCTGTGCGGAAACAACGAATTGGAGCTTGTTCGCGTTTCTAAGGAATGCGGATAGGCTCCGTGGGGATTTGAAAGAAAGAGGTATTGATGCCCTGGAGCAATCAAAATGGCGGCGGCGGCCCTTGGGGCGGCGGCGGCGGTGGTGGAAACAATCAAGGACCCTGGGGCCAGGGACCGAACCGTCCCCGCGGTGGCGGCGGTGGTAGCGGCAACGGTGGCCCGCCCGACCTTGAGGAAATCATCCGGCGCGGTCAGAACCAGCTGAAGAACGTCATGCCCGGTGGCATCAATGGCGGCGTGGTGGTCATCGCGCTGCTGCTCGTCGGCGTCTTCTGGCTGATGAACGCGATCTACACGGTCCAGCCGGACGAGCGCGGCGTCGAGTTGCGCTTCGGCAAGCCGAAACAGGAAGTTTCCATGCCCGGCCTGCATTTCCACATGTGGCCGTTTGAGACCGTCGAACTCGTCAAGATCACCGAGCAGCAGCAGAATATCGGCCGCCGCGCGGCGGCGTCCGGTTCTTCCGACAATTCCAGCCTGATGCTGACCGGCGACCAGAACATCGTCAACGTGCAGTTCTCGGTGCTCTACACGGTCACCGACCCGCAATCCTACCTCTTCAACCTCGAATACCCGGCTGAAACGCTGCAGCAGGTCTCCGAAAGCGCCATGCGCGAAGTCGTTGGCCGCCGTCCGGCACAGGACATCTTCCGCGATAACCGTCAGGCGATTGCCGAAGGCGTGAAGGCGACGATTCAGGCGACCATGGACGCCTATGGCGCCGGTATCTCGATCAACACCGTCGCCATCGAAGACGCAGCACCGCCGCGTGAAGTGGCCGATGCGTTCGACGAAGTGCAGCGTGCCGAGCAGGACGAAGACCGTTTCCTCGAAGAAGCCAACCAGTACGCCAACCAGAAGCTCGGTGGCGCTCGCGGTCAGGCCGCACAGGTTCGCGAAGAGGCAGCCGCCTACAAGGACCGTGTCGTCAAGGAAGCAGAAGGTGAAGCAGCACGCTTCCTGTCGATCTACGAACAGTACAAGGTCGCGCCCGACGTCACTCGTAAGCGTCTCTTCCTCGAAACGATGGAAGACGTGATGAAGAACTCGAAGAAGGTCATCATCGACGAGAAGCAGGGCGGACAGGGCGTCGTTCCTTTCCTGCCGCTCAATGAGCTCGGCCGTGCAACGACCCAGCAGCAGCAGAGCACGGGAGGCACTCAGTAATGGGCAACCGTATACCAGCCATTCTGATCGCCGTCGGCGTTCTCCTTTTCATCGTCTATTCCTCGGTCTTCGTCGTCAACGAGCGCCAGCAGGCGATCGTCATCCGCTTCGGCCAGATCCAGGACGTCAAAACCGAGCCGGGTCTGTACTTCAAGCTGCCCTTCGGCTTCATGGATGCCGACAGCGTGCAGTACATCCAAGATCAGGCTCTGCGCTTCGACCTCGACAACATCCGCGTCCAGGTCTCGGGCGGCAAGTTCTACGAGGTCGACGCGTTCGTGGTCTACAAGATCACCGACGCGCGTCGCTTCCGCGAAACCGTTTCGGGCGATCGGGCTTCGGCCGAAGCGCGTCTGAGCACGCGTCTCGACGCTGCTCTTCGTCGCGTCTACGGTCTGCGTGGCTTCGAATCCGCTCTGTCTGAAGAGCGCGCTTCGATGATGCGTGAAGTTCGCGGCGAACTGGCGAATGACGCGTCGAACCTCGGCCTGACGATCTCCGACGTTCGTATTCGTCGTACGGATCTGACGCAGGAAGTCTCGCAACAGACCTTCGAGCGCATGAAGGCCGAACGCCTTGCCGAAGCCGAACTCATCCGCGCCCGCGGCAATGAAGCTGGTCAGCGCCGCCGCGCCATCGCCGACCGTCAGGTCGTCGAGTTCGTGGCTGCCGCGCAGCGCGATTCGGAAATCCTGCGAGGCGAGGGCGAAGGCGAGCGTAACCGCGTGTTCGGCGAGGCCTTCTCGCAGGATCCGGCCTTCTTCGACTTCTACCGGTCGATGAGCGCCTATCGGAACTCGATGACTTCGTCCGACACCACGCTGGTGCTGTCGCCGCAGTCGGAGTTCTTCCGTTACTTCGAGGATGCGACGGGCTCGAAGCCTGCAACCTCGGACGCAGCAACGGGAACGACGAACGGCACGGCAACGACGCCATCGACGGCAAACTGAGGCTGTGGCCGATTTCCTCACGGGAATCGCGTTCTTCATGATCATCGAGGGGCTGGTGTACGCACTGGCCCCTTCGGTTTTGAAGCGCATGGCGGAAATGCTGCCGAAGATTCCGGAAAGCCAGCTGCGCGTCTCGGGGCTGGTTGCGGTCGCCCTCGGCGTGCTGATGGTGTGGTTCATTCGTAGCGCGTGAAAGCCGGCCTTGCGACCGGCGGCGAAGACGGGCAAGACTTCCGATCAAATCATCGTGGCGGACTGATTTTTGCCGTATCCAGGGCAAACACTCGTCACGAACTCCAGACGAAAGAGGATGCCGAACATGGCTTTGAAGACGAGGTCCAGCGCAGCCCATGCGGCACTCGCGCTCGCGGTGAGTTTTTCGCTGACCGCCGGGGGACCGTTTGCCGCGCCAGCGGTCGCACAGGTTCAGCCGGCGGGTCCTGATTCCGTAGCTGATCTCGCCGAGGGCCTGCTCGATGCCGTGGTGAACATCTCCACCTCGCAGAACGTCAAGAGCGACGACAAGGCGCCCGTTCCGCAGGTACCGGAAGGCTCGCCCTTCCAGGATTTCTTTGACGAATTCTTCAAGGGTGATGGCGGCGAGGGTTCGAACCAGGGGCAGACGGTCAATTCGCTCGGCTCGGGCTTCGTCATCGATCCGTCCGGCTTCATCGCCACGAACAACCACGTCATCGAGGGCGCGGACGATATCGAGGTGAATTTCGCCAACGGCTCGAAGCTGAAGGCCAAGCTCGTTGGTACCGACCCGAAGACCGACCTTGCCCTCCTCAAGGTGGAACCGAAGGCGCCGCTGAAGGCCGTACCGTTCGGTGATTCCCGCACCATGCGCATCGGCGACTGGGTGATGGCGATCGGCAATCCGTTCGGCCTCGGCGGATCGGTGACGGTCGGTATCATTTCCGCGCGCGGCCGCAACATCAATGCCGGCCCCTATGACAACTTCATCCAGACGGACGCCGCCATCAACCGCGGCAACTCCGGCGGCCCGCTGTTCAACATGAAGGGCGAGGTCATCGGCATCAACACGGCGATCATCTCGCCGTCCGGCGGCTCGATCGGCATCGGCTTTTCCGTCCCGACGGAGCTGGCACAAAACATCTTCACACAGTTGCGCGAGTTCGGCGAGACGCGCCGCGGCTGGCTTGGCGTGCGCATCCAGCCGGTGACCGACGATATTTCCGAAAGCCTCGGTATGACGGAGGCCAAGGGGGCGCTTGTCGCCGGCATCATCAAGGGCGGCCCGGTGGATAACGGGTCGATCGAGACCGGCGACGTCATCATTCGCTTCGACGGCAAGGATGTCGATGAAATGCGCGACCTGCCGCGTGTCGTGGCGGAAAGCCCGGTCGGCAAGGCCGTGGATGTCGTGCTGCTGCGCGACGGCAAGGAGATGACGGTCAAGGTTACGCTCGGCCGGCTCGAGGACGGCGAGGAGCAGGCGAACGCCGAGGACGCGGCGACACAGGACGAGGGAACCAAGGAAGAGGGCACGGCGCCTGACACCGGCGCGCAGGCCGAGCCGGAGAAGGCCGACCTCGTTCTCGGCATGGGGATCGGCGACCTCGACGAGGACGCGCGCAAGACCTTCTCGATCGACGAAAGCGTCAAGGGTGTGGTCATCACCGAGGTCACGCCGGATTCGGCAGCGGCCGAGCGCGGCATCGTACCGGGTGACGTGATCGTCGAAATCGGACAGGAAGCCGTCACGACGGCAGACGAGGTCAAGACCCGCATCACCAAGCTGAAGACGGAGGACCGCCGCAACGTCCTCATGATGATCGCCAACCGCACCGGCGCGCTGCGCTACATCACCGTGCGCATCGACTGACAAAAAGGGCAAGTCCCGTCAGGGGCTTGCTGGCATCTGTCGAGAGATTGAGTCAGGCCGCTGGAGCGTTGCTTCAGCGGCCTTTTTGTATCACCGCTCAGGAAGAGATCGCAAAATCGGACTTGCGATAGCCCTGCAGGTAGAGCAGCGCCGTCAGGTCGCCATGGTCGATGCGGATCTTTGCTTCTGCGGCGACGGCCGGCTTGGCATGCAGCGCGACGCCGGCGCCGGAGACGTGCAGCATGCCGAGATCGTTTGCGCCGTCACCGACCGCCATGGCGTCTTCCGGCGAGATGCCGAGGCGCTCGGCAATTTCGATGAGGGCATCGACTTTCGCCTGCTTGCCGAGGATCGGTTCGGCCACTTCGCCGGTCAGTTTTCCGTCGGCATCGAGCAGCAGGTTGGCGCGGTTCTCGTCGAAGCCGAGGGTGGCGGCGATGCGGCTGGTAAAGACCGTGAAGCCGCCGGAGACGAGGGCGGTGTAGTAGCCCTTGGCCTTCATGGTCGCGATCAGTTCACGCCCGCCGGGCGTCAGCGTGATGCGCTTTTCGATAACCTCGTCGATGACGGAGACCGGCAGGCCCTTCAGCAGCGCGACGCGTTCGCGCAAAGCGGGTTCGAAGGCGATCTCGCCGTTCATGGCGCGGGCGGTGATCGTTGCGACTTTGTCCTTGAGGCCGACTTCGGCCGCCAGCTCGTCGATGCATTCCTGGCCGATCATCGTCGAATCCATGTCGGCGATCAGAAGCTTCTTGCGCCGTGTCTCGGCCGCCTGGACAGCGACGTCGATCGGCTGGCCGCCGATTGCAGCGAGGATCGTATCGCGGGCCGCGTGGATATCGCTGCCATCCCGCAGGGCTATGTCACAGGCGATGCCGTCGGCGAGCCAGTAGAGACCGGAGGCCTTGACCTGATCGGCCGCCTTTTCGGCAATGGCAGGCGTCAGAACAGGATTTGACGGATTGGCGACAAGCGTGGCAACGAAAGCCATGATGAGAAACCTTGATCGAATGCAGGATGCGATCCTGATAACGGGCCCGACGGCGAGCGGCAAGTCCGCGCTTGCCGTGCGACTGGCGGCCGAGCACGACGGCGTGGTGGTCAATGCCGACAGCATGCAGGTTTACGACACGCTGAATGTTCTCACCGCCCGCCCGCAGCCTGCAGATATGGGCGGCATCGAGCACCTGCTCTATGGCCATGTGCCGGCGGGTAGCGCCTACTCCACCGGCGACTGGCTGCGCGAAGCGAGCGGCATCGTGGCGCAATTGCATGCGCGCGGCAAACTTCCCGTCTTCGTCGGCGGCACGGGCCTGTATTTTCGCGCACTGACGGGCGGGCTATCGGACATGCCGACCATTCCCGACGCGGTTCGGGAGCGGGTTCGCGCCAGGCTTGCCGCCGAGGGCGCCGAGGCCCTGCATCGGGAGCTTGCCGAGCGTGACCCCGAAATCGCCATTCGCCTGAAGCCGGGTGACGGCCAGCGCATCGTCCGCGCGCTGGAAGTGCTGGAGGCGGTGGGACAGTCGATTACCGCGTTCCAGACAGCGACCGGGCCGACCGTGATCGATCCCGGTCGGGCGCAAAAAATCGTGGTGCTGCCCGACCGCGCGGTGCTCGCCGCCCGCATCAACCAACGTTTCGCCGAGATGTTGAAATCCGGTGCGGTGGAGGAGGTGAAGACGCTGCTCGCGCTCGATCTTTCCCCTGCCATGCCGGTGATGAAGGCGATCGGCGTGCCGCAGATAGCGGCGATGTTGGCAGGCGAGATGAGCGAGGCGTCTGTCATCGAGCGGAGTGCGGCCGCGACCCGCCAATATGCCAAGCGCCAGATGACCTGGTTCCGCAACCAGCTCGACGAGAGCTGGACGCGGATCGATCCTCTGGCGTCTAGCGCCGGATGAGGCTGCTGAGCGGCTTCTTGAGGAGCTGGTCGCGAATGGACCCTTCGCGCCGCGGTTCCTGCTGCTCGCCGAAGGCGGGGGCAGGGCGCGTCGGTTGACGGTAAGGATCTGCGGGCTGGCGGTAAGGATCCGCAGCGGGCCGTTGCGGTTCGGATGTCAGTTCGCGGCGAATGGACTCGAAGCGCTCCTGTGGCGACTGGTCGTAGGCACCTTGTGCACCGGGCAGCATGTCCGGCCGATAGGGTTCCGGTGCAGACGGCTGTGGTGCCGGGATTGCTGCTGCGGCCGCCGCTGCCTGGAGCGTATCGATATAGTCTTCCTCGTCCTCGTAGGGTGCATCCTCGTAGCCGGTCGGCAATGAGCCGCTCTGGCCCTGGGCGCTGATATAGGCGTTCTGGAAGCCGGAAATGTCCGGTCCGGAAATCGCGCGCATGCGCGAGACGATGGAGCGCAGGTCGACGTTTTGCGGCGTCTCGTCGTTGATCTTCACGCCTGTGCCGTTGGCCTTTGGCAGGCGGTTCGTCTCGACGCGCGAGAAGCGCATGCGCATCGGCACGGCAACGGCCTCGCCGAATGCGATGGCCTCGCCATTGCCGATCGACGAGATGAAGCTCGTGGTCGAGGACGACGAGTTCGGGATCGCCGAGCGGATGATTTCCTGGTCGTGGTCGTTGGCAAGGCGCATCGCGAAGATCGTCGAGCACTGGGAGAGAATGGTCGGGTCGAGTTCGCCGGGGCGCTGGGTGATGATGCCGAGCGAAACGCCGTACTTGCGGCCTTCCTTGGCGATGCGGGCAATTGCCTGGCGCGTCGGCAAAAAACCGAGTTTCGGATCGGCCGGCACGTAACGGTGTGCTTCTTCGCAAACGACCAGCATGTGGACCGCGCCATTGCTCCAGAGCCCGATTTCGAAGGCCATGCGGCACAGCACGGAGGCGACCGAATTGACGACTTCCGAAGGAATGCCGGCGAGTTGGAACGTCGTCACCGGCTTGCCGTCACCCGGAATGCGGAAGATGCGCGCGATCGTGTCGAGGATCGTGTCGGTAATGGTGTTCGAGGAGAACATGAAGTGGTAGCGCGGGTCGTTGATCGCCGACATGATCTTGACCTTGAGCGAGCGCAGGTGCGGCTTCTCCGCCCGGCCTTCGAGGCGCCCGATGCGTTCGTCGATCAAGGCGAGCAGGTCGGCGACGCGGAACGGCACCGGCGTGTCGGCCGTCACCGAGCTCTTTTCGCTGGTGCGACGCATCAGGCCGTTGTCGCTGGCGCCACGGAAGGCGCGTTTGGCCTCTGGGATCAGGTCGCGCAGAATATCCATTTCTTCCGGGATTGGCGGGCGGCCGCGGAAGATGACCTCGGCCAGCTCTTCGAGGCGAAACAGCCAGAAGGGCAGGTCGAGCGTATCCGTGTCGATGATGACCGAAAGGTCGCCGAAGGCGGAGGCGAATTCGTTGTGCGGGTCCAGGATCAGCACGCGCAGGCGCGGATCGGACTGGATGGCCTTGTGCAGGAGCAGGGTGACCGACGTCGATTTGCCGACGCCCGTGGTGCCGACGATGGCGAAGTGCTTCTCCAGCATGGAGGGCACGTGGATCGTCGCGTCGATGCTTTCATCCTGGGTCAGCTTGCCGATGGCCCAGACATCGCTCTTGCCGGTGTCGTAGACCTTGGCGAGGTCCGAGGCGCGGATGCGGTGCGCAATGGCGCCGAGATGGGGGTAGTCGGTAATGCCTGCGGAGAATTCTTCGCGTCCGTCCGCGCTGACATGAACCTCGCCCAGAAGTTCGACTTCGATGCGGAAGACCGTGTCGTGATTTTCCACCCAGCTCTGCTGGTCGGTGGCCATGGAATAGACGAGGGCGACGATGCGGTTGCGGCCGACGGAAATCGAGATGAGCCGGCCGACGGACCACAGTTCCGTCATTGCCGTCTGCCCGCCTTCGGCGACGGCGCTGATGGTGGCGTGCGAACCGTTGCAGGCGACGACTCGTCCCATCAGACGGTTGCCCGGAGCAACGTCGTCCCGGCGATCCTGTTCGCCCGCCACGATGGAACTTTGAAAATCACTGTTCAGCAAACACGGCACTCCTTGCCATCAAAGGAGAATTCTAGCCGCCGCCGCTTAATAAGACGTTTCGGGCTGGCGCGCTTCTGGATCGCGTTTTGCCGTATGCGCCGGATTTCGTGCCGTTTCGCTACAGCCGGAAAAGCGTTGACGTGGATATACTTTGTGGCTAACACTTCGCCCCATGAAAAATCTGACGGCAAACATTCTTGTGGTGGGAACGCGCATGGGCAGGGTGGTGTAACCACCCGGCGAAAGCACCCATGCGCGGTAAGCAGGCTCCTCCAAGGGGCCTTTTTTTATGCCCAGAAATTCGATAATCACACCGGAAATACTAAAGAGACGGACGGGAATATCCGATGAGTGGAACAGAAAACCAGATGACGGGCGCCGAAATTGTCTTGCAGGCCCTGCGAGACAACGGCGTAGAGCATATCTTCGGCTATCCGGGCGGTGCCGTCCTGCCGATCTATGACGAGATCTTCCAGCAGGACGACATCGAGCACATCCTCGTGCGTCACGAGCAGGGCGCCGGCCACATGGCCGAAGGGTATGCCCGCTCCACCGGCAAGGTCGGCGTCATGCTGGTCACGTCGGGTCCGGGGGCGACCAATGCGGTCACGCCCCTGCAGGACGCCCTGATGGATTCCATCCCGCTCGTCTGCCTCACCGGCCAGGTTCCGACCACGCTCATCGGATCGGATGCCTTCCAGGAGTGCGACACGGTCGGTATTACGCGCCCCTGCACCAAGCACAACTGGCTGGTCAAGGACGTCAACGATCTCGCCCGCATCATCCATGAGGCCTTCCGCGTCGCGCAGTCCGGCCGTCCAGGTCCGGTCGTCGTTGATATTCCGAAGGACGTGCAGTTTGCGACCGGCACCTATACGCCTCCGTCTGCCGCTCCGATCCAGAAGAGCTACCAGCCGAAGCTGCAGGGCGATGCCCGGCAGATCGAGGCGGCCGTTCAACTGATGAAGACGGCCCGCCGTCCGATCATCTATTCCGGTGGCGGCGTCGTCAATTCCGGTCCGGAAGCCTCGCGCCTGCTGCGCGAACTGGTTGAGATCACCGGTTTCCCGATCACCTCCACCCTGATGGGCCTCGGCGCCTATCCGCACTCCGGCAAGAACTGGCTGGGCATGCTCGGCATGCACGGTTCCTACGAGGCAAACATGGCGATGCACGATTGCGACGTCATGGTCTGCATCGGTGCGCGTTTCGACGATCGTATCACCGGTCGCCTGAATGCATTTTCACCGAACTCGAAGAAGATCCATATCGATATCGACCCGTCCTCGATCAACAAGAACGTCCGCGTCGATATTCCGATCCTGGGCGATGTCGGCAACGTTCTCGAGGATATGGTTCGCCTGTGGCGCGCTGGCAGCAAGGATTATGACAGGGCGGTCCAGGCCGACTGGTGGACCTCGATCACCAAGTGGCGCGCACGCAACTCCTTTGCCTACAAGCAGAGCAATGACGTGATCATGCCGCAATACGCGATCCAGCGGCTCTACGAGCTGACCAAGGACCGCGACACCTACATCACGACAGAAGTCGGCCAGCACCAGATGTGGGCAGCGCAGTTCTATGGTTTCGAGCAGCCGAACCGCTGGATGACCTCGGGCGGCCTCGGCACGATGGGCTACGGTTTCCCGGCGGCGATCGGCGTGCAGGTCGCGCACCGCGACAGCCTCGTCATCGATATTGCCGGCGACGCCTCGATCCAGATGTGCATCCAGGAAATGAGCTGTGCGGTTCAGTATAATCTGCCGGTCAAGATCTTCATCCTGAACAACCAGTATATGGGCATGGTGCGCCAGTGGCAGCAGCTGCTGCATGGCAACCGTCTGTCGAACTCCTACACGGAAGCGATGCCGGACTTTGTCAAGCTCGCTGACGCCTACGGCGGCGTCGGCATTGCCTGCGACAAGCCGGGCGATCTCGATGCTGCCATTCAGGAAATGATCGACGTCAAGCGTCCGGTCATCTTCGACTGCCGCGTTGCCAATCTGGCGAACTGCTTCCCGATGATCCCGTCCGGCAAGGCGCATAACGAAATGCTGCTGCCTGACGAGGCCACGGACGAAGCGGTTGCCAATGCGATCGACGCCAAGGGCCGCCAGCTCGTTTGATGAAGAGGAGAGCAATTCCAGCAAAAGTGCGTGAGCGGTTTTGCGGTTGGGATTGCGTGAGGAAAGAGAACGACAATGAACGCACACCTACAGCCCACGGGCTCCGCCTACTTCATCGCCAAGGAAACCCAGGTCGCGGAGAGCCACACGCTCTCCATCCTCGTGGACAACGAGCCGGGCGTGCTCGCCCGTGTCATCGGCCTGTTTTCCGGCCGCGGCTACAACATCGAGAGCCTTACGGTCTCCGAGACCGAGCATGAGGCACACCTGTCGCGCATCACCATCGTGACGCGCGGCACGCCGGGTGTGCTCGAGCAGATCAAGTCGCAGCTCGAGCGCATCGTGCCCGTGCACCGGGTCGTCGACCTGACGGTCCGCGCCAAGATTCTGGGCCAGGAGCGGCCGATCGAGCGAGAAGTGGCGCTGGTGAAAGTCACCGGTTCCGGCGAGATGCGGGCGGAAACGCTGCGCCTTGCCGATGCGTTTCACGCCAAGGTCGTCGATGCGACGGTCGATCACTTCATCTTCGAGATCACCGGCAAGTCGTCCAAGGTCGACCAGTTCGTGGCCGTCATGAAGCCGCTCGGTCTCTCGGAAGTGTGCCGCACGGGCATCGCCGCCATGAACCGCGGCCCGCAGGGCATGTAAGCCCTTCGAGGGATGAAATCGCCAAGCTTTCGATGGAGCCTTCCGCTGATGTGGAAGGCTCTATTTTCATTTCAGATCATCTCCAGCGGCTGCTTGCGGGTCGGCGGCGGAAAGGCTTCGTCCAGCAGGTTCATATCCTCGGATGTCAGGCGGATTTCTGCGGCGCGGTAATTTTCGCGCACACGCTCCGGCGAGCCGGATTTCGGGATGGCGATGACGCCCGGCTTCGTCAGCAGGTAGGCGAGTGCGACCTGAGCCGAGCTTGCGTGATGGATGCGGCCGATTTCTTCCAGAGTCGGATGCCCGACGAGGCGCCCTTCGTCGAGCGGCGAATAGGCCATGATCGGAATGCCCTGTACCTGGCTCCAGCGTAGCAGGTCGTATTCGATGCCGCGCCGGGCGAGGTTGTAGAGCACCTGATTGGCAATGGGGCGCGCCGGCTCTGCCACGTCGAGCAATTCCAGCATGTCGCTGCCATCGAAATTGGAAACACCCCAGGCGCCGATCTTGCCCTGCGCCTTCAGCGTCTCGAATGCCTCGACGGTTTCTGCCAGCGGATGCGGACCGCGCCAATGCAACAGGTAGAGTTCGATATGGTCGGTGCCGAGGCGCTTGAGGCTCGCCTCGCAGGCTGCGATCGTCCCGGTACGGCTGGCATTGTGGGGGAGGACCTTGCTGACGAGGAACACGCCTTCGCGGCGCCCCTTGATCGCTTCGCCCACAACGCTCTCCGCGCCGCCATCGGCATACATTTCCGCTGTGTCGACTACTGTCATGCCGAGGTCGAGCCCGGCGCGCAGGCTTGCAGCCTCGTCCGCTGCCGAAGCGCCGCTTTCGCCCATGTGCCAGGTGCCGAGACCCAGCGCCGGTATCTGCCGCCCGCCGGGAAGGGTGACTGCCGGTAGTTCCGCTTTCATACTGCACTCCATTTTCAACCGTCATGCATCACAATGGGAATTGCATGCATGACAAGAATTGGCTGGTCGTTGCCAAGAGATGGCTTATCAATCGGAAAAAACAATCCGGATAACAAGAGCTACCATGCAGATTGAAATCTTTCTGGCGCTGCTGGTCTTCGCCTTCACCACGTCCATCACGCCCGGCCCGAACAACATGATGCTGTTTGCCTCGGGCGTGAATTTCGGTTTCGTGCGCACGATCCCGCATATGTGCGGCATCGGCGTCGGCTTTCTTGTGCTGCTGCTTGCCGTCGGTTTCGGTCTCGGCGCGCTGCTGGAGGCCGTGCCGCTGGTCTATACGGTGCTGAAGTTCGCAGGCGGTGCCTATCTCCTGTGGATCGCCTGGAAGATCGGCACGTCGCGCACCCTCGGCGAGGGCAAGACGGGTGCGCAACCGATGAGTTTTCTCGCCGCTGCCGCCTTCCAATGGGTCAACCCGAAGGCCTGGGTCATGGCCGTCTCCGCCATGGCGACCTATACGAATTCGGCGAACTATACGATGAGCGTGCTCATCGTTGGCAGTGCTTTTGCGATCGTCAATTTCCCAAGCGTCTCCACCTGGGCCGGCTTCGGCTCGGCTCTGCGCCAGTGGCTGTCCGATCCGGTGCGGCTGAAATGGTTCAACATCACGATGGCCTTGCTGCTCGTCGCCAGCCTCTGGCCGATGTTGCGCTAGAATCAGCCTGGTCCAGACTGATTCTCGATTGCCGGGTTCCACTTTTCCCCGACAAACTCTAGGCGCGGTCCGCCATGAAGCGGGCAAGCCAGGGCCCGAGGATGGTCACGAGGATCAGCCGTGCCGTCTGGAGCGTCATGATGAAGGCGACGTCGACATTGCTCGATGCGGCGATGACGGCGATGGAATCGAGGCCGCCGGGGCTGGTTGCGAGATAGGCGGTCAGCGGATCGATGCCGAGGACGAGGATCAGCAACCCGGCGAGCAGGCCCGAGAAGCCGATCAGCACGATGATCGAGGCGACCGTCGGCAGCAGGGCGCGGCGCGCATGCATGAGGATGGCGCGCGTGAAGCCGAGGCCGATATTCCAGCCGAGCAAGGTGAAGGCGATGACCAGCAACCATTGCGGCAGCACGATAGTCACCGTGCCGGACGAGTTCAGCACCGCGGCGAGCGCGAAGGGCACGAGGAAAGCGCCGGCCGGCACGCGCAGCTTCTGCCCAAGAAGGCCGGCGAGGATGCCGATACCGAGCATGGCGACGAGGGGCAGCATCGGCACAGGCTCGAACCAGGCATGCGGCGGCACCGCCGCCCCGTCATGGCCGCCGAAATGGGCGACGAGGGTGGCGCAGGTCGCGACGAAGACGACGCGCAGATATTGCATGAAGGCGACGAGACGGGCGTCGGCGCCGTAGGCTTCGGCCATGATCATCATGGTTGAGGCTGCGCCGGCGGACGAGCCCCAGATCGCCGTTGTGCCCGGCAGGACGCCGGTGCGCGCGATCATCCAGCCGGAGAGCGTGCTGACGCTGATCACCGAGATCACCACGAACAGCATCAGCAGCCAGTTTTCGGCGAAGGTGCCGAGAAAATCCTTGGAGATCATGGTGGCGATCATCAGCGCGAGCACGACTTGCACGCCGAAGAAGAAGATGCGCGGCAGGCGGATCGTCCCGCCACCGAGCGCCACGACGATGCCGGCGATCATCGGTCCCATCAGGAGCGCTGCGGGGAAGCCGGCGACTTCGAGCGGCACTGTCGTGGCAACGGAGAGGCAGCCGACAAGGCACCATTGCAGCCAGGCCGGCAATCTGCCGGCGCCGGTTGGCATGTTCTCGTTCGGGCTTGAAGAGGCGGCGGACAAATCAGGGCTCCGGGCGGTTGTGCACTGCATACATTGTCGGGCCATTGGGGAACAGGGCCAAATCAGGGGAGGGCTGGTTCCGCGTCCGCCTGTGTACTCCTCACGCTGCCCCTTGCCTCTGCCGTGCGAATCCTGCCAAGTCCGGTCATGGAATTCGCACCCCAACAGGATGAAGCGCTGAAGGCCGTTGCCCAATGGCTGAAGGCCGGGCGGGACCCGTTGTTCCGGCTGTTCGGTTATGCCGGCACCGGCAAGACGACGCTTGCGCGCCATTTCGCCGAGAATGTCGATGGCGATGTTCTCTTCGCGGCTTTCACCGGCAAGGCGGCGCAAGTGCTGCGCTCTAAGGGTGCGTCGAACGCAAGAACCATCCATTCGCTGATCTATCGCCCGCGCGGCGAAGAGGAAGTGTCGGACGAGGAGACGGGGAAAACCTCGATCTCGCCGATGTTCTCCATCAACCGCCAGAGCCCGGTCGCCAAGGCCGCGCTCGTCGTCGTCGACGAATGCTCGATGGTGGACGAGGCGCTCGGCAAGGACCTGATGAGTTTCGGCACGCCCATCCTCGTGCTTGGCGATCCCGGCCAGCTTCCCCCGGTTTCCGGCGGCGGCTACTTTACAAACCAGGACCCCGATTACCTTCTGACGGACATTCACCGGCAGGCGCGCGACAATCCGATTATCCATCTCGCCATGCAGGTGCGCGAAGGCAAGGATATCGGCTACGGCGATTACGGTGCAGCGCGTGTCATCGGGCGGAACGAGGTGGATCAAACGCTTGTGCTCGAGGCCGACCAGGTGCTGGTCGGCACCAATCGCACGCGTCGGCGCTACAACCAGCGCCTGCGCGAGCTGAAGGGGTTTACCACCGAATATCCGCAATCCGGCGACAAGCTGGTGTGCCTGCGCAACGATCCGGCCAAGGGCCTGCTCAACGGCTCGCTCTGGCAGGTGATGAGTTCGTCCAAGGAAACGGTGAAGCCCGGCATCAACCTGATGATCCGGCCGGAAGACGACGACATGGACCGCGGCGCGGCCAAGATCAAACTGCTCAAGGCCGCCTTCGAGAATCTCGAAGAGGAAATCCCGTGGTCGACGCGCAAGCGCTACGACGAGTTCGATTTCGGCTATGCGCTGACCGTGCACAAGGCGCAGGGTTCGCAGTGGAACAATGTCGTGCTGTTCGATGAAAGTTTTGCTTTCCGCGACACACGTGAACGCTGGCTTTACACTGCCATTACGCGCGCCGCGGAAACGCTCACCATCGTACGATAATCAGGACCCGCACGACGGACCGCTTATCAGGAAGCGGATTGAGGGGCCGGTCATCATGTCCGGCCGCATACGCCGGTCTTAATGACCGACGATCCCGAGCATGACCGCCTTTGCGACGGCCTGGAAACGGTTGTTGCTGTTGAACTTGGCGATGATGGTCTTTTCCATCACCTGCACTTCGCCGGGCTCGACTTCGAGCGCGCGCGCGATACGGCTTGTCGGATAGCCTTCCGCCATCAATGTGAGGCAGCGCAATTCGACCTGCGAGAAACTGCAATGCGGCGTGTTGTCGTTCGTTTCGATCTCGTGGGCGGCGCTGAAATCCAGAAGTTCGTTGATCTGCTGCATCTGGCGGCGGATCGTCGACTGCTGGGCGGCGAGCTCCCGCTTGCGCGCGGTCATGGCGGTGCGGAAGATGGTGTCGGCTTCATCCTGGCTGTCGGCTGCGGAAAGCTGATCCAGCAATTCCTGGATCACCGCAACGGGCATGCCGGTCTCGCGGCAGGTGTTGACCACCGCCATCTGCTGGATCTCTTCCGGCCCATAGACGCGCATGGGGCCGACGCGGGCTGCCCGCAGCAGGCCCTTTTCCTCGTAGAAATGCAGGGTGCGGTGCGTCACGCCGAAGGCGTTCGCCATGTCCGCAATGGCAAGGCGCCCCTCCGGCAGGTTTTCCGGCAGCGGTGCCACGGGCAGGAAACGGATGGTCTTGCGTGCGCCGGTCCGGCCATCCGCTTTCTTGGACTCATTGGTCATCATGAAAGCGGCCCGCCAAAAAGAAGAATGATCATGTGAATATCCCCGGTCACCGACGCAAAACCCGCTTCACCCTGAAGGCGGGAATTCGAATCGGTGGATAGTGCCCTGTCACTGTTCTATCGGCTGTGCAGACCGAAGGAACTGTATGCAATCGCGCGACGATTCTCGATCCGATTCTTGATTAAAATGTTCCGGATTTTGAACCAAGGCGGCACACACTACCGATCCGCCCAGGTTCATAAAGTAAACCGAAGGGGGGAGCGTGCCTATCGTTATATCTAGGGATGTATTTTCTGTGCCCGCGCGGCGTGTAGGGTTTAGCGCGTCACCACGGCGCCGGCCTCGTCATGCGCGGTCGCTTCGGCAAGCGTGGCGGGCGAATGCGCATTGCATGTCACGTGCTGTCCGGCGCGGGGTGCGCTCGGGTGCGGCTCGGTGCGCGTGAGACATTGCATGATGCGGCTTGCCGTGCCGATCTGCGTTGCGTGGCGATAGAGCGGGCCACTCGCCGAAAGCGTCCGGGCGGCAAAATTGACGGCTTCAAAGGCAATGCCGGCCTCGCTGCGAAGCTGTTCGCGGGAGAAGTGCCGCACATAGATCGTGGCGCCAGACTGTTCATGGATCAGCCGGGCGTAGATGCCGCGCCCGTCAGCGCGGCTCTCGATGCGGATTGCGTAGGACAGCGCGTGCAATGCATTCGATTTACGGGAATCAGTGAGATGCACCGTCCTGTGATAGCCGGCGGAATTTGCGATGGCGCGAGCGAAGGCGTTGCATTCACCGCCTGCCGGCCAGCATTGCTGGATATACAGGCTCGGCAGGGCTTGGGTCTGGCCGGCGAACCGGTTCTGGACCGAAAGAACGAGCTGGGCCTTGGCGATCGCCGCATTGGTCGTCTCCGGATAGACCGAGGGCGCCAGGAAGAACAAGGGTAGCAATGAAAAGAGCGCGAGCGGCGAAGAGATCGGCGCAGGCAGCCACGACCGGCGCGGTACAGGTTTTTCGCGAGCCTGTTCGGGGCGTGGAGGCGGTCCCGCATCATCGGTCGCTGCCGGTTGGGCTGCGGTGAACGCGTATTCCGGGACATAGCTGCCCAGCGGAACGCGGATGCGCAGAGGATCAGATGCGCCCTCCGTCTCGTAATATAGATCCAGCAGCTTTCTCAGCTTGCCGGCCTGCACCCGGACAAGCGGATCGTTGCCGGCATCGAACCCCGGCGGGCGGCCGAAGACATCGATGCCGATGCTGTAGCCCTTCAGATGTGCCGCCTTGCCGGAAAGCTCACACTCGACGACATAGGAAAGGAATGAACGCAAGCGCTCGGAGCGGGCGAAGGTCTCGCTGGTGACGACGGCATGCAGGGCACGCCGCACGAGATCGCACGCCGGCCTGTCGGTCCTGCTCATGGTGTTGCCACAGAGGGGGCCATCGTCGCTGCCTGATTTCCTTCCATTCCCGCAAGAGGTGCCACGGCGCAGCATCCCTAAAATTCACGGGGAGTTTACCGGTGATTCTTGATCATGAGCAAGGGGCGGGGCGGGCTCGGCGGATAAATAGCGCGCAGGCATCGGGAAGCTGGCTCTCACCGCGATTGCCCTTGTGGAAACAACAGGCTAGACCTGTGCACAGCAAAAGGAGTGAGCTGCGTCATGCCTGCGAAACTGTCGGTCAATCTCAACGCCATCGCCATGCTGCGCAACCGCCGGGACCTGCCCTGGCCAAGCGTCACCGACCTTGGCCGGATCGCGCTCGAGGCCGGTGCCAGCGGGTTGACCGTGCATCCGCGGCCGGACCAGCGCCATGTGCGTTTCAGCGACCTGGCACCGATCCGCATGCTGATCGATACGGAATTTTCCAGCACCGAATTCAATATCGAAGGTTTCCCGGAAGAAAGCTTCATGCGCCTCGTAGAGGAACATCGTCCCGAACAGGTGACGCTCGTGCCGGACGATCCGGCGCAGGCGACCTCCGATCATGGCTGGGATTTCCGCAAGAGCCACAACCTGCTCGGAAATGTCGTCGGCCGGCTGAAGAAGCTCGGCCTGCGCGTTTCGGTCTTCGCCGATGGCGAGCCGGACCGTGAGGCGCTGGCCATCGCGAAAGACATCGGCGCAGACCGGATCGAGCTCTATACCGGTCCCTACGGCGGTTGCTACGACAATCCTGCCGAGGCAGCGCGCCTTGCCGATCTATTGGGAGAGACAGCGGACATTGCCCACGATCTTGGCCTTGACGTCAATGCCGGCCATGATCTGACGGTTGCCAACCTGCCGGCGCTCGTCGCGCGCATCCCGCGGCTTGCGGAAGTCTCGATCGGCCATGGTCTGACGTCGGATGCGCTGCAGTACGGCATGGCGGAGACGGTGCGCCGCTTCTGCCGCGCCTGCGGCCAGGACGTTTGACGGCACGGCGCCCCGAACGGAGCGCCGCGTCTTTTGCCTCAGCCCAGAAAGGCTGCCTTGTTGGCGGCAACGAAATCCTCGAACGCCGTCAGCGGGCGACCGGAGAGTGTTTCGGCGTCGCCGGTGACCATGGCGATCTTGCCGTCCCGTGTGTTGGCGTCGAAGGAGACGATGGTCGGCACGAAGCCTTCCGGCAGGCCGGCGGCCTTCAGGCCCTCGGTCAACTGGGCATCCGTGACATGGACGACGGCGAGCGGCTTGCCGGTTGCGGCGGAAACGATCGCGGCGATCTCTTCGGCTGTGCGGCTCTTCGTGCCGGTCAGCGTGTAGGTCCTGCTCTCATTGCCGGCTTTCAGGACAGCGCCGGCAAGGGCGGCGGCGGTGTCGGCGCGCGTGATGTGGGCGATCTTGCCTTCGCCGGTCGAGGTGTACCATGAGCCGGTTGCAAGCGCGTGCGGCAGCGACATGAAGAGGTTTTCCGCATACCAGCCATCGCGCAGGATCGTATAGGGGATGCCGGTCGCCTTGATGGCTTCCTCGGTGCCGAGATGGTCCGGCGCGAAGGTGACGCGCGAATCGTCCGGCTGCGGCATGGACGTGTAGAGGATGTGCTTAGCGCCGGCTTTTTTCGCGGCGGCCACGGCGGCCTTGTGCTGGGCGAGGCGTTTTCCAGGCGCATCGAGTGCGTCGGTTGAGATGATCAGCACCTTGCCTGCGCCGGCAAAGGCGGCATCGAGCGAGGCCGGGTCGTCGAAGTCGGCGGTGCGCACGGAGACGCCCTTGGCAGCATAGTCGGCGAGCTTGGCGGTGTCGCGCGTGGTGGCGATGAGGTTTTCCGGTGCAATTTTGCCGGAGGCGAGAAGCGTATCGAGGACGAGGCGGCCAAGCTGGCCGGAGGCGCCGGTAACGAGAACTGTGTCGGTCATGTCTTTACCTTTGTGTGGGGCCGTTCTGAGGGGCCTTTAGGGCAGGCGTGGCGGGGAGGCGCCGTCCATCCTGCGGGTTGGTCTCTTATCGAGACTTGCTCTTATCTGGTAATCTGGTAGAGCCTGTAAAGGAGGCAGTTTTTTCTGCGGTGGTTACCTGGAGGGAACCGGCTATGAACAAGATGGTCGAACGGGCCGAAGGCGAGCGGGTGTTGATGATCGACGGTGTTGCCATGTCGATGGACGATTGTCCTGTGCGTGACGTGCTGAACAGCGTCGGCGGGAAGTGGACTTCTTTGATGATCCTCGGCCTTGCCGACGGACCGCGCCGTTTCTCACAGCTGCGCCGCTTCATCCCGGATATTTCGCAGCGCATGCTGACACAGACCCTACGCGACCTGCAGCGGGATGGCTATATCACCCGCACCGTCTATCCAACCCAGCCGCCGAGCGTGGAATACCGACTGACGCCGCTTGGCCAATCCTTCCTTGCGCTCCTGCGCTCCCTGGTGCACTGGTCTACCGAAAACCACGCTGCGATCCGGGCTGCCCGGTCGGTCTACGACGCAGAAGCGCACTGACAATCCGGCCTTCTGGCCGTTTCGGGGAAGGGCATGAAGCCACTGGATATCGGCATTGCCGGCGCGGGGCCTGCGGGGCTTGCTGCAGCATTGTTTCTTGCACGCGCCGGTCATCGGGTGGAGCTCATCGAACGTTTCGACTGTCCATCGCCGGTCGGCTCCGGCCTGCTGATGCAGCCGACGGGGCTGACGGTGCTCGATGCGCTCGGTCTTTCCCCCACGATCCACGCCCTCGGAAACCGCATCGACCGGCTGCATGGTGCGGACGCGCGCAGTGGCCGCACCGTTCTCGATGTGCGCTACGACGCACTGGCCGGCGGTCGCTATGGGCTGGCGGTGCATCGCGCGGCGCTGTTTTCCACGCTCCATGATGCAGTGGTGGCGGAAGGATTGCCGATCCGTACCGGCATTACGCTGGCAAAAGCCGAAACCCGGCAGGCTCGCACGGCGCTGCACGACCCGGACGGCGAGATCGTCGGCGACTATGATCTTGTGATCGACGCGACCGGCGCGCGCTCGCAGCTCGTCGCGGCCTCCGTCGTCGCACCGAAGGTGACGGAACTGCCTTGGGGGGCCTTCTGGGCGACGCTGGATTGCGACGGCATTGCGCATGACGACCGGGCGCTCGCCCAGCGGTATGATGCCGCGAAAGTCATGATCGGCATCTTGCCAGTCGGCCGGGCGCATCCGGGCGAGGGCCGTAAGGCCGCCTTCTTCTGGAGCCTCAAGACGGCGGATGCCGACGCCGTGAAGCGCGCCGGGCTTGCGCAATGGAAGGCCGGCATCACCAGCCATTGGCCGGAGACGGCGCCTTTTCTCGCGCAGATTTCGGACTGGGACCAACTGACGCTCGCCCGCTATGCCCATCGCACCGCGTTGCCGCCCTATGCGGATGGCATCGCCTTCATCGGTGACAGCGCCCATTCCACCAGCCCGCAGCTTGGGCAGGGGGCGAACATGGCGTTGCTCGACGCGGCGACGCTGGCGCATGCGCTTTCGTCGGCGGCCACCGTGGAGGAGGCGCTTGCCGCCTACGCCGCGGCGCGCCGCCGTCACGTCCAGCTGTTCCAGCTGCTGTCCTTTGTCTTCACGCCGTTCTACCAGTCCGATTCCCGAGCGATCGCCTGGCTGCGCGACCGGCTGGTGGCGACCGTCGCGAAAATCCCACCGGCCCCGCAGATCCTCGCCGCCATCGTTTCCGGGACGCTTGCCGATCCCTTCACGCCGGCTGGGCTTCAGGAATGCTGCTGGCTGGAGACTGCGCTTCGGGAGGCCTGACCGGCGCCTGCCAGCCGTCAAGATCCAGCGCCCAGATCTGGCCGACGAGATCCTGGCCGAAGCTGTGATGCGCTTCCTCCTTCTCCAGCCTGAAGCCGGCGGCCTGGTAGATGCGGCGCGCGGCTGTCAGGATGTCGTTCGTCCAGAGTTCCAGCCGCCCGTAGCCCGCCTCTTTCGCGAAGCGAATGCACTCCGTCACCAGCCGCGTGCCGAGACCGTGGCCCCGAGCGGCGGCATCGACATGCAGCAGGCGCAGCTTCGCGGTGCTCTCGCCGCCCTTGACCAGAAAGATGCTGCCGACGAGGTCGCCGTTCTGTTCGGCGATCCAGCAGCGTTCGCGGGAGGGATCGAAATTGCGCAGGAAGTTTGCGCAAATCTCGGCGACGAGCGCCTCGTATTCCGTATTCCAGCCATAGGTTTCGACATAGCTTTTCGCCTGGCTGGCGATCACCCGGCCCATGTCGCCGGCGCGGTGGTCGCGAAGAACGATCGGATCACCGCTCTCGCCGCCGCCGAGCAGTCTCGTGGCCTTGCAGAGAGACGCGCCGAGGGCAAGGCGTTCCGTTTCATCGAGCGGCGCGATGAGGGTGGAAATGCTCTCCCGGGAGCGGATTGCAAGATCCGCAGCGACCGCGCGACCGTTTTCCGTGAGGCTGAGAAGCCGCCCGCGACCATCCGCCGGGTCTTTTCGGGCATCGACCATGCCCTTGCCGGCAAAGGCCTTCAGCATGCGGCTGAGATAGGCCGGGTCGAGCGACAGTTCTTCTGTGAGCTGCGATGCGGAGGTGGAGCCGCGGGCGGCGAGTTCGTAGATGACGCGCGCTTCGGTCAGCGTGTAGGGCGTGTCGAGATAGGCGCGGTCGAGCACGCCGATGCGATTGGTGTAGAAGCGGTTGAAGGCGCGGATGGTTTCAATCGTGTCCGCGCCACCATTTCCGGGAGGCATTGCAATCATGGTAATCTCCTTCGATCACCATGATTGTAATTTATTGGACTGAGTCAACTATTTTTAGGCGGCTTCGCTGACAGCGATGGGGCCGAGAGCGAAATCGACGGCGGCCTGGGCGTGGATGGCGGTCGAATCGAAGCCGGGCAGCGGCAGTGCGTCCGGATCGAGCAGCAGGCAGATTTCCGTGCAGCCAAGGATGACGCAGTCGGCGCCTTCAGCGCGGGCAGCCTCGATAAGGGCGAGAACGCGGTCGCGCGAGCTCTCGAGCACCTTGCCCTGGCAGAGTTCGTTGAAGATGACGTCGTGGATCAGCGTGCGGCCGTCTTCATCCGGTACCATGACGTCGAGGCCGGCCGTCTTCATGCGATCGGCGTAGAAGCCGTGCTCCATCGTGTAGCGCGTGGCGAGGAGGAGGGGCCGGCGTTTGCCAGCCGCGAAAATTTCGCGTGCGGTCTCGTCGATGATGTTGAGCAACGGCGCCTTGACGGCAGCCTGCACGGCGTCTGCAACGAGGTGCATGGTGTTGGTGCAGATCAGCACGCATTCAGCGCCGCTCTTTTCGAGGCCTGTGGCAACGTTGCCAAGGCGCTCACCTGCGGCATCCCAGCGGCCGGCCTTCTGAAGGTCGACGATGGACTGGAAGTCGACCGAATGCACCAGGATCTCCGCCGAATGAAGGCCACCGAGCCGCGCGCGCACCGCTTCGTTGATCATGCGGTAATAGACCGCCGTGCTTTCGAAGCTCATGCCGCCAATAAGGCCGATCGTCTTCATGGTCGTTTCCCCGTTGATTGTTTCGATGACAACCAGAATGCCGCGAACTCGGTGGTGATTGTTCGCAAAGTTTCGAGCATTTTTGCAAAGTTGAGAGGATTGTTCTTGCCTATCGGCATTTATGCGCGCTTTTCTTGCGCATGGGCGAGGATTGAAAGGGAATCTCGGCGTGCTGGATGAACGAGACAGGAAATTGCTGGCGCTGCTCCAGGAGGATGCCGGTGCGCCCGTCGCCACGCTGGCGGACAAAGTCAATCTGTCGCTGTCTGCCTGCGCGCGCCGCATCCAGAGGCTGGAGGAAAGCGGATATATCGCCGGAAAGGTCGCGCTGCTCGACAGCAGGAAGATGGGCGTGCCGACGACGGTTTTTGCGCTCATCAAGACGGCGCATCACAGCGACGACTGGATCGAACTGTTTTCGCGCGCCATTGCCGACATTCCCGAGGTCGTCGAGGCGCACCGGCTGACGGGCAACTACGACTATATCCTGAAGATCGTGCTGCCGCGGGTCGAGCACTACGACGTGGTCTACAAGCGCATCGTGCGCAAGGTCGAGCTTTTCGACGTGTCCGCGTCCATCTCGATGGAAGTGCTGAAAAGCGGGTCTCGCCTGCCGGTGGAGCACGCCGAATAAAGGAATTCCCGCGAAAGCGGGCACAAAAAAGGCCGGTTGAAACCGGCCTTTCTCGTTTTTTGCCGTAGGCGGCGGATCAGGCTGCGACGAGCTGATCGGCCGACATCTTGCCGGACTTGCGGTCGCGGATCAGCTCGAAGCTGACCTTCTGGCCTTCGTCCAGGCCAGCGAGGCCGGCGCGCTGAACGGCGGAGATGTGGACGAATACGTCCGGCTCACCGCTGTCCTGCTGAATGAAGCCGTAGCCCTTGGTGGTGTTGAACCATTTTACGGTACCAGTTGCCATGACGAAACCTTTCCTAAGCCGTCAAATCAATCTTGGGCTGCCAACAGCGGCAACCATGGGAGGTCGAATTTGAAGGGTAGGTTCGTAACTGCAGGCACAGGGCCTGCAAATGCAGAAGTCAACGTTCAAATCTCGATGCGGGAGAAATAAGTGGTTCGTCATCTTCGGTCAAGATGGCCCAATACGACGATTCAGGGTCTTTATTCCGGTGCGGAAAGCGCCGAGTCGTTCTCGCACTGTGAGATCGGCAACTGGCGGAATGAGTGGATCGCGAGGATGCGTTCCTCGTCGGCATCGGTCTCCACCTTCAAGCAGGCGCAGGCATAACCGTAGTTGCCGTTGGTGCGCACATAGTCACCTTCGGAGATGTCGGGAATGTTCTCGATGCCGTCCGGCTCATTGCCGCTACCCTGCGTCATGATCGTCCAGGTGCCTTCGCTGTCGTCCAGCCACCAGTTGGCGGGCGTCGGGTTTTGCAGCCAGCCGCAACGGGTTTCGGCAGCGTCGGCGCCCGTGGCGGCGAGGGCGAGAAGGGCGCATACCAGCAGTCTTTTCATGGCTTTGCCCTCACATGCCGGTTTTCTTGCAGTGGAATGTGTCGCCGCTTGTTTCCGAAGCCCAGTCCATGTCCGTGTCGGTAATGTTGGCGAGGCCGATGCGGTAGTCGTCTGCAAAGGTCAGGATGTAGGCGCTGCCATCTTTCTCGCTCTTGAGGATCGGCATCGGTCCTTCGCCCGAATCGTAGGTGTCTGTTGTGAAGGTGAAGGTGGAGACCTCGCAATCCCAGGTGCCGACATAGGGCGGCTCTTCGCTGGCATGAGCGGGCAGGGTGGAAACGACGAGAGCTGCGAGGAGACGAAGCATGGCGGCGGATGTCCCGTTCTGGAGCGCGTAGATGATGTGGAAATGTACGAGCAAAGAACGGTTGAAGCAGACGGCTTATTCTCGCGCAATGGTAAAAGGCCCGGCAAAGCGGCCGGGCCTTGTCTCGATGCTGGACAGTCTATCTGACGTCGATCGGCAGGCGATCGTCGCAATGGCGGACTTTCGTCCGGTGGCCGCTCCGATCGAAGAGCACGGCCCAGTTCGTCGAGCAATAGGCGCCGCTATTCGCAAGGATGACCCGGTGCTTCTTGCGGACATGGGTGAACGGCTCACGCTCGACGGTGCGGTAATACTCGCCGCGGCCGCTCGAGCCTCTGTCGCTTCTGTCGTTTCCATTGTCGCCGCGGCCTGATTTCTGGGCCAGCGAAGGGGTTGCGAAGGAACCGATGGCCGTGGCGAGGGCGATGGAAACGAGAACAAACTTGCGCATGGACTTCTCCTTGAGTTGCAGAGCGTCTGTTTCGCGCTCGGGAGAACAGTCTCATGTCGGTCGGCGAGCCGCTGTCTCCGGAGAAACAGGGCACAAAAAAAGGCCCCGGAAACCGGGGCCTTTTCATTGAGAAGTGTCAGGCGGGGCGCCGTTTGTCCACGCGATGATGGTCAAGGAAGGTCGCGATGGCCGTTTCGCCGTAGAGGCGGCGCTGTTCGACAAGGGCGGTGGCGAGGCGGGCAGCATCGCCGAAGGTGGCGATTTGCGCGGCCGCGGCTGCCGGATTGCGGGCAAGCGCATCGGCAACGAGGTCCGCCATGGTGCGTGGCAGGAGATCGGTGCAGTCTCGCATGCTTTCAAAGACGGTGCCGATGGGAACGATCGTGTCTTCGTAGATCACCATCGGTTCGGCGCGTTCGTCTTCCCAGGCATCAAAAGCTTCCAGGGCATCACCGAACGCTTGCTGCAGAGTGATGGGAGCATGTCCTTCGTGAAGGTCTGGCAGGAAATTCAACATTTTCTGTCTCCTTGGCGTAAGGGCGTTTCTCTTTCGTACTCCTGTACTCAGGCCTCGATGCCGGCTGCCGCTCGCAATGTGAGCGGCCTGCTGCACCGCAGGTCTCACAAATCTTAACAACAGGAAACGTCTTGGGAAGCGAAAAATTTTGTCGAGACCGCGCGGACTTGCCAGTTTCAAGCGGCTTCTGTTTCAAATCAGCGAGATAGCGGAAAGAAAATTTCTTCTGTGTTGTGCGTTGCGGTCATAATTGTGTGGCGCAGCAGGCAAATTCGTCGGGTTTGGCCGGGCAAATCACCTGATTTCACCGCTTTGCAAGAAGGGTGTTGACCCGAAAGCCAGACATCGCTAGAAAATGCCGAACCGTACGGTACGGTACGCAAATTTAATGGGTGGGCATCTTGCAGATCGCGGAGCAGAGCAGGGCAGGCGCAGCAGCCGGCGGACTGACGGAACGTCAGGGCGCGGTGCTGGAGCGTGCGCTTGGTCTGCTCGTCGAGGGCGGTGAACGGGCGCTGACGACCGCCGGTGTGGCGCGTGCGGCGAACTGTTCAAAGGAAAGCCTCTACAAGTGGTTCGGCGATCGCGACGGGTTGATCTCGGCGATGATCACCTTCCAGGCCGGCAAGGTCCGCACGGTCGAGGTTGCCGCCGGCGCGCTGACCGCCGAGACGCTGCGCAAACATCTTCTGGCGTTTGCGCGCGACCTGATCGACGTGCTGTCCGGCGACGTGTCGCTGGCGCTGAACCGTCTCGCCATCGGCCAGGCGAGCCGCGAGGGCGCAGGCCTCGGCCGCCTGTTGCAGGAGCGCGGTCGCCGGCAGATCGGAAAGCGCGCTGCGGCGCTGCTGGAAGCCGGTCGCAAGGCGAAGCTGCTTGCATTCGACAGTGCCGACGAGGCATACGGCACGCTCTACGGCCTGATCGTTTCCGACATGCATCTGCGAATGCTGCTTGGGGAGGATGCCGCAACGCTGAAAAAGGAATTCTCGCCACGCGCGGAGAAGGCAGTGGATGCCTTCCTGACGCTTCACGGCGCGAAAGGGTAAGGCCGGCGGGACAAGCCGCCGGCTCAGGTTAAACAGACAGCAAGGGAAGGAACCATCGATGCGCGTCTATTACGATCGTGATGCCGATCTCAACCTCATCAAGGCGAAGAATGTCGCCATCGTCGGCTATGGCTCGCAGGGCCGTGCTCACGCCCTCAACCTCAAGGATTCCGGCGCCAAGGGCGTCGTGATCGCGCTCAAGGCCGGTTCGCCGACCATCAAGAAGGCCGAAGCCGATGGCTTCAAGGTCATGACGGTTGCCGAAGCCGCCAAGTGGGCCGACCTCCTGATGATGGCGACGCCGGACGAACTCCAGGCCGACATCTACAAGGCAGAAATCGCCGGCAACATCCGTGACGGCGCTGCCATCGCGTTTGCCCACGGCCTCAACGTGCATTTCGGCCTCATCGAGCCGAAGTCCTCGGTCGACGTCGTCATGATCGCGCCGAAGGGCCCGGGCCACACGGTTCGCGGCGAATACCAGAAGGGCGGCGGCGTTCCCTGCCTCGTTGCTGTTCACCAGAACGCTTCGGGCAACGCGCTTGACCTCGCGCTCTCCTACGCCTGCGGCGTTGGCGGCGGCCGTTCGGGCATCATCGAGACCAACTTCAAGGAAGAGTGCGAAACCGACCTCTTCGGCGAACAGGTCGTTCTGTGCGGCGGTCTCGTCGAACTGATCCGCGCCGGCTTCGAAACGCTGGTCGAAGGCGGCTACGCGCCGGAAATGGCCTATTTCGAGTGCCTGCACGAAGTGAAGCTGATCGTCGACCTGATCTATGAAGGCGGCATCGCAAACATGAACTATTCGATTTCCAACACGGCCGAGTGGGGCGAATATGTCACCGGCCCGCGCATCATCACTGCCGAGACCAAGGCTGAAATGAAGCGCGTCCTCGCCGACATCCAGACCGGCAAGTTCACCTCCGAGTGGATGCAGGAATGGAAGGCCGGCGGCGCACGCTTCAAGGGCATCCGCCGCAACAACGACTCGCACCAGATCGAAGAAGTCGGTGCAAAGCTGCGTGGCATGATGCCGTGGATCGGGAAGAACAAGCTGGTCGACAAGGCCGTCAACTAAGTGACGAGCCGATCCCCGTTACCCGCTGGCATGCCTGCGGCAATACGGTGATCGGCAAGAACAAGCCGGTCGAGAAGGCTGGCAACTAGACGTTTCTGCATTCCGTGCAGAGCAATCGGCCGGGCGGTTTTTCGCCCGGCCTTTTATTTCAGAAAACCTGAAATAATGCAGTGCATCCTTCGGCGCCATTGCGGTGCAGCAAGTAATACGCTTGCCTGAAGCGGCAAACAGGAACAAAATACGCAAGTGTTTCGTTCAGTTGTCGGGAGGATCGTGCAATGACCACCATTGTCCAATACTTCGCCTGGTTCGATCTCTTAATCCTGGGCAGTATCGCCATGCTTGTGCTGCTCAGCCTCTACGGCGACCGCACCACCTGAACGTGGCCGGCGCCTGAAATGGCCGCCGGAGTGCACCCGCTCCGGCGAGAATAAAGTCGCGCGAAATCTTGGGTCGTGCGCAGCTTCTCTTGGTGCGAATATTTAGGTCAGCATTATTGACATAAAAAGAGCGCCGTGATGAGGTGCGTCCAAACAACAAGCCCGAGGAAACCCCGATGTTCAAATGGGAACAGGCCTTCGCGACGCGTGCGTCGCGGATGAAGGCGTCCGAAATCCGTGAATTGCTGAAACTGCTGGAACGGCCCGACATCATCTCGTTCGCAGGCGGCATTCCTGATCCGGCCCTGTTTCCGAAAGAAGACTTCGCCGCCGCCTATGCCGATATCCTCGCCGGCGAAGGCGCGGCTGCCGGTCTGCAATATTCGGTCAGCGAGGGCTACAAGCCGCTGCGCGAATGGCTCGCCGGCGAAATGGCCAAGCTCGACATCGCCTGTTCGGCCGATAACGTCTTCATCGTATCCGGCTCGCAGCAGGGCCTCGACTATCTCGGCAAGCTCTTCCTGTCGCCGAAGGATACGGCCCTCGTCACCTGGCCGACCTATCTCGGCGCCCTCCAGGCCTTCAATGCCTATGAGCCGACCTACGACCGGCTGAACCTTTCCGGCAACCGCACGCCGGATGCCTATCGCACAACGGCGACGGAGGCCGGCGGCCGCGTCAAGTTCGCCTATCTCTCCGCCGATTTCGCCAACCCGACTGGCGAAACGGTTGACCGCGCCGGCCGCGAAAAGCTGCTCGACCTGGCGGAAGAACTGGACATCCCTGTTATCGAGGACGCCGCCTATCAGTCCCTCCGCTATGACGGCGAAACCGTGCCGCCGATCCTGGCGCTGGAAATTGCCCGCAAGGGTGATATCGACGCGGCGCGCACCATCTATTGCGGCAGCTTCTCCAAGACGCTCGCACCGGGCCTGCGCGTCGGCTATATCGTCGCGGCAGCCCCCGTCATCCGCAAGCTGGTGTTGATGAAGCAGGCGGCGGACCTGCATTCCTCGACCATCAACCAGATGGTCATCGCCCACGTTGCCGAACGCGGCTTCGATGCACAGGTCGCAAAAATCCGTGCCGCCTACAGTGCTCGCCGCAACGCCATGCTGGCGGCGCTCCAGAAGTACATGCCGGATGGCGTTACCTGGACCAAGCCGGAAGGCGGCATGTTCGTCTGGGTCACGCTGCCGGCCGGCATGGACGGCGCGACGCTGCTTGCCCGCTCCATCGAAACGGAAAAGGTTGCCTTCGTGCCCGGCCAGGCTTTCCACGCAGATGGCAGCGGCGCCAACACGCTGCGCCTCAGCTTCTCCTGCGCCGACGCCGCGACGATCGAGGAGGGCATTTCCCGCCTCGGCCGGCTGCTCTCCAACGAGCGCCTCGCTGCCTGATCGGCGGATGTAGTTAGCCTCTAACCTTCTCCCCGCATGCGGGGAGAAGGGACGTACCCAACGAGTTGGAAAAGGTGGCGGCAGCCGACTGAGGGCGAAATTCGCCTAGTCGGCAAGACACGAGCGTGTCGCTTCGAACACCAGATCCGGCAGAACCTCAAATGTATAAGGCGCGTGTACACGCTCCCATTTCTGGTGATAGTCACGCCCCCACGGGCCGATATTGACCGTCGGGAAGGAGAGCAATCCTTGCCCTGCAGCGTCGGTGAAGGCCGCTGACGGTGTGTTGGCGGCGAGCAGGCCGGTTTCGCCGGCGTCCGGCCGGTGGCCGAAGAAGCTCATGTCGGAAATGCCGGCAAAAATCTGCTTGAACTTGATCGACGTGCCATGCTGAGTCGCGGTGTTCTCCATGACTGCCTGAAGCCGATCGCGCATGGTGCGCCCCGTGTCGCCCGCGCGTTCCAGATGCACCAGCGGATAATGCAGGCTGCCGAAGCCGATGATGACGGCCGGGCCTTCCATGCCCGCTTCGGTCGCCGCGGCCGCAACGATCTCGCGGCTCACCTTCAAGGGATCGGCGCCGCCGGAGAGGGACCGGTCGAGCGCCGAAAGACGATCGAGCGCGTCGCCACCGCGTGTGTTCAACCGCTCCAGAAGCTCGGCATAGGTGAGCACGCTGCCTTCCGTCTTTCCTGCTGGGCGGCCACGGTAGTGCGCCTGGTGCGCGGCCTGTGTTTCGAGTGCCGTGTTCAACGCGCCGGTTACCAGCGTGCGGAAGTCACTGAAAATCTCGGCGGCGCTGCGGCGGTGTGTCAGCCAGTTGAAGGAGAGCCAGACGCGATCCGGCGTCGTCACGTCGTAACCGTCGCGGATGTCGCGGGCTTCCAGGCATACCGGTGGCGGGGAGCGCTCGCCGAACGCCTCGTCGCTAAGCTCCGGCACGGTGTCCATGGCGCGAATGATTTCGGCGCTGATGCGGTGGGCGCTCGTACCGTTGAACGGGTAGCCGGCATGGGTCGGGCGGCCGATGACGAAGGCGAAGGGGGCGAACTTGCCGATGGAGCCGAGATAGACCGCGCGGCCTTCCTCGCCATCGTGCTCGCAGCTCGACGCATCGAGATTGATGCCGGCGACGATGTCGAGATCGAAGCGACGGGCGATCTCCGGCAGCGCATTGCGCAGGCTGCGCATGCCGCGCGAGCGGTTTTCCTCGTCCGGCGTCGCGACGAACAGGATATTGCCCTCCGGCGCCTCCAGCCCGGCGAAACGCTCCAGCACCGCGATGCCGGCGGCAAGGCCGCTCTTCATGTCGAGCAGACCGCGCCCGGCGATGAAATCGCCGCTCTCGAAATCCTTGAGGGCCTTCGTCTCCGCGCCGTTCAGCGGACGGCTGCGGAGTTCCTTCATAAGGGCTTCCGTCAACGGTTCCGGATCGCAGGCGAGCGGCGCAAGCGTGCCGTAATTGGCAATGGAGACGGTGTCGAAATGGCCGGCCAGCACCACCGTGCGCCGCCCGCTGCCGCGCACCAGAGCGACGACGTTCTGCGTCATCGGCTCACCGTGGCTGTCCACGGTAAAAAGCTGCTGGGGATGGCGCTGGAAATAGGGTGTTTCGGCGAGATGCGCCCGCAGCTTTTCGGAGAAGCTGGCTTCGTCCGGTGAACCGGTCACGCTCGGCCAGCGGGTCATCAGCAGCGAGAGGTTTTTGGCGCGTGAGGCTGCGGTGTGGAGCGTGGTTTCGTCGGTCATGGGGATCGGCCTGTCGGAAGCGGTTGCGTCGAGATTGCTGCTAGGCTAGCCAAGGAGAACGGCAAGCGAAATGGCAATATTTTGAGAAAATCGCTATCTGAATTGCTGTTTCGTCATCACGAACTGGCACTCTGGTACTTGCTATGGATACGATCGACCGAAAACTCCTCGCCCTCCTTCGCAAGGATGGCCGTGCTTCGCTCTCTGCATTGGCTGCCGAATTGAACGTCTCGCGCGGCACGGTGCAGAACCGCATCGAGCGGCTGACGCGCGACGGCGTCATCGCCGGCTTTACCGTGCGGGTGACGGCTGCCGACGATCCGCATGCCGTTCGCGCCGTCATGTTGATCGAGATCACCGGCCAGAAGACGCTCTCCGCCATAAAGGCGTTGCGCGGCATTCCCGAAATCCGTGCGCTGCACACGACGAACGGCGCCTGGGACCTTATTGCCGAGATTCAGGCTGATAACCTGGTCGAGTTCGAGCGGGTGCTGCGCGGGGTACGCGCCATGGATGGCGTCTCGAAATCCGAAACCAGCCTGTTGCTCACCACGCTCTAACCTACGGCATCACGATGTCGATTTCCTCGCCCGTCGAGGAATAGGTCACGCGACCACCCTTCCAGCCGTCCGGGCTTTCGAGGCGGATTTCCAGCGTCACCTTGCCATCTGGCGAGGGCACCATGAAGCTGCCGTCCGGGGTCATCAACTGGCCGACCGAGAAGGTGTAGCGCGACAACGCCATCTCCGAACCGACCTGCAGCCGTGAGAAGGTTCGCGCCGTCAGTTCGTTGAGTTTTTCGGCAGAGAAGAAGGAGAGGTCGCCCATTCGGTAGAGCCGCTCCGGGCGGAACTCCGAATCCCAGGGCATCATCATCGTCATGGCGGTGATGCCACGGTCGTTGGCGGTATAGCTGCGCATCTTGCCCGGTGCATCCGGCACTTCGGCGAGGATCTGCATCGAATCATGACTGATGCTGAGTTCGGCGAACCGCGCGTTCTTGCCGAACTGCTCGCTGATCACGGCGAGGGTGTCGTGTGTCGTCTTCGGATCGAGCCAGTTGCGCTTCGGCTGGCGTGCGGCAGGAAGGTTGGCGGCACGCACCGTACCGTCGGTCGTCAACTCGATCGTTCCGCTGTTGGAAAACAACGCTATCTCCCCGGATTGCGTCCAATCCGTGAAGTGAACGGTCCAGCGCAGTTCAGGCTTGCCGGGACCGCCGGAGAAAAGCCGAAGCATCATGTAGTTCATTGTCGACTTGTCGTTGCCCCAGGCCTTTTTCGCGGCATCCCGGATTTTCCCCAATTGCCAGAGATCGACATCGGCAAGCGAAAAGGCCGGTTCCGCCGCAGTACCGGGAAACATCGGCGAGGCGATCGGCGAGCGCGTCACGCCGGATATATCCCACGAATAGCCGACGGTGGTCTCCTTGAGCGACGGATGGTCGGCCTTCACCTGCACGGATTTCGGGTAGATCGTGATGTCCCGGATGATCGGTTTGCCGCTGATGACGCCGGTCAGGCTTTCGATCGCCGCTTCCTTGGGCCAATCTTCATCGTTGATGAAATGCATGGTCCGGGCGCGCGCGGTGTTGGACAGATCGCCGCCGATGATCGTGCCCTGCGCATCCGCATAGACCGTGGCACTTTCCCGCGGCGAGGCGACATAGATCGACCAGCGGATATCGCCGTAGGACGGTGTCGGCAGCAGGCTGACGCGCCTCGCGATTTCGATCGACTGGACGCTTCCGCCGCCTTCCAGCTTGGCATAGGCCGCGGCGCGGCTTGCAACATCATCGGTCTTGTCGAGGGGGATTGCGTCGAGAGAGAACAGGCCGCTGGCAACATCGTCCACCATGGCCGGCGCCGGGCGTGCGGCGGGGCCGGCCACGACCTCGGTTTCGAAGAAGATGAGGCGCGATGCCTGCCGGACCTGCCATTCCTCCACGTCGCCCGGCCGTGACCCGCCGAGCAGCACGGAAACCGACTTGTCGGTGATTCGGATCGTGTGCACTGCCGGCGTCCGGCCGAGTTCCCCGACAATGCGCTCGACCGCCCGAGCGGCTTCACCCGGTGCAGTGATATAGTTCTCGGCTGCGCGGACGGGCAGGCCGGCGAGCAGCAGGAGGCCCAACCAGGCCGCCAGCAAGGCACGTATCGTGCTGGATAGACGTCCCATGAGCGTTCCCTCCGTCTGCCACCGGAATGCGCATCATCCGTGCTGGGTAACGGCGTTGCAAGCCGGTTTATTCCGGCAGGGCGCGCGTCACCACGAAAAGGCGCTTTCCATTGCCGGGCAGCCGGTTACACTTCGCCGGCATACCCGGAAGGACCTCATGTCACTACGCCTCGCCACATTCAACATCGAAAACCTCATGACCCGTTTCGACTTCACGGGTTTCCGCAACCAGGTTCGCCAGGATCGTGTGCTGCGCCTGTTCGACATCCGCAACGAGGCGGAATACCAGCGACTGGAGGAGGCGCGTGCCATTGCCTATACCGACGATGCCCGCCAGCATTCGGCGCTCGCCATTGCCGATGCGGATGCCGATATCCTCTGCCTGCAGGAAACCGACAACATGGCGGCGTTGCAGGCCTTCGAATACGGCTATCTCTTCCGCATGGTCGGCAACGGCTACCGCCAGAAGTACCTGATCGAGGGCAATGACAGCCGCGGCATCGACGTTTCGGTGCTGATGCGCGAGGAGACGCGCGACGGCCAGCGTATCGAATGCGTCGATATCCGCAGCCATGCCGCCGTCACCTATCGCGATTTCGATCTCCACACGCCGGACCTCGGGCAGGGGCTCAAGCCGGACGACAGGATTTTCAAACGCGATTGCCTGGAGATGGACCTGCGCATCGGCGGCCGGCCGCTGACGCTCTATGTCGTGCATTTCAAATCGATGGGGCCGGGACGGGAGGGCATGGATGGCCGCCAGTCGACCATGCCGGTGCGCATGGCGGAAGCCCGGGCGGTGCGGCGGATCATCGAAAACCGGTTTGGCGCCGGGAAGACGGCGGACAAGGCCTTCGCGATCTGTGGCGACATGAACGACTATCAGGCGAAGCTGGCGATCGAAGGAGACCGGCGCAACGGCTACCGTTTCGTGCCCAAGGATGAGGAGGTCAGCGCGCTCGATGTCTTCAGCGCCGATGGTTTCGCGGTCAATCCGGTGCTGCGTCGGCCGGTCGAGGATCGCTGGACGCTCTACCACAGCCGCGGGCCGGAGGAGCGCCATCTGTGCCAGCTCGATTACATCTGGCTGTCGCCGTCGCTGGCCGAGCGCAATGCAAAGCACGTCCCTGAAATCATTCGCGCCGGCCAACCCTTCCGCACGATCTTTCCTCCGGGGCAGGAGGTGGAGCGCTATCCGCGCGTCGGCTGGGACCGGCCGAAGGCGTCCGACCATTGCCCGGTGGTCATGACGCTCGATCTCTAGCATTTCAGCGTGTCATTTCCGCTTGCCCACGGCGGAGGGCTCGGGCACGTTTAGGAGAACGCATCGCGGTAAAATTGAACACGGAGAATACCTTGCCTCGTCGCTACGCCATCTATGACGTCTTCACCGATACGCGGCTTGCCGGCAATCCGCTGGCCGTGGTCTTCAATGCCGACGATCTCGACGACAGCGCGATGCAGCGCATTGCCGGCGAATTCAATCTCTCCGAAACCGTCTTCGTGAAGACGCCTGAAAACCAGGCACACAGCGCACGCCTGCGCATCTTCACGCCCGGCCGCGAACTGCCTTTTGCCGGCCATCCGACGGTGGGGGCGGCGATCGCCATCGCCGAAGCGGGCGAAAGCGAGAGGGCAGGGCCGCGCGACCTGGTAAGCGTGCTCGAGGAGAATGTCGGGCCGGTGCGCTGTGCCGTGCGGCTCGGCGACCGCAACGCGGCCTTTGCCGAATTCGACGTGCCGCGCAAATCCACCCGCCTCGATGCGAACTTCGACCGGCAGGCGCTCGCCGATGCCTTCAGCCTGAAACCGGGCCAGATCGGTTTCGAGAACCACGTGCCTTCGCTCTGGAGCGCCGGCGTCGCATTCGTGATGATCCCGGTGCATGACCTTGCGGCCGCAATCGCCGTGGAGTTCGATCCGACACTCTGGGAGCGCTGCGCACCCTTTGCCGAGGGGCGGCTTGCCTCTGCCTATCTCTATTGTCGCGGCGGGGTGAACCACAATGCCCGTTTCCATACGCGCATGTTCGCGCCCGACATGGGCATAGTCGAAGACCCGGCGACGGGGGCTGCGGTCGCCGCCCTGTCGGGCGCCATCCATTTTTTCGACGAGCTGGTAGATGGCCACCATCCGTATCTCATTGAACAGGGTGTCGAAATGGGCCGCCCGTCTCATATTCACCTGCATCTCGATGTGTCCGGGGGCGCGATCGCCAGCGCGCGCATCGGCGGCGAGGCCGTGCGCATTGCCTCCGGACTGCTGGATTTGTGACACTTGTTTTGCGCTGCAAAAGAAAATCATGCGCCGGCGCACTTTTTTCCGGGTGCGGTATGGACAACCCTGGCGAAGGCCTTTATACGCCCCTCCAGACCGCTGAAACGGTTGTGTGTGGGTGATTAGCTCAGTTGGTAGAGCAGCTGACTCTTAATCAGCGGGTCCACGGTTCGAGCCCGTGATCACCCACCAAAACTTCCTTATTCCGCTGATTAAACAAAGACTTCCCCGAAGGGGAGGTTGACGTTGCAGGTTACGATATCTCGCTTCAAAGCTTGGTGAAGCTCGCCGCACAAGAGATGCGACGAGCTGAAACGTGTTGATCTGAGCGTCAGGCGACGCGATAGATTGCCGAGAAGCTGAAGCTTACGGATGACGTATCCGGAGCCGTCCACCGAACCTCAAAGCGATCGTTGGCGATGTTTGCCAGGACCGCGCCGGCGACATTCTTTCCGGTTGTCGCGCAGATGAATGAACCTGCCGCCTGATTCTGGTCGGTGAAGTTCGAGGTCTTCGGAAGCGAAATCTCCAGTATCGCAGACCCTGCTGCCGACGCCTGCGCAATGATGCGTCCCGACACATGGATCATGTTGTCGCCCACGGGCACCCAGTCCATGGAAGACGCCGTGGTACTTGCAACGTTGGTGTTATACGTAAACACCGGAGTGTAGCTGCGAGGCCTGTCGACAGTGCAGTTTTCCGCCGATGCAGCACTGCCGCTGAAGTAGGGTGTGGTGTTTGCGCCGACCCGCGTTGGGTTCACCAGCCTGACAGCATTTGTTTCCTGTTTGTTCCTGGCGAAAGACTCGCGGTTTGCCGTTGCGATGAGCTTGGTGTTGAGAATTTCGATATCGCTGTTGGCGCTGTCGAAATCGAAACACGATTTGCTGGCCGGCGTGACGAAACCGATCCCATCAAATGTGAAACCGTCGAAGGTGACGCCGAGCAACTGTGAATTCGCAGCCGCAGTCACGGCATCGCCCTCGCTGTTTGCCAAGGCGAAATTGGAAAAACGCCCGCCGCGGAAGATGCCACTCAGCTTGACAAGGTTTGTCGGCGTGAGCTCTTCATTCGGGCCGGTACCGCCGCCGGTGATATTCGAAACGATAAAGTTGGAGCCGCCCGTTAGTTCCAGAATTTCGGTTCGGGTTTCCTGAACGACGCCGCCATCGATAAGGGCGCCGGTGCCGAGGTGGCCGTAGTAGAGGCGGCGACCGATGTCGAGGAGATTGTCAGTGGCGACAAGTCCATTCAAAAGGTGCCGGTTCGGGCCGATATTGGCGATCGCCGCATAGTTCAGTGTATGGAATCGATTGTTCACGATGATGATGCCGCGCCAGCCGCCATCATGCGCCTGTACGGGCTCGATTCGGGAGATGATCGGTGTGGACGTGTAGCCACTTCCGCCGTTCGTTACGGTGAAGCCCGTAATTTTATTGCCGGTCAGCAGAGCCGTCGCGGTAGCGCCCGAGCCGCCGCCTTCGCGGATATAGATCGTTGGCGGGTAGCTGAAAGTACCGGGGATATCGGCCGGAGGCGTGATCGCTGTGATAACGTTGCCCGAGCGCGTGACGGTAACGCCACTGATATTAATCCAGTTCGGGCAATAGCTATCCCAGTTCGGCCAACGGAGATTCACCCCGTTCTGGACCTGTGACACGATGTTGTCGCGGAAAATCAGGCCGCGGCCGTTGTGATCGACGGCATTCCAGAACGTGTTAATGCGGCATTCGGAAATGACGGCATCGACATCAAGCGTCTCCGAAGACCCCTTGTCGAGCTTGATGCCGACCTTTTCGACACTTGTATAAGAGACGTCGGAATCGAGGCCGATGCCCATCATTTTGAATTCTTGGCACAGAACGCTAATCGCGGGCGTCGCCGTCACGTCCGTGCAATGGAGATGGCAATTCCAGAAGTTTTCCCCGACGAGAGAAAAGCCGGTGGCTGTCACCGGAATCGAGAGGGAGCTGAAGTTGTAAGCGCCCTGTGGGATGCGAAGCGTCCTCGCACGCGTTGGATAGATTGTGGAGATACAATCGATTGCGGCTTGAATCGCGGTTTTGTTGTCTGCGGACGAGATCGTGGCACCCCACATGCCGATATGCGGCTCGCCTTCGAACTGGCGTATCCATGCGCCATTGTTGCTGGTTACGGCTCCAGCCTCGATAAAAAGCCTTCCTGCGGATCGGCCGTGACCTGGGCGGAATAATCTCCGTCTTTCCAGACGAATGTCCCCATTCGGCCATCGCTGGCGATGGCGCCTTCCATAAGGAGCACAGCTTTGATGCTCGTGGTGTCGAGCGCCTTCAACGCTGTGCGTGTTGCTACGGTTTCAATGTAGGCTGGCATGCTTTTCTCCAATTTGCGGCTGTTGCCCATGTCGTCTCTTGGCCCGGGAGTGGGCGTTCGAAACAACGGCGCCAGTTTACGAATGATGGGAGCTGCGGGGAGAAACGAGGGGAGGGAACTCGGCTTTCCGCCTTGGATGACGGTCGAAAACCACGACGAACGTCCGGGTTTTCAGCGAGCATACAAAACCTGGTTGGCGACGGCTGAGATTGTCGCCCGTGATGTTTCCCCTTGCCATGCTGTCGGGTGTCGCCATATCTCGACTCACGCAAACGGAGTTCACGCGCATGAGTGATGGCAGGATCAGGACACCGCAGGAGGTGGTCGGGTATTGGTGCGAGGTGCTGACCGCGAAGGATTGGTTTCAGTCGACGTCGGAGTTGGATGCGCGCGTGCACGAGCAGTTCGCTGCGACCCATCTGGCACTCTCCCGCGAGGTGACGCCGGAATGGCGTGCGAGCCCCGAGGCGCGTCTTGCCGCGCTGATCGTGCTCGACCAGTTTCCCCGCAATATGTACCGCGCATCGCCGATGGCCTTTGTGACCGACTGGATTGCGTTGCGCGAGGCGCGTCTGGCGGTGGAGGCGGGCGCGGACAGGCTTGTGGGCTACGACCGCCGGCATTTCTTCTATATGCCGTTCGAGCATTCGGAGGTGCTTGCCGACCAGGATCTCTCAGTCGAGCTTTTCAAGGCGCATGGTGACGAGATGTATCTCGGCTATGCGATCCGCCACCATGAGGTGATCGCCGAATATGGTCGCTTCCCGCATCGCAACGCCTTCCTCGGCCGTGTTTCGACGCCGGAGGAAGAGGCCTATCTCGCTAAACCGGGTGCTGGATTCTAGCCGCACAGGCGGCATGGTTTAAAATGGCCGCAATCATGGCTAGAAGGGTGCGGAATCGCGTGGTTTCGCTGCGTCGTCTGTTCCTGTCCAACGAGGATGGCCTTTTGCCAATGTCCCGCCTTCTCTTCGTCCTGCTGGTGATCGTCTCGTTCGCCGCAGGACCTGTCGCCGCGCAGACCGCAGCAGCGCCTGCCGCTGATACGACGGCGACCCAGCTTGAGCAGGCGAGCACCGATCTCGACCGTGCGGGCGGCCAGCTCAACACCATCCGCGATCAGGTCGAGCGGTACAAGGACGACGATGCGCACCTTGTCGAATTGAAGGTCGAGGCGGAGGCCCTCAACCGATCCATCCTGTCAATCTCCATCGCGACACGCCCCCGACTGGAGGCAATCAAGGCCCGCCAGGCCGAGCTCGGCGATCCGCCGGGCGAGGGCGCTCCGGCGGAAGCCGACGTCGTCGTTGCGGAACGCAAGAAACTTGCCGCCGAACGCAACGAGATCAATGCGCTGACGGGCGAGGCGGAAAATCTCTCGATCGAAGCCACGAAGCTTTCCAACCGCATTACGGAAATGCGCCGGCAGCTGTTCAGCGAGGCGATCCTCAAACGCACCGACGTGAACGCCGACCTGTTCACGGAGGCCTCCAGCGCGATTGCCGAGGAAACGCAGACATTCGGCCGCACCGTGACGGCGTGGATGCAGTTCGTCTGGAAGTTCAAGCGGATGCAGCTCTTTGGTGCTGTCGCGCTGTCGCTGCTGGCGGCGCTCGTCCTGCTCTCCGGCAGCTATCGCCTGTTTGCCCCACTCATCACCCGTGGCGTGCGGCAAGACAAGCCGCACTACATCACACGCCTGTCCGTCGCCTTCTGGTCGACGGTCCTGCCGACCATGGCCGCGGCCGCCTTTGCCGGGGCCAGTTACTTCTTCCTGGATGCGTTCAAGGTATTGCGCACCGACATCGCGCCGATCATTTCCATTGGGCTCGGGGTGGTCGTCGCGGTCTATTTCATGGCGCAGCTTGCCAATGCGGTGCTTTCGCCGCGGGACGGCCATTGGCGTCTGGTCCGGGTTTCCGACCGCGGAGCCCAGCTTCTGTGGCTGCTGATCTGCAGCATGGCGATCGTCAACGGCGCCGATTATTTCCTGGGAACGATCAGCGAAGTCCTGGGCTCGCCTGTGGTCCTGACCGTCGTGAAGAGCTTCTTCGCCTCGCTCATCATCGGCGCGCTGCTGCTCGTCACGGCCTTCATCAAGCCGGTATTGTCGAAGGGGGAGGCGCCGGATTCGCAGGGCCGGCCCTGGCCGCGGTCGATTTTCGTGCTTTTGATCCTGACGGGCCTCGTCCTGATCTTCGCGCCCTTGCTCGGCTATGTCGGCATGGCGCGGTTTATCGCAACGCAGATCATTGTGACGGGTGCTGTGATCGTCACGATGTATATCGGCTTCCTTTCCGGGCGTGCGGTTTCGGCCCCGAGCGCCTTTGCCGAGACGGCGGTGGGCAAGCGGCTCGAGGAGCGCTTCGGGCTCGGCCAGGTCGCGCTCGATCAGGTGGGGCTTGCGGCGGGGCTCAGCATCTATCTGCTGGTCTTCGTCCTGTTCATTCCACTGATCCTGCTGCAATGGGGCTTCCAGGTCGCGGACATCGAATCCTGGACCTATCGCTTCTTCACGGAAATCCGCATCGGCAGCATCACCATTTCGCTGGTTGGCATCCTGGTCGGCATCCTGCTGTTTGTCGTCGGCCTTGTCGTCACGCGCTGGTTTCAGAAGTGGGTGGACGGCAATGTGCTGGCCCGCAGCCAGGTGGATGTCGGCGTGCGCAATTCCGTGCGCACGGCGGTCAGCTATGCGGGCGTGGCGCTTGCCGGCCTCATCGGCCTCTCGGCGGCCGGCATCAACCTTTCCAGCCTGGCGGTCGTTGCCGGTGCCCTTTCGCTCGGTATCGGTTTCGGTCTCCAGAACATCGTCTCGAACTTTGTCTCCGGCCTCATCCTGCTCGCCGAACGCCCGTTCAAGGTGGGCGACTGGGTGGTGGCCGGCACGACGGAAGGTTTCGTGCGCCGCATTTCCGTGCGCGCTACGGAGATCGAAACGTTCCAGCGCCAGACGGTTATCGTGCCGAACTCCGTGCTGATCAACGGTCAGGTCGGCAACTGGACGCATCGCAACAAGCTTGGCCGTATCGAAGTGGCGCTCAGCGTTCACGCCGGCAACGATCCGCGCCGCGTGCAAGAGATCCTGACGGAGGTCGTGCGGGCACAGCAGGGGCTCCTGCGCAATCCGGAGCCCATGGTGGTCTTCCAGGCGTTCTCGTCGAGCACGCTGGACTTCGAGATCCGTGCCTTCCTCGCGGATATCCTCAACGGCACCAGTGTGAAATCGGAACTGAGGTCGGCCATTCTGGAGCGGTTCCGCACGGAGGAAATTCCGCTTGGCGGGCCTGCCGCGCCCGAAGTGCCGATCAAGATTTCACCGGAGGGGGCGGAGCTAATCACGTCCCTGCTCGACCAGGCGACGGAGAAGCTGCGCCCCCGCGCCACTGGCCGGCGCCGCAAGACGGCCAACGAGGGGCCGGACACCGAGCCAACCGCCTGATTTCCGGCACATGAACGCCGCATTCACGCTGCATTCAGCCGTCCCCGCATAAAACGTGATGCAAATCCGATCGAGGAGCGATAGTGTTCCTTCGGGCTTGTGAACAGGGGCGGCGCTTGGCGCCGGGCGAAAATGAAGCGAATGATCATGATGCTGGTGGTGTCGGCCGTTCTGTCCGCTCCTGCCGTTGCTGCCTCGGTGACCAACAAGGATGGCGATACGCAGGTCCTCGTCATCGTCGAGGACGGTAGCCGCGTGGAGGTCGCGCTGGAACCCGGCGCCACGGAGACCATCTGCCCCTCCGGCTGTTTCGTGACGCTGCCGAACGGCGACCGTATCGCGCTGAATGGCGGCGAAGAGGTCGAAATCCAGGGCGGTTCCGCCTCCGTCAAGTAATTTCCCCAGGACATGTTCAACGGCGCGGAAGAAAAACCGCGCCGTTTTTCGTGCTGGGCGCCGTGCGATGCCGCGCCGCGTATCGCGTTTTCATGCCCTCTAAATTTAACGCTTTCGCAAAGGGTTGCCGGCTACCGATAGGCTGGGGAATATCTAATTTACGAAGGCATATCATGGCGTTTATCGGCATATCCGGAATGCAGTATACCGGCGCGTCTCTTTCGCATCACCGTATTCTGGTTGCCGAGGACTCAAACGTCTTCACCTCCATGATCTCAAAGCGCCTGAAGGAGCTTTTCGACATCGATGTCGAGATTTGCCGCAGCTTCGAGGATCTGGAACTTGCCTATGACAAGTCCACCGACAAGGTCACACTTGCGATCTCCAACATCAATCTTCCCGGTGCCGAGAATGGCGAGGCCCTGAACTACCTGGTCGACCTCAGCATCCCGACGATCGTCTTTACCGGCACATTCCAGGAGAAGACACGCGACCAGCTGCTCTCGAAGGAAATCGTCGACTACATCCTCAAGGATAATATCTTTGCCGTGGACATGCTGGCAGAGTCGGTCTGCCGCTTCCTGACCAATCATCAGCACCACGTGCTGATCGTCGATGACAGCGCGACGGCGAGGGCGCTTCTCTCCACACGCCTCAAGCGTTTCAATTTCCGCGTCAGCATTGCCGACAATGGCGCCAGCGCATTGGCGCTGCTGAAGGCCAACCCGGATATCGGCCTGATGATCACCGACTACAACATGCCGGATATCGATGGTTTCGAATTGACGCGGCGCATCCGCGGCTCCATCGGATCGCACCAGTTGCGCATCATCGGCGTGTCCTCGTCCACGGACCGTCTGTTGTCCGCGCGCTTCCTCAAGGCGGGCGGAAACGACTTCATCATGCGGCCGTTCATCGACGAGGAATTCTACTGCCGCGTGAACCAGAATCTGGACACGCTGACCCAGATCAAGACGGCCCAGAAACGGCTATCGGCCTGAAATTCCCGGGACTTCTGCAACTCACCCGGATATGTCCCTTACGTAGCGTGAGATATTTGTCCGCGTATTAACCACTTGGTAAAACCAGTGGTTTGTAATGCTTGCCAGACGGAACTTCATCTAGGGTACTGGACGACGTGGGAGTGGATTCAAATCCGCAGCGAGGACCTGCATTTCTGCGCCATTCGGGGCAGCAGGTGTTGCTCGTGGAAGATTCGCGCATGTTCTCCACGGCACTCAAGTACCGGCTGGAGAAGGAGCTCGGCCTCAGCGTCACGCATTGCTCCAGCATGGCCGCATTGCGGGGCACGCTCCAGGGGGAGGCGCCTGAATTCGCGCTTGCCGTTCTCGACCTGAACCTGCCCGACGCGCCGAATTGCGAGGCGCTGGATTACGTGATTTCCAAGGGTATTGCGCCGCTGGTCTTCACCGGCTCCTTCAGCGATGCCACCCGTGACCAGATCCTCGCCAAGAATGTGCTCGACTATGTCGTCAAGGACAACCCGGCGGCGATCCAACAACTCGTTCTCGCTGTCGATCGTATCCTGACCAGCGGCAAGACCCAGGTGCTCGTCGTCGATTCGGATCCGGAGAGCCTGCAGCGGCAGGTGAGCCTGATTGCCAAGCAGCGCTTTCAGATCATCGCCGTTGAAAGTGGTGCTGCCGCCCTCGACGTTCTCGATGCCCGCGGCGATATCGACATGGTGGTCGCAGACCTCGACCTAGCCGACATGGATGGCTTTACCCTGCTTGGCGAGATCCGCCAGAGGCATGGCGACGATGCCGTCCGGGTGGTCGGTCTGTGCAAATCGGAAGACCGCATGGTTGCGGCGCGCTTCCTGCGGGCCGGTGGTGATGAATATATCCAGAAACCCTTCCTCGTCGAAGAGTTCAACAGCCGCGTCTTCCATGTTGCAGCAATCCAGAAGCGCGTTCAGTCGCTGCACCGCATTGCCGCGCGGGACTATCTCACGGATATCTATAACCGCCGCTACTTCTTCGAGACCGGTCCACGTCTTGTCGACCAGGCGCTTCGGCGTGGCGAGCTTGCATCGATTGCCATCCTCGATATCGATCATTTCAAGCGGCTCAACGACACCTACGGCCATGAGGTCGGCGACATCGTGCTGAAGGCCGTCTCGCGCCGGCTGAAGCACCGGATCAACGACCGGCACTTGCTCGCCCGCCTCGGGGGCGAGGAGTTCGGAATCATCTTCAGTGGTTTGGGGCTGGAAGAGGCGCTGGACTATTGCGAGCGGCTGCGTCTCGAACTGGCGGCCCAGCCGATCGATGCGGACGGCGAGGCCGTGACGATCACGGTTTCGGCGGGTCTCGCAGCCATTTCCGGCCGAGAAACCTTCGACAACTATCTGAACGCGGCGGACCAGTTCCTCTACATGGCCAAACACGCGGGCCGGAACCGGGTCTTCTCCGAGCTTTCCCTGATGAACGCACTCGCAAGCTAAAATCCCCGCCATAGGGACGGGGATTTCTCGTCTTCTTTTCTCTTCGATCAGCGTGCGATGGCCGAAAGCGTCAGCTTGCGCTCGGCGCGCTCCTGCTGGGGCGAGCGGTTGTAGAGTTCGCGGTAACACTTGGAGAAGTGCGAAGCGGATACGAAGCCGCAGGCGACGGCCACTTCCACCACCGGCATGGAGGACTGAACGAGCAGGTGGCGCGCGCGGTCGAGCCGGATTTCAAGGTAGTAGCGTGCGGGTGAGCGGCCCATTTCCTGGCGGAACAGGCGCTCGATCTGGCGGCGCGACAGGTCGGCGTCGTCGGCGATCTCCAGCAGGGAAAGCGGCTCGGAGAGGTTTTTCTCCATCAGTTCAATGATCGACAGCACCTTGGCGTTCTGCACGCCAAGACGGGCGCGCAAGGGCAGGCGCTGGCGGTCATGCGGGCCGCGCACGCGGTCGGTCAGCGCCTGCTCGCAGACGCGGTTGACGAGGTTTTCGCCAAAATCCTGATCGATCAGGTTCAGCATCATGTCGAGCGAGGCGGTGCCGCCGGCGCAGGTGTAGATGTTGCCGTCGATTTCGTAGAGGTCGGCGTAGACGTCGGCCTGGGGGAAGGCCTCGGCAAAACCCGGCAGGTTTTCCCAGTGGATGGCGCAGCGCTTGCCCGCAAGCAGGCCCGCCTGGGCGAGCACATGGGCGCCGGTACAGAGCGAGCCGACTGCAAGACCGCGATTGTACACCTCGCGCAGCCATGCATTAACCGACTTGTTGGAGAAATCCTCGACATAGATGCCGGAACAGACCAGCACCATGGAGGGACGGTTCTCGCCGCCGAGATACTTGCGCTCGTCGGCAAGCGACGAGTTCACTTCGATGCCGATGCCGCTGGAGGAGAGCACCTGCTGGCCGTCCGTCGATGAGAGGCGCCAGGTATAGGCCTCATAGCCGAGCATGCGGTTGGCGATGCGCAAGGTCTCGATCGCCGCCGAGAAGGGCAGCATGGAGAAGTTGGGCACGAGGAAAAAAACCAGGGAGCGCTTCTTGACGTTCTGCTTGTTCATCGGAGTGTCCATGCTGGAGGCGCGATGTCGCAATGGTCGCAGGGAGAACGGCGGCCGTGCTAGCATTTTTGCGACACAGAAGAGGATGGTTACGACTGCGCTGCGTCGCGTATCGCCGAAATGTCAGGGCGTTCGGGCGGAATTATGACATTTTGTTCGCACTTGCACATTTGCGACCCCGCCGGATGCGTTGTCCGATTGCGACAGGCCCAATCCGGCCGCTGTCGCCGAGCCGTTCCGGTTTGACAATGAGGAGCGCTCCGGCCAAATACGAGGCGAGTTTCAGAGGGGTGAAAAGATGCTGCCAGACGGATATTCGGACGTGCCCGCGGGAAAGCTTGCCGCCGTAGTGACCTGCCTCGAAATGCAGGCGCCGCCGGCCGGGCGCAGCGACCCTGAGCAGCCCGGCATCACCCTGGAGCGTATCGAGCGGCCGGATATCGCCTGGTATCGCGACCTCTACAGCCGCATCGGTACCGAATGGCTTTGGGCCTCGCGCCTTGCCATGGCTGGAGAGGACCTCGCCGCGATCCTCCATCACCCCGACGTCGAGGTCTATGCCGTGATGAAGGATGGGCGGGCAGAGGGGCTGCTGGAACTTGATTTCCGGGAGGAGGGGACCTGCGAACTCGCCTTCTTCGGCCTGACGCCCGCAACGATCGGCAATGGCACGGGGCGGTGGCTGATGAACCGGGCGATCACGCAGGCCTGGTCGCGACAGGGGCATGCGCCCATTCAGCGCTTCTGGGTGCATACCTGCACGCTCGATTCGACGCAGGCTTTGGGGTTCTATATCCGCTCGGGATTCACGCCGGTGAAGCGCCAGATCGAAGTCTTCGACGATCCACGGCTGACGGGCGTGCTGCCGGAAACCGCAGCACCGAACGTGCCGATCATCCACCCGTAAAACAAAACCGCCGGAGAGACTTTTGAAGGTCAGCTCCGGCGGTGTTTGGCGTCGTCATCTTTCGGCGGATTGCCGCAACAGTCGTCCATCATCGTGTGGTCTTGTCCCACGAGCGATAGCCGATGTCCTTGCGAAGATCGTAGGGCATGCTTTCCTGCTCGCGCTCGACGCGACGGCGCTGCCAGGCGGATACGATCCGTTCGACGACTTCACGCAGGAAATGTGACAGGCTGCCGGCATCGCGGGTGCTCGACGCACGCCGTACCGGACGATGTTCCAATGCTATTGCCATTTTCAGGGTTCCTTTCGAGCTTGGGAGGTTTCGAAAGGTCGCGACCTTGATGGTGACTATGCCGCAACCTCATGCATCAATCAAACGAATATATTTGATTGGATAGATCAGCGTACTTCATGGTTTGTGATGGCAGGCCAGTTGATATCCTGCTTCAGATAGTCTGGCAGCAGCGCCAGTTCTTCAGCCGTATGGCGGATCGCATTGCGTCTGCGGCGGGCCTCGACGGCGTCGCCCACGAAGCGCCGTATTGCGTAGTAGAATCCGTTTCCGCGGGCACGAACAGCGAGATCGGCGCCGTCTGTGTACGTTTTTTGCGTTTTCATGGCGTTTTTCCTTTCCTTCGTTGTTTCTATAGGTTGACTATCCGCCCATCTCGGTTTTCAATCAAACGAAATGAAGTGACGTTATGCTTCAGAAATTCTGATCCATGGAGGCAAGCATGAACCTGCTGATGCGCCAGACGCTCCCCCTGCTGGAGCTCGATATCCTGAAAACTTTCGTGGCGATTGCAGAGACCGGTAATTTCACCACGGCCGCCGAGACAGTGCATCGAACGCCGTCCGCCGTCTCCATGCAGATCAAGAAGCTGGAAGAGCTGCTCGGTTGCTCGCTGTTCCGTCGCGATGCGCGCTCGGTCGTATTGACCCATCACGGCGAGGTGCTGCTGTCCTATGCACGCCGGCTGATTGCGCTGAGCAACGAAGCGGTGTCACGCTTCATGATGCCGGAAATGAATGGCGTGGTGCGGCTCGGTGCGCCGGATGACGTCGGCGAGCTTATCCTGCCGGAAGTGTTGCGGCGGTTTGCCGATACCTATCCGTCGATCGCGGTCAATGTCTCGATCGAGACGAGCAGCAGCCTGCGTCGCGCCGTTGCCGAACGCCGGCTCGACCTTGCCATCTTCAATGCGACCGACGGCACGATCCCGATTCCGGGTGAAATCCTGTTGAAGGAACAGCTGGTTTGGGCCGGCAAGAACTGCGGCAATGCGCATCTGAAAAACCCGCTTCCGGTGTCCGTCTGGGAAGAGGGCTGCATCTGGCGGGCGCGGGCTCTCGAGCAATTGAGCCGTTCCGGCCGTGATTTCCGCGTGGCTTACTTCTGCGCCCACCATATGGGCCAACGCGCCGCGATCCGCGCCGACCTTGCCGTCGCGCCGCTCGCGCGCTTCCTTGTCGGCGACGACATGGTGGCGCTCGGCGAGAAGGATGGATTGCCAGACCTCGGCCACTATCTCATCGGCCTCGTCGTCAACGAGGAGGCCGATACGCCGGCGCTGGCCGTGGCGGACTATATCCGCGCCGCCTTCGCCCGCATCGAACGCCGTCCGATGGACATGCTGCAGGTCGCCTGCTGAAATCGAAGGCCGGGCGCAAGCCCGGCCTTTCCTGCCTTATTCGTAGGAGTAGGACGCGCACATTTCCGCGTCGCTTTTCGGCACATCGTCCGTCGCGAATACGGCGACCGTCGTGGTGTCGGCGTCACCCCATGAGGCGACGTAGGTCACGGGCTGGCCGCACAGCCGGTTACCGTTGAGAAGAACCGGATCTTTCGGCTCGGCAATGCTGTAGACCGAGCCATTCACCCTTTCACCACCCACCATGAACGTATCGCCGAGAAGCTCGTCGAAGGTGATCTGCTCGCCGTTTTCGAAGGTGATGCCGAAATCGTCGAACTCGATGTCTCCGGTGATCGACATTGCCGTGTTGCTGATCGCCGCATAGGTGTCGGCGAGAGTGGGGGAGGAGATGGCCAGGGAGAGGGCGAGGGCGAGCAGGCGGGCTTTCGTCATGGAAAAGTCTTTCGTTGTTTTTTGCGCTTCAATATCTGCGGCAGTTCATGGTCCGGTTGCTCTCGGACGAGGAAAAATCCAGCGTGTCCGAGGTGATCTCCGAAAGGGTGATGTAGACCTCGTCTGACAGGAACAGCGAATAGGAGCCGTCCGAGCCTTCCTGGACCTCCTGGATGTCATAACTGTCGTCCCCGATGCTGTACACCGTGGAGGTGAAGACGAAGGGCGCGCCGTCGCATTCCCATTCTCCGGTAAAGGGGTAGTCTTCCTGCGCCCACGCGGTACCGCTGGCGACAAGGAGAAAGAGGCCGGCTGTGGCAAGGTGGGCAAGGGACATGGAGCGGGCTTTCGTGCGCTGGAGGGATGGCGAGCGATATCGTGTCAACGCGTGAGCGCCTCGCCCTATTCGCCTACCATGCCGATAAACCGCCGACAACAAAACGGAATTCGCTGGGTTGGTTTACGGGTATGGTAACCGCGGCCGGGGCCGCGGCTCCGACCCGTGTTACTCGCGGCTGCGGCGCCTGCGACGTCCGCCACCTTCTCCGCCGCCATCGTCGGACGGCCCCTTGCGCTCCGGCAGGGTCACGACCTTGGCGAGTTCCGGGAAGGCGTCCACCTTGTTCGGCAGCGCCATGGCATTGACGAAGAGCTGCTGGAAGTTCGGCTCCAGCGCGGTCTCGATCTTCTCGATGTGATTGACCGTCTTTTCGATCTCGCGGCGATGGTCGCGATTGAGCAGCGCCATCAGCGCACCCGTGCCGGCGGCGTTTCCGACAGCCTTCACCTCGTTGAGGTCGCAATCCGGAATGAGGCCGAGTACCATGGCGTATTTCGGATCGATGAACGAGCCGAAGGCGCCGGCGAAGCGGATGGTGTCGACATGGTCGACGCCCTGCTTTTCCATCAGCAGCTTGATGCCGGCATAGAGCGCGGACTTGGCGAGCTGGATGGCGCGGATGTCGTTCTGCGTCACGGTGATGCGCTGTTCGCCGTCGTGCAGCAGGTAGGAGAAGGTACGGCCGTTCTGCAGGATGCGCGGGCTCTTCTCCGCCATCGCCCCATCGACCACGCCGTCCTCGGAGATGATGCCCGAGAGGTACATTTCCGCGACGACCTCGATGATGGCCGAGCCGCAGATGCCGGTCACACCGACGCTTGCCGCAGCTTCGGCAAAGCCCTCTTCGTCCGACCATTTTTCCACACCGATGACGCGGAATTTGGGCTCCAGCGTTTCAGCGTCGATGCGCACACGCTCGATGGCGCCCGGGGCGGCGCGCTGGCCGGAGGAGATTTCCGCGCCCTCGAAGGCCGGGCCGGTCGGTGAAGAAGCGGCGACGACGCGCTGGCGGTTGCCGAGCACGATTTCCGCATTGGTGCCGACGTCGACCAGCAGCATCATGCGATCCTGCCGGTAGGGGCCTTCGGCGAGCGTTGCACCCGCCGCATCCGCGCCGACATGGCCGGCAATGCAGGGCAGCGTATAGAGCCGCGCGCCGCGGTTGACGTCGATGTCCAGCTCATGCGCCCAATATTGCAGCGCGCCGGAGACGGCGAGTGCAAAGGGCGCCTGGCCGAGTTCCGTCGGATCGATGCCCAGGAACAGGTGGTGCATGATCGGGTTGGCGACGAACACCATATCGAGAATGTCGTGCCGGTCGACCTGACCTTCGTCGCAGACCTTGCCGATCAGGTTGTTGACGGCTTCGCGCACCGCCTTGGTCATGGCTTCCCGGCCATCCGGGTTCATCATGACGTAGGAAACGCGGCTCATCAGGTCTTCGCCGAAGCGGATCTGCGGGTTCGACGTGCCGGAGGAGGCGACGATGCGGCCCGACAGCAGCGAGACGAGATGCATGGCGATCGTCGTCGAGCCGATGTCGCAGGCAACACCATAGGCCTCGTTCTTGAGGCCCGGCCACAGGCCGACGATGAAGGGGCGCGAACTATCCATGTCGCGGTGAATGGCGGCGGTGACGCCCCAGTTGCCCTTGCGCAGGACAGACTGCACCTGTGGGATGAGGTGTGGCGCGACCAGCAGGTCCTTCCAGCCCCAGTCCTTTTCCAGCATCACCTTCAGGCGATCGAGATCGCCGAGCGGCTTGTGCATGTCGGGCTCGTCCACCTCGACATAGCAGAGCTGGACGGCGGCGTTGCGTTCGATGACGCGGTCCGTCGCGGCCTTGCGCACGACCTGCGCGTTGATGACGGTATCCTGCGGCACATCCACGACGAGATCGCCGAGGATGAGGGCGGAACAGGAGAGACGGCGACCATCCGGCAGGCCGCGGATCTTTTCGTAGCGCTCTTCCTTCGGACCTTTTTCCGAGATGTGGTCGAGCGAGGAGACGATCTTGTGCTTGGCGAAATTGCCTTCCTGCACTTCGATCTGACAGCGCCCGCAGGTCGCGCGCCCACCGCACACGCTCTCGACATAGACGCCGAGCTTGCGCGCGGCGTCGAGCACGGGGGTACCGACCGGGAAGCGGCCGCGCTTGCCCGATGGCATGAAGAGGACCAGTGGTTCTTTTACCGAAGCTTCGGTCATGTTGGTCTCGTTCTCACCTTCGTAGCGCATCGATCGTACTTTCCTGTGGGGCGCGAAACCGCCCGTCAGCCCTTCTTGGCAGCGAGCCGCCGCACGTTCCGGCGCACGCGCTTGCCATAGGGCTTGATGGCGGCTTCTGACACGGCGCGGGCCGTTGCCGACGGCGATGCCGCCATCATCACGGCCTTTGCAACAGCAAAATTGGCCGCCACGACACTCTCCGTCGCGGCGGCCATCTTTTCGGTGACCATTTTGGTCATCTCGGCAGTGTTCTGGGTCGACCCGGTCAGCGCCGCCATCTGCATTTCATGGCAACGCATGGCGATGACAAGCGGTGCCTCCAGCCAGAGGCTGAAGGCATCGCGACGAAACTGCCGCCCGCCCGCCATCTTATTCTGGTGCCGCGCTGGAGCCCGTGCGCCCTGCACGGCCGCCGCGACGACCACCGCCTGCTGCACCCGTGGACGGTGCCGCGACTGCAACATGGCCGCCTTCGGCCGGCTTGTGGTCACGATAGGTCTTGATCCAGGTCGAGCAATTCGCGTCGGTGCCGTTGAGCACGTTGGCGGCACGCACCGCTTCCATTTCCTGCGGACGGCAGGGGTTCATGATGGCCGACGTCATGCCAGCGCCGATGACCATCGGAATGAAGCCAGCATTGATGCCGTGGCGGTGCGGCAGGCCGAAGGAGATGTTGGAAAGGCCGCAGGTCGTGTTGACCTTCAGCTCGTTGCGCAGGCGATAGAGCAGCGCAAAGACCTGGCGGCCGGCGTCACCCAGCGCGCCGATCGGCATGACCAGCGGGTCGACGACGATGTCGTGCGGCTTGATACCATAATCCATGGCACGCTCGACGATCTTCTTGGCAACGGCAAAGCGCACGTCCGGATCCATCGAAATACCGGTCTCGTCGTTGGAGATCGCAACGACCGGAACGTCGTATTTCTTGCAGAGCGGCAGGATGGCTTCGAGCTTTTCTTCCTCGCCGGTCACCGAGTTGACTAGGGGCCGGCCCTTGGCGACCTTCAGCGCAGCCTCGATGGCGGCGGTGACCGAGCTGTCGATCGACAGCGGTACATCAACGAGCCCCTGCACGATTTCCATCGTCTTGACGAGCAGGCCCGGCTCGGTTTCGTTCGGGTTGACCGACGTGACGCCCGCATTGACATCAAGCATCGTCGCACCGGCGGCGACCTGTTCCAGCGCGTCCTTGATGACGGTGTCGAAGTTGCCTTCGATCATCTCGGCGGCCAGCTTCTTGCGGCCGGTCGGGTTGATGCGTTCGCCGATGACGCAGAAGGGCTGGTCGAAACCGATGATGATTTCGCGGGTGGCCGAGGCGACGATGGTGCGTGTCATTTAGTGTCCTCTGTGGCGGGGCGCTCGACCACGTCTAGCGCGCGATTTCCGGTGTTACAAGCGACGGTCGGCCGGTGGCCGGCACGCGGTCAATGGGGTTGATGAGCGGCTTTTTCTGCCATCTGCTGCTGGTTCTGTTCGACGCCTTCGCGGGTTCTCTCGATGCGCTCGGCCACAAGCTGGTCGACCGGGTTGGCCTCGCGCTTCCAGGGCTGGCGGCCCTTCAGCACGCCGGAATCATGCACGATCTCTGCGACATATTCTTCCTGCCGATAGGCCATGACGTGAATGCCGGACACACCCTCGATCTCTTTCACCTCGTTGATGATGTCGATGCAGAGTTGCTTGCCTTCCTTCTTCTGGTCCTGCGCGCCTTCAAGGCGAGTGATGACGGAATCGGGAATGTGGATGCCCGGTACGTTGGAGCGGATCCATTTGGCCGTCTTGGCGGATGCCATGGGGCCGACGCCGACGAGGATGAAGCATTTTTCGTGCAGGCCGAGATCGCGCACCTTCTTCATGTATTCCCGGAACATCGGCACGTCGAAGCAATACTGGCTCTGCACGAACTGAGCGCCGGCCTCGATCTTCTTGCCAAGGCGGTAGGGACGGAAATCGTAGGGTGGCGCGAAAGGATTGATCGCGGCACCAAGGAAGACCTTCGGCGGCGTCGTCAGCTTGCGGCCGGACAGGAATTTTCCGTTGTCGCGCATGATGCGCACGGTTTCGAGAAGCGACATGCAATCGAGGTCGAAAACGGGTTTTGCGCCCGGCTGGTCGCCGGCCTGCACGCCGTCGCCGGTCAGGCACATCATGTTCGTGACGCCCATGGCGGCACCGCCGAGAACGTCGCCCTGGATGGCGATGCGGTTCTTGTCGCGGCAGGCGATCTGCATGATCGGTGCATAGCCCATGCGGGTGAGCAGCGCGCAGATGCCGACGGAGGACATGTGGCAATTGGCGCCCGACGCATCGACCGCGTTGATGCCGTCCACCCAGCCGTCGAAGATCGCGGCCCGCTCATAGACGTCTTCCGGATTGGCGCTGTCCGGCGGGTTGAGTTCGGTCGTGACCGCGAACTCGCCACGGCGCAGCACGCGCTCCAGCCGGCCGAGCGAGGAGTGGCCGGGCAGGGGATCGAGCGGCAGGTGGGGGCCGAGCGGGTTTTCGTCGATATGCGCCATGGATCAGGCGTCCTTTCCGGCTGCTGCTGCGGCTTCACGGGCCGCGGCGGCTTCGGCCGTCACGCGCAGCCAGGACGAGGTCTCGCGCAGCGACTGGTTCACCGGCTTCTGCACGTTCATGATGGCATCCCCCTTGGCCATGTTCTGCGAGCCCTTCCAGGCCTGGACCCAGACGCAGGGCATATCCGGCTCCACTTCGCAATTGCCATTGGCGCGAACGCCGCCGCAGGGGCCGTTGCGAAGCTGCTTGGGACAGTTCATCGGGCAAGACATGCCCGTGGACGACAGTGCGCACTGTCCGCACATGCGACAGTCGAAGAGGAAACCCTTCACATGCTTTTCGACGAAGGTGATCGGACGCTCAACGCGCTGGTAGCCGAAGAGTTTCCAGACCGGATGCAGCAGCAGGAAAACATCGGCGAAGCGATGGTAGAACCATTCCAGGAAGCGGGAATTGCGCACGGCCCAGAGCCGGACCGTGTATTTGCGGCGCGCGCGGCGGCTCGGCGACACGCCGGCCGGCGTGAAGGCGCCGGTGGCGGCCTTCGTGGCAGGCGCGGCATTGCCGGGTTTCGGATCAGCCATTCTCGCGGCCTCCGGATTTGACCAGGCTGACGAGCCGCTCGCGGTCATAGGCCTCCTCGAATTCGGCGGCGGCCTTGTCGGCTTCGGCTTCGAGGTCGTCGGAAACCGGCACCGGATCGGCCTTGCGCCATTCGGCGAGGTAATCGTCCGTTTCGGCGGCACCGGTGCGCATGGCGCACATATCGATCGCTTCTGTGAAGCGCAGCGACAGTTCACGCTTGGCCGTCGTGCGGCCCTTCTTGATGATGACCTGGGCGGGGATGTCGCGCCAGTAGACGATGATGCGGTCTGCCATGCCAAATTTCTCCCAGAGCGTTTCCGCGCTTCTCTGAATTGCGAAAGCGCTCTTCCTCTTTTTCGCAATTCCGGACGGAAACCGTCGCATACTTTTCCCGGAATTGCTCTAGCACTGACAATGCGGTCTGGCCGCGTCGCGGGCTTCACTCGCCACGACTGCCCCATGCTCAAAAACGACGCGGGATTCGACTGTCCAGAGGTTTTACCAGATGCCGCGGGTCAAGCCGTTCCAGAGCCACGTCCAGATCGGCGGATGATACCATTGCCGCGAGGGTGCGGCTATTTTCAAAGGCTTGAGGTTGCCGATCACGGCGTCTTGCAGCGCCTCGACAATGATGCCGGTTGAGGCCGCCGTCTGCAGAGCCGGATAGGTGTGCATCGTGTCGCGTTTGGAAGGTTTCATCCGTTGCTGGTAGAGCACGCCGCCGGTGTCCACGCCCGCATCGACGAGGTGCACCGTGGCACCGAAATTCGCTTCGTCGGATTGGATACGCGACCAGTAGCCGCCCTGAAGGCCGCGATATTGCGGATTGATGCCGGCATGGAAATTGAGCACCGGGCAGGGGATGGCGGCGAGTGTCTGCGCCTTCAGCATGCGGGTGCTGACGAGCAGCAGCGCCGCCGGCCGGAGGTCGTCGAGCGCCTTGAGAAACTCCGGGCTGTTGGCCGAGGGAACGGCGACGCGGCGGATTTTCGAGTCCGTTGCTGCGCTTACGCCGAATTCTTCAAGGATTTCCGCAGCGCGGGCCGTGGTGAAGCGCTTGCCGTACTTTGAAACCACCATGGTGGCGAGCTGACCGAGGGCCTGTATCCAGCCGAGTTTTTTCGCGCGTCTTTGGATGAAGAGTTTTTTGGATTCCGGCTGCTCTTCTATGACGATGAGGTTCGGGAAGACGGCCTTGACGGCATTGACGACGATTTCCGGGTTCGGGCCGGGCTGGATGAGCATCGCCACCGTTTCCGTCCGTGTGTCGCGTTCCGTCATGCCCTGCCTCGCCCTGTTTTCGGCGTGCATCATCGTTGCGAGGGCTTAGGAAGCGGTAACTGCCGCGCGGGATTTTGCGCGGCAGGGCTAAAGATTGGTTAGCGGGCGCGCAGCAGTTCGTCCGTCAGGTCGCCATAGCCGGTGAAGCGGTATTCATAGGCAAGCCCGAGATAATCCGCGGCCTCCTTTGCCTTCCGCTGCAAGGCCTGGTCCTCGATCTGCGAGAGATAGACGACCTTGGTGTAGTTGCCGAAATACATGGCTTTCAGTTGCGGATAACGATCGAGGCCGAGCGGCTCGATGACGAAGGCGCGGAACTGGCGGGCGAGGAAATCGGTGAGAAAGAACGCCGTGACATCGTCTTCTGTCGCCGCAAAGGCCTCGTTGCCGGCAAAAAAGGAATAACAGTGCGGACCGGCAATGCGCTCGACGCCGAGCCGTTCGCAAACCTTGTCGAGCAGGCCACCGGTGCCGCAATCGGCATAGCCGACGAAGACGCGGTCGAAGCCTTCGGTGCGTGCCTCTTCCACGGCCTTTTCGACGCCGGGCGCGATCTTTTCCGGATGGGCATGCCAGATGGCGGGAAGACAGAGAAGGTCGATATGGTCGAGCCTGTTGGCGTCGCGAATGGCCAAAATTTCGCGCGCAATCGCACCGCACGCGATCACGCGAACTTTTTCCGCGTTCGTGCGTTTCTGCGTCGGACTTCCGAGGTGAAGTTCTGCGTCAACCACATCCATCTAGAGGGACCCCGACCATGACTGGGACAAATATGACCCGTATCAGCATCGTTCTCGCCGCACTTCTCGCACTCAGCGCCTGCGGCAACACCATTCGCGGCATGGGACGGGATACGGCCAATGCCGTGGACGCGACGCAGGATGCCGGAAACAACGTGGCGAACGCCGCAAACTAAAGGTCGTCAGCGAACGGCGCCGTTTCAAGGGCGGCGCCGTCCGAACTTCAAAGCTTAGCCGGCAAGCATGTTGTGCTTGCGCTTCATGAATTCCTTGGCCGTTTCGACGGCCACGGCCGCGTCGCGGCAGTAGGCGTCGGCACCGACGGCCTTGCCGAATTCCTCGTTCAGCGGCGCGCCGCCGACGAGAACGACGTAGTCGTCGCGCAGGCCCTTTTCCTTCATCGTGTCGATGACGACCTTCATGTAGGGCATCGTCGTCGTGAGGAGGGCGGACATGCCGAGGATATCCGGCTGTTCGCGCTCGATGGCTTCAAGGTAGTTTTCGACCGGGTTGTTGATGCCGAGGTCGATGACGTCGAAGCCGGCGCCTTCCATCATCATGCCAACGAGGTTCTTGCCGATGTCGTGGATGTCGCCCTTGACGGTGCCGATGACCATCTTGCCCTGCTTGGGCGCGCCGGTGGCGGCGAGCAGCGGGCGCAGGATGAACATGCCGGCCTTCATGGCGTTCGCCGACAGCAGAACTTCCGGCACGAACAGGATGCCGTCGCGGAAGTCGACGCCGACGATGCGCATGCCTTCGACGAGTGCCTGGGTCAGGACGTCGTAGGGAGCCCAGCCACGCTCGAGCAGAATGTTGGTGCCCTCTTCGATTTCCTCTTTCAAGCCGTCGTAGAGGTCGTCGTGCATCTGCTGCACAAGTTCTTCGTCGGAGAGATCGGCGAGAATGATTTCGTCGTCAGACATGGCAATCCTCACATATTGAAAGCGACACGCGTGCTTTCGGGGTTCTGTCGTTGAATACAGTTAGCGTCATTGCATTGCAAAGCGTTTTCGATTGCGACGCGGGCCCGGGCGAATTGCGACGATGTCGCATTTTCGTCAGTCGGACAGGCAGTCATTTGAGGGCTGCCAACCCGGGACGCGCACAGCCTTATGCCGCACTAGCAATTGTAATAACCGCTTTTTAAGGCTTCATGAATACTTGATAGGACGACACCGAGGGATCATCCTATGCGCTCCATCCTGAAACGCCTGTTCGTTTTTACCACACTCCTCGTAAGCGCGACGTTCGCCCACGCGGACGATGTCCTGTTTACCGTTCGAAGCGCCAAAGGGGATTTTCAGGTGACCGAGGCGGTGGTCGAGAAACTTGGCACCGTCACCTACAAGGCTCTGGCACCCGGCATGGACGACGCGTTGCATGAGGTTCGCGGGCCGCTGATACGGGACGTCTTGAAGGCGGCGGGCGTTGAGGGCACGACCGCGGCCGCCGTGGCGCTCGACAAATACGAAGTCGAGATCCCGATGGCCGATTTCGCCACGCTCGACGTGATCGCCGCGATCGAGATGGACGGGGAGCGGCTCACCGTGCGCAGCAAGGGCCCCGCCTGGATCATCTACCCGACCGGTGAACATACCGAGCTCCAGAAGGATCCCGTCTACGAGGCACGCAGCATCTGGCAGCTCAAGGACCTTGTCGTAAAATGAAAATTCCGCGGCTCAACACGTCGAGCCTTCTCTGGATTCGCTTTCCGGCCATGCTCGGCCTCCTCGCCGTGATGCTCGTCGTCGGGCAGGACGGCGTGAAGAAGGTCGCGGACGGGATCAATCTTCGCCTCTTCAACTCAGCGCGCTTTGAAGAGGCGACGCGGTCGGAGATGGAGTTCAACGACCTCGTCAACAAGGCCTACCGCCTTGCCCACAGCGACAGCACCGTCAGCCGGGAGGACGTGCGGTTCGCACTCGATATCTTCTGGTCGCGCATCGATACGCTGCGAACCGCGAGCTACACGGATGCGCTGGCCAGTGGCGAGGTGATCGAGACCTCGGTAGTGTCGCGCATTTTCGCCAGCCTTCCCAGGCTGGAGGCCGCGGTTCTTGCCCTGAAAGCCGGCGATCCGGAAAGCTTCGAGCAGGTCGGCGATTTCGCCATGGAGTTTCAGGCGCCGCTTCTGGAATATAGCGACCGTTCGTATACCGCGCGGCGCAACCAGCTTCGGGAACTGGTGGAAAAGGAACGGCAAAGCCTGGACGATCTGCGGTCGATACAGATCGAGTTCGTTGGCCTTTCCTGTCTCGTCCTGATCTATGTTCTCGTGGAACTCTCGTTGTCCCGGCGTTTCAATCGCCGCCTGAAGGTCGCGCTCGAAGACAAGCGGCGCCTGCTGGCGTCCGATCACCTGACCGGCATCGCAAACCGCCGTCGTTTCGAGGGAGCGCTTGCCGAGCAGTCCATGACGGAAAGTTTTGCCGTCGTGCTCGTCGATCTCGACGGCTTCAAGGGCGTCAACGATACGCTCGGCCATGCGGCTGGCGACCATGTGCTGAAGGCGGTCGCGGAGATACTTGATAGCTTGCGCCTGGAGGCGGATATCGTATCTCGCCTCGGCGGCGACGAGTTCGCCATTCTGCTCGACGGATCGCGGGAGCGGGCACGCGACTATGCGGAGGCAGCCGTGGCGCGCATCTCCGCCGGCTGTTTCTTCGACGGCAAACCCGTGCGTATTTCCGCCAGTCTCGGCATTGCGCATATCGATGATGCGCGCATCGGCGCCACGCCCCAGCAGATGATGAAGGATGCGGATGCCGCGCTTTATGTCGCCAAGGCGGCGGGGCGCAATTGCATCCGTTTTACCACGCCCGACATCATGGCCATGAGCCACCGAAAGCAGGCCCTTCAGGCGGAGATCCGGTCGGCCATCGAGACGGGGCAGATCGATGTCGCATTCCAGCCGATCGTTTCGCTGGCCGATGGACGCCCCATGAGCCTCGAAGCGCTCGTTCGGTGGGAGCATCCGGACCTCGGCCTGATCGATCCCCACGACGTCGTCGCCGCAGCGGAACAGGCGGGCGAAATCCTGCCGCTGACATTGTTCGTCATCGAGCGCGCCTGCAATATCCGCAGCACGCTCGCCGCCTGTGGCCGCAATCTGCAGGTAGCCGTCAACATTTCACCGCGCCTGCTCAATCTCGAACGGTTTTCCGACGCGGTGGTCGAGGTCATGCGCCGGCAGGCTGTTGTCAGGGGTGGCCTGCTCCTGGAACTGACCGAAGATGCGATGATGGATGAGAGCGAGACGGTTCTGCGCAACATCGAACATTTGCGAGACAGCGGCACCGATTTTGCCGTCGATGATTTCGGGCGCGGCTATTCCAATCTCGGGCGTCTGGCAGGCCTGGAGTTCCGGCGCGTCAAACTCGACAAATCGTTGATCGACAACATTACGAGTTCGGCGCGCAGCGTCGACATCGTTCGCGGCATCGGTCGTATGGCCACGGATCTCGGCATGGAGGTGGTTGCGGAGGGGGTGGAAACGGCAGAGCAGTTTACCGCTCTTCGCAGCCTCGGCATTCCGTTCGCGCAGGGCTATCATTTCGCCCGCCCGATGAAGCCGCTCGTGCTGCTGCCGTTCCTGCTTGGCAAGCCGGTGCCGGTCGAGCAGCGCACCTTGCGGGTCGCCGGCTGAACGTTGCCTTCTATCCAGGACTGTTTTTGAGCGGGCAGGCCTTTGGCCATTCCGCACCGAGCTGCTTTTCGTTATCAGGGACGCCCGTGGCGCTTTTAGGAATGTCCCTTTTGCGGCATTGTTTAGGATCGAAGCGGTTACAGGGCTGCCAGGGTGGCGCGCTTGAGAGGAAATGACATGGACGACACATCTGAACTGGCGGCCGGGCAGGCAGAAGGCGGCGGTCGCCGCTCGCGCGGCGAAGGTCGTGGTGCTGCTGCACGGCGTGCGTCGCGCACGGGCGGCGGTCCAGGCCCGTCGCTGCCGTACATCACCCGCAAGATCAAGGAATACGAGGTCCTGGACGAGGCAGGTCTGGCGCTGATCGAGGCGAATGCCGACCTTATTCTTGAAGAGATCGGTATCGAATTCCGCGAAGACCCGGAAGCGCTTCAGCTCTGGAAGGAAGCCGGTGCCGATGTGCGCGGCGAGCGCGTGCACTTCCCGAAGGGCCTCTGCCGCGAACTCCTGAAGACCGCGCCGTCCAGCTTTACCTGGCATGCGCGCAATCCCGAGCGCAGCGTGCAGATCGGCGGCAAGGCCACCGTCTTCGCGCCGGTCTACGGCCCTCCATTCGTTCGCGACCTCGAAGGCAACCGTCGCTATGCGACGATCGAGGATTTCCGCAATTTCGTGAAGCTCGCCTATATGGCGCCGTCGATGCATTCGTCCGGCGGCACCGTGTGCGAGCCGGTCGACGTGCCGGTGAACAAGCGTCACCTCGACATGGTCTACAGCCATATCAAATATTCCGACAAGCCGTTCATGGGCTCGGTTACGGCACCTGAGCGCGCGGAAGACACGATCGCCATGGCAAAGCTCGTCTTCGGCGACGAGTTCGTCGAGAACAACTGCGTGACGTTGAACCTCATCAACGCCAACTCGCCGATGGTTTTCGACGAGACCATGGTGGGCGCGCTGAAGGTCTATGCCCGCCATAACCAGGCCTGCGTCGTCTCGCCGTTCATTCTGTCCGGTGCCATGAGCCCGGTCACCGTCGCCGGCACGCTGACGCAGATCCTCGCCGAGGTTCTCGCCGGTGCCGCCTTTACCCAGCTTATCCGAAAGGGTGCGCCGGTGCTGTTCGGCACCTTTGCTGCGTCGATTTCCATGCAGTCAGGCGCGCCGACCTTCGGTTCGCCGGAGCCGTCGCTCGTCTCCTATGGCGCAGCGCAGCTTGCCCGTCGTCTCGGCATTCCGTTCCGTACCGGCGGCTCGCTTTGCGGCTCGAAGGTTCCGGATGCACAGGCAGCCCACGAATCGGCCAACACGATCAACATGACGCTGCTGGCCGGCACGAACTTCGTGCTGCACGCCGCCGGCTGGCTCGAAGGCGGTCTCGTTTCGTCCTACGAAAAGTTCATGATCGACCAGGATCAGCTCGGCATGATGCAGAAGCTGGCCGAGGGCGTGGACCTTTCCGAAAACGCGCAGGCGCTCGACGCCATTCGCGAAGTCGGTCCGGGTAGCCACTATCTCGGCTGTGCCCATACGCAGGCCAACTTCCAGACCGCTTTCTACCGTTCGCCGCTCGCCGACAACAACTCGTTCGAGCAGTGGGAAATCGAAGGCCAGAAGCGTATCGAGGAGCGTGCCAACGCGCTCTGCCGTTCGTGGCTGGAAAGCTATGAGGCGCCTTATCTCGATCCGGCGATCGACGACGCGCTGCTTGCCTATGTGGCGAGCCGCAAGGACTCGATGCCCGACGCCTTCACCTGAAAGGGTCCCGATCGCGCCAGGGAGCAAGGCGGAGCAACACGGGTTGCCGACATGATCCAGAAAGAAGTCTGGCGCCCGCACTATGAACTCAAGGGGGACGTGACCAAGTGAGGTCGCATCGCCCCGATCTCGACACGATCCGTGCGGCTCTTGAGCCGCACGGTCTTTTTTTGCGCGGCAGTGTCAATTTTTCCGAAGGGGAGGCCACGCCGATCCTGTCGGATGGTAACGCCGCCGCCAGTGTCGTGCTTATCGGCAATATCGGCAGCTCTCCTTGGCCCGCTTTTTCGTGCTGGAGGGAAGAGAGACCGGACCGCGGTGGCAGCGACCCGCTCGACACGTGGTCGAAGGAGATCATCCGGACCGTCGCCGCATCGGCAGAGGCCACGCCATGGTTCCCGTCCGACCCGCCCTGGCAACCCTTCCAGCAATGGGCGATGCGTGCGGAAGGCCTGAAAGCCTCGCCGCTTGGCATCCTCATTCATCCGGCTTACGGCCTCTGGCATGGCTATCGCGGCGCGCTCGGTTTTGCGGAACCCGGCGATGACCCCCCGGCAGCAGTGGCACCACATCCCTGTGACCGCTGTCCGGACAAGCCGTGCCTCACCACCTGTCCCGCTGGCGCGGTGCGTCCGGCGATTTTCGACGTATCCGCCTGTCGCGGGCATTTGCGGTCGCCGGAAGGACAGGGGGGCTGCATGGGCTCTGGCTGTCTCGCCCGCGCTGCCTGCCCGGTCGGCGCTGCCTACCGCTACAATGACAGCCAGCTTCGTTTCCACATGGCGGCGCTGTCGCTTTGACCCTTCGTTGAGCGGCGTCGCTAAATTCGCCGCATTGGCAGTCGAGCCAAGGGGCATGCGTTTCCTTCTGTTTTTCATATTTCTATTTGCCACCCTATCCTTCCGGAGCGTTGCCATGGCCGAACCGCCGAAATGTGCCGCGATCGAACACCTTTCCGGCCGCTACACCGTCTGCACTTTCGATCCAGCCACGGAGACGATCCGCCTTTACGGTGCGGCGACGTTGGGTGTGGGGGGAGCCAGCTATGACCAGCTCAACACGCATCTCCTGCGGAACCGGCAGCACATGAGCTTTGCCATGAACGCTGGCATGTATCATGCGGATTACGGGCCGGTTGGGCTGCTGGTGGAGCATGGCCGGGAAACGGGTGGACTCAATCGGGGTGATGCGTTCGGCAACTTCTTCCTGAAACCGAATGGCGTGTTCTGGGTGGGCGATGGAAAGGCCGGCGTGATGGAGACGGAGGCCTACGCAAAAGCGGGGCTTTCGCCGCGCGAGGCGACGCAATCCGGGCCGATGCTGGTTATCGACGGCAAGATCCATTCGCGATTCCTGGCCGATGGCACGAGCCTGCAGATCCGCAACGGCGTCGGCATCCTGCCGGATGGCCGCGTCGCCTTTGTCATCTCGAACGATCCGGTGCGGTTCCACGATTTCGCGACGCTGTTCCGGGATCGGCTGCACTGCAAAAATGCGTTGTTTCTCGATGGCAGCATTTCCAGCCTCTATTCCCCGGAAATCCGGCGCCATGACCGTGACGCCATGATGGGCACGATCATTGCCGTCGTGAAAAATCTACCCGGCTAAGAAAAAATGCTCGCCGCCACCCAAGGATCGCCGCCCGACGGACGTCGTAGAGGTTAGTGCACTGCAATCGGGATGGACCCGTGGAAACAGAACTCGTCGAAAAGGCGGCATTGGGAGATCGGCAGGCCTTCGCCGCGCTGATCGAAAGCCGCTATGATTTCATCCATGCTGTCGCCTGGCGATGGTGCGGCGACCGGCAGGATGCCGAGGATGTGGCGCAGGAGGTGTGCATACGCCTCGCCGGCGCCATTCGCGGTTTCAAGGGCGCCAGCCGCTTCGGCACCTGGCTCTATACCGTCACGCTGAATGCCGCGCGCGACCAGATGCGCAAACGCCGCCGGGCCGAATGGCGCGATGCGGCTTATCTGCGCGAACAGGCGGTGCTGGACGGTGGCCCCGGCGAGGATGGCAGCGAGGAACTGTGGCAGGCCGTGCGCCAGCTTCCCGACAAGCAGCGTGACGCCGTGCTGCTCATCTACGGCGAAGGCCTGAATCATGCGGCCGCGGCAGACGTGCTCGGCTGCGCCGAAACGACGATTTCCTGGCATGTGCACGAGGCCCGCAAGCGCCTGAAGGTGCTTTTGCGCGATGCCGCCGCGTGACGGAAGGATAGACGATGACCGATCTCGACCTCGACAAACTCGCTCGCCGCACCCCGCCTGCCGCCGATTCCTCCGCGCGTGCCCAGGCGCTGGCCGCTGCCATGCAGGCTTTTGACGACGCGGAAAAAAATGCGACCGCCCCCCAAGGATCGACCGACGGCGGGCGTCGAAGCTCCATGTTCAACTGGATATGGAGCCCCATCATGAACCGCAAACTTCTCGCCGGCTCGGCCCTTGCCACGCTTCTCGTCGTGCCCGTCGCCGGCCTCGTGACCTATGAACTGGTGCGCAATGGCACCGTGCCGCTGACCGCCGAAACGGAGATTGCGGCGAAGCCGGTCGATCAGGATCTGCGCGCTCGCAAGCAGGAGGCAAAGAAGGTCCAGGGCGAGGTGCAGACCACTGCAGAAAGCGATGCCGTCGCGACCGCGACGGCCGCCGACACGGCTCAGGCCACGAACACGCTCGCAGCCGAGCCGGCACCGGTTGCCGAACTGCACGATGAGAAGGAGGCGGCGGCAGTGCCGGAGTCGCTGGCCCTCGGTGGCGCTGCCAATATGGACATGCTGAATCGATCGATCGTGCAGCCCTCCGCCGTGGCGGATGCAATTGCGATGCCCACGCCAGAGGAGGACCGCGAACGCTTTGCCTCCGCCGATCCAAACCCGGTGAAGAGTGTCGCGACCGATCCCGTGTCGACCTTCTCCGCCGATGTCGACACGGCGTCCTACTCTTATGTGCGTGGTTCGCTGCTCGGCGGCAGCCTGCCGGATGCCGAAGCCGTGCGTGTCGAGGAACTGGTCAACTATTTCCCCTATGACTGGAAGGGTCCGGAGACGGCGGAGACACCGTTCAATGCCACCGTCACCGTCATGCCGACGCCATGGAACAAGGACACGGAACTGCTCCATATCGGCATCAAGGGTTTCGAGACGGTGGCGACGGAGCAACCTTCGGCCAACCTCGTCTTCCTCATCGACGTCTCCGGCTCGATGGACGAGCCGGCCAAGCTGCCGCTGCTGAAAAGTGCCTTCCGCCTGCTTGTGGGCAAGCTGAAGGATACCGACACGGTGTCGATCGTCACCTATGCCGGCAATGCCGGCGTGGTCCTGGAACCGACGGAAGCGAAGGATCGGGCCAAAATCCTTGCGGCCATCGACAATCTCCAGCCGGGCGGCTCGACGGCCGGCGCGGAGGGCATCGAGGCGGCGTATGCGTTGGCGCAGAAGGCCTTCAAGAAGGATGGCGTCAACCGCGTCATGCTGGCGACGGATGGTGATTTCAACGTCGGTCCGGCGAGCGACGAGGAGCTGAAGCGCGTCATCGAGGAGCGTCGCAAGAGTGGCATCTTCTTATCGGTGCTCGGCTTCGGCCGCGGCAACTACAATGACGGCATGATGCAGACGCTGGCGCAGAACGGCAACGGCACCGCCGCCTATATCGATACGCTGGCCGAAGCGCAGAAGACGCTGGTGGAGGAGGCAGGGTCTTCGCTCTTCCCTATCGCCAAGGACGTCAAGTTCCAGATCGAGTTCAACCCGGATCGTATCGCCGAGTACCGCCTGGTCGGCTACGAGACCCGCGTGCTCAACCGCGAGGATTTCAACAATGACAAGGTGGATGCCGGTGATATCGGCTCCGGCCACCGTGTCACCGCCATCTACGAGGTGACACCGAAGGGCAGCCCGGCCGTGCTGAACGATCCGTTGCGCTACGGCAAGGAGCAGGCGGCGGCAACTCCCGCCACAGGCAGTTCCGAACTCGCCTTCCTGAAGATGCGCTGGAAGAAGCCGAATAGCGACACGAGCGAACTTGTCACCCTGCCGGTGACGGATGCCAATGCTGTCGCCGATGTGCAGGCAGCCTCGGCGGACGTGCGTTTCTCCGTCGCGGTTGCCGCCTTCGGGCAGAAGCTGAAGGGTGTCTCCGCCCTTCAGGACTATGCCTACGGCTCGATCCTCGGCCTTGCGGAAGCCGCCAAGGGCAACGATCCGTTCGGCTACCGGGCGGAGTTCATAAAGCTCGTCCAGCTTGCTGGCGGTCTTTCCGGGGAGAAGGCGCAGTAAGGCGCGCGGCCTCTCATCCGACCTGCCGGTCTCCTTCTCCCCGCAGGCGGGGAGAAGGCAACAAGCCGAGATGTTTTCCGTGTCTGAGCGGCTTCTTGTTTGAGGAGGCCGGCGCAGCATACCCTTCACCCCGGTTGCGGGGAGACCGTGGCGGCAACCGGAAGAGAGGCGCCGTCCAGCGCCTCTCTTTTGTTTGAGGCAGCGGCGTGCAGCGGGGCTCGCCGTCTTCGGGCAGCGTCAGCCCGGCATCGCGCAGCAAGCGTACATCCTTGCGCGCGATGAGCAGCCGCAAAGCCTCCCGTTCCGCTCGCGCCTGACGGTAGCGCTCCACCATTTCCAGCAGTTTTCCGAAAATTCCCATGGCTTTTGCCTTCCCTTGCTGCGCAAGAGCCAAGCAAAGCTGTAGACATTTCACAAACGAATAGCGATGATGGCAGGCATCAGAAAAAGCGATGGCGCTATGTATCCTCCTCTCGAAAGCGATCTGCTCAGAATTTTTGTCACCGTCTCCGACGCCGGTAATGTCACGCATGCGGCCGACAGGCTCGGGCGCACCCAGTCAGCCGTCAGCATGCAGGTGCGCAAGCTCGAGGAATCGGTCGGCGTGATGTTGTTCGAGCGTGGCCCGCGTGGGGTTGCGCTGACCGTGGAGGGCAGGCGGCTGCTGCCCTATGCCAAGCGCATCGTCGGGCTGGTCGACGAGACGACGGCGGCGATGCGCACATTGCCGCTGGACGGGCCGGTGCGGGTCGGCATTCCGGAGGAATATAACCAGACAGTCCTGCCCAACGCGCTTGCCGCCTTTGCGGAGACCCATCCGGGCGCCGACGTGACGGTGTTTTGCGGTTACACGGCCCAGCAGATGGAAGCACTGGAGGCGGACGAACTCGACCTTGCCGTCATCTTCGAGTGGGATGGCGGGATTTCCGGTGAGCTTCTGGCAATCGACCCGACCGTCTGGGTGGCCTCCATTGCGCATAACCTGCATCTGGAGCGTCCGGTGCCGGTCGCCTTTTACCGGCGGTCGGTCTGGTGTCGGGAATTCGCTCAACGCTCGCTGGAGCGGCATGCGATCCCGTACCGCGTCGCCTATACCAGTGATACGAGCAGCGGTCTGCGCTCGGCGGTTGCGAGCGGGCTTGCCATTGCGCCGCTGGCCCGCAGCAACATCCCGCCGGGCGCGCGCGAACTCACCCTTGCGGACGGATTTCCAACGGTCGATTCCTCGCGTGTCGTGCTGAAGCGCAATCCGCGGCGCGGCGGGCCGGCGATCGACGGGATGGCGGACCTCATCCGCAAATCCTTCGGGCCGCTGGCGGCGATGACGGATCAGGCTTTCGGATAGGCGCGTTCGAGGCCGCCGGACCGCGTCAACCCGGCGCGGAAAGCGGCGAAGGCAGCGTGCTGGCTGGAGCGGGCAGTTTCGACAAGCCGTATCTGCAAGCGGGCGGGCGCCGTGTTGCCCAGCCATTCGCCGAGCTTTTCCAGTTTCAGCGAATTGAGGAACTGGGCCGCCGCGGCCCGGTTGAGATAGAGGTCGAGACCTTCCAGCAGGTTCTCGTCCTGCTTGGCGTTTTCCATCAGCAGGCGGAGATAGGCCTGCTCGGCCTCGCCAAGCGCGGCGAGTTTGTCGGCCACGGTGTCCCGGTCCGGAAAGGCTGCAAGATCGGCACTCATAATCGTTCCCCACAGAATCGTCGTGCCTTTGGATAGGGCGCGGGAAATGACCTCGCAAGCCCGCGAGGAATGTTTGGACTGAAAATCCAATATTGACAAAAAGTCTATTATTGGATTGTGTGCCGCCATGTTCGACTCATTAAATGCCGATCTGCTGCTTCGCCAGCATGCCGCGACGGCCGCGGCCATCTCCACCCTGTTCTATCCCCATGCCGAGGTCGTGCTGCACGATCTCGAAACGGGGCTGATTGCCGGCATCTGGAATGCCTTTTCCGGCCGCAAGGCGGGCATGGACTCGCTCGTCGAAAACGCACTGGAGGCGGCGGGGGAGGCAGGCATTTACGGCCCCTATGAAAAGACCGGCGAGGACGGGCGGCGGCTGAAATCGGTGACGGCCGTGCTGAAGGACGACCACGACCAGGCGCTCGGGCTGCTCTGCATCAACATGGATGTCTCGCATTTCGAGGCGGCGGCCAGGCTGCTTTCCGCCTTCACCGGTGTCGCGACACAACGGCCGCCATCGCTTTTTGCCGGTGACTGGCGGGAGGAAATCAACACCGCGCTGCACGATTGGCTGCGCACCCGTGGCCTGGCACTGACGGCCCTCAGGAAGGGCGACCGGGTGGCGCTCGTTGCCGCCCTCGACGAACGCGGCCTGTTCCAGACGCGAAACGCCGTCGACCACCTGGCTTCCCTCATCGGCGCCTCGCGCGCCTCGATCTACAACTATCTCGCCGATGCCCGGCGCCAGAACCAGAAGGACAGGCCATCGTGAGCACGCTGCCGGATTTCCGTCTCGAAACCCATTTTTCGCGCTGGGAGTTCAAGGCGCGCCACCACATGACGGCGAGCGATGCCGAGACTATGACCATGTCCAATCTTCTGGCCCTTGCCGGCCCGGAGGATCGCGAGGCTTGGGAGCGCGTTTCGCTCGGCTACACGGAGACCTGGGGCGCGCCGGTGCTGCGCGAAACCATCGCATCGACCTATGAGACGCTTTCCGGCGCCGATATCCTGACCTTCGCCGGCGCGGAGGAGGGGCTGTATTGCGCCATGCTGGCTTTGCTCGGGCCGGGCGACCATGCCATCGTCACCGTGCCGAACTATCAGTCGATGGAAACCATGCCGGTCACCATCACCGGCAATGTCACGGGGATCGCGCTTCGCCCGGAGAACCGCTGGCAACTCGATCTCGATGATGTGCGGGCAGCCCTTCGGCCGGAAACCAAGCTCATCGCCGTCAATTTCCCGAACAACCCGACCGGTGCCATCGCCGACCAGGAAATCTTCCGCGGCCTCGTCGATCTTTGCGCCGAACGCGGCATCCATCTGTTCTCCGACGAGGTCTATCGCGGGCTGGAGATCGACGACGCGAAACGTTTGCCGCAGGCGGCCGACCTGTTTGACAGAGGCATCTCCCTCAACGTGATGTCCAAGGCCTATGGCCTGCCGGGCCTGCGCATCGGCTGGATCGCCAGCCGCGACCATGCGCTGCTCGAACGCATGGAGAAGATGAAGCACTATCTTTCCATCTGCAACGCACGCCCTTCGGAGGTGCTGGCAGGCATCGCGCTCAAGGCGCGAGAGACAATTTTTGTCCGCAATCGTGCACTTTGCGCAGAAAACCTGGCGAAACTCGGAGCCTTTTTTGCGGACTATCCGCATCTCTACGAGTGGGTCGAGCCGGACGGCGGCTGCGTCGCTTTCCCGCGTTATCTGGGCAAGGATGGCGTTGAAGAACATTGCCGCCGGCTGGTCGAGGAGAAGGGCGTGCTCTTGCTACCCTCCAGCCTCTTCGTGTCGGGCCTGCTGCCGGTTCCGGTGGATCGGTTCCGGGTAGGCTTTGGACGAAAGAATATTGATGCGGGGCTTGAGGCTTGGCGAGCGTTCTTGTCGCGGGCTTGAGCGTGTTGGCCAGAGCGAGATAAGCTTTACCGCAGCCCGAATGGAGATAGGAATTGACCACTAAAATAGGTTTCCTCCTATCCGTTATGGCTTTTCTGTCGCTCGTGGGATCGCTTTCATCTGCGACAGCCAACGACTTTAAGCGGTGCGGCGTCTATCGCCATGTGCCGGTGCTGCAGGTTGTCGACCATGCGTTTGGAAGAGATTTTTCCGGTCAAGTCTACATAGATGTCTGGGTGAAAATGAATCCGGATTCTTCTTTTATCCGCGGTATGAAGGTGCGGCCTGGCGCTGTGACGCAATTCAGCGGCACGGTCCAGTTTGCATTGCCCGAGGGGCACGCTCACGGCGTCGGGATATCGATTTCAAACCAGGCGATTACCGCAACGGTCCCAACAAAACTCCGCCTCACGGTGAAGCACGGAATCGATCGGGAAAAGCTCTTGGCAATTCCTGCCAAAGAGTTGGAGGCGTGGGTATGTCACCGTTCGTTCACCTACGACGACGGAACCAGCATCATTATGAATTGATGCGTCGCTTCAGCGATTGCCGTGCTCCTCGGCGTGCGCGCCAGACTTAATCCTGCCTCAGAATATCGGTCGCTTTGTGGTCGTCGTCGACACCGTCGACCAGCAGTATGTCGCCGTCGGAATTCAGCGTGCGAAGCGGTAGGATCGCACGGTAGGCATCGGATGCGTACCAGCCCTCGGCCGCCTTGCGGGTCGGGAAGGACAGCATGATCACATCGCCGGCAAAGCTGCCTTCCAGCACGCGCTTGTTGCCATCGCCATGGATCACGAACTTGCCGCCGAAGGGCGCCATCGTGGCGTCGATCCCCTCCAAATAGGCGACGATCTGCGGCCCCATCGTGACATTGCGAAGGTGGGCGAGGGCGTAGGTGGTCATCGGGTTTTTCCTGTGAACGGGTTTCGTTGACAGGCAGACTAGGTGGTCGGTTGCGGCAGATCGATTACCTTGCAGGTAATGCCAAGGCCTACTCGCAAGAAAAAGCCGCCCGTGGCGTTTGCCGGGGCGGCTGATGGATGACCTTTCGGAGGGGCTCAGCCGCGGCGGCGGCTGCTGCGTTCTCTCGTCGGCTGTGCGGCGCTTTCGTCGGCGGTCTTGTTGCGCAGCGGGCCGATCTTTTCGATGATCTCGGAAAGGGCCGGGCGTTCGCGCGGCTCATGCGCATCGAGGGCCACGCGCATTGCGGCGAGGTGCTCGCAGGACGTGCCGCAGCAACCGCCGATGATGCGGGCACCAGCGTCGCGGGCAAGACGGGCATATTCGGCCATCAGCGGCGGCGTGCCGGAATAGTAGATTTCCGAGCCGCGAAATTCCGGAATGCCGCAATTGCCCTTGACGACGACGGTCGCGGACGGGTCGGCACCGGTGATGTCGAGCAGCGAGGAGAGAATGTCGGACGCGCCGACGCCGCAGTTTGCGCCCACCGCGAGCGGGCCGGCGCCGATATCGCCGGCGACAGCGTGCATGTCCCGCGGATGCAGGCCCATCATGGTCTTGCCGGCCGTATCGAACGAGCCGGTATAGACGAAGGGCATGCCGACCTTGGTTGCGGCTTCCGCAGCCGCACGGATTTCCTCCGGCGACGACATGGTTTCGATCCAGGCGACGTCCGCGCCGCCGGCCTTGAGGCCCTCGATCTGCTCGGCGAAGGCGGCGACGGCTTCGTCATAGGTCAGCGCGCCGAGTGGGATGAGCAACTCGCCCGTCGGACCGACGGAGCCTGCGACGATGACCGTGCGTTCGGCCTTGTCGGCGACGGCGCGGGCGATCTCGGCGGCCACCTTGTTCAGCTCATGAACGCGGTCCTGGGCGTGATGCAGCTTCAGGCGATGACGGGTGCCGCCGAAGGTGTTGGTGAGGATGATATCCGCGCCGGCATCGACGAAATCCTGGTGCAGCTTGGTTATGTTTTCCGGCTTGGCTTCGTTCCACAATTCCGGCGCCTCACCAGCCTCCAGGCCCATGGCGAAGAGCGAGGTCCCGGTTGCGCCATCGGCAAGCAGGAAGGGCTTTTCGGCAAGAAGCTCGGCAAGCGGGTTCGTCGCGGTCATGGAGGTATCCTTCTGTTTGTCACATCATATAAAGATTTCTTTATGTGATTGCAACGCTGCTTTGGCGGCAAATGAAAAGGGCGCCCCAAAGGGCGCCCTCGTTACATGGTCTTGGCGGCTGTCAGGCCGCCTTTGCCTCATGGCTCGTTGGCGTCACCATGCTGGAGATGATGGCGCTCAAGCTGATCGCGCCGACCGGCTTGCCCGTCTCGTCCACGACATGGGCGAGCGTCTGGTTCACCGAGGTCATGGCGCGGGCGGCCACTTCCAGCACGGTGCCCTTGACGATCGGCATGCCTTCCGGATTGCCGGAGAGCGGCGCCATGATCGTCTCGACATTGACGACGCGGCCGCGGTTCACTTCCTTGACGAAGGCCGTGATATAGTCGTCCGCCGGGTTCAGCACGATTTCCTGGCCGGTGCCCTGCTGCACGACCATGCCGTCGCGCAGGATGGCGATCTTGTCGCCGAGGCGGAGCGCCTCGTCGAGATCGTGCGTGATGAAGACGACGGTCTTCTTGAGCTCCTTCTGGAGATCGAGAAGCACGGTCTGCATGTCGACGCGGATCAGCGGATCGAGCGCCGAATAGGCTTCGTCCATCAGCAGGATATCGGCATCGTTGGTCAGCGCCCGGGCAAGGCCGACGCGCTGCTGCATGCCGCCCGAAAGCTGGTTCGGGTAATGGTTCTCAAAGCCGGAAAGGCCGACGCGGGCGATCCACTGGTTGGCGCGCTTTTCCCGGTCTTCCTGACCTACACCCTGGATTTCCAGGCCGTAGACGGTGTTTTCCAGAACCGTGCGGTGTGGCAGCAGCGCGAATTTCTGAAACACCATCGCCGTCTTGTGGCGGCGGAATTCCCGCAGGTCGTTCTCGTTCATCTTGCAGACGTCGACGCCGTCATAGAGCACTTCGCCGGCGGTCGGGTCGATCAGCCGGTTGATATGGCGGATCAATGTCGACTTGCCGGAGCCGGAGAGACCCATCACCACCATGATGCCGCCGGCCGGCATCGAGATGTTGATGTCGCGCAGGCCGAGAACGTGGCCGTATTTCTCGTTCAGCTCTGCCTTGCCGAGGCCTTTCTTGACTGCATCGACATAGTCGCCGCCGCGGGGTCCGAAGATCTTGTAGAGATTGCGGACCTCGATTGCATGACTAACCATGAATTACCTCCGAATGCTTTTGCAGCCGTCTGCCGTAGGCCTGGCTTGTACGGTCGAAAATGATGGCGATGGCCACGAGCGCGAACCCGTTAAGGAACCCGACCGTGAAGAACTGGTTGTTGATGGCCTGCAGCACGTTTTTGCCGAGACCACCGACGCCGACCATCGAGGCGACGACGACCATGGCGAGCGACATCATGATGGTCTGGTTGATACCGGCCATGATGGTGGGCAGCGCCAACGGCATCTGCACGTTCTTGAGTTTCTGCCAGCCCGAGGAACCGAAGGCGTCGGCTGCTTCCAGCACTTCCTTGTCGACGAGCCGGATGCCGAGATTGGTGAGGCGGATCATCGGCGGCACGGCGTAGATGACGACTGCGATAAGCCCCGGCACCTTGCCGATGCCGAAGATCATGACGACGGGGATGAGATAGACGAAGCTCGGCATCGTCTGCATCACGTCGAGGATCGGGTTGATGATGCCCTGGACGCGATCGGAGCGTGCCATCACAATGCCGATCGGGATGCCGACGATGATCGCGATCATGGTACAGACCGTCACCATGGCGAGTGTCACCATCGTGTCGGTCCACAGGCCCAGAAGGCCGATGGCGAACATGGAGAGCGCAGTGCCGATGGTGATCTTGATGTTGCGGCTGCCGTAGTAGACGATCGCCACCATGATGATCAGGATGATCGGCCAAGGTGAACTGACGAACAGCCGTTCGAGATAGTTCAGGAACCACTGCAATGGCTGCACCATTGCATCGATAATGTTCACATACTCTCTGACGAGGCCCTTGAAACCATCGTCGATGACTTTTCGTGCGCCGCGGACGCTGGCGTCACTGAAGGCCGGAAACTTGCATAGAAAGCCTGGCAACAATTCGCATATGCCTGCCATCCTTTTCCCCTCTTTCTACCGGAAGTTATTGTTCCGCATCGCAATGAAACGAGTTTGCAATTGCGAACGGAACGGCGCGCACAGGGATATTCTTGTTCTGGTTCCCGGCTAGCAGTCCGTGATCGCACGAACTGCTGCTTGATACTGTGCTGTTTGCGACCTCTGCCGTTTCTTGATGCGCGTCAGGCCTGTGCCCGCGTGCTTTGTATGAGGTCGCCATAAGGGCCGGCAGCCGGGGAAGGCTGCCGGCGATCGGTGTGTCAGAGGGCGGCCTTGACCTTCTCTGCGACATCCGGGGCGACCCACTTGGTCCACATGTCCGGATAGTTTTCCAGGAAGTATTTTGCGGCGTCCTCGTTGGTGCCCTGGTTGTCGGTCATCCAGGCGAGAACCTTGCCGACCGTGCCGTTATCCCACTGGCGGGTCTTCATATAGTCCATGGCGACGCCGGCCTTTTCGGAGAAGGACTTGGTCACGACGGTGAAGACGTCCGAGGTCGGGTAGGAGTTGACCTTCGGATCCGGGCAGTCCGGCACGGCGGTGCAGGCATCCCAGTCGGCCTTGTTATGCTCGACGCCGAAGGACAGGCGCGTCATCTCGTATTTGCCGAGAATGGCGGTCGGTGCCCAGTAGTAGCCGAGCCAGCCGGCCTTCTTCTCGAAGGCGTTGGCAATCGAGCCATCGAGGCCCGCGGCTGAGCCCGTGTCGACGAGTGTGAAGTTCATGTCGTCGGCCTTGAGCGCCTTGTAGAGGTTGGCGGTCGAGACCTGGCAGTTCCAGCCCGACGGGCAATTGTGCACAGCGCCCTTGGAGGCGTCTTCCGGTGCGGGGAAGAGGTCCGGATGTTTCAGTGCATCCTGCACCGTCTTGATGTCCGGATGTGCGTCGGCGAAGAATTTTGGAACCCACCAGCCTTCGACGCCGCCTTCCGAGAGGAGGGGGGCGAGCTGGATCAGGCGGCCTTCGCCAATGGCCGCGTCAAGCGGCGTGCGCACGGCGTTCACCCACATTTCGGGCGCGACATCCGGTTCGCCCTTTTCATTCATGGAGGTGAAGGTGGGCATCGTATCACCGGTCACCAGCGTGACGGTGCAGCCATAGCCGTTTTCGAGGATGAGCTTGTCGACATGCGCGGCAACGCCGGCAGAGGCCCAGTTCATTTCGGCGATCGAGACTTCACCGCAGTCTGCCGCCTGGGCAGAACCGGCAAAGCCGTAGAGGCCGGCAGCGAGGATAGTGGAAGCAAGGAGCTTCTTCATAGATTAAGACCTCCCAGTCTTAGATGCAGCGATCAACCCGGAAGGCAGCGCAGGTTACTGCGGTGTCCCGTCTGCCCGAAAGTTTTACGGCAGCCATGGAGGTTCGATGCCAGGTGAGGCGAGCCAACCCCCTGCTGCAACGACGCCGAGCCTTTTTTCTGATCCGCCGGCGGAACCCTGTCACCGGCGATGTGTCTTCGTGCGTCACAGGAAGCAGCCTACGGGTTCTCATTGAGAAATCAACCTCCTGAGCGGCATTCCTGCGCCGGAAGCGGCGCGCCGGACGATCAGGATGCTGAAAATTCGACAACCTATCGGTGGAAAAATTGGGCGTTTGCTCGCATCGGGGCAAATGTTCATGGCCCCGTTTCCCGGGGGATACGGATGGTCGTTGAATGCGGACATATCCTGTTCCGAATGCGCCGCTTTCGCCCTCTGAAAAATAATTCGCAATTTTTCAAAAAAAATCGCGATTCATCTTTGCTTAAGGTCTCAATAACGGTCCGGTAAGGATGTGCCGCTATTGCTTTCCTCACGGCGGGGGACACCGCCGCCCGCTCCGGAAAGGTATTGCGTACCGGAGTGCCTTGGCCCCGATGCGTTTTTGTCGGAAGCCGCCATGCGTATTTTGGCAAGCCGTGTATCACCGAAAGGGATGCACGGCTTTCGCCGTTTCAGGGCCTGGGAAATTGCAATAAAAAACGCCGCCTCCCGGAGAGAGGCGACGTTGCATGCGAGCGGACCTGACGTCGCGCTCGAAAGTTAGCCGACGGAGCGCGTACGGATGAAGCCGAGCGGGCCGAGCGGCGCGTCCATGACGACGTTGCGCACGCGGGACTGGTTCTGCGGGGCGACGCCGTTCCAGGCGATCTGTACGAAGTTCGGCTTGCTGAAGATGAACAGCATTGTCTTTGTCCTTGAAATCCGAAGCCACACGCCCCGGCTGTTTGATGACGTGGATATAGGCGTGCCCGAGGGAAAAGTCACGATCGTTCACGGCGCGAAATGTCGCAAAATGAATAGCAAATCTGCCATGCTTGCATTGCATGGCGCGCTGTTGCGAAAATGCACCTGCCGGCAGCGTCGGATTGGGGCGGAATTGCGGTAAATCAGGGCTTTTCGGCGGCAAGCCGGAATGCTAGTTGGGGCGCATGACAAGAACGATCATGCTCCAGGGCACCGGCTCTGATGTCGGAAAAACGGTATTGGTGGCAGGGCTCTGCCGCATCGCCGCAAATCGCGGATTGAAGGTGCGTCCCTTCAAGCCGCAGAACATGTCGAACAACGCCGCCGTTTCGGCCGATGGCGGCGAGATCGGCCGGGCGCAGTGGTTGCAATCGCTCGCTGCCCGCGTGCCGTCCTCCGTGCACATGAACCCGGTGCTGCTGAAGCCGCAATCCGACGTCGGTAGCCAGATCATCGTACAGGGCAAGGTGTTCGGCCAAGCGAAGGGGCGGGACTACCAGGCACTGAAACCGAAGCTGATGGGCGCCGTGCTGGAAAGTTTCGAGACGATCTCGGCGGGTGCCGATCTCGTCGTCGTCGAGGGCGCGGGCTCGCCGGCGGAAATCAATCTCCGGGCAGGGGACATCGCCAATATGGGTTTTGCGACGCGCGCCGGCGTGCCCGTCGTGCTCGTTGGCGACATCGACCGCGGCGGTGTGATTGCCTCACTCGTCGGCACCCATGCCATCCTGCCGGATGAAGACCGCTGCATGGTTACCGGCTACCTCATCAACAAGTTTCGCGGCGACGTCACGTTGTTCGACAGCGGCATTACGGAGATTGGCCGCTTTACCGGCTGGCCGTGCTTCGGTGTCGTGCCCTGGTTGAAACAGGCGGCACGCCTGCCGGCGGAGGATTCCGTCGTGCTGGAGCGACTTGCCAAGGGGGGCGAGGGGGCGCTGAAAGTGGCGGTGCCGGTCCTGTCGCGCATTGCCAATTTCGATGATCTCGATCCGCTCAAGGCCGAGCCGCAGGTGGACCTTGTCTTCGTACGCGCTGGCGAGCGCATTCCGGCTGATGCCGGGCTTGTTATCCTGCCGGGCTCGAAATCCACCATCGCGGACTTGCGCGATTTCCGAGCAGCGGGCTGGGACAAGGATCTCGCCCTGCATATGCGCCGCGGTGGCCGCGTCATCGGCATTTGCGGCGGCTACCAGATGCTGGGCCAACGGGTTACGGACCCGCTCGGCATTGAGGGCAACGAGCGTGAGGTCCAAGGCCTTGGTCTGCTCGCGGTGGAAACGGAAATGGCGCCGGAAAAGACCGTGCGCAACAGCACGGCGTACTCGCTGCAGTATGACGTGCCGCTGGAAGGCTATGAAATTCATCTCGGCAAGACCACGGGGCCGGATACGCTGCGTCCCTCGGTCCGTATCGACGGGCGTGCCGATGGGGCCGTTTCGGCCGATGGGCGGGTGATGGGCACCTATCTGCACGGCCTCCTCTCCAGCGACGCCTACCGGGCCGGACTGCTTGCGGATTTCGGCATCGACGGCGGCGGATTCGATTATCGCAAGAGCGTCGACGAGGCGCTGGATGGTGTGGCGGTGGAGCTGGAGGCGGTTCTCGACCCCGTTTGGCTCGATGGCCTTTTGGGTGCCGCTGATTAAACTGGCCTTCTGAAACGTACAGCCATCGGGTTCTTCGCCACCGGCCTGCCGCACCAAAGTTGCGCCAGAATTCGGTGCGAGGAGTGACGGAAATCCGCCCGGTCATCGGGCTTTAAGCCTTCGCGCGCTCCGAAAGGGTGAGACATATGGGTTCTGGACCTCTCGCACGATCCGTTCTGGTGAGATGCGGCCTCGCAAGCCTCGTCGGGCTGTCGCTTTGCGGCCTGCCGGTCGCCGCCTTCGCCCAGACGACGGGCAAGGAAGCGACGAGTGCGGGAAAGCGCTGGGAGGAGGAGTTCGCCCTCTGGCAGAAGGTTTCCGCCGGCAGCGACGTCACACAGTACGAAGGTTATCTAAAGACCTATCCGAACGGCACCTTCGCCTCGATGGCGCGCCTGCGCATCGCCGAATTGCAGGCCAGCACCAAGGCAAAGCCGACGACCGGCAGTTCTGAACAGGCTGGTGCAAAGGCGAAGGCCGAGGAAGCCGAACGTGCGGCCGCCGAAGCCAATAAGGCCGAGGAAGACGCCCAGAAAGCCGCGGAAGCCGAAAAGGCCAAGGCCGATGCGGAAGCAGCCCGATTGAAGGCCGAAGCCGACGCAAAACAGGCCGAAGAGGAGGCCCGCAAGGTCGCTGAGGCGGAGAAGGCGAAAGCCGATGCGGAAGCGGCGCGCCTAAAGGCGGAAGCCGAAGCCAAGCAGGCTGAAGAGGAAGCCCGCAAGGTTGCAGAAGCGGAAAAGGCAAAGGCCGATGCGGAAGCGGCACGCCTGAAGGCGGAAGCCGAGGCGAAGCAGGCTGAGGAGGAAGCGCGCAAGGTTGCCGAGGCGGAAAAGGCCAAGGTCGAGGCGGAAGCCGCGCGTCTGCAGGCGGAGGCTGAGGCGAAGAAGGCGGAAGAAGAAGCGGCTGCCCGCCAGCTTGCCGAAGAAAAGGCGGCTGAAGAAAAGGCGGCTGCGGAGGAGAAGGCACGGGCTGAGGCCGCCGCCGAAAAGGCGCGCGTCGAGGAAGCTGCTCGCCTGAAGGCGGAAGCCGATGAGAGGGAAGCCGCCGCCCGCAAGCTCGCCGATGAAAAGTCGGCCGAGGCCGAGCGCCTGAAGGCAGAGGCGGAGGCTGCGGCAGACAAGGCCAAGACGGAAGAGGCAGCCCGGGTGAAGGCCGAAGCCGAGCGTGCGAAGGCCGAAGAGGCTGCCGCTGCGGAAAAGGCGCGTGCCGAGGAAGAGGCCGCCGCCCGCCGTGACGCCGATGCCAAGCGCGTCGAAGTTGAGAAGGCGGCCGCCGCCGAAAAGGCCCGGATCGAGGAAGAGGCGGCCGCCGCCCGCAAGCTTGCGGAAGAGAAGGCTGCCGAAGTGGAGAAACTGAAGGCCGAAGCCGCCAAGGCTGCGGCCGACGCCGAGGCGAAGGCCACGGAAGCGGCCCGCCTTGCCGACGAGGCGGAAAAGCGCGCCGAAGAGGCGGCGACGGCAAAGAAGCAGGCTGAAGCCGATGACGCGGCAGCCGCAGCCCGTAAAAATGAAGCGCAGGGTGCCGAGACGAAGGACCGGGGCCTTGCCGTGGAACAGGCCGATGCGGCGAAGCGCGAGGAGGAAACCTTCCGGAAAGCCGTGCTCGACGGTTCGGCAGATGCTTTCCGCGACTATCTCAGGGCATATCCGAATGGTCGGTTCCTCGCGGATGCCCGCGAACGGCTGTCGACGCTCGCCGATGCCGCGCGTCAGCAAACACAGGAAACCAAGCCGAAGCAGGAGACGGCGACCGCGGAAACCGAGCGCAAGGTTGTCGAGGACCCGGTCATTGACCCCCGCGAAGCCTATATGCAGCGCTCGACCCGTGTGCAGGCGCAGCGCTGGCTGAGCGTTCTGGGCTTCAACACCTATGGCGCGGACGGCGTGTTCGGCCCGCGTACCCGCTCGGCGATCGCGTCATGGCAGGGCTCGTCCGGTTATCGCGCTGACGGCTACCTGTCGCGTGCGCAGTTCCGTGAACTCCGGCAGGCCGCGCAATATGCTCAGGCTCGCCAGAATCGCCAGCGTCAATATCAGCAGCGCCAGTACCAGCAACGTCAGTATCAGCAGGACTATGACGTGCTGGAAGGTCCGGTCGATGGCTACTATGAGCGCTACAACGGCGACGACGGCTATTACAACAATGGCGGCGGCATGGTGATCATTCCCGGCTATTGAGATTGCGACGACCGAACGGCGGTTTCAGCACAGGTCATGCCGCTGCCGGTCGATTGACTTCACGGGACGGGAAGCATAATCATCCGCAGTATTGGATGGTTCCCGGATCCGGAAACGGATCGGGGAGTAAATGGGAATGTGACGCGGCGGACCCAAATAGGGCGCTGCAATCACGGCCGACCCCGCGACTGTAGAGTGGCGAGGAACGTTCATCCGGTGGGGAGGATTGGTGTGGGTCATGGGGCATGGTGCTCCGGGCTGCACCGAGAAAACCAGCCGGAAAAGCCACTGGGTGGCATTGCGATAAGCCAAGGCTCGGACGCCTCTTTTTCTACGAATCGTCCACCTTTCGCGATGCTGATGCCCGGGAAGGTGAGAGCGGTCCGCAGGCGTGAAAACGCCGGACGCCATGAGCCAGGAGACCTGCCAGCCGATGAGGGCATATCGCTCGACCTGGGGAGGGGCTTCCCCAACGCCTGCACGGAGGTTGTCATGGCTGTTTCCGCTACGTCTACTGTTACCCTTTCCGCAAACGATCGCCTTGTCGCCGGCGCGCTTGCGCTGCTGCTCGGTGCCTTCCTTGTTTTCAGCGCCGGCCTCGCAAATTCGGCCGTGCTGCACGATACGGCGCACGACACCCGTCACTCCTACGGCTTTCCCTGCCACTAAGGAGTTTTTGACATGATCGTTCGTTATCTCCTGGCCGCCCTGGTGGCCGGGCTGTTCTCTGGTGTGCTGATGACGGCCGCCCAGGAGGCGCGAGTCGTGCCGCTCATTCTTCACGCAGAAGAATTCGAAGGCGGCGGAGAAGAAACCGCACCGACGACCGACGGCACGACACCCGCCACGACGCAGGAGCATTCCTCGCTCGGTGCCGTGATTCTGGACGTCGCATCGTATCTGTCGCCGGTTTCCGTCGCCTATGCCCATGAGGGCGAAGAGCACGAGGAAGGTGGCATCATGTTCGGCATGAGCCGTTTCTCCGGCACGCTTTTGGCCAACCTCGTCACCGGCACCGGCTTTGCGCTTCTGCTGGCGGGTTTCAGCCTGGTTTCCGGACACCCGATCACCGTCGCGAATGGTGCGCTCTGGGGTGCCGCCGGCTGGCTTGCCGTGCATATGCTGCCGGCCATCGGCCTGCCGCCGGAACTTCCGGGTTTCCCGGCTGCTGATCTTACCCAGCGCCAGATATGGTGGGTTGCGACCGTCCTGCTCTCGGCCGGGGGACTGTACCTCCTGTTCCTGAAGCAAGGTATCGTGGCCAAGGTCGCTGGCATCGTGTTGATTGCGGCGCCGCAGGTTTACGGCGCGCCGCAGCCGAGCGACATTTCCAGCAACGTTCCGGCCGTTCTCGGTGCGGAGTTCGCGGTTGCGGCACTTGCCACGACGCTGTTCTTCTGGATCGTGCTCGGTCTCGCGTTGGGCTTTGCCAACGAGAAAGTCGTCAAGGCTGCCTGATATGACGCAAAAATCGCCCGGGGCCGTCCTGGTTCTGGGCGGTGCGCGTTCCGGAAAATCCGCTTTTGCCGAAAGGCTGGTCGCAGAGACCGGCCTTTCGCGTCATTATATCGCCACCGGCCGCGCCTGGGATGACGAGATGCGGGAACGCATCGCCAGACACCGGGAAGACCGCGGCAAGGGGTGGGAAACCCATGAAGAGCCGCTTGCACTCGCCGCGCGCATAAAAGATGTGGCGCGCGACGACCGGGCGGTGCTGATCGATTGCCTGACGCTCTGGGTCACCAACCTGATGCTGGAGGAACGGGACATCGCCACCGAATTTGCCGGCCTCATCGAGGCGATCGCGACGGCACCGGGTCAACTAGTCTTCGTGTCGAACGAGGTCGGTCTCGGCATCGTGCCGGAAAACCGCATGGCGCGCGACTTCCGCGACCATGCCGGGCGGCTGCATCAGCAGATCGCCGCCCTCGTGCCAAATGTTTATTTCGTTGCGGCCGGACTGCCGCTGAAAATGAAGGGTTGAGCCTATGCTGCAACAGAAAATCCCCGCCACCGTCATCACCGGCTTTCTCGGGGCCGGTAAGACGACGTTGATCCGTAACCTGCTGCAGAATGCCGGCGGCAAGCGCATCGCGCTGATCATCAACGAATTCGGTGATCTCGGCGTCGATGGCGACGTGCTGAAGGGGTGCGGCGCGGAAGCCTGCACCGAGGACGACATCATCGAACTCACCAATGGCTGTATCTGCTGCACGGTCGCCGACGATTTCATCCCGACCATGACGAAGCTGCTGGAGCGCGAAAACCGCCCGGACCACATCGTCATCGAGACGTCTGGCCTTGCTTTGCCGCAGCCGCTTATCGCCGCCTTCAACTGGCCGGAAATCAAGACGCAGGTGACGGTCGATGGCGTCATCACCGTGGTCGATAGCGCTGCGGTTGCCGCCGGCCGCTTTGCCGATGACCATGACAAGGTCGATGCGCTGCGTGTCGAGGACGACAATCTCGACCACGAAAGTCCGCTGGAAGAGCTGTTCGAAGACCAGCTCACCGCTGCCGACCTGATCATCCTCAACAAGACCGATCTGATCGATGCCGCCGGCCTTCAGGCCGTGCGCGACGAGGTCGCGTCCCGTACGGTCCGCAAGCCCTCGATGATCGAAGCCAGGAACGGTGAAGTCGCCGCCGCCGTGCTGCTCGGCCTCGGCGTCGGCACGGAAGACGACATCGCCAACCGCAAGTCGCACCACGAACTGGAACATGAGAACGGCGAGGAGCACGACCACGACGAATTCGATAGTTTCGTCGTGGAACTCGGCGCTATCGCAGATCCGGCCGCCTTCACCGAGCGCCTCAAGGGCGTGATCGGCGAACACGACGTGCTACGCGTCAAGGGTTTTGCCGACGTGCCCGGCAAGCCGCTACGCCTTCTCATCCAGGCCGTCGGCAGCCGCATCGATACCTATTTCGAGCGCGCCTGGACCCCGAGCGAAACCCGCGGCACCCGCCTCGTCGTCATCGGCCTGCACGACATGGACGAGCAAGCCGTACGCGCCGCCATCGCTGCGGCGGTGTGATTCCGGCATGAGCGTGCGGCCCTTCCTCTCCTCCGCCTCTCAGGCACGGCATGGCCATTCCCGGCGTGCAGTGCCGGTGGATGCTCGGGGCAAGCCCGAGGATGACGGTGGGGAGGGGAGGTTGCCGGTTGATCGGGCGCGCAATCTTTCGAGGCTACGTTTGTGGCTTCCCGATTGGGCACGTTCCTACCAAGATGCGCGGCACGCTCAATACTCGCGACACTCTCAATGCTTTCAGAGTGTTGGGGGCCAGCGGCGTAGTCGGCTGCTTTTGGGCGCCGCACCCCCACACACTCTGTCATCCTCGGGCTTGACCCGAGGATCCACTGGTAAGGCAAACCGCCAAACGGGAGGCGCCGCATGCACCTCCTGCTAGCCCAGAAAGGCACCATCGCCGACGGCAAGGAGGCGATCGACCTTGGTCAGACACCGGGTGATATTCTCTTTCTCTCCGCCGCCGACACGGAACTCGCCTCCATCGCCGCCGCCCACCGGGCGCGTAGTACCAAGACGCGGTTGCGCCTTGCCAGCCTCGCGGCGCTCTCGCATCCCATGTCGGTCGATACCTATATCGAGCGCACGGCCCGTCACGCCAAACTCATCGTCATCCGCGCCCTCGGTGGCGCCAGCTATTTCCGCTATGTACTGGAAGCGCTGCTGGCGACGGCGGTTGCCAATGGCATCAAGCTCGTGGCGCTGCCTGGCGACGATCGGCCGGACGAGGGGCTGGCTCCGTTCAACCGCATCGATAACGGGGATCGTCAGAGCCTCTGGACTTATCTGAACGAGGGCGGAGCCGACAATGCGGAGCGCTTCCTCGCCTATGCGGATGCACTGGTCTTCGGCCGCGAGAAGCCGGAGCCGGCGATGCTGCTGGAAAAAGCTGGCATCTGGTGGCCGGGGAAGGGTGTCGTTGATCTGAAAACGTGGCGAGAGCTGTCCGGAAATGTTGCGATCCCTGCAGGGCTCGAACCCCCGACCGCCGCTATCTCCTTCTACCGCGCCTATGTCCAAAGCGGAGAAACCCGCCCCGTCGAAATGCTGATCGAGGCGCTTGCCGCCGAGGGCGTTCGCGCTTTGCCGATCTTCGTCTCCAGCCTGAAAGAGCCCGTTTCGATGGAGACGGTGCGCGCGGCCTTTGCCGACATCCGGCCGGAGGTCGTGCTGAACGCCACGAGCTTTGCGGTCTCGGCGCCCGGCGCCGGTCGGAAACCGACCGTGCTCGACGAGACGGGCGCGCCTGTCCTGCAAGCGATTTTTTCCGGCTCGTCGCGCGAGGCGTGGGAGGCATCGGGGCAGGGGCTGACGGCGCGTGATCTCGGCATGAACGTTTCGCTGCCGGAAGTGGATGGTCGGGTACTGTCCCGCGCCGTCTCCTTCAAGGCGGCGGCGCGCTACGACGAGCGCGTCGAGACGAACATCGTCAGCCTCGATCCGGTCGAGGACCGCATCCGCTTCGTCGCAAAACTTGCCGCCGGCTGGGCGCGGCTGCGGCGCGCGATGCCGGCTGACCGCCGCGTCGCTATCGTCATGGCGAACTATCCGAACCGCGATGGTCGTCTCGGCAACGGCGTGGGCCTCGATACGCCGGCCGGCACGATGGAAGTGCTGCGCGCCATGGCGGCGGAAGGTTATGCGGTGGCCGATCTGCCGGCCGATGGCGATGCGCTGATCGGCCACCTGATGGCCGGGCCGACCAATGCGGCAAACGACGGCCGTGAAATCCGCGAAACGTTTTCCCTGAATCATTACAAAGCGTTCTTCGCCGGGCTTCCCAAGTCGATTCAGGCCGAGATGGCAGCCCGCTGGGGTGCGCCGGAGGAGGATCCTTTCGTCACGGGTAATGTCTTCGCCCTGCCGCTCGCCCGTTTCGGCGAGACCCTGGTCGGCATCCAGCCGGCGCGTGGCTACAATATCGATCCGAAGGACACCTACCATTCGCCGGATCTCGTGCCGCCGCATGGCTATCTCGCCTTCTACGCCTTCCTGAGGCAGCACTACGGTGCCCATGCCATTGTTCACATGGGCAAACACGGCAATCTCGAATGGCTGCCGGGCAAGGCGCTGGCGCTTTCCGAAGCGTGTTATCCCGAAGCCGTGCTCGGCCCCGTGCCGCATCTCTACCCCTTCATCGTCAATGATCCGGGCGAAGGCACGCAGGCGAAACGCCGCTCTGCCGCCGTCATCATCGACCACCTGACGCCGCCGCTGACGCGGGCCGACACCTATGGGCCGCTGAAGGACCTGGAAGCGCTGGTCGACGAATATTACGAGGCTTCCGGCGGCGACCCGCGGCGCATCAAACTGCTCACGAGACAAATCCTCGAACTGGTGCGCGACATCGGTCTCGATCGCGATGCCGGCATTGCCAAGTCCGATGGCGAGGAGGCGGCGCTGCAGAAGCTCGACGCCTATCTCTGCGATCTCAAGGAAATGCAGATCCGCGACGGCCTGCACGTCTTCGGCGTATCGCCGGAGGGGCGGCTGCTGACCGATCTGACGGTCGCGCTCGCCCGTGTGCCGCGTGGCCTGGGCGAGGGCGGCGAGGCGAGCTTGCAGCGGGCGATTGCGGCGGATGCGTTGGCCGGGACGACGTTCGACCCGCTCGATTGTGTCGCCTCCGATCCATGGTACGGTCCGCGCCCGGAAATCCTTGCCCACCAAACCGACGCCCCGTGGCGCAGCAACGGCGATACGGTGGAGCGCATCGAGCTACTCGCAGCCCGATTGGTGGATGGCACGCTCGCCTGCCCGGAAGACTGGCATGCCACAAGCATCGTGCTCGACGTGATCGACAGCACCATCCGTCCCGCCATTGCCGCCTGTGGTCCGGCAGAGATTGCAGCCTTGATGCGCGGCCTCGACGGGCGCTTCATCGAGCCCGGCCCTTCCGGCGCACCGACGCGCGGGCGGCCGGACGTGTTGCCGACGGGGCGCAATTTCTACTCCGTCGACAGCCGCGCCGTGCCGACGCCCGCGGCCTGGGAGCTGGGTAAAAAATCCGCCGAGCTGCTCGTCACCCGGTACGCGCAGGATCACGGTGAATGGCCGACATCCTTCGGTATCACGGCCTGGGGCACCTCCAACATGCGCACCGGTGGCGATGACATCGCGCAGGCGATGGCGCTGATCGGCGTCAAGCCGACCTGGGACATGGCATCGCGCCGTGTCACCGGCTTCGAGGTCATTCCGCCAGCGGTTCTTCGCCATCCGCGCGTCGACGTGACGCTGCGCATCTCCGGCTTCTTCCGCGATGCCTTCCCCGAACAGATTGCGCTCTTCGACTGCGCCGTGCGCGCCGTCGGGGCGCTTGAGGAGGATGATTCGGACAACCCGATCGCCGCCCGTATGCGGGCCGAGGCTGCGGCGCTAGCTGCTGACGGCGTGTCCGAGGATGACGCGATAAAACAGGCCGGGTTCCGCATCTTTGGCGCGAAATCCGGTGGCTACGGCGCTGGCCTGCAAACCATGATGGACGAAGGCCTCTGGACCGAGCGCGGCGAGCTTGCCGAAGCCTGGCTTGCCTGGGGCGCGCATGCCTATGACGGCGATGGCGACAGCGTGCCGATGCGCGAGCGGCTCGAGGCACGGATGAAGAGCCTGCAAGCCGTCGTCCAGAACCAGGACAGCCGCGAGCATGACCTGCTCGACAGCGACGAATATTATCAGTTCGAGGGTGGCATGGCGGCGGCGGTGGAGCACCTTTCCGGCCAGCAGCCCGTCATCTACCACAACGACCTGTCGCGCCCGGAAAAGCCGGTGGTGCGCACGCTGGAGGACGAGATCGGCCGCGTCGTGCGTGCCCGTGTGGTCAATCCGAAATGGATCGACGGCGTCATGCGCCACGGCTACAAGGGCGCCTTCGAGATCGCCGCGACGGTGGATTTCATGTTCGCCTTCGCAGCGACCACCGGGGCCGTGAAGGATCATCACTTTGAGGCCGCCTATAAGGCCTATGTGCTGGACGAACGCGTGCGCGATTTCCTGACGCAGAAGAACCCGGCGGCGCTCGCCGAAATGGCGGCGCGCTTTGCTGAGGCGATCGACCGGAAACTCTGGACGCCCCGGTCGAATTCGGCGCGCTTTGAACTCGATATGCTAGGCGCCCGCAAGGCGTCCTGAGACGGAAGGGAAGACTGACATGACCGAGAACCACGACGAAACCGCCGGCATGACCGAAGCCGAACTCGCCCGCCACTCGGAGAAGATGGCGAAGAAGAAGCAGGCGCGTGAGAAGATCATGGCGACGAAAACCGACGAGAAGGGCCTCGTCATCGTCCATACCGGCAAGGGCAAGGGCAAGTCGACCGCCGGCTTCGGCATGATCTTCCGTCACATCGCGCACAAGAAGCCGTGCGCCGTCGTGCAGTTCATCAAGGGCGCGATGGTGACGGGTGAGCGCGAGCTGATCGAGGCCCACTTCTCCGATATCTGCCAGTTCTACACGCTCGGCGAAGGCTTTACTTGGGAAACGCAGGACCGCGCCCGTGACGTGGCGATGGCAGAAAAGGCCTGGGAGAAGGCGAAGGAACTGATCCGCGACGAGCGCAACTCCATGGTGCTGCTCGATGAGATCAACATCGCGCTGCGCTACGACTATCTCGACGTCAACGAGGTGATCGCGTTCCTGCAGGCAGAGAAGCCGCACATGACCCATGTCGTGCTGACGGGCCGCAACGCCAAGGAAGAGCTGATCGAGATTGCCGACCTTGCGACCGAGATGGAGCTTCTGAAGCACCCGTTCCGCTCGGGCATCAAGGCGCAGCAGGGCGTCGAATACTGAACCCTACCAGCCGAGCCAGACGCGGATCGGATGGCTCGGATCGGCCATCAGCCGGATGGCAAGTGCCACCGAGGTAATGACGAGGAGCGGCTTGATGATCTTTGCGCCGCTCTTCATCGCCACACGCGAGCCTGCCTGGGCGCCGAGGAACTGACCGGCCCCCATGACGAGGCCAACCTTCCACAGCACGACGCCATAGAGAATGAAGACGACGAAGGCGCCAAGATTGGAGCCGAAGTTCAGAAGCTTCGTATGCGCCGTCGCCTTCAGGATGCCGAAGCCGGCGAGCATCACGAAGGCGAGCATGAAGAAGGAGCCGGTGCCAGGCCCGAACACGCCGTCATAAAAGCCGATCAGCGGCACGATGGTAACGGTAAACAGGAAGACGCTCATGCGGCGGTGTTTGTCGACGTCGCCGATGTTCGGCTTCAGCCCGAAATAGATGGCGATCGCCACCAGCAGGAAGGGCAGCACACCCTTCAGCACATCACCAGGCACCACGGTCGCCAGCAGGGCGCCGAACACCGAGCCGAACGCCGCGACGGCGGCCATGGGCAATTGTTCGCTGAGTTTGACATGGCCGGCGCGGGCATAGGCGAGTGTCGCAGAACCCGAACCGAACAACGATTGCAGTTTGTTGGTGCCTAGCGTTTCCAGCGGCGGAATGCCGGCGAGCAGCATGGCCGGAATGGTGATCATGCCGCCGCCGCCGGCGATGGAATCGATGAAGCCGGCAAGGAAGGCGGCAAGGAACAGGAAGAAAAGAACGTGAAGGGCGATGTCGGCCAAGGCGGGACTCGGAGATCGGTGAGGAGATTTGGCTGACCTTCTGTCAGACTGCAGGGCGAAAAGCAAAGCCCGCGAGGGCTTCGCGCGGAAAGCTCTTGTGTGATGTGCGCAACGCGGATCAAACAGCAAGGTAGACGGCGTGTAGGCTGCGGCGGCGAAAGAGGTGGGCGATGACGGCAATGGATGACGAAAAGCGATCGGCGGCGGATATGGGCTTTGACCCTGGAATGAAGCGCAAGCTTCTCGCCGGCATCGAAGCGGGCCTCTTACGCGACCTGCATGCAGTGCTTGTCAGCCGCGACGGAAAGCTGGTGCTGGAGCACTATCATGACGCGCCCGATGAGAGTTGGGGCATGCCACTCGGCACCGTCTCCTTCGATGCCGTCACGCTGCACGATCTGCGCTCCGTGACCAAAAGTGTCGTCAGCCTGCTCTACGGCATCGCGCTCGATCGTGGTCTCGTTCCGCCGCCGGAGGCGCCGCTGCTGGCGCAGTTTCCGGAATATCCGGACCTTCTCGCCGACCCGGCGCGGGCGGGCATGACCATCGGCCATGCGCTGACCATGACGCTGGGTCTCGAATGGGACGAGTACCGCTCCTATGCCGATCCGCTGAACAGCGAGATTGCCATGGAGAACGCACCGGATCGCTATCGTTTCGTGCTGGAGCAGAAGGTCGTTCACCAACCCGGCACCCGCTGGGTCTATTCCGGTGGTGCGACGGCGCTCGTCGGCGCGATCATCGAGCGCGGCACCGGCCGCCGCATCGAGGATTTTGCCCGTGAGGCCTTGTTCGAGCCGCTCGGCATTACGCATTTCGAGTGGATGAGCGGTCGGGATGGTATTGCCTCGCCTGCGTCCGGCCTCCGGCTCAGTTCGCGGGATCTCCTGCGGATCGGCCACCTCGTGCTGGATGGCGGCCGCGCGGGTGACCGGCCTATCGTTTCGCAGCGCTGGATCGAGACGTCGCTCAAGCCGTTGGTCACGACGGGCGAGGGGCTGAGCTACGGCTATTTCTGGTTTCTCGACGAAGCGCCGGCCCTCGGCACGTCGAAGCCTTGGGTTGCCGGCTTCGGCAATGGCGGCCAGCGGCTCTGGCTGATGCCGGACCTGGGGATTGCCTGTGTCATCTATTCCGGCAGTTACAATGCACCCGATGCCTGGGTGTCGCCGACACGCATCTGGCGGGAGATCGTGCTGGCCAATCTCCGTTCGGCCTGAGGCATGCCGCATCCGGCGTGCTCGGTGCCGCAAACCGGTTTGACCGGCTTGCCGCCCTCCGGTACTAAGGAGGGGCGACGGTGCCCGCAAGCGGGCCGAGCGGTGTCCGGTGCGGCTGACCCAGAGGGGCCTCATCCGGAACTGTCGGATGACGGCAATGCCGGGCCTTTCGCGTGGAATTTTGCGAGAGACTGTCATGCGCCCTGAGGCCTCACCACCGGATACTGGACGACGATCGCTCGTCCTCGGCCTTGGCTGCGAACGCGGGACACCGCCCGCCGAACTTGTCGATCTCGTCGCATCCGTCGTTGTTTGCCCGGAGCACATCACTGCCGTAGCGACGCTCGACGTGCGCGCGGAGGAACCGGCCATGCTCGCGGTCGCCCGGCATTTTTCCGTGCCGCTCGTGACCTTTCCGGCGGAGCGCCTTGACGCCGAGACGCCGCGTCTCGCCAATCCTTCCGATCTCGTTTTCGCCCATACGGGTTGCCACGGCGTCGCCGAGGCTGCCGCGCTGGCGCAGGCGGGGCCGGATGGGCGACTTGTCGTGGAGAAGACGAAATCCGCCCATGCCACTGTCGCCGTCGCCGAATCGTTTCAAGGCTTTGCGGCGGCTTTTTCAGAGACCGAATCCGCTCCCTCGCATTTTGATTCCAACCGGGAGTTTGCGTGATGCACGCCCTGTTCTCAGCCCTCCCGTCGATGGAGAAAGGCAGCGTCTGGCTCGTCGGTGCCGGTCCGGGCGATCCGGGTCTTTTGACCCTGCATGCCGCCAATGCGCTCCAGCAGGCCGATGTCATCGTGCATGATGCGCTGGTCAATGCCGACTGCCTCTCGCTCGCGCATCCCGGAGCGCAACTGGAGTTTGCCGGAAAACGCGGTGGAAAGCCGTCGCACAAGCAGCGGGACATTTCGCTCAGGCTCGTCGAGCTCGCCCGCGCGGGCCACCGCGTGCTGCGGCTGAAAGGCGGCGATCCCTTCGTCTTCGGCCGGGGGGGCGAGGAGGCGCTGACGCTGATCGAGCACGGCGTTCCCTTCCGCATCGTGCCGGGTATCACGGCGGGTATCGGCGGGCTTGCCTATGCCGGCATTCCGGTGACGCATCGCGAGGTCAATCACGCGGTGACGTTCCTCACCGGCCACGACTCCTCCGGCCTCGTGCCGGACCGCATCAATTGGGATGGCATTGCCAAGGGATCGCCGGTCATCGTCATGTACATGGCGATGAAACATATCGGCCAGATCGCCGCCAACCTCATCGCCGGCGGCCGCTCGCCGGATGAGCCGGTCGCCTTCGTCTGCAATGCCGCGACCGCCGAACAGCAGGTGCTGGAAACGTCGCTGGCCCGCGCCGAAGCCGATGTCTTGGCCGCCGGCATCGAGCCGCCTGCGATCGTCGTCGTCGGTGAAGTCGTGCGCTTGCGCGCCTCGCTCGATTGGCTCGGCGCGTTGACGCAGGGCCGCAAGCTTTCGTCCGATCCGTTCGGCTCCCGCGGGCTCAAGGATCCGGCATGAGCGGCTTGCTCATCGCCGCGCCCGCATCCGGCTCCGGCAAGACGACGGTGACGCTCGGCCTGGCGCGTGCGCTCGCCGATGCCGGCGTGCGTCTCGTTTCCGGAAAGGCGGGGCCGGACTACATCGACCCGGCCTTCCACGCCGCCGCCAGCCGAAAACCCTGCCTCAACTACGACCCCTGGGCCATGCGCCCCGATCTCATCCGCGCCAATGCCGCCCTTCAGGCCGGCGAGGGTGATTTCCTGCTGGTCGAGGCGATGATGGGCCTCTTCGATGGCGCCGCCGACGGCACGGGCGCGCCGGCCGATCTTGCTGCGACGCTCGACCTGCCCGTCGTGCTTGTCGCCGATTGCAGCCGCATGTCGCAGTCCGTTGCCGCCATGGTGAAGGGCTACCAGGATTTTCGCAGCGACATCCACGTGGCCGGCGTCATTCTCAACAAGGTCGGCAGCGCCCGGCATGAAGCCATGCTGCGCGGTGCGCTCGAGGCGAGCGGTGTCGATATCTTCGGCGTGCTTGAACGTGACTCGGCACTCGCTTTGCCGGAACGCCATCTCGGTCTCGTGCAGGCGGGCGAACACGGCACGCTGGAAACCTTCATCGCCCATGCGGCGGAGGTCGTCTCGCGGTGCTGCGACCTCGACCGTCTCGTCGCGCTCGCGGCGACGCGGGCCGCCCGGCCATCAACACTGTCCGTCTCTCACTTGCCGCCCTTCGGTCAGCGCATTGCCATTGCCCGCGACACCGCCTTCGCCTTCACCTATGAGCACCTCATGTTGGGTTGGCGGCAGGCGGGGGCGAGCCTTTCGTTCTTCTCGCCGTTGGCGGATGAGGCGCCGGCCGCCGATGCCGACGCCGTCTATCTGCCCGGCGGCTATCCCGAACTCCATGCCGCGACCCTTGCCAATGCCGGGTGTTTCCGCCTAGGCATGCAGGATGCGGCGCGCCGGGGGGCGCGCATCTATGGTGAATGCGGGGGCTACATGACTCTGGGGGAAGCACTGGTTGCGGCGGATGGCTCACGCCACCGCATGCTGGGCCTGCTGCCGCTCGTCACCAGCTTTGCCGAACGTCGACGCCATCTCGGCTATCGCCGTGTCACGCCGCTTTCGGGGTCGGGCTTCGACGCAGTGATGACCGCCCATGAATTCCACTATTCGACCGTGCAGCAGGAGGGGGAGGCGGATCGTCTCTTCGCCGTTACGGATGCGATGGGCGAGGATCTCGGGCAGGCCGGTCTGAGCCGCGGCAATGTGAGCGGTTCCTACATGCATCTCGTCGATCTGGCGCCGGAGGCTTCATGACCGTGCCGCGCATCATTCATGGCGGCGGCATTGCCGGGGCTGCCGCGCGCTTCGGTGGCCGGCCAGAGGACTGGCTCGACCTCTCGACTGGAATCAACCCCATCCCCGCCGTCCTGCCGGATGTGGACATTGCGGCCTGGCACCGCCTGCCGGACCGGCAACGGCAGGATGCGGCACGCACTGCTGCTGCCCGATACTATGCCACGCCGAACGCGCTGCCATTGCCCGTGCCCGGCACGCAGTCCGTCATCCAGTTGCTTCCTCGATTCGTCGTAGCCGGGCGCCGGGCCGCCGTGCTCTCGCCGACCTATGGCGAATATGCGCGCGTCCTGGAAAATGCCGGCCTGCCGGTGGACCGTATCGCCGGCCTCGATGCCGTTTCCGACGCGCATGGCCTCGTTGTCGTCGTCAACCCGAACAATCCGGACGGCCGCCTGTTTTCCCGTGCGGTCCTGCTTGATCTCCATGCCCGTATTGCGCGTGCAGGTGGGCTGCTCGTCGTCGATGAGGCCTTCGGGGACATGGGGCCGGAGACCTGCCTCGCGCCGCTGGCGGGTGACGGCGTGCCCGGTCTGCTCGTCTTCCGCTCCTTCGGCAAATTCTTTGGCCTGGCGGGCCTGCGTCTCGGTTTCGTCATCGGCGAGACGGCGGTCCTCGACCGTATCGAGGATGGGCTCGGGCCCTGGGCCGTGTCGGGACCGGCCCTGACGATTGCGACAAAACTCATGGCCTCCGACACATCCGCCATCCGCCGTGGCATTGATGGGCGCAAAGCCGCACTTGATGCAACGCTCTCCGGTGCCGGTCTGGATATCGCCGGCGGCACCGGTCTTTTTTCCCTGGTGCACCATGCGGATGCCGGAGCGCTCCACGAGGGGCTTTGCCGGCATCATATCCTTGTTCGTCCCTTCGAATACAATCCGCGCTGGCTTCGCTTCGGCCTGACGCCGGACGGCGCGGCGGATGCCCGCCTTGCCGCGGCGTTGGCAGATGTGGTCGGCTGAACGATGACGGAGACCTTGCTCATCCTGTTCCTCGCGCTCGTGCTGGACCGCCTCGTCGGCGATCCGGACAGGATCTGGCGTCGCGTGCCGCACCCGGTCGTGCTCTTCGGCCGTGCCATCGGCGTGATGGACAAGCTTTTCAACGGCAAGCGCCTCTCCGCCGAGACGAAGCGTTTCAATGGCGCGGCCGGGATCGCCGCCCTGCTTGCCGCCAGTGTTTTCCTTGGTTTCCTGATGCACCGGCTGCTGGCACCGCTCGGCGTTTTCGGTGTCGCCATCGAGATCGTCGTTGTTGCGATCTTCCTTGCCCAGAAAAGCCTGCACGACCATGTCCGCGCCGTTTCGACCGGTCTCAAGCGCGGCGGCCTCGACGGTGGCCGGCACGCGGTGTCGATGATTGTCGGGCGCGATCCGGCAACGCTCGACGAGCCAGCGGTTTGCCGCGCCGGCATCGAGAGCCTGGCGGAGAATTTTTCCGACGGCGTCGTAGCACCAGCCCTGTGGTACGCGCTTCTCGGCCTGCCGGGCCTGTTCGCCTACAAGATGCTGAACACGGCCGATTCGATGATCGGCCACAAGAATGCGAAATATCTCGATTTCGGCTGGGCTTCCGCCCGGCTGGACGACCTCGCCAACTGGCCGGCTGCGCGGCTCTCGATCTTTTTCATCGCCGCCGGGGCCTTCGTGGCGAAGGGCAGGCGCGCCGCGCGCGCGGCAATCGGAACGGCACTGCGGGATGCCGGACTGCACCGTTCGCCCAACTCTGGTTGGCCGGAAGCGTCAATGGCGGGTGCACTCGGCATCGGCCTCGCCGGGCCGCGCATCTATGGCGGTACGCGCGTTGACGAGCCGATGATGAATGCCAGTGGCCGCACCGTGGCGACGGTTGCGGATATCGATCTTTCCTTGCGGATTTTCTCCCTGGCCTGCGCTGCACTTGCCGGGGCCGTCGCCCTTGCACTGTTTCTGTCTATTTTGATTTGAGCGCGGCGACCTGCGTTCGGTAAAATTTTACGCCTTAACTTCGTTTTATTTTCGTTACCCCTGTCAATATTGCGGAAGGCTGAAACGTCTATATTCTGTCTCGCTGTGAGACATGGCGTTGAAGCCATGCCCAAATCGTGTAGAGGGGAAGTCATGCGTACCTTGTCTGCGATTGCCGTCGCATTCTGTCTTGTACTGTTTCAAACCCAAACTGCTCTTTCCGCCAATCTTGTCGCCCAGGTCAGCCTTGCTTCGCAGACCATGGTCGTTACTCAGAACGGTGTCGTAAAATATCGCTGGCGGGTGTCGACCGGCCGCAAGGGCTTTGGCACGCCGACGGGCGCCTGGTCGGCGAAGTGGACCTCGCGAAACCACCGTTCGCGCAAGTACAACAACGCGCCGATGCCCTATGCCGTGTTCTTCAAGGGCGGCTATGCGGTGCACGCGACCTACGAGACGAAGCGCCTCGGCCGCCCTGCCTCGCACGGCTGCGTGCGCCTGCACCCGAACAATGCGGCGACATTCTTCCAGATGGCAAAGAGCAACGGGCTGTCCAAAACCCGTATCGTGATCACGCGCTAACGTTGGAGCTCAGTCGGCGCTGGCGTAGCGCATCAGGCGGTCCATGTCGGGAACGATCACGTGCCGGTTGTTCTCGATGCGGATGACGTTTTCCTTGCGCAACTTGGTGAACTGCCGGCTCACCGTCTCGATGGTCAGCCCGAGGAAGTCGGCGATGTCGGCGCGAGACAGCGGCAGGTCGAAGGTCGACATATCGACGCTTTCGGGATCGATATGGGTGGCGATGAGGTAGAGGAAGCTTGCGACCTTTTCCTGCGCCGTCTTGCGGCCGAGCGTCAGCATCCAGTCACGCGCCTCGTCCAGTTCCTTCAAGGCCTGCCGGTGCAGCTTGTGTTCCAGCTCCGGCGTCTTCTTCATCAGCCGGTCGAGCACGGGGCGCGGGAAGTTGCAGACTTCGCTTTCGGTCGCAGCCTCCGCGGTGATCGCACTTTCCTCCAGGAAGGGGCGGCCGAGGAAATCGGGCGCGAACTGCAGGCCGACGATCTGCTGGCGGCCATCGGCCATCACCTTGGTCAGCTTCACCACGCCGCGCATGATGTTGGAATAGTTCACGATGGTCTCGCCCTGGCCGATCACTTCGGCGCCGGTATCGAGGCGATGGCGGGTGGAGTGCTTGTTGAGTTCGGTCAACTGTTCAGGGGTGAGCGTGCCGCAGACGCCGCCGTGGCGTGCCTCGCAGGCGCGACACACGATGGGGATATCGGAATTATGGATATCTCGGCGGCGAACTTCCATTTCGGCTTTTCCTTTCGCCCGGCGGTCGAGCGGCACAACGCTGCCGTGCTACCGCACACAGACCCGAACATAAAGCGTGCCGCCCAGCGGCAAAATAGCGCTTCCTGACTATTGTCAAATCCTAGCCCAGTCCTTCCGGCTTTCACTTGATCAAAATCAAATGGCGGCGGCTCTTTCCGGTTTATTTCCTTCGCGAGCAAGGAGATTGACCATGCAAGACGCCCTCGTGGAACGCCTATCGGCACCGGTGCCGCGCTATACGAGCTATCCGACCGCGCCGCATTTCAACGAAAGCATCGATGCGGACGTCTATGCGCGCTGGCTCGGCACGCTGGATGCGAAAAATCGCCTCTCGCTCTACGCGCATATTCCCTATTGCGACCGGCTCTGCTGGTTCTGCGCCTGCCATACGAAGCAGACGCTGCGCTACGAGCCTGTCGAGACCTATCTGAAGGGCCTTCATGCGGAGATCGCCACCATCGGCGGTCGTGTATCTCTGGACGTGCCGGTGACGGCTCTGCATTTCGGAGGCGGTTCGCCAACCCTGCTGCGGCCTGATGACATGGTTGCCCTGAAAGCCTGTCTTGCGGAAAATTTTTTCTTCTCCGACGATGCTGAAATCTCCGTGGAGATGGACCCCAACGACCTCGACGAGGCCAGGCACGATGCTCTTGCCGAGATCGGCATGACGCGCGCCAGCCTCGGCATCCAGGATTTCGACCCGACGGTGCAGAAGGCCATCAACCGCATCCAGACATTCGAGCAGACCCGCGGCGTGGTGGAAGCGGCTCGGGCAAGGGGTGTGCGTTCCGTCAACTGCGATATCCTCTATGGCCTGCCGCACCAGACGGTCGAAACGCTTGCCGAGACCGTCCGCGCCGTCATCTCGCTTGCACCGGATCGCATCGCGCTTTTCGGCTATGCCCATGTGCCGTGGATGAAGAAGCACCAGACGATGATCGAAGAAGCGGCTTTGCCCGGCGTCGTCGCGCGCTTCGGCCAGATGCAGATGGCGGCGGAAATGCTGGTCGCTGCCGGCTACGAGGCGATCGGCATCGATCATTTCGCCTTGCCGGCCGACCGGCTGGCCATCGCGGCCCGGAACGGCACGTTGCGCCGCAACTTTCAAGGTTACACGGACGACGCGGCGGATGCGCTGATCGGGTTGGGGGCGTCGTCCATAGGACAATTGCCGCAGGGCTACATCCAGAACATGCCCGCGACGGGCGACTATGTGCGGCGGGCGGGCGAGGGCGGCCTGGCCGTGGTTCGCGGCTATTCCTTTACGGCGGAGGACCGCGCCCGCGCCTGGGTCATCGAGCGGGTCATGTGCGATTTCGGCTTTTCCTTCGCCGATCTTGCCGCGCGGTATCCGGATCTGGCAGGCCCCATTCGTTCGGAAGCCCTCCGGTTTGCAGCCTCGGACAGGGACGGCCTTTGCCGCATCGAAGGGGACCGTTTCGTGCTGACGGCCACGGGGCGACCCTTCGCCCGCATGGTTGCCGCCGTCTTCGACGCGCATCTTGCAAGCGGTCGCGGCCGGCATTCCATCGCGGTCTGACCGGTCATTTCGGGCATGTCGTTTGCGCAACACAGCTTTGCCGGCTATGCAGGGCCCTCATCAAGCCCATTGGCAATTGCGTTCGATTTCCATATAGGATCGCCCAACTATAGATTCATGAGGTATGGGCGTGACTGCTACATTCGACAAGGTTGCCGACATCATTGCTGAGACGAGCGAAATCGATCGCGAGACGATCACGCCGGACAGCCACACCATCGACGATCTCGGGATCGACAGCCTGGACTTCCTCGACATCGTCTTTGCGATCGACAAGGAATTCGGCATCAAGATCCCGCTGGAAAAATGGACGCAGGACGTCAACGAGGGCAAGGTCGCGACGGAAGAGTATTTCGTCCTGAAGAACCTCTGCGCCAAGATCGACGAATTGCGGGCTGCCAAGGCCTGAGGCCACGGCGACCGGCTGCGTTTAGCGGCTTTGCGCCGGGTTCCCGGCGCCTTTGGCTTGCGGCCTGCCGTCTTCGGCAGGCCTTTCGATTTCCGGAACCCGCCGGAGGCAAAAACGATGTTGTTAGAATATTTTCAGATGATTGACCGGGTAGAGGCCGTTGACGGTGCGCGTCGCGTGCTGGAGGCCCGCTCGGTCGTGCCGTCAAAGAGCCCGGTTTTCGAGGGCCATTTCCCCGGCATGCCGCTCGTTCCGGGTGTGCTGTTGATCGAGACCATGGCGCAGGCGTCCGGCTTTCTCGTGCTGGCAGCGTCCGATTTTGCGGCCATGCCGTTCCTGATGACCGTCGATGGCGCCAAGATGCGCACGTTCGTCGAGCCCGATGCCGTGCTCGACATCGAGGCGGTGCTGGAGCATGACGGGTCGGGTTATGCCGTAACCAAGGCGAAGATCTCATCCGCCGGCAAGAAGGTTTGCGATGCGCAGCTCAAGCTGCGCACCATGCCGTTTGCCGAAGTGCCGCTCGCGGATATCGTGCGCAAGCGTGCGGAAGAGGTGGGTTTGTTCGAGGCGCTCGCGGCGTCTGCGGAAGGGAAGTGAGCATGGCCAAGGCGAACAACGATGTGGTCATCACCGGCGTCGGCATCGTCACCTGTCACGGTGTCGGGGCGGATGCCCATGTGGAAATCCTCGGCGGTGCGACGGCGCCGGAGCTGAAGATCGAGACGGAGCGTTTTGCGCCCTATCCGGTCCATCCGATGCCGGAAATCGACTGGAACCAGCAGATCGCCAAGCGCGGCGACCAGCGCCAGATGGAAAACTGGCAGCGCCTCGGCGTTTTCACCGCCGGTCTCGCGCTGGATGACGCCGGACTGAAGGACAATGCGGAAGCCTGCGGCACGATGGACATGATCGTGGCTGCCGGCGGCGGCGAGCGCGACATCGCGGTGGATTCGCTGATCGTCGACGAGGGCCTGAAGCGCAACGACCGCGAACAGCTTTTGAACGAGAAGCTGACGACGGAGCTGCGCCCGACGCTCTTCCTCGCCCAGCTTTCCAACCTGCTCGCCGGCAACATCTCCATCGTGCATAAGGTCACCGGTTCCTCCCGCACCTTCATGGGCGAGGAAGCCGCCGGCATCAGCGCCGTCGAAACGGCGTTCCACCGCATTCGCGCCGGCCAGTCGACGCACACGCTGGTTGGCAGTGCGCTGGTTGCGGAGCGTCAGGACGTCATCCTGCTTTACGAGGCCATCGGCGCGCATGCGACCGGCGGCTGGACGCCGCTGTGGTCACGTGACGAAAACGCCGGTGGCGGTATCATCACCGGTTCGGCTGCCGCGTTCCTCATCCTCGAATCCCGTGCGCATGCGGAAGCCCGTGGCGCGCGCATCTATGCGACGATCAATGCCATCGGCGGGGATCGCGGTTCGCGCGACGAGGGCCGTCTGGAAGCGCGGCTTGAGCGCCTGGCTGAAGGCGCGCTCTCAGGTGGCGAGACCGTGGTCTTCTCCGGCGCATCCGGTGCGCATGATGCGACGGCACGCGAGAAGAGCTGGCTCGACAAGCGTTTTTCCGGCAGTGCGCTGCGCGGCTACAGTGCCGTGATCGGCCAGTCGCTCGAAGCCCAGTTCCCGCTCGGCCTGGCGCTTGCCGCGCTGACGCTCGGCGGCGGCGTTACGGTCGCCCCGTTCGACACGGCGGTGGAAACAGCCATGACCGCGCCTGCCGCGACCGCCGTCGTGACGACGGTTGGCCATTCGCGCGGCGAAGGTGTCGCAATCCTTTCGGCAGAGAAGTGAGGTTCCGGCCATGACGAACGCCGCTTACAGGGATCATCTCGGTCGCCCGATCGTCGCCGTTACCGGCATGGGCGTCATCACCTCGCTGGGGCAGGGGCTCAAGGACAACTGGACCGCGCTCACCGGTGGTGTGTCGGGCATTCATGATATTACCCGCTTTCCGGTCGATGGCCTGAATACCCGTATTTCCGGCACGGTCGACTTCATCGACCTGCCGGTCGAAAACCCGGTCGAACGCTCCTACGCCTATGCGCGCGAGACGACGGATGAGGCCTTGGCGCAGGCCGGCCTTTCCGGCGAATTCGGTGGACCGCTCTTCCTCGCCGCCCCGCCGATCGAGCCCGATTGGCGCGACCGTTTTGCACTCGCCGACCGCGCGCCGCCGTCGCAGCGTCCGGGCGATGCCTATGACCGTTTCCTTGCCGTGCTGCGGGGCAAGCCCGAGCCGGCGCTGCATGAGGCCTGGGCGTTTGGCGCGATCTCCGAGCGCCTCGCCGACCGGTATGGCACGCGCGGCCTGCCGGTAACGCTGTCGACGGCCTGCGCCTCGGGTGCCACGGCGATCCAGCTTGGCGTCGAGGCGATCCGTCAGGGCCGCACAGACCGGGCGCTCACCGTTGGTACCGATGGCTCGGTGACGGCCGAAGCCCTCATCCGCTTCGCGCTGCTCTCGGCGCTCTCGACCCAGAACGATCCGCCGACCAAGGCATCAAAACCGTTCAGCAAGGACCGCGACGGTTTCGTCATCGCCGAAGGTGCTGCGACACTCGTGCTGGAATCGCTCGAATCCGCCATCGCTCGCGGCGCCAAGGTGCTCGGCATCCTCAAGGGCTGCGGCGAGAAGGCTGATCATTTCCACCGCACGCGGTCTTCGCCGGATGGTGCCCCGGCTATCGCGACGATCCGCGCCGCGCTGGAAGATGCCGGCATCGACGAGAGCGGCATTGGCTATATCAACGCCCATGGCACCTCGACGCCGGAAAACGACAAGATGGAATATCTCTCCATGTCGACCGTCTTCGGGGAAAAGCTTGCGGGCATCCCGGTGTCGTCGAACAAGTCGATGATCGGCCATACGCTGACGGCCGCCGGTGCGGTCGAGGCGGTGTTCTCGATCCAGACCATGCTGACCGGCACCCTGCCGCCCACCATCAACTACCAGAATCCCGACCCGGCAATCGTGCTCGACGTCGTGCCGAACGTGAAGCGCGACAAGCAGGTGACTGCCGTGCTTTCGAACTCCTTCGGTTTCGGCGGCCAGAACGCCAGCCTCGTCATGACGGCCGAACCGGCCTGATAGGAACAAGACCATGCGCGCCCTCCAGCTTCTCGACGACCGCAAGCTCGAACTGACCGACATCCCGGAACCGGACGCTCCCGGCCCGGGCGAGGTGACGTTGCGCGTGAAGGCCGTCGCCCTCAACCATATCGACGTCTGGGGCTGGCGCGGCATGGCGTTCGCCAAGCGCAAGATGCCGCTCGTCATCGGCGCGGAAGCGGCCGGCGTCGTCGAAACGCTCGGCCCGGGCGTTTCCAATGTTCTGCCCGGACAGCTCGTCTCCATCTACGGCGCGCGCACCTGCGGCCTCTGCAAGCCCTGCCGTGAAGGCCGCGACAATCTCTGCGAACATGTCGGCGGCGTGTACGGCTTCCATCTCGACGGCTTTGCGCAGGAGAAGGTGAATCTTCCCGCGCGCCTGCTGGTGCCGGCACCGCCCGGTATCGACGCGGTTGCCGCCGCGCTCGCGCCCGTCACCTTCGGCACGGTCGAGCACATGCTGTTCGACAATGCCAAGCTCGAGCCCGGCGAGACGATCCTCGTTCATGCCGGCGGCTCCGGCATTGGTTCGGCGGCCATCCAGCTTGCCAAGAAAACTGGCTGCACCGTCATCACCACCGTCGGCTCGAACGACAAGATCGAGAAGGCCAAGGCGCTCGGTGCCGATCACGTCATCAACTATCGCGAAGACCGCTTCGAAGGCGTGGTGCGCAAGCTGACCAAGAAGAAGGGCGTCGACGTCGTCTTCGAACATGTCGGCAAGGATACATGGGCGGGTTCGATGCTGTGCATGAAGCGCGGCGGCCGTCTCGTCACCTGCGGCTCGACATCCGGTGTTTCGACCGACCTAAACCTGATGATGCTCTTCCAGCAGCAGCTGAAGCTGCTCGGCTCGTTTGGCTGCCGCATGGAGAACATGGCGAATGCCATGCAGAAGATGGCGCGCGGCGTCGTCCAACCGGTCATCGATACGGAAGTTACTTTCGACGGTATCGCAACGGCGCTGGAGCGCATGGAATCGCGCCAGATCTTCGGCAAGATCGTCCTCAGGCTGGACTGACACGCGTGAAGATGATCGTCACACGCCTTGTCCTGGCGCTCCGGAACACACAGCAATGGCTGGTGGCGCAGTTCGCCTTCGGCCTGCTCAATCTCCTGAAGCTGCTGCCGGCCGACCGGGCGATCCATTTTGCCGATCGTGTGGCGCGCTGGATCGGTCCCAAGACGAGCCGGCACAAGCTGACGCTGACAAATCTGCGCAACGCTTTCCCGGAAAAGCCTGAGGCGGAGATCGAGGCGATTGCCCTCGATGCCTGGGGCAATATGGGCCGGCTTGCCGCCGAATATGTCTTTCTCGACCGGTTGTTCGATTTCGATCCCGAGCGTTCAGCGCCCGGTCGGATCGAGGTGTCGGGCATTCCGCTGTTCCTCGACCTGCGCGACAATCCGCGTCCCTTCATCGTCTTCACGGCGCATACCGGCAATTTCGAGCTGCTGCCGGTGGCCGGCGCGTCCTTCGGGCTTGACGTGACGGTGCTCTTCCGGCCGCCGAACAACCCCTATGTTGCCGACAAGGTGTTTGAGTTCCGTCGCGCCCGCATGGGCAACCTCGTGCCGTCGCATGCCGGCTCCTCCTTCACGCTTGCCCGCAAGCTGGAGGGCGGCGGTCCGGTCGGCGTGCTGGTCGACCAAAAATTCAACAGGGGACTGCACACGAAATTCTTCGGCCGCGACGTGCAGACCAATCCGCTGCTTGCCAAGCTCGTCCGCCAGTTCGACTGCGAGGTCTATCCGGCCCGCTGCATCCGCCTGCCGGACAATCGCTATCGGCTGGAGCTGGAGCCGGCAATGCAGGTTCCCCGCAAGGAGAATGGCGCCGTCGATGTCGATGCGACCGCCCAGATGCTCAACGACAAGGTGGAGCAGTGGGTGCGGGAATATCCTGGCCAATGGCTTTGGTACCATGATCGGTGGAATATCAAGCGTGGCCTTATTACTTGAGTGCTTACTATTTTTTTCTTTTCATTCTAATTTTGAATACGTTCAGTTTTTCGAATTATGCGACTTTTGGCTAATTCGGGTTTGACATCCTCCCGTTCGCTGTTACCATTTTGCTAATGTAAGCGCTTTGGATAGCATATTTGGGGAGGTAACGATCAAAGCTGCATATCACTTCCGGACAGTTTAAATAATGTAGTGATGCAATTGCTGTAGATTTCAGCAATTCAGGGAGCATGAATTGAAAGCTCTTGTAGAGTTGTTCTGGTTTAAGTATTCGCAACTCCAGCACGCAGTGAAGACGGGGAATGAACGTCTCGTTTCCATGCTGGACAGGGAAATCGAGCCCGCCTTGGCGGCTGTGTTGAACAGGGAAGCTAACGACGCTTCCGAACTGCGGTCCCAATTCCAATTCGTGGTGGACCTTCTCCGGGAAGAATCTGAAGACAGGGCCTGCGTGCTCCGGCAGGCGCATAGTTTCAAGATTCTGCTGGATCGCTATTTTGGCACCGAGGAGGCAGCGACACCGTTCGGGTTGAAGCTGCCGGAGGCTTCACGGCCCATGGCGGTGCCGCGCGTGGTGGAGGACGGGCTGCTCAACGAGGCGATCCTCGACAGTTTGCCGGACCGGGTGTCCGTCATTGCGACGGACTATCGCTATATTTATTCCAACCCGCTCAATGCCGAGCGCTTCAGCGAGAAACCCATCGATCTCGTGGGGCGGCATGTCGTGGAGTTCATCGGTGTGCAGCGTTTCGAGAGCCGGGTGAAGCGGCACCTTGACCGCTGCTTTGCGGGGGAGGTGGTCGAATACGACTATCTGTCCTCGCGTCTTGGCAATGCGATGATCCGCTGCCGCATGACGCCTTGTATGTCGGCAGCGGGAAATGCGCTCGGCGCCATCCTCGTGCTCCAGGAGCTGCAGGAAGTGCGCGACCCGATGGCGGCTTGATCCGCCTCATGCGGCAAGGCCGCCGCGCAGCATGAACTGCTGTTCGAAGGCAATATGACGCCGGATCGATTCGAAGAAGCCGCGGAGCATGTAGCCCGCGGCTTCTGCGTTTACGGTATCGTCGCCACTGCCGAGGCGCGTCAGCGTGTCAGTCAGCTCCTCCGCGAAGCATTCGTCCTCGACGTGTTCGAACTTCAGCCGGGCGATGGACACGGTGAGTTCCGGATCGCCGGCGCCCTTGCTTTCCAGCAGCGGGAACAGGGCTTCCTCCTCATAGCGATGCACGCCATTGACCAGTGGAATCAGGGATTTCGCAGCATAGATGCACTTTTGGCGATTGACGCTCGCCGGCAGGCTGTCGGCGATTTCCTCCAGCGCGGCGCATAGCGTCAACTGCGTGTCGTGGGCTTTTTTCAGCCAGTCGAGTGAAACGGCATCCGTCGGACGATCCGAGAGCAGCCGGGCGATATCTGCATAGTCTGTCATGTCATGCTTCCTCGTTTGGGAAGAGCCGCGGGTGTCACGACGCGCGGCTGCGTCAACCTGTCCCTTTGATGCCGTCCGCTTCCGTTCCCTGCCTTGATCCATGTCAAGGATGCTTCCGTGCGCATCTGCGAAGCCTCAACCGAGCGCAAAGGCCGATTCCGTGCGGGAACCGGCCTGAGCGAGAAATTGACCAGTTGGGGGATGCCAACGATGAAATATGTAACGGAAACGATCGTCCTGGCCGTCGGCGCGTTCATCGCGCTGCTCGGTGCGGCATTCGCCCAGGACAGGCTCTTCGAGGCCCATATGTGGGTCCTCTTCTTCGTGCTGCTCGCCAGCACGCTCTTCATGATCCGGCGCATCTCCTTTGCGCCGGCCACCGCGGCCAAGCCGTCCCAGGATGACGACGGCTATTTCGACGAGGTCATCCGCTACGGCGTCATCGCGACGGTGTTCTGGGGTGTCGTCGGCTTTCTGGTCGGCGTCGTCGTCGCTGCGCAGCTTGCCTTCCCCGATCTCAATATCGAGCCGTGGTTCAATTTCGGCCGCGTGCGCCCGCTGCACACCTCGGCGGTCATCTTCGCCTTCTGCGGCAACGCGCTGATCGCGACTTCGTTCTACGTCGTGCAGCGCACCTCGCGTGCCCGCCTTTTCGGCGGCAATCTCGGCTGGTTCGTGTTCTGGGGCTATCAGCTCTTCATCATCATGGCCGCCACCGGCTATCTGCTCGGCATCACGCAGGGCAGGGAATATGCCGAGCCGGAATGGTATGTCGACATCTGGCTGACAGTCGTGTGGGTTGCCTACCTGATCGCCTTCCTCGGCACGATCCTGACCCGCAAGGAACCGCACATCTATGTGGCCAACTGGTTCTTTCTCGCCTTCATCGTCACTGTCGCGATGCTGCACATCGTCAACAACCTGGCCGTCCCGGTCTCGTTCCTTGGCGTGAAGAGCTACTCGGCCTTCTCGGGCGTGCAGGATGCGCTGACCCAGTGGTGGTACGGCCACAACGCCGTCGGCTTCTTCTTGACGGCCGGCTTCCTCGGCATGATGTACTACTTCGTGCCCAAGCAGGTGAACCGTCCGGTCTATTCCTACCGCCTGTCGATCATCCACTTCTGGGCCCTGATCTTCATGTATATCTGGGCCGGCCCGCACCATCTGCACTATACGGCACTGCCGGACTGGGCGCAGACGCTCGGCATGGTCTTCTCGATCATGCTCTGGATGCCCTCGTGGGGCGGGATGATCAACGGCCTGATGACGCTTCAGGGCGCCTGGGACAAGATCCGTACCGACCCGATCGTGCGCATGATGGTCATGGCCATCGCCTTCTACGGCATGGCGACCTTCGAAGGGCCGATGATGTCGATCAAGTCGGTCAACTCGCTCAGCCACTACACGGACTGGACGATCGGCCACGTGCATTCGGGTGCGCTCGGCTGGAACGGCCTCATCACCTTCGGCGCGGTCTACTTCCTCGTGCCGAAACTGTGGAATCGTGAGCGGCTCTACTCGATCCGCATGGTCAACTGGCACTTCTGGCTCGCCACCCTCGGCATCGTCGTCTACGCCGCCGTCATGTGGGTTGCCGGCATCCAGCAGGGCCTGATGTGGCGCGAATACGACGAGCAGGGCTTCCTGGTCTACTCGTTCGCCGAAACGATCGCCGCCATGTTTCCCTACTACGTGCTGCGTGCCGTCGGCGGTGGGCTGTTCCTGCTGGGCGCGCTCATCATGGCCTACAACGTGACCATGACAATCCTCGGCTACCAGCGTGACGAGGCCCCGATCCCGGGTGCCACGCCCGCGCTCCAGCCGGCCGAATAGGAGGGGACGCGATGTCCATTCTTGATAAACACGCCATCCTTGAACGCAACGCGACGCTTCTCCTCGTTGGCTCGCTGCTCGTCGTCTCCATCGGCGGCATCGTCGAGATCGCCCCGCTGTTCTACCTCGAAAACACCATCGAGAAGGTGGAGGGCATGCGGCCTTACTCGCCGCTGGAGCTTGCCGGTCGCGACATTTACGTCCGCGAGGGCTGCTACACCTGTCATAGCCAGATGATCCGGCCGTTCCGCGACGAGGTGGAGCGCTACGGGCACTACTCACTGGCGGCGGAGTCGATGTACGACCATCCGTTCCAGTGGGGCTCGAAGCGCACGGGGCCGGATCTCGCCCGCGTCGGCGACCGTTACTCGAACGAGTGGCACGTCCAGCACCTGATCGAGCCGCGTTCGGTCGTGCCGGAATCGGTGATGCCGAGCTACGCCTTCCTCAAGGAGACGCCGGTCGATGTGAAGGCCATCTCGATGCACCTGTCGGCCAACCGTGCCGTCGGCGTGCCCTATACGGACGAGATGCTGGAAAATGCCGCGGCCGACATGAAGGCGCAGGCCGATCCGAACGCCGACACGTCCGGCATCGAGGCGCGCTACCCGAAGGCCAAGCTCGGCGACTTCGACGGCGACCCGGCAAAGCTCACCGAAATGGATGCGCTCGTCGCCTATCTGCAGATGCTCGGCACGCTGGTGGACTTCTCCACCTATGACGACGCCGCCGGTTACCGCTGAGGAGGGGCCTATGGAAACCTATACCGCCATGCGCCACTTCGCCGACAGCTGGGCGCTTCTCGCCATGACGCTGTTCTTCCTGGCCGTCGTCGCCTTCGTCTTCCGCCCCGGCGCCCGCAAGGCCGCCGAACGGGCCGCTGAAATCCCTCTCAAGGAGGACTGATCATGGCCGAGAAACATATTGACGAAATCTCGGGCGTCGAAACCACCGGCCACGAATGGGACGGTATCCGGGAACTCAACAATCCGATGCCGCGCTGGTGGGTCTGGACGTTCTACGCCACGATCCTCTGGGCGATCGGTTACACGATCGCGTTTCCGGCCTGGCCGCTGATCTCGGATGCGACGACCGGCATGCTTGGATGGTCGAGCCGCGCCAATATCGCAACCGAGCTTGCCAGCGCCAAGCAGGCGCAGGCCGGCATGGTCGATCGTATCGCCAAGTCCTCCCTGCAGGAGATCATGGCCGATCCGCAGCTTTCGCAATTCGCGATCGCCGGCGGCGCCTCGGCCTTCAAGGTCAACTGTGCGCAGTGCCACGGCTCGGGTGCTGCGGGCTTCGTCGGCTTCCCGAACCTCAACGACGACGACTGGGTCTGGGGCGGCACGGTGGACAACATCTACCAGACGATCGCCCATGGCATCCGTCATCCGGGTGACGACGAGACCCGTGTCTCCGAGATGCCCGCCTATGGCGATATTCTCCAGCCCGAGGAAATCAAGCAGGTCGCGGCTTTCGTCGTCAACCTGACGGGCACGCCTGCGGATGCCGGCATGGTCGAACCCGGCAGGCAGATCTTTGCCGACAACTGCGCCGCCTGCCACGGCGAGGACGCTAGGGGCAACCACGAGATGGGTGCCCCGAATCTTGCCGACGCGATCTGGCTGAAGGGCGAGGGGGAGGCTGCCATCGCCGCGCAGATCAAGTCGCCGAAGCATGGTGTCATGCCCGCCTGGCTGCCGCGTCTCGGAGACCCGGCGGTCAAGCAGCTCGCCGTCTTCGTCCATTCGCTGGGCGGCGGCGAGTAAGCACTAGACACTTTCAAGCAAGAAGGCCGCGGTTTCCGCGGCCTTTTTCATGCCACGACGGTGTTGCGACCCGCCGATTTTGCCCGGTAGAGATTGCGATCGGACGCCGCAAGCGCTTCCGTCGGGTCGAAGCGTGGCGCGCAGTGGAAGGCGCCGATGCTGATGCCGAGCGGGATACGGTGTCCTGTCGGAGAGAGCAGTTCGATGGCCCTCACAGCCTCGCGCACCGCCTGCGAATGGTCGAGCATCTGTTCGGGCGATGCACCATGCAGGAATATCGCGAACTCCTCGCCACCGAGCCGGCCGACCAGATCACCCTCCGACGTCAGCCCGGAAAGGGTGCTCCCCACACGTTCGAGAGCATCGTCGCCTGTCGCGTGTCCGAAACGGTCGTTGACCGACTTGAAATGATCCACGTCGAGGAACAGCAGTCCACCACGCGTGCCGGCCTGGCTTGCGGACTCCAGCTCGGCCATGAATGTGGCGCGGTTGAGAAGACCGGTCAGTGCATCCCGCCGCGCCTGGTGTTGTAGCCGGGTATAGGCCTCCGCCAGCTCGTCACGCGCCGTCGCGAGTGCTGCATTGGCCGAGCGCAGCTTCTCGGCCAGATAGAAATGCACGAACGAGGCCGGGATGGAGATGACGATGGGACAGACGATCGTCATGACGAGACCCGCGCCGGCAACCTCGCCGCCCATCAGCGGCACGAAGGCGAAGCTGATGAGAAGGGATGCCAGCGTGGACAGCACGGCGACCAACAGTGTCTTGCCGAGGATTTTGTACATAAACGGGCCCGCGTTCGTTTGATCGCAGGCCCTGCCTAGGAGCGTCTGATTGAAAAAGCCTGAATTCCTTCGCTAAAAGTCACCAGGGCAATCATATTGACGCTGCGAAAGGCCGATTACCGGTCGGACCAGACCGCAAGCTCGTAGCCGTCGGAGTCCGCGAACTGGAAACGCCGGCCGCCGGGGAAGGCGAAGATGGGTTTCACGATCGTTCCGCCCGCCTTTTCCACCCGGCCGAGCGCGTCTTCGAGATCGTCGGCAAAGAGGATGACGAGCGGTCCGCCCTTGGCGGAGACCGGTGCGAGCGTCGTGAAGCCGCCGGTGAGACGGCCGTCCTGAAATTCACAGTATTCAGGGCCGAAGTCCGTGAACGTCCAGCCGAAGGCGCCGCTGTAGAAGGCCTTGCTGCGGGCGATGTCGGTGACGTTGAATTCGATATAGTCGATCTTGCGATCGGCACCCTTGCCACTCATCGTGTGTTCTCCTTGTCTTCCATCAATCTTTTCAGTGTCTCGAGGTCGCGGGCGATGTGCGCCGCATCCGACTCGAAGGCCGCATCGTCCGTACCCGGTTGGCGCAGCAGCGTGAACATCACCTCCGCACCATCGCCATTCGGCACGACACGCAGCGCATTGTCGACGACGACGCCGTTTTGCAGCGTCACCCTATGGTCGATGACACCGAACGCGTTCGGCGGCGCAAAGCGCACGCGCACATCACCGATCGGCCCGCCATCGGCGATCCAGTCGTCGCCATCCCGCGTCAGGCCCGCGGCCAGGCCGGAAGCCCAGAGCGGCATGTTTTCCGGCTGGGCGGCAAAGGCATAAACCGCGCGCCAGTCGCGCGCGATGGTTCGGTGGATGATGCGGGCGGGAACGGTGGTCATCGCTGTCTCCTCTTTCCGGAGAATAGAGGCAATGGTGGGCAAATGTCGAACGAAAAGTGAACATTCTGCCGCGCGGCGCGTGCGAAGCTGACTTGCGTGGGACCCTGATGCGGCAACCCGCCACGTCCACCTATGCCCGAAACTTGACGTAGATCAACGATGGCGGGGCTTGTTGTCGTCATTGTGGTGGCACAACGACAGGTGCGGCCGAGTCCCATGCAACAGAATACCACCACGATCTACAATTCCATCGAGCGACATGAAGCGGAGCCGGTCAATTCGGCGAAGGTTCGCAAACCGCTCTACGAAAAGCGCAAGAAGATCTTTCCAAAGCGCGCGGAGGGGCGTTTCCGCCAGTTCAAGTGGCTGGTCATGCTGGTGACGCTCGGCATCTACTACCTGACGCCGTGGATTCGCTGGGACCGTGGGCCGCATGCGCCGGACCAGGCGGTTCTCGTCGATCTCGCCGGCCGTCGCTTCTACTTCTTCTTCATCGAGATCTGGCCGCAGGAATTCTTCTTCGTCGCGGGCCTGCTCGTCATGGCGGGTTTCGGGCTGTTTCTCGTCACTTCCGCGGTCGGCAGGGCCTGGTGCGGCTATGCCTGTCCGCAGACCGTCTGGGTCGATCTCTTCCTTGTCGTCGAGCGGGCGATCGAGGGCGACCGCAATGCACGCATCAAGCTCGATACCGGCCCGTGGACGCTCAACAAGGTCTGGAAGCGTGTCAGCAAACATGCCGTCTGGCTGGTGATCGCTGTTGCGACCGGCGGTGCGTGGATCTTCTATTTCGCCGATGCGCCGACGCTGCTCGTCAATTTCGCGACCTTGCAGGCTCCGCCCGTCGCCTACATCACCGTCGCGATCCTGACGACGACGACCTACATCTTCGGCGGGCTGATGCGCGAGCAGGTCTGCACCTATATGTGCCCGTGGCCGCGCATCCAGGCGGCGATGCTCGACGAAAGCTCGCTAGTCGTCACCTACAACGACTGGCGCGGCGAACCGCGCTCGCGCCATGCCAAGAAGGTGGCCGCTGCCGGCGAGAGCGTTGGCGATTGCGTCGATTGCAACGCCTGCGTCGTCGTCTGTCCCATGGGCATCGATATCCGTGATGGCCAGCAGATGGAGTGCATCACCTGCGCGCTGTGCATCGATGCCTGCGACAACGTGATGGACAAGATCGGCAAGGAGCGGGGCCTCATCGCCTATGCCACCTTGTCGGACTATGCGGCCAACATGGCGCTCGCCACGGCAGGCGGCGCGGTGCCGGTCGATCCCAAGCGCGTGCGCGACGCCGATGGCCGCTTCGACGAGAAGGTCCGTCACTTCAACTGGCGCATCATTTTTCGCCCACGCACGCTGCTCTATTTCGGCATCTGGTCGCTGGCCGGGCTGGTGCTGCTTTATGCACTCCTGTCGCGCGATCGGCTGGACATGAACGTCATCCACGATCGCAACCCCCAGTTCGTCGTCGAATCCGACGGGTCGATCCGCAATGGCTATGCCGTAAAGCTGCTCAACATGATCCCGGAACCGCGCGTCATCACGGTGTCGATCGAGGGCATGCCTGGCGCCACGATGAAGATCGCCGGCCATGCCGGCGCGGTCGGCCGCAGCGTCGATGTGCCCGTCGACCCGGACAAGGTGACGGCGCTGCGCGTCTTCGTCACCCTGCCGAAGGATCGCCTCACGGAAGCGCCCGAAGGCTTCCAGATCATCGCCGAAGACCGTCAGGGCCACGAGCGCGACGTCTACTCCGCCAACTTCAACACGCCGGGAGCAAAGTGATGGTTATGCAAAACAAGGAGCAGGGTTTCGTCTTCACCGGCTGGCACATGCTCGGCATCATGGTGCTGTTTTTCGGCACCATCATCACCGTCAACATGATCATGGCCTGGAACGCCTCCAACAGTTGGAGCGGCCTTGTCGTGCAGAACACCTATGTCGCCAGCCAGCAATTCAACGGCAAAGTGGCCGAGGCCAAGGCGCATGCCGCAAGCGGCATCGAGGGCAGTCTCGTGATCGAGAGCGGCCGCATCGCCTATCGTGTCGTCGACGCCAAGGGCGCGCCGGTTGTCGCCAACGAAATTGCAGCTACCTTCAAGCGTCCGGTCGATGAGCGCGAAGATTTCACTCTTGCGCTGGAGCCGGACGGGCCGGGGCTGTTCGTTGCGGAACGCGACGTTCCCGTCGGCCAGTGGATCGTTGATATCAGCACGAAACAGGACGGCGCAAAGGTGTTCCGCCAGACCCTCCGGACCATTGTCGCGGGAGGGGCGAAATGAGCTGCTGCGCACCCGGCACGGAAGGCGCCGCCGAGGTGGCGCGTCTATCGCACGCCTTGCCGTCGTCGGAAGAGTTGCTGCTTGCCAGCCGTCCGGTGGGCGAGGGGCTGCGACAGAGTGAGCTGAGCGTACCGGGCGTGCATTGCGGCACCTGCATCACCACCATCGAGGCTGCATTGAACGCCTTTCCGGCAGTGGTTCGTGCGCGCGTCAATCTTTCCACCCGTCGGGTCTCGGTGGTCTGGATGGAGGATATGGACGGTCTGCGCACCGATCCGCAGGTCTTTGCCGCCGCCATTCGCGATACCGGCTATGACACGCATCTCTTTTCGTTCGCGGCGGAGGGCGATGATGCGCTGCGCAACCAGTTGATCCGCGCCGTCGCCGTCGCGGGCTTTGCCGCGACGAACATCATGCTGCTCTCGGTTTCGGTGTGGTCGGGGGCCGAGGCCGCGACGCGTGACCTGTTCCACTGGATTTCCGCCTTCATCGCCGGTCCGACGCTGATCTATGCTGGCCGCTTTTTCTACCAGTCGGCCTGGAATGCGTTGCGCCACGGTCGCACCAACATGGACGTGCCGATCGCGCTCGCCATCACGCTGTCCTACACGGTCTCGCTCTGGGAAACCGTGCACAGTGCCGAACATGTCTGGTTCGACGCGACGGTGAGCCTGCTGTTCTTCCTGCTCATCGGCCGCACGCTGGACCATATCATGCGCGACCGTGCGCGTTCCGCAATAACCGGTCTTGCGCGCCTCTCGCCGCGTGGCGCCATGGTGGTGCGGCCGGATGGTACACGGGACTACCGTCCGGTGGAGGAGATCGCGGTCGGCGAACATCTCTCCATTTCTGCCGGCGAACGCATCCCCGTTGATTGCCGCGTGCTGTCGGGTGCCAGCGATGTCGATCGCTCGATCGTCAATGGCGAGAGCGATCCGCTGGCCGCCACGCCGGGCACGCAGCTGGAAGCCGGGGCGATGAACCTCACCGGTTCGCTGCTGGTGGAGGCCGTCGCGACTGCGCGCAACTCGTTCCTTTCGGAGGTCATCGGCCTCATGGAAGCGGCCGAAGGCGGCCGGGCGCGCTATCGCCGCATTGCCGACCGCGCCGCGCAGATCTATTCGCCGGCCGTGCATCTCCTGGCGCTCGTCTCCTTCCTCGGCTGGGGCTTTTATGATGGCGACTGGAAGCATGCCATGCTCGTCGCCATCGCGGTCCTGATCATCACCTGCCCCTGCGCGCTCGGCCTTGCCGTACCCGTTGTGCAGGTCGTGGCGGCGGGCCGGCTTTTTGCCGGCGGGGTCATGGTCAAGGACGGGTCCGCCATGGAGCGCCTTGCCGAAATCGACACCGCCGTCTTCGACAAGACCGGTACGCTGACGCTCGGCAAGCCGCGCCTTGTCGACCGGGAGACGGCGAACCGGTCCCATCTTGCCCTCGCGGTGGCGCTGGCTTCCCATTCGCGACATCCACTCTCGCTGGCGCTGGCGGCAGCCAATGCCGGCCCCATGCCGGTCATCGAAGCGGTGAGCGAGATTGCCGGGGGTGGCCTCGAAGCCGTGACCTCGCAAGGCGTGCTTCGTCTTGGCAGCCGTGCCTTCGCCTGCGGCAAGGCCATGGTGGGTGAGGAGGCGCATGGGCTTTCCGAGGTGGTGCTGTCGCGTGACGGCACGGTGCTGGAAACCTTCCGTTTCGAGGATGCTGTGCGCACCGGCGCAGCCGAGGCGATATCGGCTCTCAAGCGCGAGCGGGTCGAGATGGCGATCCTCTCCGGTGACCGTGCGCCGGCCGTTTCGCGCGTTGCCGGCATGCTCGGTATCGGCCATTGGCGCGCTGCCCTGTCGCCGCGCGAAAAGACGGAGGAGGTTGCCGAGCGTGCCGCGGCCGGGCGCCGGGTGCTCATGGTCGGCGACGGCATCAACGATGCGCCGGCGCTTGCGGCAGCCCACGTCTCGATCGCTCCGGCGACGGCGGCGGATGTCGGCCGGCAGGCGGCGGATTTCGTCTTCCTGCATGAAAGCCTCGAAGCCATACCCTTCGCTTTCGAGACCGCGCGGCGTGCCGACCGGCTGATCCGGCAGAATTTCGCGCTCGCCGTCGGCTACAACGTCATCGCCGTGCCCGTCGCAATTCTCGGCCACGCGACGCCGTTGATCGCTGCCATTGCCATGTCCACGTCGTCGATCATTGTGGTCGTGAACTCGCTTCGCCTGCGCGGAAAATTGCCGGCCTTCACGGCGCGTGCGACGGACGAAGCCCGCCCGGCAGCATCTGTGGTGCAAGCCGCATGAACACGCTGATCTTCCTCATTCCCATCGCGCTCTTCCTCGGCGGGCTGGGGCTCGCCGCCTTCCTCTGGTCGCTGAAGAGCGGCCAGTATGACGATGTCGAGGGGGCCGCCTGGCGCATACTTGACGACGGCGAGGACAAGCCCGGGCGGTAGGTTCGATTGGTTCTAAAATGGCCTTTTGGCCAAACAATTGCTTGTCGTAAATCGATTTGAATGCCAAAACACCACGGCTGGAGCCGAGGCTCCAAACTCTCTTTTTGCGCGGCGTTTCCGGCACGAGTCCGGGCAAATCCCACGCCGCGCCATCCTACGGAGGTATGAACGTGGCACAGGCGGAAATCGGGCTTATCGGTCTCGGTGTTATGGGGTCGAATCTCGCGCTCAACATTGCCGAGAAGGGCAACAAGATCGCGGTCTTCAACCGCACGGTGGCGCGCACGAAGGAATTCTACGAGGAGGCCGGTGCGCTCCAGGGCCAGATCGTGCCCTGCGATACCATCGAGGAGTTTGTTGCGGCCATCCGCCCGCCGCGCCCGATCATCATCATGATCCAGGCAGGGGCTGCGGTCGACCAGCAGATGGAATTGCTGCGTCCGTACCTCGAGAAAAACGACATCATGATCGATGCCGGCAACGCGAACTTCCGGGATACGATGCGCCGCTTCGATGCGCTGAAGGATTCCGGCCTGACCTTCATCGGCATGGGCGTTTCCGGTGGTGAAGAGGGCGCGCGCCACGGCCCGTCCATCATGGTCGGCGGCAAGGAAGACTCCTGGAAGCGCGTCGAGACCGTGCTGACCTCGATTGCCGCAAAGTACAACGATGATCCCTGCGTCGCCTGGCTCGGCGAAAACGGTGCCGGTCACTTCGTCAAGACCATCCACAACGGCATCGAATATGCCGACATGCAGATGATTGCCGAAATCTACGGCATCCTGCGCGATGGCCTGAAGATGAGCGCCTCCGAGATTGCCGACGTCTTCGCCGAGTGGAACAAGGGTCGCCTCGAATCCTACCTGATCGAGATTTCGGCAACGGTGCTCGCCGCCAAGGACCCGATCGGCGGTGGCCCGATGGTCGACATGATCCTCGACAAGGCCGGCCAGAAGGGCACGGGCAAATGGTCCGCCATCGAGGCGCAGAACATGGGCGTGCCCGCGACCGGCATCGAAGCCGCCGTTGCCGCCCGTTCCATCTCTTCGTTCAAGACCGAGCGTGAAGCCGCTGAAAAGATCCTCGGCCTCCCGGATGTTCCGGCTCTCCATGTGTCCGACAAGGCTGTCTTCATCAAGGACCTCGAAAGCGCGCTGCTCGCCGGCAAGATCGGTGCCTATGCACAGGGGTTTGCGGTGATGTCGGCCGCCTCGAAGGAGTACAACTGGAACCTGCCGATGCCGACGATCGCCAAGATCTGGCGCGCCGGCTGCATCATCCGCTCGCAGTTCCTCGACGAGATCACCAGCGCGTTTACCAAGGCACCGGATGCGGCAAACCTCATCGTCACCCCGGCCTTCGCGACGATGGTGAAGGACACCGATGGCGCCCTGCGTCGTGTCGTCTCCGCAGCAGCGCTTCATGGCCTACCGGTTCCGGCACTCGCCTCGGCGCTCGGCTATTTCGACAGCTACCGCCGTGCCCGTGGCACGGCAAACGTCATCCAGGCGCAGCGCGACTTCTTCGGTGCGCATGGCTTTGACCGCGTCGATGGTGCCGACAGCCACCATGGCCCGTGGGGCTCCGGCCTTAACGGCTGAGAATAACAAAGGCCCGGTCGAGAGACCGGGCCTTTTACTTATGGGCGTTTGTGGCGACGTTAGGCGTAGAGGCCACGAAGATGCGGGCCGGCGGCACCCTCCGATGCGGCAGCCGGGGTAAGTTCGACCGATGCCCTGGGTGGCGGCATTCTCGTGCCGATGGCAAAAAGGATTGCGCTGCCGACGGCAAAGGCGGCAAAGAGCAGGAACATGCCGGGCCCGCCGAATGCACCCAGCATGAGGCCGCCGAGGGTTGGGCCGACGAAGTTGCCGACGGTCGAGAAGGAGTGGGCGCCGAAGTAACTGCCCCGGTTGCGGTCGTTCGCAATGCCATCGACCAGCATGTATTCCGACGGCACGACGAGGATTTCCCCGATCGTGAAAATCACCATCGAGATCGCGAGGCTCCAGAAGCCGCTGGAGGCCAGGAAACCGAGTTCGCCCGCAAGAAACAGCAGGCAGCCGATCACCAGTGCGTTGAGGGCGCCGGCGCGCTCGATGAAGCGGCGGGCAAACGGGTTCCCCAGCAGGACGACGGCACCATTGATGGAGACGATGTAAGCAAAGATTTCCACGCCACCGGAGATGTTGCCGGCGAGATAGGGAGCGAGCGTTGCCGACCATTGGCCATAGACGGCGACCAGCAAGGTGCCGCCACCGACGAAGAAGGCCAGGCGTGGGTCCCGGATCGCGGTCTTGATGCTCTGAAGTATCGAGATTTTGGGCGAGGCGGCGGTTTCCCCACTATCCTGATACGCCGGGACTTTCAGCAGATGCAGGGCAAGTGCAAACAGCGCATAGACGATGCCCGCGATGATGAAAAGCATGGTGGATGCAGCACCCGCGGCGATGCCGATCAGCGGACCGACGGCAAAGCCGAAATTGATCGCTGTATAGCGCCAGGAGAAATATTTGAGGCGCATCGGCTCGGGGCAGACGTCGCTCATCAGGGCGCGCGAAATAGGCTCGTTGATCGCGATGGCGACGGCCGCGACGATTTGGGCAAGGCAGAAGGCGAGAACCGTTTCGGCAATCCCCATCCCGGCCATGGCGATCGCCATGGAGAGGAGGGTGAGCGTGAGGACAGTCTTGCGCCCGACCTTGTCGGACAGGGAGCCCGCGAACGGCGCCGCGACCGCCCCCACCAGAGGGCCGATCCCCAAGAGGACGCCGATCATGGCTGGGCCGAGCCCGAATGATTGCTGCAGCTTGATGGCGAGGAACGACAGCGTCATCGCCCTCGCGACATTCACAAAGCCTGCCCCGGCGACGAGGAACAGCACATAGTTCAATCTCTGCTTTTCATGTCCCACAGCTTGCCGCTCCGTCGCATTTCGCTTGCTCGTCGCGAACCGTCTGATTCACGCGATGGCACTGCGATGCCGCAAAATTGGGCAGCCTGCAACAGCCACAAATCGCCACGCCGGATGCGTCAGCTCTCGTCCGTCGGAATCGGGTAGCTCAGCGTTTGCAGTTCTTCCGCCGGCTTGCCCTCGATGCGGGCGATCACGGCTTTCGCCAGTTCCCGGCCGGCAAGGCGAATGTCTTCCCGCATGATCACGACTTCCGGGCGAAGCCACTGCAGGAGCATGTGCGATTCCTTGGAGGCCAGGTCGATATCCTGCCCGAGCTTGCGGCCGGCCGCTTCAAGGGCGGCAATCAGCGCAACGGCACCGGAACCGCTGCCGCAGACAATGCCGTCCGGCGCATCGGCGGCCGTGAGCATGGCTTCCCCGGCTCTGCGGATATCGACGAGGCTGGAATCAAGGTTGACCTGGCTGAACGGCACCGCCGTTGCGCCAAAATCGCGGATCCCTTTTTCGAAGCCGGCCTGCATATGCAGGTGGAAGGTCAGGTAAGGTGGCGGCTGGAGCAGTGCCAGGCGCCTGCGGCCGCGCTCGACGAGTTTGCGCACACCCTCATAGGCGAAGCGTTCGTTGTCGAAATCGTGGTAGGGGTGGGTGAGCCCCATTTCCGTCCGCCCGTGGGTGGAAAAGGGGAAATTGCGCTCCATCATCAGCGCGACACGCGGATCCTTGGGCTCCGTGCGCGAAATGATCACGCCATCGGCCGCCCCGGTTTCCAGGACGTAGCGCACGGGGTCGAGCGCATTGCCCTGCGTGCGGTAGGGCGTCACCACCAGATGATACTGCGTCGAGGCAAGGATTTCGGATATGCCGACGACCATCGGGCTCGTCAGGCCCATGATCTCTTCCTCGAGGCTGAGGATCAGGCAGATGACGTTCGTCTTGCCGGTGCGCAGGCGCACGCCGGCGCGGTTGGGCTGGTAGCCGATCTGGCGGGCGACGAGGCGAACGCGCTCCTTCGTCTCGCTGCTGATATCGGGCGCATCCTTGAGCGCGCGTGACACCGTGGTAATGCCAAGACCGGTCATGAAGGCGATCGTCTTCAGCGTCGGCCGTTCGCTGTTCGGCGAAAGCGTCGCTGTCTGGCCCTCGCTTGTCTTCTTGCTCATCCCCTGCCTGCCACCTCTCCGTATTAGCGCCCGGTTATACATTTTTTAACCTCGGCCGCTACTCCCCGTCGAAATTCCGATAAATCTGTAACGATGCAGCTCCTTTGTCGAGAGGAAAACAGGAGGATTTTCGTTCTCTGGCGCGAGAAATCCAGCATTGCACCGCAAAGTCATAAATTATGCGCTTGCGAAGTTTCATTCGCAGTTTGGGCTGGTGATTTCGTGAAATAGTAAATAAAAATAATATGTTGCCTGCTATTTCGCGCTGCGCTGTGCCGTGCGCGATGTGGCCCCTCCCGGTAGCTGGCAACGTGTTGCTGGGCCGGAAGCCGATATTTGTGCGCCGAGCCTGTTGCGCGATTAAATCGATTGGGTTAGCTTTTTACTGCAACGTTTCAGTGAGGGAGGAAACTCATGAAAATTCGCTCTATGGCTGCTATCTTGGCAGCGACAGTGGTTCTGCCGTTCGCCGCAGCCAATGCGACCGATCTGGAAGTAACCCATTGGTGGACGTCCGGCGGGGAGGCCGCGGCGGTCGCTGAACTGGCAAAGGCTTTCGACGCGACGGGCAACAAGTGGGTTGATGGCGCCATCGCCGGCTCTGGCGGTACGGCGCGGCCGATCATGGTCAGCCGCATCACCGGCGGCGATCCGATGGCCGCCACTCAGTTCAACCACGGCCGCCAGGCCGAGGAACTGGTCGAGGCCGGGCTGATGCGCGACCTGACAGATGTCGCGACGCGCGAAAACTGGAAGGGCATCATCAAGCCGGCAAGCCTGCTCGACGGCTGCACGATCGACGGCAAGATCTATTGCGCGCCGGTCAATATCCATTCCTGGCAGTGGTTGTGGCTCTCCAACGAAGCCTTTGAAAAGGCCGGCGTCGCCGTTCCGAAGAACTGGGACGAATTCGTCGCCGCAGCGCCGGCACTCGAAAAAGTCGGCATCGTTCCGCTCGCCGTCGGCGGTCAGCCGTGGCAGGCATCCGGTGCCTTCGACGTGCTGTTGCTGGCAATCGGCGGGAAGGACACCTTCTACAAGGTCTACAAGGACAAGGACGCCGACGTGGCTGCCGGTCCTGATATCGCCAAGATATTCAAGGCTGCCGAGGATGCCCGGCGCATGTCCAAGGGCACGAACGTGCAGGATTGGAATCAGGCGACCAACATGGTCATCACGGGCAAGGCCGGTGGCCAGATCATGGGCGACTGGGCACAGGGTGAATTCGCGCTCGCCGGCAAGGTTGCGGGCAAGGATTATACCTGCCTTCCGGGCCTTGGCGTGACCGACATGATTGCGACGGGTGGAGACGCCTTCTATTTCCCGATGCTTCAGGACGAGGAGAAGTCGAAGGCTCAGGAAGTGCTCGCCTCTACGCTGGTAAGTCCGGCAGCGCAGGTCGCTTTCAATCTGAAGAAGGGCTCGCTGCCGGTGCGTGGTGATGTCGATCTCGCCGCCGCCAACGACTGCATGAAAAAGGGTCTCGACATCCTCGCCAAGGGGAACGTGGTCGAATGGACGGACCAACTGCTTTCTGCCGACAGCCAGAAGCAGAAGGAGGATCTGTTCTCCGAATTCTTCGCCAACGCATCGATGACGGCGGAGGACGCCCAGAAGCGTTTTGCCGACATCATCGCCTCGGCGGACTGACCAGCGATATGAGATCGCGGCCGGCGGCGTCCTGCCGTCGGCCGGTTCCGGCGACTGCTTCACGTAGGCGTCGTCCCATCGCTGACCAAGACCAAGGAGGAGTGACCCATGACGGGCCAGGCACACACCGGTCGCCCCAGTAAATTGCTGCGCAATCTCAGTTCCAAGATTGCCTCCATTCCCATGATGCTCACCGCCGTCGTCATCTTTCTCGGCGGCACGGTCTGGACGGTCGTCTATTCGTTCACCAACTCGAAACTGCTGCCGCGGGCGAACTTCGTCGGCTTCGACCAGTACGAGCGCCTCTGGGATGCGCCGCGCTGGATCATGTCGATCCAGAACCTTGCGATCTACGGCGTCTTCACGCTCGTCTTCAGCCTGGTAGTCGGTTTCCTGCTGGCCGCGCTGATGGACCAGAAGATCCGTTTCGAAAACACCTTTCGCACGATCTTTCTCTATCCTTTCGCACTGTCCTTCATCGTTACCGGCCTCGTCTGGCAGTGGATTCTCAATCCGGAATTCGGCGTCCAGTCGGTGGTGCGCTCGCTCGGCTGGACGAGTTTCACCTTCGATCCGCTCTACAATGCCGACATCGTCATCTACGGCGTGCTGATTGCCGGGCTGTGGCAGGGCACCGGCCTCGTCATGTGCCTGCTGCTCGCGGGTCTGCGCGGCATCGACGAGGACATCTGGAAGGCGTCGCGCGTCGACGGCATCCCGATGTGGAAGACCTATCTTTTCATCGTCATCCCCATGATGCGGCCGGTCTTCATCACGACGCTCGTCATCATCGCGAGCGGCATCGTCAAGGTCTACGATCTCGTGGTGGCGCAGACCAGCGGCGGACCGGGCATCGCGTCCGAGGTGCCGGCAAAATACGTCTACGACTACATGTTCCAGGCGCAGAACCTGGGGCAGGGCTTTGCCGCCTCCACCATGATGCTCGTCACCGTCGCCATCATCATCGTGCCATGGGCCTATCTCGAGTTTGGAGGGCGCAAGCGTGTCTGACAGCATTACTCTCAAAGCCGGCCCCGCACTTGCCGCAGCCACCAAAGCCGGTGTCGAACCGCGCGGCGCAAAACCCCGTCGTGCGCTCTCCGGCCGCAACATCATGCTCTACGGCACGCTTACCGTGGCGGCGCTCTATTACCTGCTGCCGCTCTACGTCATGGTCGTCACGTCCATGAAGGGCATGCCGGAAATCCGCCTCGGCAACATTTTTTCGCCGCCGCTGGACGTGACCTTCGAGCCGTGGGTGAAAGCCTGGGCGCAGGCCTGCACGGGTCTCAATTGCGATGGTCTTTCGCGGGGCTTCTGGAATTCTGTGCGCATCACCGTGCCCTCGACGCTGATCTCGATCCTCGTCGCCTCGGTCAACGGCTATGCGCTGGCCAACTGGAAGTTCAAGGGTGCCGACCTGTTCTTCACCATCCTCATCGTCGGCGCCTTCATTCCCTATCAGGTGATGATCTACCCGATCGTCATCGTGCTGCGCGAAATGGGTATCTACGGCACGCTGACCGGCCTCGTCATCGTGCACACCATCTTCGGCATGCCGATCCTGACGCTGCTCTTCCGCAACTATTTCTCGTCGCTGCCGGAAGAGCTGTTCAAGGCGGCGCGCATCGATGGCGCCGGCTTCTGGCAGATCTATTTCCGCATCATGCTGCCCATGTCGCTGCCGATCTTCGTCGTCGCGATGATTTTGCAGATCACCGGCATCTGGAATGACTTCCTGTTCGGCGTCGTGTTCACGCGGCCGGAATATTACCCGATGACGGTGCAGCTCAACAACATCGTCAACTCCGTCCAGGGGGTGAAGGAATACAACGTCAACATGGCCGCGACCCTGCTCACCGGCGCGGTCCCGCTCATCGTCTATTTCGTGTCGGGACGCCTGTTCGTCCGCGGCATCGCCGCCGGCGCAGTCAAGGGTTAAGCCATGCAGAACTCCGTATCCATCAAGGACCTGTCTTTGAGTTTCGGCGCGGTCAACGTGCTGGAAAACCTCAATCTCGATATCGGCAATGGCGAGTTCCTCGTGCTGCTCGGCTCGTCCGGCTGCGGGAAGTCGACGCTGCTCAACTGCATCGCCGGCCTCTTGGAGCCGACCGGTGGGCAGATCTTCATCAAGGACAAGAACGTCACCTGGGAAGAGCCCAAGGATCGCGGCATCGGCATGGTGTTCCAGTCCTACGCGCTTTATCCGCAGATGACGGTGGAGAAGAACCTCTCCTTCGGCCTGCAGGTCGCCAAGATGCCGAAGCCGGAGATCGAGAAGCGCATCGCCCGCGCTGCCGAAATCTTGCAGATCGGCCCGCTTCTGAAGCGCAAGCCGTCGGAGCTTTCCGGCGGTCAGCGCCAGCGTGTGGCGATCGGCCGGGCGCTGGTGCGGGATGTGGATGTCTTCCTGTTTGACGAACCGCTCTCCAACCTCGATGCCAAATTGCGCTCGGAACTGCGTGTGGAAATCAAGCGGCTGCACCAGTCGCTGAAGAACACGATGATCTACGTGACCCACGACCAGATCGAAGCGCTGACGCTCGCCGACCGCATCGCCATCATGAAGAGCGGCGTCATCCAGCAGCTTGCCGATCCGAATACGATCTACAACGCGCCACGCAACATGTTCGTCGCCGGTTTCATCGGCTCGCCGTCGATGACTTTTTTGCGCGGCGAAATCTTGGAGAAGGACGGCAAGCCAGTCTTCCATACGAACGGCGTGGATTTTTCGCTCGACGGCTACAACGCTACCGAACTGCTCCAGGCCGGCCGCAAGGTTGTGCTGGGTGTTCGGCCGGAACATGTGAAAGTCAACGAGGATGGTGCCGGGTCGGAGATCCATCAGGCGACGGTCGACATCGAGGAACCGATGGGGGCCGACAACCTGCTTTGGCTGAAACACGCCGGCCATACCATGTCCGTTCGCGTTGCGGGCGCGCGGCGTTTCGCGCCGGGCACGGCGGTGCGGCTTTCTTTCAACATGGGGCTCGCCTCGCTGTTCGATGCGGGGACGGAGGAGCGGATCTAGAGGGCTTTTCCTCAGTCCGTTGGAACCTTCTCCCCGCAGGCGGAAGGACGGCCGTTCAGCTGAGACATCGCTATTCCCTCCCCCTGCTTGCGGGGAGAGGACCAGGGTGAGGGGCAAATGCCCCAAGCGCGAAGTTCAGAGATAACACTATGACCAAAACATCAGACATCACCGCCATAGACCTTTCCGGTATCTGGATCGTCACAAGCACTGACGCGGAAAAGACCGCTCCCATGCGTGTTCCCGGCGACGTGCACAGCGCGTTGCTTGCTGCCGGCCTCATCCCTGATCCCTATACCGGCCGCAATGAGCGGAATGTGCAATGGGTCGCCGAGAAGGACTGGACGATCGAGCGCACCTTCACGGTGACGCCAGAAATGCTGGAGGGCGACTGGTATCTCGATATCGGCAGCGTCGACACCGTCGCCTCCGTCTATGTCAACGGCGTGCTTGTGCTCGACACGGACAATTGCTTCCGCCGCTATCGACCCGATGTCACAGATGCTCTGAAGGCTGGTGAGAACACGCTGAGGGTGCTGATCCATTCGAGTATCGCCGCCGGTGCCGCGCGCCAGGCGGACCAGCCGTTCTTCATTCCCTGGTCCACGGGCAATTCGCCGATCCCGAACGGCAACATGCTGCGCAAGCCGCAATGCCATTTCGGCTGGGACTGGAACATTGCCATCGCGCCGCTGGGCATCTACGGCGAGATCGTGCTGCGCAAGCTTGAGGCCGCGCGCGTCGAGTATGTCACGACCCGGCAGTTTCATTACGCGAATGGTGCCGTCGATCTCTATGTCACTGTCACCTTCCATGCCGCGGGGCCGGGCATCCTGCCGGTGCATTTCGCGCTCGGCGAAGAGCGGGTGCGGCTCGATATTGGCGTCAGTGCCGGCGAGACGCAGCTGACGCACATGTTCCGCATCGAGGAGCCGGCGTTGTGGTGGCCGGCGGGGCATGGCGAGCAGGCGATCTATGTCGTGCGCGTGGAGACACCGACCGAGACCATCGTGCGCCGCGTCGGGCTCCGGCAAGTCGAGCTGGTGACGGACAAGGACGAGGCCGGAAGCCGTTTCGCGCTGAAGGTCAACGGCCGGGAAATCTTCTGCCGCGGCGCCAACTGGATCCCCGCTGACGCATTGCCGTCCCGCATTAATCCCGCCGTCGTGCGCGACCTGCTGCAATCGGCTGCCGACGCCAACATGAACATGCTCCGCGTCTGGGGCGGTGGTTTCTACGAGCCGGACTGGTTCTACGATCTTTGCGACGAACTCGGCCTGATGGTCTGGCAGGACTTCATGTTCGCCTGCAACCTTTATCCCTCGACCGTCGATTTCCTCGATAATGTCGCCGCCGAGGTGGATTACCAGGTCAAGCGTCTCGCCTCGCATCCCTCCATCGTGCTGTGGTGCGGCGACAACGAGCTTGTCGGCGCTTTGACGTGGTTCGAGGCGAGCCGCGAGAACCGCGACCGCTATCTTGTCTCCTACGACCGCCTCAACCGCACTATCGAAGTGGCGATGAAGAGGGCGGCGCCGGGCGCGATCTGGTGGCCGTCGAGCCCGGCCTCCGGCTATCTCGACTTCGGCGATGCGTGGCATGCCGACGGCTCCGGTGACATGCATTACTGGTCCGTCTGGCACGAGAACAAGTCGTTCGACAATTACCGGACCGTGCGCCCGCGCTTCTGCTCGGAATTCGGCTTCCAGTCCTACACGTCCATGCCGGTCATGAAGACCTTCGCGGATCCGAAGGACATGAACATCGCGTCGCCCGTGATGGAGAGCCACCAGAAGAATGCCGGCGGCAACGAGCGCATCGCGGGCACGATGTTCCGCTACTTCCGTTTCCCGAAGGATTTCGCGAGCTTCGTTTATCTCAGCCAGATCCAGCAGGGCCTCGCCATCCGCACCGCCGTCGAATACTGGCGCTCGCTGAAGCCCCATTGCATGGGCACGCTCTACTGGCAGCTCAACGACACCTGGCCGGTCGCCTCCTGGTCAAGCCTCGACTACGGCGGCAGCTGGAAGGCCATGCACTATATGGTGCGCCGCTTCTTCCAGCCCGTGGCCGTTGCCGCGATCCCGTCGAAGGACGGCGAGACCATCGGCTTCTCCGTCGTCAACGACACGGCCGAAGCCGTGAAGGTAAAGCTCGAAACCTGGCTCATCTCGCTCGCCGGCGAGCGCCGACCCTATCGCAGCGCGGAAGGGTGGTGCGGGCCGGACAAGGCCGAAATGCTGTTCTCCGTCTTTGCCGCTGAGCTGCCGGAAGACACGCTGCTCCTCTGGTCCTTCGAGGCCTCGAACGGCATGACGGGCGAGGGGCATCATGTCTCCGGCACCTACAAGGCACTCGATCTCGAAGCCTCCGGCCTGACGCTCGACGTAGCGCCGCGTGAGGATGGCCGCTTTGCCGTTACCGCCTCGGCAAGCAGCCTTGCGCTGCATGTCATGCTGGAGGCCGATGTCGCCGGCCGCTGGTCCGACAATGCCTTCGACCTCACCGCCGGAAAGCGAAAGACCGTGATCTTCACACCTGCCGAAAGTGGTGCGGTACCCCAATTCCATTGGCTCGATCTTCATTCCTGCCAGACTTCCCAAGACTGATACGAGGAGACTTCCATGCAGACCGTCAGCTTCCAGCTTTACAGCGCCCGCAACTTCCAGCCCTTCGCCGAAATCTTTCGCATCCTCGCTGATGCCGGCTACAAGCAGGTTGAAGGTTACGGCGCGCTCTACGCCGCGCTCGACGATGCCGCCATCCAGCAGGTGAAGGCCGATCTCGATCGCAACGGCCTCACCATGCCGACCGCCCATTTCGGCCTCGACATGCTGGAGGCCGAGCCGGAGCGCGTGCTGGAGATTTGCCGCACGCTCGGCATCGAGGCGGTTTACTGCCCTTATCTGTTGCCGGAGCACCGCCCGACGGATGCCGCGGGCTGGCATGCCTTCGGTGAACGCCTGCAGGAGGCCGGCGAGCCGCTCCGCAAGGTAGGCCTTACCTTTGGATGGCACAACCATGATTTCGAGTTCTTCACGCTCGAGGACGGTTCCGTGCCGCAGGATCACATCTTTGCCGGCGGGCCGGATCTCACCTGGGAAGCGGATATCGCCTGGATCATCCGTGGCGGGGCCGATCCCTTTGCCTGGATCGAAAAACACGGCAACCGCATCACCGCCGTGCACGTCAAGGACATCGCACCGAAGGGTGAGAGTGCCGACGAGGACGGCTGGGCGGATGTCGGCCACGGCACCGTCGCCTGGGGCGATCTCGCCAGGGCGCTCGCCGGCACGCCGGTCAAACACTTCATCGTCGAGCATGACAATCCCAAGGACATTACCCGTCTTGCCACCCGTTCGATTAAAACCATCAAGGCATTCTGAGGACTGATCATCATGAGCAAGGAACACGGAGTCGGCATCATCGGCTGCGGCAACATTTCGGGCGCTTATTTCAAGCTGATCCCGATGTTCAGGAACCTGAAGCTTGTCGCCTGCGCCGATATCAACCTCGCGGCCTCCAAGGCGCGCTCGGAAGAGTTTGGCGTTGAGGCGCAGGAAATCGACGCGCTGCTCGCCAATCCTGCGGTCGACGTCATCGTCAACCTGACGGTGCCGGAGGCGCATTATCCCGTCTCGAAGGCTGCGCTGGAGGCGGGTAAACACGTCTATTCGGAAAAGCCCTTCGTTCTCTCGATCGAACAGGGCGAGGATCTGCGCCGCATCGCCGACGCCAGGGGCCTCAAGGTCGGTTCGGCGCCGGACACTTATCTCGGTGGCTCGCACCAGTTCGCGCGCCACATCATCGACAGCGGACAGGTCGGCAAGATCATGTCGGGCACGGCGCATGTGCTGAGCCCCGGCATGGAAAGCTGGCACCCGAACCCGGACTTCTTCTTCGCCCCGGGCGGCGGGCCGATCCTCGATCTCGGTCCCTATTACGTCAACAACCTCGTCAACCTCGTCGGCCCCGTGAAGCGCGTCGTCGCACTCGCCAACAGGGCGCGCGAGGAGCGCATCATCGGCAATGGTCCGCGTCTTGGCGAAAAAGTGCCGGTGATCGTGGCGACGAACATCCATGCGATCCTCGAATTCGAGAGCGGCGCGCAGATCGCGCTGATGGCAAGCTGGGATGTCTGGGCACACCGCCACCAGAACATGGAACTCTACGGCACCGATGGCGCCGTGTTCGTGCCGGATCCGAATTTCTTCGGGGGCAAGGTTGAAGTTGCCGGCAATGACCGCGAGCCCAGGGAAGTGGAGGTCTGGGATCACCCGCTGACCGCCAAAAACTACGAATTCGATTGGGGCACCCAGGCCAACTACCGCGGCATCGGCCTCGCCGACATGATGGATGCCGTGGCGACCGGTCGCGCCTATCGCTGCTCGCTCGATCGTTCGCTGCATACGATCGACGTCCTGACGGCAATTCTGCGCTCGGCGGAAGAGGGGCGGGCGATTGACATCGTGACGACCTGCACCCAGCCCGAAGCGCTCGGCATCGAGGAGGCGCGGGCGCTGCTGCGCTAAGCATGCCGCTTTGCGAAAATGCGAACAAGCCGCCGGCAAAGGACGGATGTCCCTTGCCGGCTGGCGCGAGAGGGCTGTACGAAACAGTCCTCGATTCAAGCAAAGGAATTTGACCATGGCCTGGCAGCCGGCGGAAAACCGCTACGACACGATGATCTACAACCGCGTAGGACGCTCCGGCCTGAAGCTGCCCGCGATCTCGCTCGGGCTGTGGCACAATTTCGGCGATGACACACCGCATGACCGCAAGGTCGACATGTGCCGCACCGCCTTCGACCTCGGCATCACGCATTTCGACCTCGCCAACAACTATGGCCCGCCGGCTGGCTCGGCGGAAACTGCCTTCGGCGAGATCCTCCGTACCGATTTTGCACATCTGCGCGACGAGCTGATCATCTCCTCCAAGGCTGGCTACGACATGTGGCCGGGTCCCTATGGTGAGTGGGGCAGCCGCAAGTACCTCATCGCCTCGTGCGATCAGAGCCTGAAGCGCATGGGTCTCGACTATGTCGACATCTTCTATTCGCACCGCTTCGATCCGGAGACGCCGCTGGAGGAAACCTGCGGCGCGCTCGACCATATCGTGCGCTCCGGCCGCGCGCTCTATGTCGGCATCTCCTCCTACAATTCGCAGCGTACCCGCGAGGCCGCGGCGATCCTGAAGGACCTCGGCACGCCCTGCATCATCCACCAGCCGAGCTATTCCATGCTCAACCGCTGGATCGAAGAGGATGGTCTCGTCGATACGCTCGACGACCTTGGCATCGGCTCCATCGTCTTCACGCCGCTGGCACAGGGCCTGCTGACGGCGAAATATCTTGGCGGCATCCCGAGCGACAGCCGCGCGGCGCTGAACCACTTTCTGAAGTCGGAATCCCTCCGCCCTGAAATCCTTGACAATATCCGCAAGCTTAACGGGATCGCCGAGACGCGCGGCCAGACGCTGGCGCAGATGGCGATCGCCTGGGTGCTGCGCGGCGGGCGCATCACCTCCGCGCTGATCGGCGCCAGCCGTTCAGCGCAGATCGTCGATTGCGTCAAGGCGCTCGGCAATCTCGACTTTTCGGCCGCCGAACTGGCCGAGATCGAGACTCTTTCGAACGGTGCGGACGTCAATCTCTGGAAGAGCTCCGCCGAGATCGACTGATATTTTCGGGCCGCCCGGCAAAACCGGGCGGCCCTTTTTCAATTGTGATCTGACGTACGTGCATCATTTGGGGGGAAACGATGATCCGCAACCCGATCTTGCCGGGCTTCAACCCGGACCCCTCGATCTGTCGTGTGGGGGAGGACTATTACATCGCGACCTCGACCTTCGAATGGTATCCAGGCGTGCAGATCCATCATTCCCGCGATCTGGTGAACTGGACGCTGGTCAAGCGGCCGCTGGAGCGCAAAAGCCAGCTCGATATGCGCGGCAATCCCGATAGCTGCGGCGTCTGGGCGCCATGCCTTTCCTATGCCGACGGGCTGTTCTGGCTCGTTTTTACCGACGTCAAGCGCTTCGATGGCAACTTCAAGGATGCGCACAATTACATCGTCACGGCCTCCGAAGCGGGTGGTGAATGGTCCGATCCGGTTTACGTCAACTCCTCCGGTTTCGACCCGTCACTGTTCCATGACGAGGATGGGCGAAAGTGGTTTCTCAACATGCAATGGAACCACCGGCCGGAAAATCACAGCGGCGCGGCGCACGACGCGTTTGACGGCATCCTGCTTCAGGAATGGGACCCGACCACGAGGCGTCTTGTCGGCCCGGTGAAGAATATCTTTGCCGGTAGCCGGCAGGGGCTGGTGGAGGGACCACATCTCTTCCGCCGCAATGGCTGGTACTATCTGACGACGGCGGAAGGCGGCACGGGGTACGATCACGTCGTGACCATGGCGCGCTCGAAGACGATCGACGGGCCGTACGACATGCATCCAGACGTCCATCTCATCACGGCCAAGGACCATCCGCAGGCGCCGCTCCAGCGGGCAGGGCACGGGCAGTATGTCGAGACGCCCGACGGCCAAGCCTATCATACACATCTCTGCGGGCGTCCGTTGCCGCCGCAGCGCCGCTGCACGCTTGGCCGCGAGACGGCGCTGCAGAAATGCGTGTGGCGTGACGATGGCTGGCTCTATCTGGAACACGGTTCGCCGGTGCCGGAAATCGAGGTGCCGGCACCGCACGGCGCTGTGGCCATCGCGAAGCCGGACAGCGTTTCCTATGATTTTTCGGAGCGGGACTTGCCTGCGGATTTCCAGTGGTTGCGCACGCCAGAACCGGAGCGGATCTTCTCGCTCTCCGCCCGACCCAGCCATCTGCGGCTCTTCGGGCGTGAAAGCATCGGCAGCTGGTTCGAACAGGCACTGGTGGCGCGCCGCCAGGAGCATCACGATTTTCGCGCCGAAACGGTGATCGAGGCGATGCCGGAAGTCTACCAGCAGGTTGCCGGGCTGACGCACTACTACAACCGCTACAAGTTCCACGCCCTCGGTTTGACGATGCACGAGACGCTCGGCCGTGTGCTGACGATCCTGTCCTGCCCCGGCGACTATCCGGGTGGCAGCCTGACCTTTCCCGTCGGGAGCGGCGTGGCGGTTGGCGACGGCGCTCTGGAACTGGCGGCGGAAGTGCGCGGCAACGACCTTCAGTTCTTCTGGCGTCCGGCCGGAGCGGAGGCGTGGGCGGCGATCGGCCCGGTGCTCGATGCCGGTGTCGTTTCCGATGAGGGCGGGAGAGGGGAGCATGGCTCTTTCACCGGCGCCTTCATCGGATTGTTCGCCTTCGATATCACCGGGCGGGCGATGCCCGCGGATTTCGAGCGGTTCAGCTACAAAACGCTGTCCTGATCAGCTTGCCTCGCGGATCCACAGCGGGAAGGGGTCCGGCAGGTTTGCCCAGCGCGTCGGCTCGAAGGCGTCGGCATCGACGAGACAGGCGTCGAGCCGGCGGCGGATATCGGCTTCATCCATAGGGTCCGCTCCGATGAAGACGAGTTCCTGCCGCCGGTCACCCCAGACGGGATCGGAATAGCGGGCGATGGCGTCGAGCGCCGCCTTGTCCTGCGGCCAGTGCTGGCGTGGCACGGAGGCCCACCAGAGGCCAAGCCGGCCGCTCCTGACAAGGGCGCCCGCCTGGCTCATCTCGCCGACATGGTGGGGGCGAGTGGCCAACCAGAAAAAGCCCTTGGCGCGGATGACACCCGGCCAGCTCTCATCGAAGAAGGCCTTGAGGCGGACGGGGTGGAAGGGCTTTTGCGCCCGGTACACGAAGGAGCGGATGCCGTATTCCTCCGTCTCCGGCACATGGTCCTTGAAACCGTAAAGCTCCTTGAACCACAGCGGGTGTTCGCTCGCCTTCTCGAAATCGAAACGGCCGGTGCCGAGGATGTCGGTAAGTGCGACGCGGCCGAAGTCGGTCTCGATGATCTGCGCCGAGGCATTGAGGCTGCCGACGATCTGGCGCGCAGCGATGAGGTTTTCGAGCGGCGTCATGCCCGTCTTGTTCAGCACGACCACGTCGGCGAACTCGATCTGCTCGACCAGCAGTTCCACCAGCGTGCGCGTATCGCCTTCACCGGCCGTCGTGCCGCGCTCGGCCAGAAAATCCTGAGAGCCATAGTCTTTCAGGAGATTGGCGGCGTCCACAACCGTCACCATCGTATCGAGCCGGGCAACGTCCGACAGGCTCCAGCCGGCCTCGTCGCGGAAGTCGAAGGTCGTGGCGACGGGAAGCGGTTCAGAAATACCGCTCGATTCGATCAGCAGGTAGTCGAAGCGGTTCATTTCCGCGAGACGGCGCACCTCCGCGAGCAGGTCGTCGCGCAACGTGCAACAGATGCAGCCGTTCGTCATCTCGACGAGCTGTTCGTCCGTGCGCGACAGGTCCGCGCCGCCATCGCGAATGAGGGCGGCATCAATGTTGACCTCGCTCATGTCGTTGACGATGACGGCGACGCGCAGGCCGCTGCGGTTGTTCAAGACGTGATTGAGCAGCGTCGTCTTGCCGGCGCCGAGGAACCCGGAAAGCACGGTGACGGGGAGGCGGTTGTCCATGCGAAGTGCCTTTTAATGTTATACTATTACATTTGCTGCGCTGAAAAAGGCGGGATGGTCCCGCCTCGTTCTTCGCGATGTCGTTCGGCCTCAGGCCGGGACGTTGTCGCGGCTCAGCTTGGCTGGCCAAGGCAATCGCGCAGCGACGTGGCGATGCTCTTCATCAGGGTGAAATAGAGGTCCGGGCCGGGCTCCAGCGTGGCGGCTTCCGGGTCGAGCGTACCGGATTTGGCCGCAGTGCCTTCGATCACCACATTCACCAGCTTTGGTTCGAACTGCGGTTCGGCGAAGACGCAGGTTGCGCCCAGCGTCTTCACCTTGTCGCGGATCTGCGTCAGGCGCTCGGCACCGGGCAGGGTCTCCGGGCTGACGGTGATGGAGCCGGCAGCATGCACGCCGTAGTGATGCTCGAAATACTGGTAGGCGTCGTGGAAGACGATGAAGGGCTTTTCCTTCACCGGTGCGATGGTGTCGGCGACTTCCTTGTCGAGAGCGGTAATCTTGTCGTTCAGTGCGGCGAGGTTCTTGTTGTAGGTTTCCGCATTGGCCGGATCCTTTTCCGAGAGCACCTTCGCGGCCTCCGCGGCGATGGCGCGCGCATTGTCCGGGCTCAGCCAGAGATGCATGTCGAATTCGCCGTGCTCGTGGCCCTCATGGCCGGCTTCGCCAGCATGTTCGTGGCCTTCCTCGGCTTCCTTGGCGTGATCGTGACCGTCCTCGCCGTGGGAGTGGCCTTCGTGGGCGTCTTCGCCCTCGTGGCTATGTGCCTCGAACGGGCCACCTTCGCGGAACTGCAGTTTTTCGAGGCCGGGTGCGTCTTCGAGTTCGACGACGGTTGCCTTGCCACCCAGCGATTCCAGCGGTTTTTCCAGGAACGCTTCCAGCCCGTGGCCGACCCAGAAGACGACGTCCGCATCCTGCAGGGCTGCGGCATTCGACGGCTTGAGGGAATAGGTGTGCGGCGAGGCGGCACCTTCGACGATCAGGCCGGGTTCACCGACACCCTGCATGATCGCCGACACGAGCGAGTGGATCGGCTTGATCGATACCACCACATTCGGGGTTTCGGCCCGCGCGGCAGAGGCGCCGGCGGCAAGGAGGGCGGTGGAGAGGAGGAGGGCGCGTACAGCCTTTTGCATCAAAAACTCCGTCTTGAATGTGAATGTAATGTTATTACATCAATTGCGTTATGCTATAACGTGTGCCATATCCGGTGGCAACAGGCTTTTTGGAAAAATGATGCTGCAAACCCCGACCAAGACCGTTCAGCCGCTCGTCTCGCTTGCGGGCGTCGGCGTGCGCCGACAGAGCCGCTGGCTCGTGCGTGGCGTGGAGTTTTCGATCGCGCCCGGCGAGATCGTCACGCTGATCGGCCCGAACGGCTCAGGCAAGTCGACGACTGCAAAGGCGGCGATCGGCGTGCTGAAGGCGGATGAGGGCAGGGTGGAGCGTAAGGCCGGACTGAAGGTCGGTTACGTGCCGCAGAAACTCGCCGTCGACTGGACCATGCCGCTCACCGTCGACCGACTGATGACGCTGACCTCGCCGCTCAAGGGTGCGGAGATCGACGCGGCATTGGAGGCGACGGGCATCCGCCATCTCGCGCGTGCCGAGGTGCAGCATCTTTCCGGCGGTGAATTCCAGCGCGCGCTTCTCGCCCGCGCGGTTGCTCGCAAGCCAGACCTGCTGGTGCTCGACGAGCCGGTGCAGGGCGTCGATTTTTCCGGCGAGATCGCGCTCTACGATCTCATCAAGACCATACGCAACACGACGGGCTGCGGCATCCTGCTGATCTCGCACGATCTGCATGTCGTGATGGCCGAGACGGATACAGTGATCTGCCTCAACGGCCATGTCTGTTGCCGCGGCACGCCGGAAATCGTCAGCCAGAGCCCGGAATATCTCAAGCTTTTTGGCGCACGGGCTGGCCAGACGCTCGCTTTCTACAACCACAATCACGACCACACGCACCTGCCGGATGGCCGTGTGCAGCATTCCGACGGCTCGATCACCGACGATTGCCGGCCGGATGACGGCCATCACGTCGAAATCCTGCCGACCGGCGGAAAGGCCGGACCGATGCGCATCGTGCATACGCACGGGCCGAACTGCGGCTGCGGCCATGATCATAGCCCGGCGCCGACCGACAGCAGAGGGGCGCGGCGCGATGCTTGACGATTTCTTCATGCGCGCGCTCGTCGCCGGCGTGGGGCTCGCCATCACCGCCGGCCCGCTCGGCTGCTTCGTCGTGTGGCGGCGCATGGCCTATTTCGGCGATACGATGGCCCATTCCGCGCTGCTTGGCGTGGCGCTATCGCTTCTGATGGATTTCAACCTGCTGATCAGCGTCTTCATCGTCGCGGCCGCCATTTCCATGCTGCTCCTGCTGCTGCAGAAGCGCGGCACGCTGTCCACCGATGCGCTGCTCGGCATTCTCTCGCATGCCACACTGGCGATCGGCCTCGTCATGGTGTCGTTCATGACCTGGGTGCGCATCGACCTGGTCGGCTTTCTGTTCGGCGATATTCTCGCGGTCTCGCGTGCCGATGTCGATCTCGTCTGGGGCGGCGGCATTCTCGTCACCTTCGCCATCGTCTGGATGTGGCGCCCGCTCATCGCCTCCACCGTCAACCCGGAACTGGCGGAGGCTGAGGGCCTGCAGCCGGAAAGGGCGCGGCTTGCCTTCATGCTGCTGATGGCGCTGGTCATTGCCATCGCCATGAAGATCGTCGGCATCCTATTGATCACCTCTCTGCTGATCATCCCGGCCGCGACGGCGCGGCGCTTTTCCACCAGCCCGGAAATCATGGCGGTGCTCGCCTCGGTCATCGGGGCGCTCGCCGTCGTCGGCGGGCTCTTCGGTTCCTTGAAATTCGACACCCCCTCCGGTCCCTCGATCGTCGTCGCAGCGCTTGGCCTGTTCGTTCTGAGCCTGCTGACGAAACAGAGAACGGGCGGAGTGGATCATTCGGCGGCAAGCCAGGGAGGTCAGGCATGACCACGCAATCATTGACGCGCAACCAGGGCCTCGTCTTCGACGTGCTGACGCATTCCGGCAGCCCGCTCAGCGCCTATTCCATTCTCGACAAGCTGCGCGACGACGGTTTTCGCGCGCCTTTGCAGGTCTATCGGGCGCTCGACAAGCTGCTGGAATTCGGCCTCGTGCACCGGCTCGAAAGCATCAATGCCTTCGTCGCCTGTGCGCATCCGGATGAGGGCTGTCACGCCCATGGCCTCACGGCCTTCACGATCTGCGAGACCTGCGGCCAGGTGACGGAGTTTCACGATCACATGATCGAAGACCGCCTTAAAGGCTTTGCCAAGGATCGTAACTTCAAGACCGGCAAGACGACGATCGAGATCCGCGGCACCTGCGCGGGGTGCGCGTAAAAGCGATCAACTGGCTCCAAAAATCGCTTCAAGGGCACGAAGTGTATCGGTGTCGAATTCTCCGTCGATCGCGCCCTCGTAAACACCCGCGCTCCTGAGGCGTTGCTGAAGGTTTTTACGGAACTCCAGTGAAAAGTTGTCGGATTTTGTCTGAAGTTCGGCAAGGGTGGACGCGTCGCCCATTCTCAGTGCAGCCTCGAAATAGCGCGCGGCTTCCTGCATATCGCGCACGACGCCCTTCCCGTTGTAGTAGTTCATACCGATATTTCGTATCGCGCGAGAATCGCCCCCTTCGGCCGCTTTTACATACCAAGTGAGCGCACTGTTGTTGTCTACCGGGACGCCATGGCCCAAAAGGTAGAGGCTACCCATAAAATTCATAGCCGGATGATGGCCTCCCAGCGCGGCTTCTTCAATCCAGCTCTTTGCCTGGTCATAATCTTGGGGGACGCTTCGACCGTAATAGTAGTGGTAACCGATGTTGCGCATGGCCTCGACGCTGCCGCCCTCGGCAGCTTTTCGATACAATTCCATGGCTTTGGTCAAATCTCGCGAAACGCCTTTGCTGTTGTCATAGAGATTGCCGATGTCCCGCGTGGCCTCTGTGCTCCCTTCGCGAGCGGCTTTCTGATATTCCGTCATCGCTTCCGCATACTGGCCAGCCTTGTTCAAGGCGCGGGCATATTGATAGCGAAGTCTCGTTTCCGAGGGAAATACGCTCAAGGCGGTTCTACAAGCCGAAACCGCGCTGGGCGCTACAATGTCCTCGAAATCCACTCCCTTTACCGTTGTCAGTTTCATTTTGTCGTAGGGATCCGCCGCCAGTCGATCGCACTGCGTTTCTGTCGCATTCCTGTCTGCTGTTTTTGAAAGTATCGAGACGTCGTTCGCTACTGCTGGCTTTTCCAAGGCCGCGATTTCCTGCTTGGCGAGGGTTGCAAAGGCGCATGTGCCAAATATTTTGATATGCTCTTCCAGCAAGCTCTTGTCTCGACGTGGTTTGATTTCGTTCCAGTGCGTTGACGCGTCTCGGCAAAGATCGACCGCACCACCCGGTACGATGCTTTCGCCGAGTATTATCGTTTCAAACAGGGAGCCTGTTTTAAAGGGACGCTGCCTTCCGCCCGTTTCGACGTAAACATCCTTGGCAACGGCTCTAAGTGCAGCCTCTATTTCAATCCCCGGTGCGACAAGGTGGCGCACCAGCGCAGTGGCATAGGGGCTGGTCGCTCCAGTGCCGTCGAGTGCCACCTCACCGGGGGCGGTGGCATAGCCGATCAGTGTATTGCTCTCGGTGCTTTCGACGCGCGCCATGCCTTTCGATCCCCCACCCCTCGTCAAGGGGCGCTTCATCTTGGAAAGGAATGGGTTGTCGCGACAGGCATCCAATAAGACCAGCTTGAATTTCTTTGTGCCGGAAAGAGTATCAAGAAGCTTCTTGAGGGCTATGGCTTCGTATTCGAGGTCGACGTCCGAAGCGAGTGAGGCATCGACTGGTATGAGGAAATTTTCGCCGTTCATTTCTATGCCGTGACCAGAGTAGTAAATAAGTCCGATATCGGCATTGGACGCGATTTGCGCAAAGTCGGAAAGCGCTCGCGACATGGTGGCCCGCCCTGCATTTTCGACCACCGTAACATTGAAACCCACGTCATCGAGGACGGTCTTGATGGCAACGACGTCACTGAGAGGATTGCGCAGCACGGATGCGGTGTCAGAGTAGGCGGCGTTCCCTATGAGGAGGGCGACTTTTACCTCTGCCCGCGCCGGCTGAAAAAGCAGTGTTGCAACAACAAAGAGGATAGTGCGCAAAAGCATGTCTTTCGATCCCCGATTCCTGCGTCAAAGAAGCTGCTAAATTCCGCAATATGACGCTACAACCTCAACGGGCGAAGTTGGTTGATTATTCAGCCGATCAGCTTCAGCCCCTTCCGGAAGCGCTGCCAGTTGCGGACATAGCTGTCGGCCGAATGTTTCAGGCCTTCGATGGCTGCGGCGTCCAGCGTGCGGGCCACCTTGGCGGGGGAGCCGACGATCAGCGAATTGTCCGGAAAGACCTTGCCTTCCGTCACCAGCGCATTGGCGCCGACGAGGCAGTTGTTGCCGATTACCGCGCCATTCAACACGGTTGCGCCCATGCCGATAAGGGAGTTGTTGCCGATGGTGCAGCCATGGATGATGGCGCCGTGGCCGATCGTGCAATCTTCGCCGATGACGACCGGCTTTGCAGGGTCCGTGTGCACGACGACACCTTCCTGGATATTCGTGCGCGCGCCGATGATGATCGGTTCGTTGTCGCCGCGCAGCGTTGCACCGAACCAGATGCCGACATCCTCGCCGAGGATTACCTTGCCGATGACGTTCGCATCCGGTGCCACCCAGTAGCGATCCGCGGCGGGCAGCGTGGGCGTCCGGTCGTCAAGGGAATAGAGCGGCATGGGGTCCTCCGGCGGTTTGATTCCTCGGCGCCACTCTAGCATCGGCCCGCCGGGTCGCGAAAAGGCCGAAGGGTGGTTTTTCTGCCGTGCATGGAGTATGAGGCCGATCATGACGAATACAGGCACATTCTATCAGCAGGCCGTGCGCTCGGGGACGAAGATTTTCGCCACCGCCCCCATGATCGACTGGTCAGACAGGGCGTACCGCTTCTTCGCGCGGCAGATGACGAAGAACGCGCTGCTCTTCACGGAAATGATCGTTGCCGATGCCATCCTGCGCGGCAACCGGGAGCGGCTGCTCGATTTCGATGCGGCGGAACATCCCGTTGCCCTTCAGCTTGGCGGCAATGATCCGCAGAAGCTCGCGGAGGCGGCGCGGATCGGCGAGGGGTTTGGCTATGCCGAAATCAACCTCAATGTCGGCTGTCCGTCGGACCGCGTGCAATCCGGTACGTTCGGCGCCTGCCTGATGCGCGAGCCGCAGCTTGTGGCGGATTGCGTGGCGGTGATGAAGGCGGCGGTTGCCATTCCCGTGACCGTCAAATGCCGCATCGGCGTCGATGACCAAGATCCCGAAGTGGCTTTGCGCGACCTCGTCGCGCGCATCAAGGCTGCCGGTACGGATGCTGTCTGGGTTCATGCGCGCAAGGCCTGGCTACAGGGCCTGTCGCCGAAGGAAAACCGTGATATCCCGCCGCTCGATTACGGATTGGTGCGTCGGCTGAAGGCGGAAAATCCGAATCTTTTCATCGGTCTGAACGGCGGGCTTCACACATTGAGTCAGGCCGTCGAGGAAATCGATGGTCTCGATGGCGCCATGCTCGGGCGGGCGGCCTATCAGGATAGCGGTGTCCTGACCGGGGTGGACGATTGTTTTCCGCATCCGCTTTCGCAGGAGGCCTGGCTTTCTTCCGGGACGGCTGTTCCCCCGCAGGACCTTTCCGTGGACTACTGGGAAACCGTTCGGGATGCGATGATGGAGTATGCCGCCGGCGTTGTGGCACGCGGCGGACGGGTGGCGCATGTGACGCGTCACATGGTCGGTCTGTTCCAGGGCTTTCCGGGCGTGCGGCGCTACCGCCAGATTCTGTCGACGGATGCGACGAAGCCTGGCGCAGGGCCGGAGGTGATCGAGGCGGCCTTTGCGGCGGTACTTTCCGTCCGGGCGCAAGCGGGCGCGGCGGCGGAATAACGGTTTCTGTGCATCGCCGTGCGGCGACCACAATTTCGTCCTCTCGGAGTTGGAAACTTCGCCTGCTTCGCCCTTGATGGCAGGGCGCCACGGGACTAGGTGTGAACGCGACATGGCAATACCGACAACAGTGCGCAGCGGTTTTGCTTGCCGAGAATTGCGTAAAGAAGACAAAGACGGACAGGTGGCCGCGTGATCGATCCCTACGCCATGCTTGGAATAGAGCGCGATGCCGACGACAACGCGGTGAAGGCTGCCTATCGCAAGGCCGCGAAGGGCATGCACCCCGATTCGGGCGGCGATGCGGACCAGTTCGCCCGCCTTCAGACCTGCTACGATCTTCTGCGCGACCCCATTCGCCGCAAGGTCTTTGACGATACCGGCTTCGATCCGCAGCTTGCCGATCCGCGCGACCTCAAGGGCCTGATGCTTTTGGAGCCGCTCGTCAACGATGTCATTCTCGACGAGCGCGAGCCTGGCAGCTTCGATCCGCTGGCGGCGATGCGCCGAAAACTTTCCGACGACATCGTCAAAAGCCGCTTCCACATCCTCGAACTGGAGCGCCACCGCAACCGCGTGCGCCAGCACATCGACCGCCTGGGCCGCAAGGCCGGCACCGACTTTCTGGGATCCATGCTGCGCGCCCGTTCGCAGTCGATTGCAGAGGCGATCCGCAATGCGGAGGGCCAGATCGCGGTCATCGAGCAGGCCTATGCCATGCTGGAGGGCTATTCCTACGAGCTTGCCGCGGCCGTGGAAGTGATCAAGGGCGAGGCGGCGGAGTAGGGAGGATCAATCCCTCAGCCGCAACTCATCCCGCGTGATCTCGATCGAGCCGAGCGTTTCCAGGAAACTCATGCCGAGCAGGCTCTGGTCGAGGCGTCCCTCTTCAGTGACCATACCGCGGATGGCGCCGCGCAGGATGGGACCGATCACGACTTCCCTGAGCGTTACGGGGGCTGCGCGTGCACGGCCGTTGGCGGTGGAGACGTCGATGGAGAAGACCAGGTTGTCCGGGTTGATACCGAGACGCATGGCGTCTTCGTAGGAGAGCACGACGGAGCTCGCGCCGGTATCGACCAGCATGCGCAATGGCGTGCCGTCGATCGTCACATCGGCTTCGAAATGGCCGGAGATACCCTTGTTGATTACCAGGATCTGTTCGCCGCTAGGGCTGGTCGTCACGACGGCACGGCCGGGAATGAGGCCGGCGGTCAGGCGATTGCCGAAATCCTGCAGGTCGAAACGATAGAGATAACCGGTGACCAGCACCAGGATGAGCAGCAGCCAGATGCCGGCCTGGCGCACGCTCTCGCCGAACTGCCGCCGGCCGGCGAGCACACCGGCTGCCATCATCGTGGCGATGGCCGAGAGCGTGACGAGGCGACCAAAGTCGTTGTTGTCCATGCCCATCGTGCGCCCGCCGTCATGGTTCAGGATCAGCAAGGCAAGGCCAACGGCGAGGATGCCGAGAAGAATATAAAGCCTCATGCCTCGCCGCGCTCCCGCGCCATGCGCGTGCGGCGGGTTTCGCGCCGCGGCTTGCGTTCAACGGTGTCAAGGCGGGCCGGCAGATCGGCCATGATCGCGCGGCGCTGGTCGGACGTGTAAAGCGTCCAGGCGCCGATTTCGTCGCGGGTGCGACCGCAGCCGAAACAGTAGCCGGTCACCATGTCGATCGAACAGACGAGAATGCAGGGCGATTCCATCGCGGCTCCAGCGGACTTTTCCCCTATATCGGCAGCTCAGAGCGCCAAGGCAAGGGCGAACAGCACTGACATTTCCGAGAGCTGCTGCGTTGCGCCGATCGTGTCGCCGGTATGCCCGCCGATCTTGCGCATCGCGATGCGATTGAAGGCGAGGACGGAGAGGGCGGCCGCCGCAAACAGCAGGACAAGGGAAAGCACGGTGCCATGCGGCAGGAGCAGCAGCGCGGTAATAAGAACGCCGCTCACCAGCGCGAAGATGGTGGCGCCGCTGTCCGGCTCGCCGACTGAGGCGGCGACACCGTCGCGGCGGGCCGGTGGCAGCAGCGACCAGTGCCAGACCATGGCCGTGCGGCTGGCGGCGGCGGCGGCAAGCAGGACCATGCCGAGGCCGGAGGGCGTGAGGACGGTAGCGAGCGCTGCGATCGCCGCAGCGCGCAGCCCGAAGGACAGGATGAGTGCCACGGCACCGTAGGAGCCGATCCGGCTGTCCTTCATGATGGCGAGTGCGCTTTCCCGGTCCTTTCCACCGCCGATGCCGTCGGCGCTGTCGGAAAGGCCGTCCTCGTGCAGCGCGCCGGTGACCAGCACCTGCAGGGCGAGCGTGGCGAAGGCGTTGAGAAGCGGCGGGGCGCCGAGTGCGGAAAGGATTGCGGCAAGGGCTGCGGCGGGAAGCACGATCAGTACGCCGGCGACCGGAAAGGCGCGGACGGCGCGCGAAAGCCGCCCGTCATGGCCGATGAAGTGTCGCTGCGGCACCGGCACGCGCGACAGGAAGGCGACCGAGCGGGCGACGTCGTCGATATAGTCCTGGATGGTCACTTTAAGGAGCCCCTGCTGTTAAGGCGCAAAAGGCGATGAAGGCCACCGCAAATGCGGTTGTCGGATTCGCGCCCTGCCTCTATTAGGAGACACCAAACACCCGCCTTTGAAAGCCCCAAGCAAGGAATTCCCCAAGATGAGTGCCAGCGGCCTGCCGTTCGATGATTTTCGTGAATTGCTGCGCAACCTGCCCGGCCCGGATTCGGCAGCACTCGTGGCTGCGCGCGAACGCGATGGACAGCTGACCAAGCCGCCGGGCGCGCTTGGCCGACTGGAGGAAATCGCCTTCTGGCTCGCCGCCTGGACCGGTCGTCCGCCGGCCGTGACTCGTCCGCTCGTCGCCATCTTCGCCGGCAACCACGGCGTCACCAAGCAGGGGATCACGCCTTACCCGTCCTCCGTCACCGCCCAGATGGTGGAGAATTTCGCAGCCGGCGGTGCGGCAATCAACCAGATCTGCGTGACCCATGATCTCGGCCTCAAGGTCTTTGACCTCGCGCTCGACTATCCGACTGCCGACATCACGGAGGAAGCAGCCCTTTCCGAGCGCGACTGCGCCGCCACCATGGCGTTTGGCATGGAGGCCGTTGCTGGTGGCACGGACCTGCTGTGCGTCGGTGAGATGGGCATCGGCAACACGACGATCGCAGCCGCGATCAACCTCGCGCTTTATGGCGGCACGGCGGAAGAGTGGGTCGGCCCGGGCACAGGCTCGGAAGGGGAGGTCCTGCAGCGCAAGATCGCGGCGGTGAAGAAGGCGGTCGATCTGCACCGCGCGCATCTGTCCGATCCGCTCGAAGTGTTGCGCCGCCTTGGTGGGCGTGAGGTCGCCGCGATGGCGGGCGCTATCCTTGCCGCGCGCATGCAGAAGATTCCGGTCATCCTCGATGGCTATGTCGCAACGGTTGCGGGTGCGGTCCTGCGCGCCGCCAACCCGGCAGCGCTCGACCATTGCCTCATCGGGCACGTTTCTGCCGAGCCTGCGCATATGAAGGCGATCGAGAAGCTCGGCAAGACGCCGCTTCTGGCACTCGGCATGCGGCTTGGCGAGGGCACAGGCGCAGCATTGGCTGCCGGCATCGTCAAGGCGGCCGCGGCCTGCCATTCCGGCATGGCGACCTTCGTTCAGGCGGGTGTCAGCAACCGCACCTAACTCGGCGGTCGGCAAAAAGCCCCAAATGGTGTGAATTGAGACCCAAGGCATTCCCGTCATGCGGGCATGCTTTATGGGCGCGGCAGAATCAGGATTTTGGAATGGGTCAGGCACCAATCGAGAAAAAGACAGGCTTCAGCCACCTGATTGCGGCGGCCACCTATTCGGCTGCCGGCGCGCGCCGGCTGCTCGGCGAATCGGCCTTCCGGCATGAGCTGATCGCCTTCGGCGTCGCGATGGTGTTGTTCACCGTCGTCGGCGCGTCCTTCTTCCAGTATGTGGCGATGGCGATCCTGTTTCTGCTGATGGTCGCCTTCGAGGCGCTCAATACGGCGATCGAGGAGATCGTCGACCGGGTCTCGCCGGAAATCTCCGAAATGGGCAAGCACTCGAAGGATCTTGGCTCGTTTGCCGTGTTCTGCCTGATCATCTCGAACGCCGTCTATGCCGGGTACGTGGTGATTTCGCAGTTCGTTTGATCTGGCCGGGTCCTGTCGCCCGCAACGGAGCTCTCCGCCTTTCTATTCCCTGAGCGAGAAACACTTTCACCAAAACCGATCATCCGCTAAACCTCCTGCCAAAGATTGCAGGAGGTTACGGTATGGCAAAGGTTGCGTTCATCGGTCTCGGCGTCATGGGCTATCCCATGGCAGGCCACCTGAAGGTCAAGGGCGGTCACGAGGTGTCGGTGTACAACCGCACCTTCGCCAAGGCGGAAAAATGGGCTGGCGAATTTGGCGGCACGGCGTTTCGCACGCCCGCCGAAGCGGTAAAAGACGTCGATCTCGTCTTCACCTGTGTCGGCAACGATGATGACCTGCGCTCCGTCACGGTCGCCGCGGACGGCGTGCTCGATGGTATGAAGCCAGGCGCGATCCTCGTCGACCACACCACGGCCTCGGCCGAGGTCGCCCGCGAACTCGACATTGCCGCCAGAAACAAGGGTTTTGGCTTTATCGACGCGCCCGTTTCCGGCGGCCAGGCGGGCGCAGAGAATGGTGTACTCACCATCATGTGTGGCGGCGATGCGGCGAGCTTCGAGAAGGCGAAGCCTGTCATGGAGGCCTATGCAAGGATGGTCGGCCTGATGGGATCGACCGGCGCGGGCCAATTGGCCAAGATGGTCAACCAGATCTGCGTTGCCGGCGTCGTGCAGGGCCTGGCCGAAGCCATTCATTTCGGCACGAAGGCTGGGCTCAACATGGAGGCGGTCATCGAGGTCATCTCGAAGGGTGCTGCCGGCTCCTGGCAGATGGACAATCGGCACAAGACGATGATCGCCGGCAAATACGATTTCGGCTTCGCCGTCGACTGGATGCGCAAGGACCTCGACATCGTCCTGTCGGAAGCCCGCCGCAACGGTGCCAAGCTTCCCGTCACCGCCCTCATCGACCAGTTCTACGGCGATGTGCAGGAGATGGGCGGCAACCGGTGGGATACGTCCGCGCTGCTCGCCCGGCTCGAGAAAAAATGATCGGCAAATCCGCCTCGGCGGCCGATCTGTTGGAGCACCTTCATTCGCTGCGGTCCGAGGAGAGCCTTGCGGGCATTGCCCGCTACGGCATCGTTACTGATGCGGCGCTCGGCATTTCCAATCCCGTTTTGAGGAAAATTGCGCGGGTGGCCGGAAAGGACCACGCCCGCGCCTTTGCCCTGTGGGACAGCGGCATCCGGGAAGCCCGTCTGCTCGCGCTCTTCACGATGGAGCCGAAGACACTGACGGCGGCGGAGGCGGGTCGCCTCGCCGAGGATTTCGCATCCTGGGAAATCGTCGATGCCGCAGCCGATCTCTTTGTCGAGGCCGGGCTTCTTGCGCTCATCGAGGAGTTTGCCGCCGAAGAGCGGGAATTCGTGCGCCGCGCCGCCTTCGCAATGATTGCCGGCGCGGCTGTTCATCTCAAGCGGGAGCCGGACGGGACGATCATCGCCTGGCTTGACCTCATCGAAAACCACGCAGCCGACCCGCGCAATTTCGTGAAGAAGGCGGTCAATTGGTCGTTGCGCAGCATCGGCAAGCGAAGCCATGCCTGCCATGGGCCAGCGCTTGCGCTTGCGCAAAAACTCGCGGCAAGTGCTGACCGCACGGAACGCTGGAACGGCAAGGATTGCGTGCGCGAACTGACCGCTGAAAACACGCTTGCCCGGATCAGCCGCTGATCAATCCTCGCCGCTCTTCTGGTTGTCCACGGCCATGTAGTCGAGCGGAAGCTCGGTCGTGTACTTGATCTGCTCCATCGCGAAGGCGGAGGAGACGTCGCGAATCTCGATGCGGGCGATCATGCGCTTGTAGAAGGCATCGTAGGCGGCGATGTCCGGTACGACGACACGCAGGAGATAGTCCACGTCACCGCTCATGCGGTAGAACTCGACGACTTCCGGGAACTCGACGATCACCTCGGAAAAACGCTTCAGCCATTCCGTGGAATGCGAATTGGTGCGGATCGAGACGAAGACGGTGACCTTAGTGTTGATCTTGACGGGATCGAGCAGCGCAACGCGCTTGCGGATCACACCGTCTTCTTCCATCTTCTGGATGCGGCGCCAGCAAGGCGTGGTGGAGAGCCCGACCTTCTTGGCGAGGTCGGCCACTGCAAGCGTGGAATCTTCCTGCAAGAGGCGCAGAATTTTTCTGTCCAGACGATCCATTGTATTCCCCTACGAAATTTAATTCCCTCATACACCGGTATATCGGTAAATTGAAAGAATGACATTTTAATCCGTAAGGGTTTTCACCCGCTTTCGCAATTCCGGCAGAACATCTGCCTCGAACCAGGGATTGCGCTTCAGCCAACCGGTATTGCGCCAGCTCGGATGGGGCAGCGGCAACACGGCAGGTTTTTCGTTGCGACCCAGATGCCGGCGCCAATCGCGGACCGTCTCGGTCATGCTCGAAGCCTTTGCCGCGCCGAGATGCCAGGCCTGCGCATATTGCCCGATCGCCAGCACGAGTTCGACCTGCGGCATGGCCGCAATCACGTCGGCCCGCCAGAGCGGCGCGCATTCCCGCCGTGGCGGCAGGTCGCTGCCATGGGCATCGTAACCGGGAAAGCAGAACCCCATCGGCACGATCGCGAACTTTGCGGGATCGTAGAACGCATCGCGCGTCACGCCGAGCCAGTCCCGCAACCGGTCGCCGGACGCATCGTTGAACGGCAGGCCGCTTTCATGCACGCGCAGCCCGGGCGCCTGCCCGGCGATGAGAATGCGCGCGTTCTCGGAAATGACGGCGACCGGGCGCGGCTCGTGCGGCAGGGGATTATCCGCCTTGGCAGGAGCGTCGCGACAGACTCGACAGGCCGCGATCGCCGCGCGAAGCGCAGCCAGGTCGCCGGCAGGTCTTTTGTCATCCATCGCGCCGTCCGTTCAGTTCAGGCCGAAAGTTGCCAGAATGCCGCCGAGCACGCCGGGTTCCGCGCCGTGCGCCTCTTCCTGCGGCCGGCCATTCATCCGGCGCCATTGCTGCGGCATGTCGAACTCGGTTCCCCACAGCCCCTTGCGCTCGGCCTTGGCGAACTGCTCCTCGTCCTCATAGCCGCCATAGGCGACCGCGAGGCCTTCCCGCACCATACGTCCGCCGAGGTCGCCATCGGCGGTTTCGCAGCGCGCCAGCCACCGATCATATTTGTCAGTCCCCTGGGTCTGGCAGGTGACGGCCCCGGCCCGCAAGAACTCGGCAAGTCGGGACCGGGCGGCCACGCCGCAGCGCCAGTCCTCGCCGTCGCGCTTGCAGGTCTGCATCATCTCCGGCGTATCCATGCCGACAAGACGAATGCGGTGACCGTCGAGCGTCAGCGTATCGCCGTCCGCTGCCCGTGCCGTGCCGGTGATCGTCTCGCCGCTTTCGCCGCTGATTCGCGCCACGACCAGCGCCGTCAGCGCGAGGATCGCCACCGCAACGCCGAGATCGCGTGCCCGCCTGGAAAGCCCCATGCAACCCGTTCCTTAAGCTAGAGTCTTGATGTTCGGTCATATGCCGGAACGCGTTTGAATTAACGTTACGGAAAATGCCGGAATGGTTCGCAAATGGTTTATGCGCGGCAGCATCTTCTTAAGGATTCCACCCTAGAATTCAACGCTGTCCGCAACAGTTGCATTTGTGATGAGTACCGGCGTCAGCACATCGACCGACAAGATCATCGTCGACAAGTCGCGCAGCCACCGAAACAAGGCTGTTTCGCGGGCCGTCCGCACGACTCGCGAACGGTTGCAGACGGCGACGGGCCTCTCGCCGGGCTTCGAGCGCGAAATGCTTCAGCTCCACATCGCTTCGACCGTGCAGAGCGCACTCGCCGTGCCCATGGTCATCGTGCTGATTGCAGCCGGCGGGATTTATCTGACCGGGGAAATCGGCCTTATCGCCTGGGCGGTGCTGGCCTTGAGCATGCATGCGCTGGGCATGATCGTTGCGCGTCGCGCGCGTGGGCGGGAAATCACCGCCGACACCGTCCGACGCTGGCAACGCCGGTTTCTCATCGCACAGGTTTTCATGGGACTTGCCTGGGCGGCCTTCGCCTTGCAGACCTGCGGTCAGTGCAGCGGCGTGACGTTCGATTTCTACAAGGGATCGGCGCTGCTCGTTGCACTCGCGGTGACGGCCATGAGCACGCTCATGCTACGCCATGCGGTTCTCTATGCCTTTACGCCGACAGTCGTCGCCCTCGGTATTTCGGCGACCCTGCGTCCGGATTCGGCAACCATCGGCACGGCGGCGATCATCGCGGCAGCCATGGTTTTCCTGGTGTTCATGACGCACCGTCTGCGCCACACCAGTGCTCAGTTGCTCTCATCCCAGTCGGAAAAGGATGACCTGATCGCCGAACTGGAAGTGGCAAAATCCATGTCGGACGAAGCGCGCCGCCGGGCGGAAGAGGCCAACCTCGCCAAATCCCGTTTCCTGGCCTCGATGTCGCATGAACTGCGCACGCCGCTGAACGCCATTCTCGGCTTTTCCGAGGTGATGTCGACGGAAGTGCTGGGGCCGCTCAACAACCCCGTCTACAAGGAATACACGTCGGACATTCATCGCTCCGGGCAGCACCTGCTGAACCTCATCAACGAGATCCTCGACCTCTCGCGCATCGAAGCGGGCAAATACGATCTCTCCGAGGATTCCGTGCATCTGGTCGATATCGCGGAAGACTGCATCGGCATGGTGCAGTTGCGCGCGCGCGCCAAGAACATCACCATTGCCGAGCAGGTCGAAGGCGGCATGCCGGCGGTCTGGGCGGATGAAAAGGCGCTGCGCCAGGTCATCCTGAACCTGCTGTCGAACGCGGTGAAGTTCACGCCGCAGGGCGGCGAAGTCATCGTCAAGGCCGGGTGGACGGCCGGCGGCGGCCAGTATGTCTCGATCAAGGATAACGGCCCGGGTATTCCCGAAGAGGAAATCCCGATCGTGCTCTCCGCCTTCGGCCAGGGTTCCATCGCCATCAAGAGCGCCGAGCAGGGCACCGGCCTCGGCCTGCCGATCGTTCAGGCCATCCTTGCCAAGCACAATGGCGAATTCATCCTGAAATCCAAGCTGCGCGAAGGCACCGAGGCGATTGCCATCCTGCCGGCCAAGCGCGTGCTCCAGAGTCTGCCTGCCGTCACCGACACGCAGGCCGTACCCCCCCGCAAAAAGAGTTTTGCCTGAGCGAGCTAAAGCTGCCCGTCAGCCGCGATGTTTCGCCAGAACGAGATGGCCGGCGATCGGCTCGCCTTCTTCCATGCGCACGGTGATATCGGTGATCTCGACGATGTCAAAGCCGGTTTCATCGAGACGTTGGCGAACGTAGTCCGCGGCGTGGGCGAAGCGCTGGTGCGGGCCGACCATGAAGGGCCGACCGGCGAAGGTTTCTTCCGGCAGGGTTTCGGACGAAAAGATGAAGTGGCCGCCGGCCACGAGATTTTCCGCAGCGCCGAAGAACAGCGGCTCGAGCGCGCCAAGATAGGGCAGCACGTCCGTCGCCGTGATGAGATCGAAGGCCTCGTCATCGTTATCGTCGAGGAAGTCGACGGCTTCGGCGACGTAGAGGGTCTCGTAGAGATCCTTCTCGTGGGCGATCTCGACCATGTTTTCCGAGAGGTCGACGCCGGTGATGTCTTCGGCCATGTCGCGCAGCGCGCCGCCGGTCAGCCCCGTGCCGCAGCCGAGATCGAGCACGCGCTTGAACGGACCCACGCCAAGCGCCTGGAACCGCTGGCGCACGAGCAGCGGCACGCAATAGCCGAGCTGCTCGACGAGCACGTTGTCAAAAACCTCGGCATGCTGGTCGAAGAGGGTTGTGACATAGGCGTCGGGCGCCTTTTCCGGTGTCTCGCCGCGGCCCATCGAGGCGAGGCGCACGGCGGCACCGCCGTGGTCTTCGGGATCGAGTGCCAGCACTTCGGCATAGGCCTTGGCGGCAGCATCGAAATCGCCGGATTTTTCCAGCGAAAGGGCGCGGTTATAGGCTTCCGCGAGCGCATCTTCGTCGATCTTGGTCATGGGGGCGTCTCATAGGCCGCAAATAGCCGTTTATCAATCGCCGAAAGAGGCGCATGATCTTTCCAAGAGCAAAAAGACCTTTCGGAGGAATGACATGCCTGGCGATATGTCCCCCTTGTCGCATTCGGCTGAAGTCAAGCCGACCGGCAGTCCCGCCTTGCCGGTGACGTCGATGGAGACGATCAACACGATGGTGCACTACTATCGCGGCGAGCTCGGGCGAATGGCCGGCTGGCGCAACCGGATCGACCAGACGTCGAACTGGGCGATTACCGTGGTGGCGGCACTGCTGTCCGTCTCGCTGTCGACGCCGACCTCGCATCACGGCGTGCTGCTTTTCGCCATGCTGCTGGTGACGCTGCTGTTGATGATCGAGGCGCGGCGCTATCGTTTCTTCGATGTCTACCGGGCGCGCGTGCGGCAGCTCGAGCGGTTCTATTTTGCCGAAATCCTCAATCCGCGCGGGCAGCTCGCCCTCGATTGGGCGGCGCCGATCGCCAAAAGCCTGCGCAAGCCGGAATTCCTGATCAGCTATCGCGATGCGGCCTGTCGGCGGCTGCGGCGGAACTATTGCTGGATGTATCTCATCCTGCTTCTGGCCTGGGCGCTGAAAATCTCGTCCTCGACGATGCAGAGCCAGACCGGGTCGAGCAAGGACATCGCGCTCGCTTTCGAGCATGTGGTGGCCAAAGCGGCGCTCGGGCCTATCCCCGGCGGTTTCGTGCTCTGCTTCCTGGCGATCTTCTATGCTGCGATCGCCTACTTCTCCCTCAAGGTGGACATGTCCGACACGGAATTGGCGCACGGCTCGGTTCACGTCTAGTCATTGCGCTACCCGTCAGTTGAGGATGAACTCACCCTTGAGCGCCCGCCATTCCGTCGCCGAGATCAGCCGGCGGTGAACGTAGCGCACCGAGTGGATCGGCCCGTCCAGCTTCTCCTGCCAGAATTTTAGAAAACTCTTCATTTCCGGGAAGTCGGGGGCGAGATCGTAGTGCTGCCAGATATAGGCTTGCAGGAACTGCTGGTGGTCCGGCATGCGATAGAGAATCTGGGCCGTGGTCACGCCGTAGCCCTTGAGCTGCATTGCCATGTCATTTGTCATAGCGACCTCATTGCGTAGTGAATGATGGTCCCTATAATTGAGCGCTCGCAGGGTTAATGAAATGTTAATTTCTGATCCACGGTGAGAATATTTCTGTGAAATCAGGTATTTGGCAGCACCCATGGATGAGTGCTGCCAGGGGGCTCAGCGCTTCAGGTGGCGGGTCAGGCGGGTTTCCAGCCAGGCCCAGAGATTGCGCAGCAGTTCCACCATGAGGAGATACATCAGCGCGGCCCACAGATAGGCCTGGGGATCGAAGGTGCGCGAGAAGGCGAGGCGGGTTTCGCCCATCAGGTCAAGGACCGTGACGATGGCAACGATGGCGGACCCCTTGATCATCAGGATGATCTCGTTGCCGTAGGGGCGCAACGCCACGATCAGCGCCTGTGGCAGGATAACCTTGAAGAAGGCGACCTTTTTCGGCAGGCCGAGGGCGGCTGCGCCCTCATGCTGACCGCGTCCCACGCTCTCGATAGCGCCGCGCAGGATCTCGGCCTGATAGGCCGCGGTGTTGAGCGTGAAGGTCAAAAGCGCGCAGTTCCACGCATCGCGGAAAAACCACCACAGGCCCCAGGCCTTGAGCTCGGCGGAGAAACTGCCGAGGCCGTAATAGATGAGGAACAGCTGCATCAACAGCGGCGTGCCGCGGAAGAAGTAGACATAGCCGTAGGAAAACCAGGAGAGAACCGGGTTCTTCGACATGCGCGCGAAGGCGAGCGGCAGCGAGATAAGACCGCCGAGCGCAACCGAGAGCCCCACCAGAAGCAGCGTGACGCCGAGGCCGGACAGGTAGTTCGGCCCGTATTTCGCGAATTTTTCCGGATCCCAACCGCCGGTGATCATCAGGAAGATGCCGATGGCGAGCGCCAGCCACACACCCATGAAGATATTGCCGAAGAAGCGGCTGGCGGTGAAGCGCTTCGGCGGAGCCGGCGGCGCGGCTTGCGGCGGGATGAGGGTGGTGACGTAGCTCATCGCGCGACCTCCGAGCGCTTGGCCCAGCTCTCGATGCTGGAGAAGACCAGCGACGAAAGGAAAGCAAGGATGAGGAAGAGCGCGCAGGCGACGGTGTAGAACTGGAAGGCTTCCTTGGTGACGCGTGCCGCGATGCCTGTCTGGCGCAGAATGTCCGGCAGGCCGATGACGGAGACGAGGGCAGTGTCTTTCAGGAGCGCCATCCACAGGTTTCCGAGGCCAGGCAGGGCGACGCGGATCAACTGCGGCAGCACGATGAGCTGCATGGTGCGGCCCTCGTGGAGACCGAGCGCGTAGCCTGCCTCATACTGGCCTCGTGGAATGGCCTTGAAGGCGGAGAGCAGCACTTCCGAACAATAGGCCGAGAAGACGAGGCCGAGTGCGAACATGCCGGCGAAGAAGGCATTGATCTCGATAGTGCCATCATATCCCATCGCGGCGACGAGGTTTTGCACGAGGATCTGCAGGCCGTAATAGACGATGAACAGCGTCAGCAGTTCCGGCAGGCCGCGGAAGAGCGTTGTGTAGATATTGGCCGAAAGCCTAAGCGACTTTTCTTCCGACTGCTTTGCCAGCGCAATGAAGAAGCCCATCAGCAGGCCGACGGGCAGGGTCGCGATGGCGAGGCTTGCCGTCACCAGGAAGCCGAAGGCGATCTCGTCGCCCCAGCCGGCAGCACCGCACGCCAGGAGCGTCTTGCCCAGGAAAAGATTGAAGATGCCGACCGGCCCGCAAAAGGGATCGATGATCCCGATAAATGCGGTTACCGCCTCGACGATGGCGGTGAAGAACCCGCTCATGCCAGAAGAACCCCCGATGCGCTTTGCGCTTGTTGTTCAAGCGCTTCCTGCGCCTGTCTTTTCTTATGTGCAAGTTCTCAAACAAAAGGAGCGGGAGAGCAAGCCCTCCCGCCCGTGCATTCTGGTGATGGGGTCAGAAAAAACCCGCATGACACAGATGTGGCCGAGTATCAGTCGCCATAGACGTCGAACGGGAAGTACTTGGCGTTGATTTCCTGGTACTTGCCGCTGGCACGGATGGCCGCGATCGCTGCGGTGAGTTTGTCGGCGAGCGCCGTTTCGCCCTTGCGGACCGCGATGCCGGCGCCTTCGCCGTTGATGACCGGGTCGATCGGCAGCGTGCCGAGCAGCTTGCAGCAGGCGCCGGCTTCGGTCTTCAGCCATTCGGACAGCACCACCACGTCGTCGATGGCGGCATCGATACGGCCGTTGGCGATGTCGAGCTTGTACTCGTCAGCCGTCGGATACATCTTGATGTCGGCGTCCTTCATATGCGCCTGGGCATAGTTGGAGTGAGTCGTCGAGCCCTGCGCGCCGAGTGCCTTGCCGGCCAGCGCTTCGGGTGTTGCTTCCTTGATCTCGGAATCCTTCGGCACGATGATGGCCGGCGGCGTGTTGTAGTACTTCTTGGAGAAGTCGACCTTCTCCTTGCGCTCAGCGGTGATCGACATGGAGGCGACGATCGCGTCGAACTTCTTGGCGATGAGCGCGGGGATGATGCCGTCCCAGTCCTGCGTGACGAAAGTGCACTCGGCCTTCATTTCCTCGCAGAGCGCCTTGGCGATGTCGACGTCGAAGCCGGTCAGCGTGCCGTCGGATTCGAGGTTGTTGAAGGGCGGGTAGGCGCCTTCCGTGCCGATCACGATCTTCTCGCCTTCAGCCATCGCGGACGACGCGAAGAGGGCGATGACCGCAGCCGAAGCTGCGAGCGTGAAACGTTTGGAAATACGCATTGTGATCCTCTCTGTTAAAGGCTCTCCGGTTTTTCTTATTGTCCGGGCCTTGATGTGAAGCGGGCAGGCCTGCCCGCTTGGGCCGGATAATCGACCGTTTTTTGCCAAAAAATCAACTGGTTTCGCGCCGCTTTTCCGCCCGGTTTCCCCGACAATTTCATGCCCCGCCTCTGGCCGGGCTGAGGGAGAGGCCTATCTGGTGCTTCATCCAAGGTCATTCAGGTGAGGTTAATATACTCCTGGCTAGGCCTTGAGTGGATTGTGAAGGGTTCGCGCACCGGCCGGAAGAGCCGTGTGGGCCGCAAATGAAAAGACGGGACACCGTGAGGATTAAACGATGACTTTCCGCTCCAAACTTTTTGCAACCGTTGCGCTGCCGGTTCTGTCGACGGTGCTGATCGCGACGCCGACGCTCGCAGACGCGCTGATGAAACCTTTCGAGGTTGCGCAGGAAAGTACCGGCGAAGGGCAGCCGAGCGAGGAAGACCTGCTGCTGCAACAGCAGCAACAACAGCAGGATGATGCTCAGCGCGCCGCCGAAGAAGAGCAGCAGCGTCAGGCCGACGAACAGAAGGCCGCCGAGGACGCTGAGAAAGCCGCGGCCGAGCAGAAGGCTGCAGAAGAGGAAGCCCAACGCGCTGCTGGTGAAGAGCAGCAGCGCCAGGCCGACGAACAGAAGGCCGCTGAAGACGCTGAGAAAGCTGCGGCCGAACAGAAGGCTGCGGAAGAAGAAGCCCAGCGTGCTGCTGGTGAAGAGCAGCAGCGCCAGGCCGACGAACAGAAGGCGGCCGAGGACGCTGAGAAAGCTGCGGCCGAACAGAAGGCTGCGGAAGAAGAAGCCCAGCGTGCGGCCGGTGAAGAGCAGCAGCGTCAAGCTGACGAACAGAATGCTGCCGGAGAACAGAAGCCGGCCGAGGAACAGCAGGCCGAGCAGCCTGTGCAGCAACAGGACGGCATTACCGAGGAAACCACGACCGGCGAACAGCCCGCGGCCGAAGAGCGTGAGAAGCCAGCCGTTGCCGTTGAGGAAACGCCGGCCGAAACCGGTACGGATCAGCCTGCGACCGCCGAGACCGGCGAAACGCCTGTCGAAGAGCCGGTCGTGGAGACGCTGACGGAAGAACAGAAGCAGGAAATCGCCGAAGACCCGTCGAAGACGGACGAGACGGTCGTTCTGCCGGTCGAAAACGGTGCCGCGGTGCTCGACAGCGACAAGGACGCCGACAAGGCCGGTGGCCGGAAGGGTCGCGAGGACCGTCGCAAGCAGCGCGAGGAATTGCGTGCACAGGACGAGGCAGTGCCGGTGCCGGAATCGGATGATTCCGCCCAGGCCGAAATTTCCGAGGAGGTCCGCGAGGCCGTTCCCGGCAAGATCGAGGCGGCCATCAACGAGGACGGCGAGCGGGTCGAGAAGGCACCGGACTTCGCCATGCCCGAGACGACGAACATCATCAACAACACGGTGATCAACAATACGATCGTCAACAACAATACCGTCAACAACACGACGGTCGACAACACGACGATCGATAACAGCGTCACCGAGGTCAATGTGATCGAGCGGATTGAAAACCGCACGGTGCTGGAGGTCGGCGACCAGTTGATCGTGCGCGGCGACGACCGGCCGCGCCTGCGCCGCGATTCGGAAGAGGTTTTCTACGACAACCTCGCCCGGGGCCGCGTCCGCGAGACGATCACGCGTCCCGGCGGCGTACGCATCGTGACGATCTACAATCGCTATGGCGATATCATCCAGCGCTCGCGCGTCGGCCGGGACGGCAGGGAGTACATCCTCGTCTACGCACCGGAACTTGAAGGCGATGCGCCGCGTCCCGGTCTCGTCGATGTCGGATACGAACTGCCGCCAATGCGTCTGCGCATTCCGGTTAGCGACTATATTATCGACACGTCGAGCGAGCCGGACCGCGATTTCTACGAGTTCCTCTCCGAGCCGCCTGTCGAGCGCGTGGAGCGGGTCTATTCGATCGATGAAGTGAAACACTCGGCCCGTCTGCGCGACAAGGTGCGCCGCATCGACCTCGATACGATCACCTTCGCGACCGGCAGCGCCGAAGTGCCGATGTCGCAGGCGCGCACGCTGCGCAGCGTGGCGGAGGCGATGCAGAAGGTGCTCGACAAGGATCCGGGTGAGACTTTCCTCATCGAGGGCCATACCGACGCGGTCGGCGCCGACAAGCCGAACCTCGTGCTGTCCGATGAGCGCGCAGAGTCGGTCGCGAGCCTGCTGACCGAGGTCTACGGCGTCCCGCCGGAGAACCTCCAGACGCAGGGATACGGCGAGCGCTTCCTGAAAGTACGCACCGACGTGGCCGAACAGCAAAACCGCCGCGTCACCATTCGCCGCGTCACGACGCTGGTGCGTCCGATGGCCAAAGCGAACTGATAGCGTCTTCGTGCGTTTCACCATGGCCGTCGGCGCGACCGGCGGCCATGTCCTGTTCAGCGCGGATTCATCTGCGATGGATTAGCCTCGCAATAACACAAATTCGTCTGCAAAACTTGATTCAACGCCGGCACAACTGGCAACGAGGAAACGCCAATGGGTAAGAGAACAACACTTCTGGCAACAGTGGCTTTGCCGCTCGCGTCGCTGGTTTGGCAACCGGTGGAGGCGGCGGTGATGCGCCCCGCATTCGTCTCCGAGGGCGTGCCGCACGTCATTACCGTTCAAAGCGAGGGCGATCTTTCCGAGGAAGAACTGCGCCGTCAGCGCCGCGAACGCAAGCAGGCCCGTGAGGAGCAGCAGGGCGACGAGGGGCAACAGCAGGATCGTAAGAAGGCGCGCGAAGAACGCCGCCAAAAGCAGCGTGAGGCTGAGGGCGAGCAGCAACAGCAGGGCGATCGTCAGAAAGCCCGTGAAGAGCGTCGCCGGAAGCAGCGCGAAGCTGAAGGTGAACAGCAGCAGCAGGATCGCCAGAAGGCGCGCGAAGAGCGCCGCCAGAAGCAGCGTGAGGCTGAAGGCGAACAGCAGCAGCAAGAAGAGCGCCAGAAGGCGCGTGAAGAACGCCGCCAGAAGCAGCGCGAAGCTGAAGGCGAACAGCAGCAGCAGGAAGAGCGGCTGAAGGCGCGCGAGGAGCGCCGCCAGAAGCAGCGCGAGGCGGAAGGCGAACAGCAGCAGCAGGAAGAGCGGCTGAAGGCGCGCGAAGAACGCCGCCAAAAGCAGCGTGAAGCTGAGGGCGAGCAGCAACAGCAGCAGGATCGCCAGAAGGCGCGCGAGGAGCGCCGCCAGAAGCAGCGCGAAGCGGAAGGCGAACAGCAGCAGCAGGAAGAGCGGCTGAAGGCGCGCGAGGAGCGCCGCCAGAAGCAGCGCGAAGCTGAAGGTGAACAACAGCAGCAGGAAGAACGCCAGAAGGCGCGTGAAGAGCGTCGCCAGAAGCAGCGTGACGCGGAGGTCGACGAGCAACAGCAGGAAGCGCGGGAGAAGGTCCGCGAAGAGCGCCGTCGCAAGCGCGACGAAGGCCGTGAACGGATTGCCAGGGATCCCTCCAAGACGACGGACACGATCGAACTGCCGTTCATCGATGGCGCGGCTGTGCTCGACAGCGACAAGGAATCGGACAATCGCCGCGATTCGTCGCGCGAGGAGCGCCGCCGCAAGCGTGCGGAAGAACGGCGTAATGCCGATGTCCGTGTTCCTGAATCCGACCGGGATGCCCAGATCGGCTGGAAGGACCGCGATCGCGTCGAGTACGAACCGGCCGAGCGCGAGCGGGGCGAGCGCCGTGACCGTCGTCCGCGTTATGCCGATCGTGATGGCTGGCGCGTCGAGCGCGAAGTGGAAGACCGCTTCGTGATCAACTTCGGTGACCGTGTCATCGTGCGTTCGGATGACGGCGGTCGCCTGTCACGCCGTGCGGCGGAAACCTATTTCGAGGACCTGCCGAACGGCCGCGTTCGCGAAGTCATCATACGGCCGAACGGCGACCGGGTCGTTACGATCCGCAACCGCTACGGTGAGGTCATCCAGCGCTCGCGCATCAACAGTGCCGGCCGTGAATATGTGATGTTCTATGCGCCGGAAATCGATCGTGACAGCCGGCCGACCTTCGTCGATCCAGGCGAGCGCCTGCCGCCGATGCGCCTGACCATCCCTGTCGATGACTATATCATCGACACGTCCGCCGAGGATCGTCATGATTATCGCGAGTTCCTAGACCGGCCGCCGGTGGAGCCCGTTGAAAGGGTCTACACGCTGGATGAAGTCAAGTATTCCGCGCGTATCCGCGACAAGGTGCGCCGCATCGACCTCGATACGATCACGTTCGCGACCGGTTCTTCCGAGATTTCGATGAACCAGGCGTCGTCGCTGCGCAAGGTGGCGGATGCGATCAACGAGATCCTCGACAAGGATCCCGGCGAAACCTTCCTCATCGAGGGGCATACGGATGCCGTCGGTTCGGACGAATCGAACCTCGTGCTCTCCGACGAGCGCGCCGAGGCTGTCGCCAACGTCCTGACGGACGTCTACGACATCGCTCCGGAAAACCTCGCGACGCAGGGTTATGGCGAGCGCTACCTGAAGATCGAGACGGAGAGTGCGGAGCAGCTCAACCGCCGCGTCACGATCCGCCGCGTGACCCCGCTGGTAAAGCCGGTCGCAATGGCCGAGTAAGGAACGACGTATCGAACAAACGGGGCCGCGGGAGAAATCCCGCGGCCTTTTGGTATCTGGCAATGCCGTCCTGCGGTGGAAAAACGTGGGCCTGCCGTGCGCTCAGCCTTTCCCCAGGCCGGTGACCGCGACGACGAAGTCGGCGATGGTTTTTGTATTGTCGAGATCGAAGACGGGGAGCGTCGTGTCCGTCACCGGGTGATCCGCGGCGATGGCGGCGATATGCGGATCTTCGGGGGCAAGGGGCGTGCGGTTGGCGGCTTCGAGGCGCCGAGCCTCGATCTTCGGGATCGGTTCGCGCTTGTAGCCTTCGATCAGCACGAGATCGCAAGGGGCGAGGCGGGCGAGGATTTCCTCGAAGGAGGGTTCGGCAGCACCACGCAATTCGTGCATGATGGCATAGCGGGTCCCGGAGACGATGGTCACCTCATAGGCGCCGGCCTGGCGATGGCGGTAGCTGTCGGCGCCGACCTTGTCGATGTCGAAGTCGTGATGGGCGTGCTTGATCGTGGAGACGCGGTAGCCGCGCGCGACCAGTTCCGTCACCAGGCGGACGGCGAGGCCGGTCTTGCCAGAATTCTTCCATCCGGCAATGCCAAAAATTTTCGGTCGCGTCATCGTTCCATTATCCAAAGCCAGTTTTCCGCTTCGTCGAGATCGCCCGGCGTGTTGATGTTGAAGAAGGGATCGAAATCGCCACGCGCCGTCTCGATCAGCGGGAACGTGACTTCGCGCGCCTGGTGGCGCTCGAGATAGCTGCGCACGCGCAGGGCGCCGCCGCTTGCGAGCCAGTCGGCAAGATCGGCGGCAAGCGCCACCGGCCAAAGGGCGAAGACGGGGTGAAGGCCGCTTGCCGAGCGCGCAACGGCGATGCGGTCCGGCGCGTCGATGACGCGGGAAAACCGGGCGACGAGGTCGGTCGGGAAGAAGGGACTGTCCGTTGGAACGGTTACGACGTGGCTGGCATCCGGATGATCGCGGCGCGCGTAGTCAAGCGCGGCCAGCACGCCGCCAAGTGGCCCGGCGCGGGCCGCATCGAGGTCGGCAAAGACCGGAAGTTCCTCGCCACGCTCGAAGAGCACGGGGCCATTGGCATTGACGGCGACGGTGGAGACCTGCGGGCGCAGCCGCCGGGCGGCGCGATCGATGAGTGCGGTGCCGCCGAGGCGGATGCGCGATTTGTCCTGTCCCATGCGGGAGGAAAGGCCTCCGGCAAGGATCACGCCCGGTATCGCATGCGCCAGTACCATCTCATTCCTATTGCCCGTATCCCTCGCCATCCGGTCTAGTCGGTGAAGGCGCCGGTCGCAACCCTTTCCGACGTCAGGGCGATTCCGGCTTGGACTCCTGGGCGACGGCCGCCGCGCTGCGGCGGTTTTCGCGGTAGAAGGTGTAGAGGCCCGAGGCAACGATGATGGCGACGCCGACCGTCATCCAGAGGTCCGGCAACTCGCCGAAGAACAGGAACCCGATGGCGATCGCCCAGAGGAGGCTCGTATAGCGGAAGGGGGCGATGAAGGAGATCTCGCCGGAGCGCATGGCGCTGACGATACCCTGGTAGCCGATGAGAAGCAGTGCACTCGCTACGGCGAGCCGGCCGAATGTTTCCGCGGACATCGGCTGCCAGCCGCCCATCGGCTCGATCAGGGCGGCGCCTGTGAGCGTGATGGTGGCAGACGTGACGGCGCTGACGAAAAGCGAGGGCACGTCGCTGTTGATCTGCCGCGTCGCAAGATCCCGCGCCGCTGCGCCGACAACGGACGCGATCACATAGGCAGCCGCCAGCGAAAATCCCTCCGGACCCGGGCGAATGACGATGAGCACACCGGCGAAGCCAGCGGTGATGGCCAGCCAGCGCCGCCAGCCGACCTTTTCGCCGAGAAACAGCGCGGCACCCAGCGTGACGGCGAGCGGCAGCGCCTGGAGGATCGCCGCGGTGTTCGCGAGCGGCATGGCCCCCAGCGCGGACACATAGGCGATCGACGCGAAGATTTCGGCCACAAGCCGCAGCATGACGGCAGGTTGCAGGATCACCCGCCAGGAGCGGAGCGCGCCCATCCAATGGGCGATGACGACGACAAGCACCGTCGTCATCAGACCGCGCACGAAGAGGATCTGGCCGGTATTCATCGTCGCGGTGACGGATTTGACGAGGGCATCGTTGCAGGTGAAGCCCGCCATGGCGATGGCCATGAACAGAGCGCCCCTGGCGTTTCCGGTGAGATTCATGCGGATGATTCCAAGCCTGTATGCACTCTCATAGGCTGATTGTGTGCCGTATGCCATCGGAACAAACAGGGTCTGTGCCGAAGGAAGCAGCGGATGGGCGAATATTGGGCATGAAGCCCTGCCAGCTGGGCGCAACACGCTGAGTTTCTGCCGTTTTCCCGAAGGACTTCCTTAAGTTTCCCCACCTATCGTTGCGGCATCCCAATGAACGATCGCATGATGCGACGGGTGAGGGCAGGCCGCCCGGTGTGGGATCGGCCGAAGCCCCGACATGCCATCTGGCCGGCCGCGCTCGCAACGACGAGCTTCAGCGGCCGCTTCGGCTTTGAGGAACACCCGCAGGGATCTTGGTCGTTAAAAAAACGTCGGGGAACCCATGTCCTTCATTGACCGCTTGCTCCAGCAGCGCCGCATCGTCACCAAGGTGCTGCTGTTCGTCATCCCTCTCGTCGCGCTGATCGCCGGCATCGGCCTTGTCGGCTATTTCACCGCGAGTACGCTGAACGGCCACATGACGGTCACCCGCGAGACGATCAACAGCCTGTCGCACTTCCAGAACCTGCGCACCGGGCTGCAGGATTTTGCCGACCGGCCGGGACAGGACACCCGCGATGCGCTGGGCGCCCGGATCGACGAGCAGGAGGCGGGGATCCAGGATCTTGATGCGCTGCTGCCGGATGCCGCCGAAAAGGCCAAGATTGCCTCGGTCGTGGCGCTTGCCGGCACGATGCGCAGCCAGGCCGAAACGCTGTGGGCGATCGACCAGGAACGCAATGCCGTGACGGCAGCGCTTGAGGGCGCGCTGGCGGCGATGGCCAAGGATGGCGCGTTTGCCGAAAAGCAGATCGGCGTCATCCGCAGTGAATCGGGCGAGAAGGAAGCCTTTGCCAAGGCGCTGCTTTTCGATGCCGCCGCCTATCAGGGCCTTGCCGAACGCATCGGCAAGTTCCGCAAGCCCGTCGCGCTGGCGATGAAGCCGGAGGACAAGGTGAAGGCTGCCGAAACTTATCTGCCGCAGCTTCTGAAGCAGCTGGATGAATCGAAGGCGATCGCCTCGACGAAGGCCCTGGGGCAGATCAAGCCGTTCGAGGTGGAAGTCGCCAAGATCAAGGAGATCCTTGCCGGCACCGACGATGCGGAGAGCAAGAAGACGAAATTCATGTCGGTGCTCTCCAAGCTCACGAAATTCGATGCCGACTTCCTGAAGGAAGCAGGCAAGAACTCCGATACCGCCGCCAAGCGCTTTGTCGGCATGGATGCGGAGATCGGTCTCCTGAAGACGCTGATCACCCTGATGGGCGATACGTTCAAGGGCATTGACGAGACCCGTCTGCATATCAGCGAACTGCACCGCAAGCTCGACCAGGGCAGCCGCGATGCTGTGCTGGCCGATGTGAAGGCCGTTGCGACCAGCGCTGCCGAACTTGCCAAGCTTGGCACGAAGAATGCGGCGCTGCGCGACCTTTCGCAAAAGCTGGCGCCATCACTTGCCAGCATCGAGAAGGGCACGCAGGACCTCATCACCGTCGGGGAGAAATGGCAGGGCGCACGCGCTGCCGCCTATGCCTCCGTCGCGGATGCCAGCACCACGCTCGAACAGTTCGTCTCCACGGCCCAGGAGGCCGGCAAGGCGGACAGCCAGCGGTCGGCAAACGTCTCGCTCATCGCCATGGTTGCCGGCACGCTGCTTGCCATCATCGGTGGCCTGATGCTGGTCGAGACGCTGCGCGGTCCGCTGAAACGCGTGACCGAGGCCATGTCGCGGCTTGCCAGCGGTGACCTCGACATCAGCATCGACGGCCGCAACCGTGGTGACGAAATCGGCGACATGGTGCGCTCGGTTGCCGTTTTCCGCGATGCGGCGCGCGAAAACGTGCGGCTGGAGCACGAGGCAGAAGCCCAGCGGCAGCTGACGGCCGAAGAGCAGGCGCGCCGCACCAGCGAGCGCGCCCGCATCGAGGCGGAGCAGACCGAGGCGCTCACAGCGCTCTCCGACGTGCTCGGACAGCTTGCTGCCGGTAATCTGGAAGAAAGCATGACGGAGGCTCTCGCCGCCGAATATGTCGCCATGGCCCGCACCTACAACAATGCCGTCGAAGCACTGCGCCTGACCCTTTCGGACGTCCGCGCCACGACGATGGAAATCAACGGCGGCACGGACAATCTTGCCGCGTCGGCTGACGATCTTGCCCGTCGCACGGAGCAGCAGGCGGCGGCGCTGGAGGAAAGCTCGCGAGCGCTCCGCCAGCTGACCGACATCGTGCGCTCGACGGCCGAAAGTGCCCAGAAGACGGCGGTTTCGGTCGACGAGACGCACAGCTATGCCAAGCGCTCCGGCGAGGTCGTGGCGAAGGCGGTCGACGCCATGGGCGAGATCAACCGCTCGTCGGAAAAGATCAGCACGATCATCGGCGTCATCGACGAGATCGCCTTTCAGACGAACCTGCTGGCACTGAATGCCGGTGTCGAGGCAGCGCGCGCTGGTGAGGCGGGTCGCGGTTTTGCGGTTGTCGCGCAGGAAGTCCGCGAGCTTGCCCAGCGTTGCGCGGGTGCCGCCCGTGAGATCAAGGGCCTTATCTCCGCCAGCTCGACGCAGGTACGCAACGGCGTCGCGCTCGTCACCGAGACCGGCGAGGCGCTTTCGGTGATCAACGAGCACATTTCGTCGATCCATGGTCTGGTCGGCAAGATCGAGGCCGCTGCCGCCGCCCAGTATGAAGGCATCAACGAGGTGAACCAGGCGGTGCATCAGGTCGAACTTATCACCCAGCAGAATGCCGCGATGGTGGAGGAGAACACCGCCGAAATCCACGGCCTGCGCCGTCGGGTGCAAAGCCTCAACCAGAAGATCGACCACTTCAAGACCCGCGATCTCGATATGCGGCAGGGCGGCTCCTACGGTCAGCACTACGCGGCGTAGGTCGGAAAACTCCTCTGACATCAAAAAGGCCGGGTTTTTACCCGGCCTTTTTTTGTTCGCTGGCGCTCTTCCGTCATTCCGCAGGCACCGCTATTTGGCGACCTCATAGACGACGTAGCTTTCCGCAGCTGGATCCGGGTCACCGTAGGTCGGGTCGACCTCGAAGCGGGTCAGGATGAAGTCGCCATTGCGGAACACCCATTCGCCGCTGTCCCAGGCATCGCCGATGCCGCGCCAGGCGCCGTGGCTGGTGACCGTGCGTTTTTCCAGGTCGAAGGTAGCGTTCACAAGCAGGCCGGTGGCGCGGAAGCCGCGCACGTTCGGATCGGCCTTCAGTTTGCTCATCTCCTCGTCGGCGTAGCTGTAGTCGAGGTCGGGCGTGGCAAAGGTTGCCAGTTTCAGGGACTCGTCGTCGCTCTTCTTCAACACGAAGGCGTGGCGGATGTTGTAGGCGCCGGAGCCGCAGAAGAGCTGGTAGACCTCGACCTGAACGTCGGGGCCATTGGGGTCGTAGTCGGGCTTGTAGGAGAAGCTGTAGACGGAATGGCCGTATCCTTCGCCATCGGGCTCGGCCATCGGCACTTCCGGCATGCCGTTCATGTCGCAGTCCGTGCCGAAGGCGGCCTTGGCGACGGCCTCGGCTGCGGCGATGCCTTCGGGACGCTCCGCAGCCATCGTGACGGCGGGCAGGGTGGCGCAAAGCAATGCAGCGAGAAGAAACTTCACCCAAACCTCGCTTTTGGCGGGTCAGCCGCCGGTGACGCTCATATGGCGGGCGACGGCCGGGCGGTTGCGGCGGTCGATGATGAAGTCGTGGCCCTTCGGCTTGCGGCCGATCGCCTCGTCGATCGCCTGCGAGAGCAAGGCATCGTCCTCGGCGGCGCGCAGGGGCAGGCGGAGGTCCGCCGCATCGTTCTGGCCAAGGCACATATAGAGCGTGCCGGTGCAGGTGAGGCGCACGCGGTTGCAGCTTTCGCAGAAATTATGCGTCATCGGCGTGATGAGGCCGAGGCGGCCGCCGGTCTCTTCGACCATGACGTAGCGGGCCGGGCCGCCGGTGCGGTAGGCGTTTTCGGTGAGGGTGAATTCTTCGGCGAGGCGGTCGCGCATTTCCGACAACGGCATGTAGCGGTCGGTGCGGTCTTCCTCGATCTCACCCATCGGCATGGTTTCGATAAGGGTGAGGTCCATGCCGCGGCCATGCGCCCAGCGCATTAGGTCCGGAATTTCACCGTCGTTGAAATCCTTGAGGGCGACCGCGTTGATCTTGATCTTCAGGCCGGCCGCCTGCGCTGCGTCGATACCTTCCATAACCTTGGAAAGCTCGCCCCAGCGGGTGATCGACTTGAATTTTTGCGGGTCGAGCGTGTCAAGCGAGACGTTGATGCGGCGCACGCCGCAATCGGCAAGTTCGGCTGCATGTTTTGCGAGCTGGGAGCCGTTCGTCGTCAGTGTCAACTCATCGAGCCGGCCGTCATGCACATGGCGGCCGAGTTCGCGCACCAGATACATGATGTTCTTGCGGACCAGTGGCTCGCCGCCGGTCAGCCTTAGCTTGCGCACGCCCTTGGCGATGAAGGTGGAACAGAGCCGGTTGAGCTCCTCGAGCGTCAGAAGATCCTTCTTCGGCAGGAAGGTCATGTTTTCCGCCATGCAATAGGTGCAGCGGAAATCGCAGCGGTCCGTGACCGACACGCGCAAATAGGTGATCGCCCGCCCGAAGGGGTCGATCATCGGTGCGTCGGATTGCGCGATGGCGTTCGCGCCGTTCCAGGGGCCAGCATACGAGTTCAAACCACGTCCTCCTTACCGACATGTCGTGCGCGTGGGGCGAAGCTTCAAGTCGATGCGGCGATTATGACAGCATTTTCAGCCTTGCACATCCCCGGCTTGCGGCATAGTCCTTCACGAATTCTTATGGGAAAGGGCATGCCATGAGCGATCTCTGGCCGACCGAACTGCGTGTCTCGAAGGATCGCCAGCGCCTCGTCGTGACCTTCAATGACGGCGCGAGCTTCGACCTTTCTGCCGAAATGCTGCGCGTGCTGTCGCCCTCTGCGGAAGTGCAGGGCCACGGGCCGGGACAGAAGCTGACCGTGCCGGGCAAGCGCAATGTCGCGATCATCTCCATGATACCGACGGGCAATTACGCCGTGCGCATCGGCTTCGATGATTTTCATGATACCGGCATCTTCACGTGGTCCTATCTCCGGGAACTCGGGGAAAAGGGCGCTGACCTCTTCGCAGACTACGAGCGCGAGCTTGCGGAGAAGGGCATGAGCCGCGATATGTCAGAAAAGCCACGATAAAAGATTGGCCTGCCTGCCGAGGTAGCGTCCACCCAGAACCGAACGGGAGATGTCCTTTGGCAGCAGAAGCGAATGCAAACGATCTGACGCAGGTTGTCGTGCTTCTGGCGGCGGGTGTCGCTGCAGTGCCGATTTTCAAGAAGATCGGGCTGGGTTCCGTACTCGGCTATCTCGCGGCCGGGCTTGCGATCGGTCCCTTCGGGCTCGGTTTCTTTGCCGATTCGCAGGCGATCATCCATGTTGCCGAGCTTGGCGTGGTGATGTTCCTGTTCATCATCGGCCTTGAAATGCAGCCGTCGCGGCTCTGGGGCATGCGCAAGGACATTTTCGGGCTCGGGGCGATCCAGGTCATGGGGGCCATGGCGGCGCTGACTGGCATTGGCCTTTCCTTCGGGTTTCCGCTCATCCCGTCCTTCGTCGCCGGCACCGGCTTCGTGCTGACCTCCACCGCCATCGTCATGCAGATGCTGCAGGAGAAGGGCACGATGTCCACGCTGAAGGGCCAGCGTATCGTGGCGATCCTGCTCTTCGAGGACCTTGCCATCGTGCCGCTGCTCGCCATCGTGGCGTTACTCGGCACGGGCGCAGCGGCGACGGATGCGTCCGACCGCTGGCTTTCGATCGGCATCGCCATTGGGGCGATCGTGGCGCTGGTGCTGTCGGGGCGCTACCTGCTTAATCCGCTCTTCCGAATACTCGCTGCCTCCGGCGCGCGCGAAGTGATGACGGCGGCGGCGCTGCTCGTCGTGCTCGGTTCGGCGCTTGCCATGCAGGTCTCGGGCCTGTCGATGGCCATGGGCGCCTTCCTCGCGGGCGTGCTGCTGTCCGAATCGTCCTTCCGCCACCAATTGGAGGCGGATATCGAGCCGTTCCGCGGCATCCTGCTTGGCCTGTTCTTCCTCGGCGTCGGCATGGCGATCGACCTGACGGTCATTGCCGCCAACTGGCAGCTCGTTGTGGCGAGCGTCATCGGCTACATGGTGGCGAAGACGCTGCTCATCTATGTCGTTGCCCGTCTGCTCGGCACCTGCCATGCGGAAAGCCTGGAGCGCGCCGTGCTGATGGCACAGGGCGGCGAATTCGCGTTCGTGCTCTATGCGGCAGCGGTAGCCGCCGGCATTCTCAACGGCGAGGAAAATGCCATCCTGACGGCGACGATTATCATCTCGATGGTCCTGACGCCGCTGATGGTCATCCTGCACGACCGCATTGTGCCAAAGCAGCAGCCCTCGACCGAGGGACTGACGCTGCCGGAAAATGTCGAAGGCACGGTGCTGATGATCGGCTTCGGCCGTTTCGGCCAGATCGTCAGCCAGCCGTTGCTGGCACGGGGCTATACGCTGTCGCTGATCGACAAGGATGCCGAGTTTGTGCGCGACGCCGCGGATTTCGGCTTCAAGGTGTATTACGGCGACGGCTCGCGCATCGATATCCTGCATGCCGCTGGTGCGGCGACCGCCAAGGCGATCCTGATCTGCCTCGACGACAAGGCGGCTGCGGTGAAGATCGCGGAGGTGGTGAAGGATGAATTCCCACTCGTTCCCTTGCTTGCCCGCGCCTATGACCGTGGCCATGCCATCGACCTCGTGCATGCCGGCGTCGATTTCCAGATTCGCGAAACCTTCGAATCGGCAATGGTGTTCAGCCGCGAAACGCTGAAAGCACTCGGCGAGGACGAGGATCTTGCCGCTGAAGTGGTGGAGGAATTCCGCGATGTCGACCGCGAACGCCTGGAGCTCGAGACGATCGGCGGTATTTATGCCGGCCGCCAGCTGATCCGCGGCAATGCCCAACCGGCCGATCTGGTTGCCGCCCGTACGGCCCGGGAGCGGGCGGAAGCGGAAGAACGGCAACGCCTCACGCAGGAAGAGGCCAGGTGAGGGCACACACTTCGCTGTGGCCAGTTCGTTCGGCATGCGTCATTTCTAATAAACCGACTTCCAGCGATGACGTGGTCGTGTTCTTCTCGCGTCTATGTGCCGCGGTCGCGATGCCCTGGAATGATTCGACCGGCGGTTTGAACGCCCTTGGCTTAACGCGAAAGGAGCCGCGATGACGGCGACGAACGACGAACGCTTCGCCGAATCCGCTTGCCTGCGCGCCCGCGGCACGGCGAAGGAAGGCAAGGTGGCTTTTGCCGAGCTTTTCTTCGACCTCGTCTTCGTGCTGACGATCATCCAGCTTTCACATTCGCTGGCGGCGCATTATTCGCCGACCGGCCTTGTCGAGGCGGCGGTGCTGATGCTGGCGGTCTGGTGGGTCTGGATCTACACGACCTGGGCGACGAACTGGCTCGATCCCGACAAGGCGCCGGTGCGTATCCTGCTCTTCGTTCTGATGTTCTTCGGCCTGATGCTGTCGATCGCAATTCCGACGGCCTTCGGTGAGGGCGGTCTTCTTTTTGCGCTGACCTTCGTTGCCATGCAGGTCGGCCGCTCGGCCTTCACCGCCTATGTTATGCGGCGCGACTGGCCGGAAAACAGCCTCAACTTCACCCGCATTACCGTATGGACGCTGTTTTCCGCGGTGTTCTGGCTTGCCGGTGCTTTCGTCGAGCACGAGGCGCGGCTGGTGCTTTGGCTTATCGCGCTCGGCATCGATTATCTTTCGCCGGCGCTCGGTTTCGCCGTGCCGGGCCTCGGGCGTTCGACAGTGAGCGACTGGGAGGTCTCGGGCGAACACATGGCGGAACGCTGCGCGCTTTTCGTCATCATCTGCCTTGGCGAAACCATTCTGGTGACCGGGCGCACCGTCGCTGGCATGGAACTGCTCGACGGTTTCACGATCATCCTGCTTGCGGTGGCTTTCCTGTCCACAGCGACGATGTGGTGGATCTACTTCCGTTTCGGCCATGGCGAGGCGGCGCATCTGATCGAGCATACGGCAACACCCGGCCGTATTGCGCGCATGGCCTTCACCTATGCCCATATCCCCATCGTTGCCGGGATCGTTTTGTCGGCGGTGGCGGAGGAGTTTGCGTTGGCGCATCCGCACGGTCCTGTCGATTTCAAGACGGCGAGCGCCATCATCGGCGGGCCGGTGGTCTTTCTTGCCGGTAACATCTGGTTCAAGGCGGCGATCCGCGGGCGCTCGCCGCTGTCGCATCTCGTGGGCATTGCCGTGCTGCTCTGCCTCTCCATAGTCGTGCCCGTCGTCGAACCCTACCAGCTCTTCATGGCCGCCGCGGCTGTGCTCTTCGGCGTTGCGCTATGGGAGTTCCTGTCGCTGAAGTCGACGCGGGCAGATGATCTCGCCCAGGTCTAGAGGTCGTCCGGTTCGCTATCCGTCTCCATCGTCTGGAGGATATGGATCAGGTCCTCCATGGCCTCGGCGACCTGCAGGCATCGATCGGCCGGCGTCTGGGAGAGGATACGGTCGATCATGCCGGTCTGAATGGTCATCGCATCCTCGGTGAGGTCGCGGCCGGCCTGCGTCAGGGAGAGGCGCAGCACGCGCTTGTCCTTCGCATCAGGCTTGCGTTCGATCAGCCCGCGCTTTTCCAGCTGCGGGAGCAGCATGCTCATGTTCGAGCGGCCGACGAGCAGTTTTCTGGCTAGCTCCTGCTGGGAAATGCCGTCAAACCGGTAGAGGTTGATCAGGATGTCGAGATGCGGCGTCTTGATGTCGAGGTCTGCGATCGCCTTGGTCATCGTCTGCTGCATGAGCTGGCAGGCGCGCGCCACGCCAATCCAGCTGCGAAAGCGCGGATGATCCCAGGGAAAGGCTTGCTTTTTGTTCATCGTTGTACTTTATTGTTCAGCATTGAACATTTTTGATGGATTCCCACTATGGCATCCTTTGGCTTGAAGGTCATCCGGCTCGCGCTTTCGAGCGTCGCAGCCGTCTCTCCCGCGGCGGCCGGCCGCGCCGCTTTCCGTCTCTTTGCGACGACGCCCGGCCGCAGGCCGCGCACCGCCAAGGAGAGGGAACTGTTCGCCCGCTCCGAAGGGTGGATGCGGCAGGCACAGCGCGTCGAACTCTCTTTTGCCGGCGGCACGGCCGTTGCCCATCGTTTCGCGGCTCGCCCTTGCGAGGCTTTTGCGGGGCGGGTCCTTGTCGTGCATGGCTGGGGCTCGCAGGCGGCCTATCTTTCCGCGTTGACGGAAGGCCTGGTTGCGGCGGGGCATGAAGTCGTGGCACTCGATCTGCCGGGGCACGGCGCGTCTCGGGGGCGCACGCTGACACTGCCGATGGCGGTTCGGGCGATCGATGCCGCCTGGCAGCGGTTCGGCGGTTTCGACTATTTCTGTGGCCATTCCTTCGGCGGCGCGTCGCTTGCCTGTGCCGCGAGCGGCCTTGTGCCATCCGTGCCGGCGCACCGTCCGCGCCGGCTGGTGACAATCGGCTCGCCGAGCGAAATGTTATGGCTGTTCAAGGATCTTGGCCGCTACCTGAAACTCGGCGCGAAGGCCCAGGTTGCACTGGAAGATCACGTCGAGCGTATAGCCGGCGCGCCGCTTTCGGCCTTCGATGCGGCGAACGGGGCGGGGCGTCTCAACACGCCCATGCTTGTCATCCATGCGGAGGATGACAAGGAGGTGCCGGCCATGCATGCACGGCGCTATGCCGCCGCCGGCTCGAATGTTACGCTGGAATGGGCGAACGGTTTTGGCCACCGCCGCATCGTTTCCGCTGAGCCGGTGATCGACCGCATTGTCGATTTCTTTTCGGAGGACGGGCGGCGCATCGCGGCCTGACGGGCTTTTCGTCATGAACCTGTCATGCGAGGGTGCGATGCGCCGCAAGGAGCAGAGCACAGGAGAAACGCATGACCATCGTCACCTCGGTCGACCAGTTGAACGCGCTTTACGGCGAACCGGGCGAAGCCTCGCTCGTCAAGGTGACGAATTTCCTGCTGCCGGAATACCGCGCGATGATCGAGGCCTCGCCCTTCATGGCGCTCGCCACCGTGGGACCGGAGGGGCTCGATTGCTCACCGCGCGGCGATGCCGGCTCCGTCATCCACATCGAGGATGAGCGCACGCTGATGCTGCCCGACTGGCGCGGCAACAACCGCATCGATTCCCTTTCCAACATCGTGCGCGACCCGCGTGTCGCCCTGATGTTCCTCATCCCCGGCTCCAACACCACCATGCGCCTCAACGGTCGCGCCGTGGTGCGCATCGACGAGGCTATCACCCAGCGCTTTGAGATGGACGGCCGGCACCCGCGCTCCGTCGTGGTGATCACGATCGAGGAGGTCTATTCGCAATGCGCCCGCGCGGTGCTGCGTGCCGACCTCTGGAACCCGGAGAAGTTTCGCGATACCGCCTGCCTGCCGACCGTCGGGCAGATGCTCGCTTCGGCCAAGAAGGGGTTTGACGGTGTTGCCTATGACCGCGAATGGCCGGGTCGGGCCGCCAAGAGCATGTGGTAGGCGGATCTGAATATTCCGCCGCCTCGGCCCGTCTTGTCATTGATTGTAAACGGCGAAAGCCGAGAGCGGAGTAAAGAATGCGGACAGGATTTTTTGCGGCGGCTGTTGCCGCAGTGCTTGCTGTTTCGGGCGGCGTTGCCAGGGCGGACGAGCTGATCGAGAGCTATAGCGCCTATATCGGCCAGGACGACCTCTACAATTCCAGCAACGAGCGTCTGACGCAGCCCTGGCAGGTGATCCGGCAGGATCGCGCCAATGTCCACCGCTTCGGTGTGCGCCAGCCCGGCGATGACATCGACGGTTTCTTCGCTTCGGCACGCAACCGGGAGCTTGCCGAACGCATGCTTCGCAGCGGTCGCATCGAGGGCGCGGCCGCGCGCCGCCTGCTGGATGGCGACGTGCGCATCCACGTCGAAATCTGGCGCGGCGCGGGAGGCGACTATATCAGTATCTCAGTCGATTAACGGTTTGCTCGCAGCGATTGCCGCCTGCCTCCTCGCCGTCTCCGCCGCCGGTGCGGCAGAGCCTGACCCTGCAAGCCGTCTCAAGCTGCTGGTGGAGGCCTATCCGGAAAGTCTCGCCGGCATCGAAGGCAATAGGCTTGTCTTCAAGGACGGCGGTCCCCCGCTCGACATCGATGACGGCCGGACGAAGGATCACCGGGCGGCACTCGCCAACGGTGACGTCGAGGACAGCCTTCGGCAGATCTATCCGCTTGGCGCTTGCGAGGCCAAGCCGGAGGTCGATTTCGACCCCGGTCGCATCCGCAGTGATCCTTTGATGATGCGCCTCTACGGCCAATCGGCGAAGGCCGTTCAGGCCGACCTCGTTCCGGTCAAATGGTTTGGCGAAACGCTGCGCGTGACGAAGCGGCAAGGGGCTGCCGCGGCGCTCGAGAAGGTGCGCGACGAGCTTGCGGCAAAGCCGGAGCTGAAGCGTTACCTGACGCCCTCGGCCGGGACATTCAATTGGCGCAAGGTTTCCGGCGCGCAGAACATGTCGGTGCACAGTTTTGGCGCGGCTCTCGATCTCAACACGAAGTTTGCGGATTACTGGGTCTGGTCCGGCGGCAAGCCGGGCAAGGTGCCGAAATACGCCAACAAGTACCCGCTGGAGATCATCGCGATCTTCGAGAAACACGGCTTCGTCTGGGGTGGGCGCTGGTACCACTACGATACGATGCATTTCGAGTACCGGCCCGAACTGATCGCCATAGCGAAAGCGGCAGGCGCTTCCGCCTGCCGCTGATTGCGGGTTAGTCGCGAACGATCACCGTCGCGCCCTTGGTGACCTGGGTATAGAGGTGCTCCACGTCTTCATTCGCCATGCGGATGCAGCCCGAGGATTGCGCCTTGCCGAGCGAGGACGGCTGGTTGGTGCCGTGGATGCGGTAGATGGTCGAGCCGAGATAGATGGCGCGCGAGCCGAGCGGGTTGTCGAGGCCGCCCTTCATCGAGACCGGCAGGATTTTGCCCTTCTTGGCTTCGCGAGCGCGCATGTCTTCCGGCGGTGTCCAGGTCGGCCACTCGGTCTTGCGCGTGACCTTTTCCGAACCCGTCCAGATGAAGCCGTCCCGGCCGACGCTGACGGCGTATTTCATGGCGATGCCGTCGCCCAGCACGTGGTACAGGCGGCGTTCGGAATTGTCGACGATGATCGTGCCCGGTGCGACTTTCTCATCGAAGGCGACGAGTTCGCGGGCGATCGGCGCGCGGGAAACGGCGGCGATCTTCTTTTCCGATGCGACCGGCTTGCCGCCGGAGAGCACTTGCAGCCACCCCGTCTTCTGTGCGGAGGACGAGAGCGAGGCGACCTCGATCGGGTCGATGGCGTTGTCGGCGGCAAAGGTGCTGCCTGCGGTGGAAAGAAGACCTGCGAGGAGGGCGATAGCGAGCTTTTTCATTGTCCTGGTCCCTGTCTGGAGCGGCCGGTGCATTCATGCCCGGCTCGGTGTTCTCTGATGGGGACTTTCTAGGGCATCGCCGTCTGGCGGGATGTTCCGGCGGGAACAGTCCCCGCCGGGTGTTTGACGATCGTCAGAAGGGCTGAAGCCAGACCAGGCTGCTCAGCATCAGGGCGGCGATCATCGTCATTTCAAGAAATCCGGTTTGCATGGCACATTCCTCCCTTGCCGCAGAAACGCACGACCGCCGCCACGGTTCCGCCGCAAACGAAAACGGCGCCCGAAGGCGCCGCGTCTGCAAAAGCGGGGCTGCCGCTTACTTGCGGTAGATCAGCCAGCTCTTGGCAAAATCCTTCTTCATGCCGTCCTCAAACGCCATGGTGCGGTTGCGGCCGCCGTTCTTGGCGCAGTAGAGCGCGATGTCGGCTTTCGAGTAGAGCTCGCCTGGACCTTCCGCCCAGGACGCCATGCAGAAGCCGAGCGATATGGTGATCGGGCCGTAGTTGACGCCGGTCTTGGAATTCTTGAACGGCGTGTGCTCAAGCGCGATGCGGATGCGCTCGGCGATCGCCATCGCCTCTTCCTCGGTGTTGCCCTCGACGATCATCGCGAATTCCTCGCCGCCAGTGCGGGCGACGAGAATGTCCTTGCGCACATTGGCGCGGATGAGGCTGCCGACCGAGGCGAGGATCTTGTCGCCGACCGGATGGCCGTAGGTGTCGTTGATCTTCTTGAAATGGTCGATGTCGGCAAGGATCAGCGCGGTGACGTTGTGCGACATCGACGAATTGTAGATGGCGGAAAGCCTGTCGTCGAAGGCGCGGCGGTTGGAGAGCTGCGTCAGCGAATCCGTGTTGGCGATGCGCTTGTACTCGTCGAGTTCCTTGCGCACATTGTCCATCTCGATCGACTTCTGCGCAACGTTCTCCACCATCTCCTTGCCTTGGCTGATGGTGTCGCCGGTCGCCTGCGTCAGCACGCCGATGACGTTCTTGATGATGTCGACGCTGGCGGCGTTCTTGCCGGTGATGCGGCCGTAGGTTTCGTCGAGCAGCCTGTTGTAGCTTTCGAGCGATGTCTGCTCCTGCTTGAGCAGGCGAAGCAGGCCTTCCAGCTCACCGACGATCTTCGAGTGTACGCCGTCGATGGCGGTCGCGCCGTGGTGATGGCCGAAATATTGCGCACCGATCTCGTCAAGCTCTTCCTGCGAGGCCTTGCTGCCAAGGGCTGCAAGTTCGCGGGTCAGCTTGGGGTTCGAGCCGATATAGGCCTCATAGAACAGCTCGTAGTTCCGCGGAATTGGAGAAATACCCATTACGCGCATGGCATAGGTCACCTGCGCGGCGATATCCGGCACCTGAACCTTCTGCGCAACGGCCGTGTTCATTTCGGCTGCTCCTGATTTCATCATGTTGGCTCCCGACCCGCAAAATAAAGCGAAAATGCTTTGGGAATGATTAACGGTTGTGCGTTCCGTAGCGGCAGCCAGGAATCAAAAAAGGCCGCAAATCCAATGATCTGCGGCCTTTTCGGCTGGAATATTCGAAAATTCTACCTCAACCCGGCATAATCATTTTTTCAGGGCGTACAACCGCGTCGAATTCTTCGTTGGTGACATAGCCACCGCCGACGGCCTCTTCGCGCAGCGTCGTGCCGTTTTTGTGCGCGGTCTTGGCGATCTTGGCGGCGTTATCGTAGCCGATCTTCGGCGCGAGTGCCGTGACGAGCATCAGCGAACGGTCGAGCGCCGCCTTGATGTTGTCCTCACGCGCCTCGATCCCGACGACGCAGTTGTCGGTGAACGAAATCGCGGCATCCGAGAGGAGCTGGACGGACTGCAGGAAATTGTAGGCCATCAGCGGGTTGAAGACGTTAAGCTCGAAATGGCCCTGGCTGCCGGCGAAGGTGAGCGAGGCATGGTTGCCGAAGACCTGGGCGCAGACCTGGGTGAGGGCCTCGCACTGGGTCGGGTTGACCTTGCCCGGCATGATCGACGAGCCCGGCTCGTTTTCCGGCAACGCCAGCTCACCGAGGCCCGAGCGCGGACCGGAGCCGAGGAAGCGGATGTCGTTGGCGATCTTGAAGAGCGCTGCCGCGGCGGCGTTGATGGCGCCATGCGAGAATACCATCGAGTCGTGGGCGGCAAGCGCCTCGAACTTGTTCGGTGCGGTCTTGAAGTCGATGCCGGTGATTTTTGCGATATGGTCGGCGACCTTTTCGGCAAAGCCGACCGGGGCATTGAGGCCAGTGCCGACGGCGGTGCCGCCCTGGGCGAGTTCGCACAGGCCCGGCAGCGTCAGTTCGATGCGCTTGATCGCCGAGGCGACCTGCGCGGCATAACCCGAGAATTCCTGGCCGAGGGTGAGGGGCGTTGCATCCTGCGTGTGCGTGCGGCCGATCTTGATGATGTGATCGAAGGCTTTAACCTTGGCCTCGAGTGCGGCATGCAGGTGCTTCAGCGCCGGCAGCAGGTCGTGCACGATGCGCTCGGCGCAGCCGATGTGCATGGCCGTCGGATAGGTGTCGTTCGACGACTGGCTCATGTTGACGTGGTCGTTCGGATGCACCGGCTTCTTGGAACCCATGACACCGCCGAGCATTTCGATCGCCCGATTGGAGATGACCTCGTTGGCGTTCATGTTCGACTGGGTGCCCGAGCCGGTCTGCCAGACGACGAGCGGGAAATGGTCGTTGAGCTTGCCGTCAATGACTTCCTGCGCGGCTTCGGTGATGGCCTTGGCCAACGCCGGGTCGAGACGGCCGAGTTCCGCATTGGCGCGGGCGGCGGCCTGCTTGACGATGCCGAGCGCACGCACGACCGAAAGCGGCTGCTTTTCCCAACCGATCTTGAAATTGCCGAGCGAGCGCTGGGCCTGCGCGCCCCAATAGCGGCTGTTGTCCACTTCGATGGGGCCGAATGTATCCGTTTCCGTGCGCGTCGATGTCATTGTGCTTCCCGCTTAAAGCCCATGCGCTACGTCCTGCCGCCGGCGATGCCGCCGCATGGGGCGCGGCAGGCCGGGCGAGCGCGGGCTATCCAGGGAGGCCCGCGCTGGCGCGAAATCGCGCAATTCTCTGGCCCATCTGCGACCGGGTTGCAAGGGGCGGAATGCCCGCAGGGACAAGACTTTCGGTTAAAATCGATTAGGCCACGACGGGTGGCAGGGAGGGGCGGGAGGCGTCTTTCCTGCTGTGCTTTTTCCAACACAAGCGCGCATTCGTTTTTTTGTGCTTTTTTATTGCCGGAGAGCCGTTTTGCGAGAATTTTGAGAAATTTCGCCGCCAATTCAAATTTTTACGCGGGCTGATCCGTCTCGCTTGCCGGGTGTGGACTAACGGATTTGTGAGGTTTGGCGGGGCTGGCGGGAGGGGGCGTTTCCTTTTCATTCACCATCCTTTCCTATAACTTACCGGCCTGCTGGTTCGGGCGCCGCCAGAGAGACCGCGACGTGCGGTTCATTCGGGGAATGGATTACAGATGAAGCTTACAAAGACTGCCGTGCTGGCCGCTGCGCTGGCACTCTCCTGTGCCGCCGTCACGCTCAATGCCGCACCCGCAAACGCCCTGACGCTGATGGACATCATCCGCGGCGGCAAGAAGAAAGAACCGAAATACGAGGAGCTTCCCGGCGTATCCACCGGCGCCGCGCTGCCTGGCGCCGAGGTGAAGCGGGAGGCAAAGCCTCTGCCGCGCGTCACCGGTCCGCGCTATTACACCTACAAGGCTGACGCCCTGACGCGCGTCGCCGTCGACAGGCTGGCTGATCCGGTCGTTACCAGCTCGATTTCGACACAAGTTCTGCCGGCAGGCGATGCAGGCATCCGTGCCGCCTTCTCCACGGTGAACGTGCGCACGACGCCGGATGCGGCCAAGGCGGTCGAGACCTTCTACGGCTCGCAGAAGAAATTCGTCTGGATCGATGGCACGGGCATCAATGACAAGGCCAAGGCCGTCATCGCCGTGTTGGCGGATGCGGCATCCGTCGGTCTTGCTCCCTGGGATTACGCAGTGAAAATCCCGTCGGACAGCTTCGACAGCGCGGACATGAACGCGCGCTACAGCGAGCTTGCCACCTTCGAGATCGCCCTGTCCTCGGCCGTTGCGACCTACGTGCAGGACGCCGTGCGCGGCCGCATCGATCCGAACCGCATTTCCGGCTATCACGATTTCAAGCGCAAGGACGTCAATCTCGTCGCAGCGTTGAAGAACGTGGCGATGAGCAGCAATGTCAAAGGCTACCTGGAGAGCCGTTCGCCCGCGAACGCTGATTTCCAGACGCTGAAGGCCGAACTTGCCAAGCTCCGCGCCGAGACCGAAGGCGAGGACCGTGTTGTCATCGCCGAAGGCACACTCCTGAAGCCCGGTCAGAGCAACCCGGAGCTTGCCAACATCATCAAGGGGATCGTCAAGCACGGCTCGGACGCGCTGAAGACCGATCATTCCGTGACGATCGCCACCTATTCCGGCACGCCGGACTACACGCCCGAACTGGTCACTCTCGTCGAAGCCTTCCAGAAGGAAAACGGCCTGAAGCCGGACGGCGTCGTCGGCAAGGCCTCGATCCGCAAGATGACAGGCGGCGATTCCGTGGCCGACAAGGTCGGCAAGCTCGAAGTGGCGCTGGAGCAGACGCGCTGGCTGCCGGTCGACCTCGGCGCCCGTCACGTCTTCATCAACCAGCCCGCCTTCCAGGTGTATTATTACGAGGGCGGCGCAGAAAAATTCTCGATGCGCACGGTCGTCGGTTCCAAGGCGAACCAGACCTATTTCTTCCAGGATCAGGTGCAGACCGTCGAGGTCAATCCGTACTGGGGCGTGCCGCAGTCGATCATCGTCAACGAGATGCTGCCGAAGCTCCGGAATGACCCGTCCTATCTCGACCGCATGGGGTACGAAGTTGCCGTGGGTGGACGGGCCGTCCCGTCGTCCTCGGTCAACTGGTACGGTTCGACCGCAGGCGTTTCCGTGCGCCAGCCGCCGAGCGGCGACAATGCGCTGGGCGAGTTGAAGATCCTCTTCCCGAACAGCCATGCCATCTACATGCATGACACGCCGTCGAAGAGCTTCTTCAAGAAGGACATGCGGGCGCTCAGCCATGGCTGCGTGCGCCTTGTCGAGCCGCGCAAGATGGCAGCCGCCGTTTTGGGCGTGAGTGAGGAAGAGGTGGGCAAGGAGATCGCGGCCGGCCGCAACAAGGCGCTCAGCGTCAAGGCGGATATCCCGATCTACGTCGCCTATTTCACCGCCTGGCCGAACAAGGACGGCAAGGTCGAATATTTCGACGACGTCTATGGTCGTGACGACTATGTGCGCAAGGCCTTTGCTGCGACGCAGAAGGCACGCGAGATCCAGGGCTGATCGCTCAGCCCCAGGTCAACGGATCCAGTCTCAGATAAAAGGCAAGGCGCCCCCTGTCGGGCGCCTTGTTTTTTAGGGTGGATAGAAGGATGTCGAAGGCTTTTTCGGCCTCCGCGTCCGTCGTCCAGTTTTCCCCCGCATTGGTAAGCATCAGGGTCAGGTCGGAGTAGGGATCCGCCGTGCCGAGGCGACCGAGGTCGATCAGGCCCGTGCAGCGAAGCGTTCGCGGATCGACCATGAAATTTGGCATGCAGGGATCGCCGTGGCAAAGGACACGATCCTGCTCTTCCTGCGCCAGTCGGAGTGGCAACTCCGCTTCCACGCGTGCCAACAGTTCCGGCGCCGGACGGTTGCGGTCTTCATCCGGCAGGAAATCCGGATTGACGGCATCGCGACCCACGACGTCGGCGGCACGGGCGAACATCGTTGAAAGGCTTTTCTCGAAGGGGCAATCGTCCGCGGGAAGGGCGTGCAGGGCAGCGAGATGTTCGGCCATGGAGGGCCAGGCCGTGAGCAGGTCACTGCCGGAAAGCATGACCGCCGGTATGCCGGGCACGGCGCTCATCACAAGGCAGGCGCCGTGCTCATTCTCCTGCCAGCCGAGCAGTTCCGGGCAGGCGATGCCTTTGCCCGCCAGCCAGAGGAGGCGATCGCGCTCGCCGGCGAGTTCCACCGCACGGTGTTTTCTCGCCAGCTTCGCGTAGCGGCGTCCATCGGGACTGCGCAGGACGCGGTCGCCGGATTCGCCCTCGTGAGCAGGCGTCCAGCCGGACCGGACGTCCAGAAGCGTTTCAGTCCAGTCCACGGGCACTCCAAACGATATCAGCGGGCGAGCAGGCGCTCGACGAGGTCGGGCGTCAGTTCGTCGAAATGGGTGATGACATGCGTCGGTTCAAGCTCGGTCACCGGCACATCTGAGTAGCCGAAGGGAACGCCGATGGACGGCACGCCGGCGTTGCGCGCGACGAGAATGTCGTTGAGGCTGTCGCCGATCATCACCGTGCGCAGGGGATCGGCTTCCGCGAGGCGGATGGTGCCGAGCAGGTGTTCGGCGTCCGGCTTGCGCACCGCGAACGTGTCACCTCCGGTAATCGCTGCAAACCGTGCGGTGAGGCCGAGACCGTCGACCAGGCGACGCGCGAGACCCTCCATCTTGTTGGTGCAGACCGCGAGCCGATGGCCGGCGCCGGAAAGGCGGTCCATTGCCTCGATGAGGCCGGGATAGGGGACGGAGACGCCTGGCATGGCATCGGCATAGTGCTCGACGAAGATGCCGAGCATGCGCTGCAGTTCTTCCTCGGAAATCTCGCGCCCGCGCAGCGAAAAGGCGCGTTTGATCATCACCTGGCCGCCATGGCCGACGAGATAGGTCAGGTCGCCATAACCGACGGGATCAAGGCCTTCGAGACCGATCGTGTGGTTGAGGCTTGCGACGAGGTCGTGCGCCGTATCAATGAGTGTACCGTCGAGATCGAAGACAACGAGAGAAGCGGACATGGGGGAAACCTTGCGGGAGGTGGGGAGGGACGGTCTTTCCGGTATGCGATGGCGCGGGTATTTGCAATCGCCTTATAGGCCGCAGGCCTGCGGCGATTTTGGCTTTCGTTTGCCATTCAGGGCGTGTAAGTGTCTCACCGGAATTCCGGCCGCCTGAAGCGCGCCGGCTGATGATTTGTTTACGGAGATTTGGGGCATGGACGCCCGGGAAATGAAGATCAAGGCCGCTGCGGTCGCGCTCGCCCATGTTGAAGACGGAATGCGCCTCGGTATCGGCACAGGATCGACCGCGGAAGAATTCGTGCGGCTTCTGGCAGAGAAGGTGGCTGGCGGCCTCAGGGTCGAAGGCGTGCCCACGTCTGAGCGGACGGCACGGCTTTGCGTCGAACTCGGCGTGCCGCTGAAGTCCCTCGACGAACTGCCGGAACTCGACCTCACCATTGACGGCGCGGACGAAGTCGATAGCCGGCTACGGCTCATCAAGGGCGGTGGTGGCGCATTGTTGCGCGAAAAGATCGTCGCTGCCGCGTCCGAGCGGATGATCGTCATCGCCGATGAAAGCAAGGTCGTCGAGACGCTCGGTGCCTTCAAGCTGCCCATCGAGGTCAATCCGTTCGGCCTCGTCTCGACGCGCATCGCCATCGAAAAGACGGCCGCCCGCCTTGGACTTTCCGGCAGCATTGCGCTGCGCGCGTCCGGCGACGGCACCTTCATGACGGATGGTGGACACTACATTCTCGACGCATCTTTTGGCCGCATTCCTGATGCAGATGCGCTCGCAAGCAGCCTCAATGACATACCGGGCGTCGTCGAACACGGCCTCTTCATCAACATGGCGTCGCTTGCCATCATTGCGGGACCCGCGGGTGCGCGCACGCTGACGGCGCAAGAATAGACAGGAGCACAGACCGACATGATCAAATTCGCTGGTTTCGGCCGGACCCTCGCGGTGAGCCTCATCCTTTCGGCAAGCCTTGCCGGCGCCGCCAAGGCGCAGGATGTGACGGAAGATCAGATCAAGGCCGCGCGTGCGGCTATCGACGCAATCGGTGCGACGGCCAACTTCGACAATATTCTTCCAAGCCTCGCCGTTCGCACCAAGGGCGTACTCATACAGTCGTCGCCGAACCACGAAGCGGATATCAACAAGGTCGTCGACGAGCAGGCGCTCGCACTCGCCCCGCGTCGCGCTGACCTGGAGCGCGAAGCCGCGACGATCTACGCAAAGACCTTCACGCAGGAGGAGCTGAAGTCCATTGCGGATTTCTATAATTCTCCGGTCGGCAAGAAGCTGCTGTCCGACGGACCGATCGCGATGCGGGAAGTCGCGAAGGCCGCGCAAATCTGGGCCGTCGGCGTAGACCGCGACCTGAAAACGGAAAGCGGCAAGAAGCTCGATCCGATCTTCGACGCCGCACCAGCGGTCACGCTGGAAAATGGCACGGTGCAGCCGCAGCAGTAATCATCTCCAAAAAGGGCGGCGCGAGCCGCCCTTTTTCTATTCCGACAGCTTTCCTCGAAGCGCCGACAGGCCGCCACCCCCGGGAAGCAGCCACCTCCAGCTTATTCGTGAATGGTGTAGGTGCCGAGTTCGCAGAGATTCTGCGTGTCGGTGGTCGTGTCGAGGTCGGATTCCTCGGAAAACTCGAAGCGCATGTCATAGTTGCAGACGTCGCGGCCATCGCCGATGGTGATTTCGATCGTCTCGTTCGGGTTGAGGACTTGCTCACCGAAAACATCGTCTTCCCATTGGTCCACGCCGACCGGCGAGGTGTAGAAACGCGTCAGCACCGAGCCGGTGCCGTTCTTGAGCTGGAAGACGAGGTCTTCCGCCAAAGCCGGGCCTGCAAGCAGGACGAGTGCTGCGACGCCGGCTGTGAAGAAATTCAATTTGTGCATATTGATCATCCATTTAGCCCACAATCGGGCAGCGGATTCATAGGGTTGATATCCGCTTCGGTAAATGGCCTTTGTCGCTTCCAGCTTACCAAATTTGGGAGGACCGTCGTAAATCCGTCGAAGGCGGCGGGGGAGTGCTCCAGCGCAGGTGGCAAAGCGGCCTTTTCCTTTTGCCCGCGCTGTTCCTATATGTGTTGCACCCGGTGGCGGATTCGCCTGCCGGACACCCGTCAGACGGCCGTCCGGCCAGACTTGCCCGCAGGAGATCACCATGCCGACATTCGACTACGACCTCTTCGTCATCGGTGGGGGCTCCGGCGGCGTGCGCAGCGCGCGTCTTGCCGCCAGCATGGGCAAGAAAGTGGCGATCGCGGAAGAGTTTCGTTTTGGCGGCACCTGCGTCATCCGCGGCTGCGTCCCGAAGAAGCTCTATGTCTATGCCTCGCAGTTCCATGAGCATTTCGAGGACGCCGCCGGCTTCGGCTGGCAGGTCGGCGAAACGCGGTTCGACTGGCCGACGCTGGTCGCGGCGAAGGAGAAGGAGATCACCCGCCTGGAGGGCCTCTACCGCAAGGGGCTGGAGAACTCGGCAGCCACGATCCTGGCAACGCGCGCCGTGCTGGTCGGCCCGAACACGATCCGCCTTACCGCGACTGATGAACTGGTGACCGCCGAGCGCATCCTGATTGCCGTCGGCGGCCATCCGACACCGCATGTCGACCTTCCCGGTCATGAGCTTTGCATCAGTTCGAATGAGGCGTTCGACCTGCCGGAACTGCCGAAATCCATCGTGATTACCGGCGGCGGCTACATCGCCGTCGAGTTCGCCAACATTTTCCACGGGCTCGGCGTCGAGACGACGCTGATCTATCGTGGCAAGCAAATCTTGTCCCGCTTCGACCAGGACATGCGCCAGGGGCTACAGGCCGCGATGATCGCCAAGGGTATCCGCGTGATCTGCGAGGACATCATCACCAATGTCGCCGAAGGTGAGGGCGGGCGTCGCACGGTGACGACCAAGGCGGGTGAGACGCTCACCGTCGACCGGGTGATGCTGGCGCTCGGCCGCGTACCGAATACGGGCAGCCTCGGATTGGAAACGGCTGGTGTGGCTGTGGATGCGAGGGGCGCGATCATCGTCGATGACTATTCCCGCACCAATGTGCCCGGCATTTTCGCACTCGGCGACGTGACGGACCGTGTGCAGCTCACCCCTGTCGCGATCCATGAGGCCATGTGCTTCATCGAGACGGAGTTCCGCGGCAATGCGGTTTCGCCGGACCATGACCTGATCGCGACGGCCGTCTTTTCGCAGCCGGAGATTGGCACGGTGGGCATGAGCGAGGAGGAGGCCGCCAAGGCTTTCGACGATCTGGAAATCTACCGCGCCGAATTCCGCCCGATGAAGGCGACGCTGTCCGGCCGGCAGGAAAAGACGATCATGAAACTCGTCGTCAATGCGGCTGACCGCAAGGTGCTCGGCGCGCATATTCTTGGCCACGAGGCGGGCGAGATGGCACAGCTTCTCGGCATTTCGCTGAAGGCCGGCGTCACCAAGGACGATTTCGACCGCACCATGGCGGTGCATCCGACAGCGTCGGAAGAGCTGGTGACCATGTACCAGCCGAGCTACCGCGTCAGGAACGGGCAGCGGATCTGACGGTCGGCCGGCTTTTCGTCGTCAGACGCCCGGCGAAGCGGTCTTCGCTTCGCTTGAAGAGCGCCGAAAGACGGTCGATCACCACCCGCATTTCCGGGCGGTGACGATCGTCATCATTGGCTGCGATCCACAGCGAATGGGTAAGGCCCGGAATGGGCTCACCTTCGCGCATCAGCCCCGGTATCGCATCGCCCATAAAGGTCGGCAGGACGCCGCGCCCTGCGCCGCCGGCGATTAGTCGCGCCAGAACGTCGGGCGCGTTCGTCCAGGTGTGGATGTGCTGTTCATGGTTGCGGAACACCCATTTTTCGGCGTCAGACATGGCGACCTCCGTGCCGATCGACACCCAGGGCAGATCCTCCTCGAAGGCGAGATCCGCCGCGCGATAGATGGCATAGGCTACATCCACCGACTTGCGAACCGCGACATTGCCGGTCTTCGGCGCGCTGTGGAACAGGGCGATCATGCCGTGGCGGTAGGTCAGGTCCTCACCGGTCTGGAGCTGCTTGCAGCATAGGCGAAAACCGTCGGTCGGGCTCCGCAGATCGCTTGTGTTTTCCGCAATGAAACCGGTCAGCCAGATATCGCCGGCAATCGAGACGATCGGCAATGTGAAGGCATCGCCGTGCCACCTCGTGATATCGGCCGTGGTGCGCCGGATGGTCTGTACGTGCTCGTACAGCACCATGCCGTCGGCGGCGAGCCGATAGCCCTGCTGGCTGCGGAGGAAGAGCGTCCTGCCCATGCTGCGCTCCAGTGCCAACATGCGGCGACCGATCGTCGGTGCGCTGATGCCGGTGATGGACGACGCGCCGGCGAGCCCTCCCTCCGAGGCCACATGGAAGAAAAGCTGCAGATCGCTCCAGTCGACTTCCGGCATCACGAATTCCTCGTTCAATCCCCTTTTCATAATGCAAAACCGGACTGCCGGCATCATTCAACTGTGAAATGGGCGTTTCATTTGCGCCTCTACGATCGAATGAGTGCACGCGCTACCTCATGCCGGACATCGGAAACAAGGAGTTCTGTGATGAGCCCGGAATGGATGATTACTATCGACAAGATGGGACGGTCGGGTGGCCGGCCTGGAGTGTGGCCACTGTCCGACCCGTTGGAGCGAGACGAATGGCGCGGCCTGGAATGGGCCAGCAAACTCGTCGCGTGGTTTTTGAACCGACGCACAAAAAGGCCGGCAGCGCGGCCCCGCCAGAGAGTGGCCGATTGGAGCTGCGCACAGCGGACGGCCCCGCGCCGCTTCTAGGCCAGAGCGGCCGACCAAGGCATGCTCTACAGTCTGTCAGACGCGTGGGCGCAAGCGCTGCAAATGCGTCGCTGCCGCTGGAAGTTCGGCTATGCAAGAACCATCTAACGGTTTATAAGCCCGCATCTTCAAAAGGAGGGGCGTCCGCAGGTTTCGCGGCCGTCTCAGGACAGGTGAGTATCATGGCACAGAATTGGACCCCGACCAGCTGGCGGCAGAAGCCCATCCAGCAGGTTCCGGATTATCCGGATCTCGCCGCATTGGCGGCGACCGAAGAGCGCCTCGCGAAGTTTCCGCCGCTCGTCTTCGCCGGTGAAGCGCGTCGACTGAAGTCGGCGCTCGCCAACGTGGCCGAGGGCAAGGGCTTCCTGCTGCAGGGCGGCGATTGCGCCGAGAGCTTCGCCGAGCACGGTGCCGATACGATCCGTGACTTCTTCCGCGCCTTTCTCCAGATGGCCGTGGTGCTGACCTTTGGCGCCCAGCAGCCTGTCGTGAAGGTCGGCCGTATTGCCGGCCAGTTCGCCAAGCCGCGCTCCTCGAACATCGAGAAGCAGGGTGAAGTGTCGCTGCCGTCCTACCGCGGCGACATTATCAACGGCATCGAGTTCACGGAAGACGCCCGCATTCCGAACCCGGAACGCCAGCTGATGGCCTACCGCCAGTCGGCTGCGACGCTGAACCTGTTGCGCGCCTTCGCGATGGGCGGTTACGCCAATCTCGACAACGTGCACCAGTGGATGCTTGGCTTCATCAAGGATTCGCCGCAGGCCGAGCGCTACCGCAAGCTCGCCGACCGGATTTCCGAGACCATGGACTTCATGAAGGCCATTGGCATCACGTCGGAAAACCATCCGAACCTGCGCGAGACCGATTTCTTCACGAGCCATGAGGCGCTGCTGCTCGGCTACGAGCAGGCGCTGACCCGCGTCGATTCGACCTCCGGCGACTGGTACGCGACCTCCGGCCACATGATCTGGATCGGCGACCGCACACGCCAGCCCGACCATGCGCATATCGAATACTGCCGCGGCATCAAGAACCCACTCGGTCTCAAGTGCGGCCCGTCGCTGACCGGTGATGGCCTGCTCGAGCTGATCGATCTCTTGAACCCGCAGAACGAAGCCGGTCGCCTGACGTTGATCTGCCGCTTTGGCCACGACAAGGTTGCGGAAAACCTGCCGCGCCTCATCCGTGCCGTCGAACGGGAAGGCAAGAAGGTCGTCTGGTCCTGCGATCCGATGCACGGCAACACGATCACGCTCAACAACTACAAGACCCGTCCGTTCGAGCGGATCCTGTCGGAAGTTGAAAGCTTCTTCCAGATCCACCGTTCGGAAGGCACGCATCCGGGCGGCATCCATGTCGAGATGACCGGCAACGATGTGACGGAATGCACGGGCGGTGCGCGCGCATTGTCGGGCGACGACCTTGCCGATCGCTACCACACACATTGCGATCCGCGCCTCAATGCCGACCAGGCGCTGGAGCTCGCCTTCCTTCTTGCCGAGCGCATGAAGGGTGGCCGGGACGAAAAGCGGATGGTTGTGAACGGTTGATCTCTTTCCGTTCATGCTTCGTCTCCGTAAATTAGCGGGGCTGATGCAAGCATTCAGGAATGTGAATTTGACAGGACCGGGCCAGCTGGCAAAGCTGGCCCGGTTTTTCTTTGGGGAGGAAGCATGAGCGAGGAACATACGGGGCATTGCCTGTGCGGCGCGGTGCGGTTTCGCACATCCGGTCGATTGCGCGAGGTGGTGGCCTGTCATTGCAGCCAGTGCCGCCGGCAGACCGGGCATTTCTATGCCGCGACCAATGTGCTGAACGAGGGGTTGACCGTGCAGGGTGAGGAGAACATCACCTGGTACCGGGCAAGCGACACGGCAGGCCGTGCCTTCTGCCGTACCTGCGGCTCCGCGCTGTTCTGGAAGGGCGACGGTTCGGACCATACGTCGATCATGGCCGGCACATTCGACCAGCCGACCGGGCTCAGGATCGGCGTGCACATCTTCTGCGCCGACAAGGGCGACTATTACGAGATCGAAGACGGTGCGCCGCAGTTCGCTCAGAACAGGTGAGGCGCACCGATCTTGTCACTGCACGAGGGCGGGGCGCTGGCAGCGCACGCCCGTGACGCGGATATCGGCCTCGCCGATCCTGACGCCAACGACCAGCAGCAGGTTGTAGAGCAGCTCATCGATGGCCGGTGTCACCGTGCCGAGCGTCGAGGCAAGCGCTGCGGTGATCACCTTCGGTGTGCCAAGGGTGAGGAAGAGAAGCTGGATGTCGACATCGAGATTCTCCAGTAGTGTCTTGGTGGTCGAGGTCAGCGTGTCACGGGTCGATACGGTTTTGACCGTGCGGGCTGCGATTTCCGTTGGCGTGAAGGCAAGGCGCGTTTTGCTGAGGTTCTTTGCCTCGACATGGGCGATCGCATCGACACGCAGCAGCGCGGAATCGATGATCCGGGCTTTTTCCACGCGTGCGTCATCGGAAAAGTCGGAGAGCACGTCGGGATTGACCTTGCCGACCGCGATTTCCGCGACACCCGGAACGGCATCGACCGAGACATTGGCATTGACGGCCGTGCCGCCGAGGCAGCGGATATCGGCAAGCTTCGCCTCGGAAGCGGCGACCTCGACATAGAGCGGCAGTTTTATCCTCAGGCCGGCAAGAGCCGCAAGGCCATCGATGCTCACCTCGACGGCAAGCCGCGTCTGGGCGCTCCGCACGGCACTGCCCGGCGCGCCGAGACGATGGGCGGGCGTTTCGACCGGCGGTTCACCGATCGCGAGATTGACGGTTACCGTCGCAAGGCCCGGAATGGCCGCACCGACATTGAGGGCCACCTGGTTCTTGCCGTTGGCGAGTGCCGCGGCCGCCGAGATCATCTGCATGGCATTGATCGACATTTCCCAATCGCCGCCGGTCGCGACCGTGAGTCCCTTCTTCGGATCGAGATTGAGGATGCGCGAGAGCGGCAGCTTCATTTTGCTGCCGGCCGTTGCCTGTTCGATGGCCCGCAGCGCGGAGTTGACGGTCCCGGACAGGCCATGCACGGCGCGCATGGAGGCGAGAAGTTGTGGCATGGTAACGCCGGCGTTCAGCACGTCTTCATAGGTCGCAGCCGTGAGGTTGAGTTCGGTCGCAATGGCCTTCAGGAACGGCTGGATGGAAATGTCGGCATCGACCAGCGCCCGGTAGTCCATCACCTTGAGCGACAGGTTGGTGCCGAGAAGTTTCCCGAGCAGCGCGTTGAGGATGCCGTCATTCAGGCTGGCGAGCCGGGTGCCGACCGAGAAGGCAGCGACTTTCGTGCGCGATGCGGAACCGGTCGCTGTCAGCACGGGCGATTTCGGCATGAACATCGATGCGAGAAAGAGATCGCCGGGACGTGTCAGGACCACGCGGGCGGCATCGGCTTCCGTGCTGGCGAGCTTGAAACGGTCTTCAGGGGCGATATCGGGATCGGCCGTGTAGCGGCCGCGCTCGACCTTGGCGACGGCCTGCGTGGACTTCGTCGTTACCGTTGTTGCGGGTGGAATGACGAGGCCGTCCTTGCCGGTGACAGACACCGACAGGTTGTTGAGCGCAAAATAGGTGGCAGCGGATTTTTCCGCTTCGACGACATTGGCGGCGGCGGCAATGGCTGCGAGATCGGCCGTCGCCTGCAACTGGCGCTGCTGCACCGTGAGGTAGCCGTAGTCGACGCCAAGGGCCGTCGAGAAGATGATCAATGGCAGGCTGAGGGCCGCGAGCGTGCCGATATTGCCGGAGCGGTTGGCGATAAGATCGTGCGGACGCTTCATGATCAGTACCCTCCCACGCGCACGGTGGCGTAACGCTCGATCTTCTCCTGCGGCAATGCGAAGGTGAAAAGCTTCCAGATCGGCAGATCACTGGAATCATAGGAGATCGTGACGGTGAACTGGTCCGGATTGTTGGGATCCTCGGTGACCAGAACCTTCATCTTCGTGCGGTTGATGAAGGAATAGTCGAGGCGGGAAGAAGTAAGGTAGCGGTTGACGAGCGTGACGCGCTCATTCGAGTTAAGACCCGCGACCGCCGTGCGGGCTGCATCGGCGGCAATCTGCTGCACCGAATGGGTGACGCTCAGATAGACGCCGTAAGCGATCAGCGTGAAAAGCGCGAGGAAGAACAGGGGCGCGATGATCGCGAATTCCAATGCCGAGGTTCCGGTGCGATCCTTCGACAGGCGGGACAGGACGTGCATGACATCTCCTCCTTGGAATTGTCTGACGGCAAGGCTTTCCCGCATCCAAGATACGGATGCACTTTTATCGTGCACCCAGAATCTTAATTTCTTCTATAGATTGCTCAGCCTAAAGTAGCATATAGCGCTGGTTGTATCGGTGCGTTGCTCACCTTTGTCGAAGTGCATCGTGCAGGCGCAGCACTTCCAGCTTCAAGGCGGCGATCTCGTCGAGGAAATGCGTGTCGATCTTGTGATGCAACGCTATGAGCTCGATCTCCGCCTTCAGGTTGACCTCGTAGTCCTTGGAGGCCTCGAAGCGGTCGCGGGCGGCCTGCCGGTTCTGGGACATCATGATGATCGGCGCCTGGAGGGCGGCGATCATGGAAAGCACGAGATTGAGAAAGATGAAGGGGTAGGGGTCGAAGGCCTCGCGCGCGAACACGATCGTGTTGCCGACCGTCCACAGGACAAGAAAGACAAGGAAGCCGATGATAAAGGCCCAGGAGCCACCGACGCGGGCAATGCCATCGGCTATGCGTTCACCGACCGATTGTTTCGATTCGTAAGCGACGTTCCTGTCTTCCGACAGGATTCGCCCTTCCCGGGAGTGGAGAAGGACCTCGCGTTCGGTTTCGTCGAGTTCGTCGGCGGCTTTGCCGAAGAGGATCTGGGCAGCGTCGTCGAAGGGTCTCATGGCCGGGGCTCCGGAAAAAGGAATCGGAGCCCTAGCCTAGCGCGGTTCGGCTGCTTGTCAGAAGCCCGCCGCCATCAGTTCCGCATGGGAGTTGAAGAAACGCTCCAGGCCATACTGCTTGCCGAACATGATGTCGTGCTGCAGGAACCGGAAGTCGCGCACCAGCGGGTCGATCGTCTTCTTACGCGCCCAGCCGGCGGTGCCCTTGCCCTTGGCGTCGATCAGCATGTAGCGGTCGATGACGCGCAGCTTGTCGTGCACCGCACCCAGGAAGCCTGTGTAGTAGGGATGCTCGAAGCCGGCTTCCTTGAGGATGAAGTAGGACAGGAAGGCCGGGCTGATCGTGCCGACTTCCTTTTCCACGCCGGTCTTGTTCGACCAGATGACGAGGGGCGTTTCGTGCTCCTTCTGCATCTGCTCGGGCGTGCCCTTGCGCGAGGCGGTGATGCCCGGCATGTAGCCGGAATTCTGGTAGACCGTGTTGAGCGGCGGCAGATGGTCGCCGAAGACGACGATGATCGTCTCGCGATCGCGCTCCTTCGCCCAGTCCATCAGCATCTTCAGGCTGCCGTCCGCTTCCTTCACGCCCTGGGCGTAGCTTGCGAGCATGCGGGTGTCTCGCGCGTCCAGTTTGCTTTCGACGTCGATGTCGGTCTTCGCGTAGCGGCCGTCATCATAGGGGCCGTGACCCTGCAGCGTGACGGTGAAGAAGAAGAACGGATCTTCCTGCATGTCGGCCTGGCGGATGATTTCCTTGGTCAGTGCCTCGTCCGAGGTGAAGTTGCCGCGTTTTGCCAGCGGCGGCATCTTGTCGACGTCCTTGAAGGTCTGGAAACCGAAGGCCTTGTAAACGCTCGAACGGTTCCAGAACCAGCCGGAGAACGGATGAATGGCGCGCGCGGTATAGCCTTCCGCGCGGAAGAACGTGGCGAGCGACGGGATCGGCTTGCGCACATACTGCTGGTAGGGAATGCTGCCCGTCGGCAGGAAGGCGTTGGAAAAGCCGGTCAGTGCCTCGAACTCGACATTGGCGGTCAGGCCACCGAATTCCGGCGAGAACACGCCGCCGCTCTGGTTTTCGCGGATCACCGGCATCGGATCGGCCGAGAGCTTTACGTTCTCGAGGCGCGTCGGGTCCCACAGCGATTCACTCATGACGACGATGACGTCGGGCTTGGAACGGTGCGTCGTGCCGACCGGCATGGGCTTTGACGGAATCTTGTCGATCGCGTCGATCATGTAGCCGGACGGCGCCTGCACGTTGGCCATCGGCAGGTTGATGGCGAAGGCCATCATGAAGCCGTTGTGGCGATAGTTTTCCGCCTGGTCCCACATGATCGGGAACACCTTGAGCCGGTCACGAACCCAGGAGAATTCGTTGTAGTCCATGATCGAGACGAAGCCGGCGAGCAGCGGCAGCGCAATGGCAAGCCGCGTCAGGCGCTCTTTCCTGGTCAGCGGACGGAAGCGGCGCCAGGCGAAGACCCAAAGGCTGATGAGGCCGACAATCGCAGCGACGACGGCCAGCGCGAGGCCCGCAGCGGTCCACGGCCTGTCCTGCACGAGCACCGGCATCAGTTCCATGATCTGGCGGCCGAAAAGCAGGTCGGTCGGATAGAGCGGGTCGGTGAGGAAAACCTGTTTCTGCTGCGAGATGACGCCCATCAGCATGACGAGCGGGGATACCAGCAGCACCGCCTTGTGCTGCCGGCCGATCAGCGCGTCGATGGCGAGATAGAGCAGGAAGAACACGCCCGTGGTGGTCCAGGCGGGTTGTTCGAGATTGGTAAAATAGATCCACGTCTGCTCGACCGAGCCGCGCGTGATCAACTCGATGACGATGACGGTCAGGAGCGCAAGAAGCCCGGAAACGGCGAGTGAACGCAGCACGGCGAGCGCCTTGGCGTGGCGCGCGAAAAAGCCTGCCTCGACGGCAAGGCCTTCTGTGGTATTGATCGCCACGGCTGCGGGAGTGAACAGAGCCAAAGCCGTCTCCAGATTTCATAAAAGTTTCGTGTATCTGTCATACGGACGTCATCTTGAACAGGAGATGAACGGTTTCTGCAACGTTCTCCCCGTGCTTTGGTTCCCTCTGTTGCACCGTCGCAATGGTCGGCGGAACTGCCTGAAAAACGAGGGTTTTGTGCTGAAGCGCGCGCAAACGGCGTCGCGGTTCATTCCCAAAGCGCTTGTGATGTTCTAAAGAGCTTCTCGACCGTTCGAGAGAGCGATAGCCGCGCGCGGCAGCAGGATCGGACACCAGGGCATTTTCCGCTTTCCCTGAAACGCGAAAACGCTCTGTCCCTATGTTTTTTGCAGTTCCGGACGCAAAAGCGCTGCACGTTTTTGCTGGAACTGTTCTGAAGGAAACGGGTCCGCAGACATGACTTCCCAGACTGAAAAGGCAACGCTGCGCATCGCCGTCGCGCAATTGAACCCGACCGTCGGCGACGTTGCCGCAAACCTCGCCAAGGCGCGTGCGGCCCGCGAGGATGCGGGCCGGCAAGGTGCCGACCTCCTCCTTCTGACGGAGCTTTTCATCTCTGGCTATCCGCCGGAAGATCTGGTGCTGAAGCCCGCCTTTCTGAACACCTGCCGCCGCGCCATTGACGCTCTCGCTGGCGACACCGCTGATGGCGGCCCCGGCGTCATTATCGGCTTCCCGCGGCAGGATGAGACGGGGCGCTACAATGCCGTCGCCGTGCTCGATGGCGGCAAGGTGATCGCCGTGCGCGACAAGGTGGACCTGCCAAACTACGGCGAGTTCGACGAAAAGCGCGTCTTCGACCAGGGCGCCATGCCCGGACCGGTGAATTTCCGCGGCGTGCGTCTCGGCATTCCGATCTGCGAGGACATCTGGGGCGAACTCGGCGTCTGCGAGACGCTAGCCGAAAGCGGAGCGGAAATCCTGCTCTCGCCGAACGGTTCGCCCTACTATCGCGGCAAGGTCGACATTCGCCACCAGGTGGCGCTGAAGCAGGTCATCGAGACCGGCCTGCCGCTGCTCTATGCCAACCAGCTCGGTGGCCAGGACGAACTCGTCTTCGACGGCGCGAGCTTCGCCTTCAACACCGACAAGACGCTCGCCTTCCAGATGAGCCAGTTCGAGGAAACGATCGCGCTCACCACCTGGAAGAAGCATGGCGAGGGCTGGGTTTGCGACGGCGGACCGATGTCGCGTATTCCGGAGAAGGAGGAGGCGGACTACCGCGCCTGCCTGCTCGGCTTCCGTGACTACGTCAACAAGAACGGCTTCAAGAATGTCGTGCTCGGCCTGTCCGGCGGCATCGATTCGGCGATCTGCGCGGCAATCGCCGTCGATGCGCTGGGCGAGGAGCGGGTGCGCTGCGTGATGCTCCCCTACCGCTATACCTCGAAGGACTCTCTGAAGGACGCAGCCGACTGCGCCAAGCTGCTCGGCTGCCGTTATGACATCGTGCCGATCGAGGCGCCCGTTACAGGCTTCCTCTCGGCGCTATCGGAAACCTTCGAAGGCACGGAAGAGGGCATCACCGAGGAAAACCTGCAGAGCCGTACGCGCGGCACGATCCTCATGGCGATCTCCAACAAGTTCGGCTCGATGGTCGTCACGACGGGCAACAAGTCGGAAATGTCGGTTGGCTACGCCACGCTTTACGGCGACATGAACGGCGGCTTCAATCCCATCAAGGACCTCTACAAGATGCAGGTCTACGCGCTGTCGCGCTGGCGCAACGGGCATGTGCCGCCAGGCGCGCTCGGCCCGACGGGCGAGGTGATCCCGAACAACATCATCGACAAGGCCCCGTCCGCGGAACTGCGCCCCAACCAGACCGACCAGGACTCGCTGCCGCCCTATCCGGTGCTCGACGACATCCTCGAATGCCTCGTCGAGTTGGAAATGAGCACGGAGGAAATCGTTGCGCGCGGCCATGATGCGGCAACCGTGCACCGCATCGAGCACCTGCTCTACATCGCCGAATACAAGCGCCGGCAATCGGCGCCGGGCGTGAAAATCACCAAGAAGAATTTCGGCCGTGACCGCCGCTACCCGATCACCAACCGATTCCGGGACCGGGGGTAGGGCGTGGAGGCGCGCTCCAGCGAGCCGGGCGGTGACGAAGACCGCCCGGATTTCACACCGGAGGAAATCAAGCTCATCCGGTTGTGGTCGCTGAGCGACGTGTCGGCCGGCCGGCAGGTTTCGGCGCAGGTTGCCTATTTCGCGACGCCGGCAGTGTTCGGCATCTACGGCCTTGCGACCGGCAGCCTGGTCATCACCGGCGTGGCCTTCATCTGTATCCTTTTGCTGTTGGCCTGGGGTTTCGTTTCGACCTGGCGCGAGCACAGCAATTTCGTGCGCATGCAATCCATCTGCCGGAAGCTGTTGCCGGTGGTCGACGAGCGACAATAACGACAGGAGAAGGCCATGCGCAGTTCCGTCGAGATCCACAATATCGTTACTGGCGAAACCCGCGTCGTGTGGCAGACGGAGCGGCTCGTCGAGGCGCCGAATTTTTCGCGGGATGGGCGTTTTCTGGTCATCAACGGCGACGGGCTGCTCTATCGCCTTTCGCTCGATGGCGGCGAACCCATGCAGATCGACACGGCGTTTGCGACGCTTTGCAACAATGACCACGGGCTTTCGCCCGATGGCACGTTGCTGGCGATCAGCGACAAGGTCGAGTTCGGCAAGTCGGCGATCTATGTGCTGTCGGCCGAGGGCGGCACGCCGCGGCTGGTAACGCCGAACCTGCCGTCCTACTGGCATGGCTGGTCGCCGGATGGCGAAACATTCGCCTATTGTGGCATCCGGGGCGATGTCTTCGACATCTACACCATCCCGGTGGCAGGCGGCGAGGAGCGGCGTGTGACCTTCGGCGAAGGGCGCAATGACGGGCCGGATTATTCTGCCGATGGCGAGTGGATCTACTTCAATTCCAGCCGCACCGGCCGCATGCAGATATGGCGCGTGCGCCCGGATGGCAGCGAGCCGACGCGCATCACCGACAGCCCCTATGGTGACTGGTTCCCACACCCTTCGCCGGACGGAAAACACCTGCTCGTGCTCTCCTACGAGGGCGACGTTTTCGATCATCCCCGCGATCTCGATGTGCGCCTGCGCCTCATGGACATGGACGGCGGCAACGCACGGATTCTGTTCGAGCTTTTCGGCGGGCAGGGCACGATGAACGTGCCGAACTGGTCGCCGGATGGCACAGAATTCGCTTTCGTGCGCTACGCGCCGGCTGGGTGATCCCCATTTCCGGTGAGCGTGAGTTAAGTTTTCACTCACCAGCCCGTTTAAGCGAATTTTGCCGTCTGTCAGTTAGTCTCCTCCCAACAATGCCCGGAAAGGGTGGGGGACAGGCAGGGAAACAATGACGGGCAAGGCTGAACTGGGCCGCACGACGCGGCGACGCGGTGTAGGTTGGGCGATCCGGGCGGCGGCCTTGATGATCGTCCTGCTGTTTGGAGCCGCCAACTATCTCGTTCTGGACCATGCAATCGAGCGGGCCGACAGTTTCGTCGCCGAGACCGAGCGCACCCTGGTGCGCAACGAGTTCAGCCACCAGATCGACCAGGTCGTGCAATACCAGAGCCAGCTCTCCTTCTGGGACAAGGCGTTCAACGAACTGGCGGACGGCATGCCGGACGACACCTTCGTGCGCGACCAGATGCGGGACTGGATGTGGTCCGATTTCGGTTTCTCCTGGATGATCCTTACCTCGCCGGATGGTGAAAAGGTGCTGGGCGTACAGCGCGGTGAAAAGGTTTCCGAGCGCAAGGCCCGCGAAAAGCTGCACTGGGTGAGCGATCTCACCCGCAGGGCCGAGCGCGCCTATCGCGAGGCGCTGTCGCCCGATCGCGGCGGTTGGGTGGTGGCCGGTGCCAAGGCGGATCCGGACCTGCTGACGCCGGCACTGCCCGAAATCCACGTTTCCGGCATGCGGTTGATCGACCGGGTGATGAGCATCGTCGTCGTGCAGGCGGTTATTCCCAAGACACTTTACATCCCCGCGAACCGGCTTGAGCCGACGCTGCTGATCACCGTCAAACCCGTTTCGCAAAAGATGCTGGCAAACACCGAACGGCGCCTCGGCGTGCGCGATCTTGGCTTCACGCCGATCGTGACACAGGAGCCGGGGTTGCTGATGACGCCGGTCGGCGGGGATACCTACAATCCGATGGTCACGTCCTGGCGGCCCAACATGCCCGGATCCTTCGTCTGGCGCTCGGCGCTGCCGCAGATCGCGTTGTTCGTTCTGGTGTTTGCCGGCGTCATGCTGTTCGTCACCCTGCGCTTTTCCGCGCTCGTCCGCGCGCTCCAGCGCAGCGAGACGAAGAACGCCTTCCTCGCACGGCACGATCCGTTGACCGGCCTCAAGAACCGCAGCGGTTTTGACGAGGAAGTGTCGCGCGCCATCAAGAAGGGCGAGAACAAGCCCTTCGCGATCCTCGCGCTCGATCTCGACAGGTTCAAGGCAGTCAACGACCGGCATGGGCATGCAGCGGGGGATGCGGTGCTCCAGGCCGTCGCCAGGCGGTTCTCCGAGCGTGTCGGCCGGCGCGGTTGCGTCGCCCGCCTGGGGGGCGACGAGTTTTGCGTTCTGCTGACCGGCGAACATAGCCGTGAGCATCTGGTGGAGCTTGCCGCCAGCCTCGTTCTGGATGCGCAGATCCCGATCGCCTATGACGGGCAGCTTCTTCTCATTGGCGGCAGCGCCGGCATCGCCCAGTTTCCGCAGCACGGCAAGACGGTGCACGACGTCATGGTAATGGCTGACGCCGCGCTCTATGCTGCCAAGAACGCCGGCCGCAATCGTGCCGTCCATGCCGGTGACATGGACAGGGCCGAGATTGCCGACGCCGGCGAGGCCCGCGCCGCCTAGTGAGCCGCAGATGGACAGGCCCGCGGCGCAAGCGGGCTTGATCGCATCGTCCGGTCATGCGCATATCGCTCCCGTCAGGTGCCCGCTTTTTGCGGGAGAATCGGGAATCCGGTGCGGGCTTGAAAAGCCCAGGTCCGGAACGTGCCCAACGCTGTGACGGGGATGGCGTGCGCCGTAAAAGCTTGAATCGATTCAGGCTTTTGCCACTGGTTGCTCAACCGGGAAGGCAGGTGCTTGCTGCGTGACCCGAAGTCAGAAGACCGGCCTGGCAAGATAGACCGAACCCGCGTGGACGGCGGCAGGTTGTGCGCATTGTTGGGGAGAAAACGATGCGAACCGAACCGTGGGACCCTCTGGTCCGGGCGGGCGCCTTTTCTTGCGAGGACAGGCAAGCCGTCTATCGTGCCATCGAAACGCGCCGCGACGTGCGTGACCAGTTTCTGCCCGAACCATTGCCGGACGACCTCGTCGGCCGCCTGCTGCATGCCGCACACAGCGCGCCGTCGGTCGGCTTCATGCAGCCGTGGAATTTTCTCACGGTGCGCAGCGAGGCGACGCGGCGGCGGGTGCATGCCGCGTTTCAAAAAGCCAATGCCGAGGCGGTGGCGATGTTCGAAGGCGAGCGTCAGGAGCACTATCGCGCCCTGAAGCTCGAGGGCATTCTAAAGGCGCCGCTCTCGATTTGCGTGACCTGTGATCCAACACGCGGCGGAACGGTGGTGCTCGGCCGCACCCACAATCCGCGCATGGATGTCTATTCGACGGTCTGCGCCGTGCAGAACCTCTGGCTCGCGGCGCGGGCGGAAGGGGTCGGCGTCGGCTGGGTTAGCATCTTTCACGACAGCGACGTCCGGAACATCCTCGGCATACCCGAGCATATCGAGATCGTCGCCTGGCTGTGCGTCGGTTTCGTCGACCGACTCTATGCCGAGCCGGAGCTTGCGGTGAAGGGCTGGCGACAGCGCCTGCCGCTGGAAGAACTGGTGTTCGAGGAGCGCTGGCCGGAAACCGACGTCAGTTGACGCCGGCATCGGCCGGACGGCCGAGGTCGATGGCGGATTGGTTTGCCGGCAGGAAGACCGGGCCGACGGTGCGCACCTTGCTGGTCGCCGGATCGTAGTCGCGTTCCTCGATCGTCACCGGCGTCTTGACCGCTGTTTCCGCCTTTTTCGGCAGGGTATCGATCCTGGTGATGGAACCGCCGTCGTCGCCGGTCGATGCCTGCGCAGGGTCGCCCTTCAGCGCCTTCTCGCGCTTGATCATCTCCTGGTAATAGGCCGAGAGGTTGCAGCCGCAGGCGCCGGGCTTGGAAAGGTCACGCGTGCGGTAGGAGAAGGCGTTCTGCAGCTCGTAATAGGGGCGACCGGTAACCGTCGAGGTCATCTGGTCGGTTTCCTGCCCGTTCGTCATCGACTGATAGAAGAGCTCGGTTTCCGTCTGCGGGCACATCATGCTGCAGACTTGCTGGTCGCGGCGAAAATCGAGTGGCGTGGCGCCGGAGGAGATAGGGAAAAAGCCGCCGTCGCAGGTGCGCACGCAGACGGTGCGCAGGTTGCCATGGCCATTGCTGCCGCCAAGCGAGCGCAATTCCAGCCGCCCGCTGCCATCAGGCATGGTGCCGAGCGGCAGGCTGTGTGTTTCATCTGGTGTGCGCAGCGTCTCGGTCGCCGCGACGGGCATCACTTTCGCTTCGTCGTTGCAGCCGTTCGTCTCAAACGAGGCGAGCAGGCGCCTGCGCTTGCCGTCCGTTGAGGTGCCGCCGGCGAATTCGCGGCGCTTCCTGTCGAGGATCTGGAGATTGCGCTCCATCTTGCCAATGACCGACTCCAGCGTGTCGCACGCTTCAGCGTTCGGCCCACCGACGACGATGATGCTGCCGCCCGAACAGCCGAGGCGGCGCTGGTCGCCCTTGGCCTTGCGAAGCTGGATGTTCTGGCGCGCGATGGCGCCGGCATATTTGCGGGCGCTCGACGTATCGACCAGCACCCGGGGCAGGTTGGCAAGCTCAGCCTGGATGCGCTCGCACACGTTCGCGGCCGCCGTGCCGCCGAAGAATAACAGCGGCAGGCCGGTAGCAACGGCAAAAAGAAGACTGGCGCGTCTTTTCAAGTCGTCGATCCCATGAATGTGCGTTTGGGCGGCAATCCCGCCGCATATGCAGGCCTTATCATAGGCTACCGGGGGGGAAGCGCAACGCGCTCCCGCATTTGTGATTAACGCGCAAGAGAAACATGATTTGAATACTCACCTTTTTGGTGAAGGGGCGTAATTGATCTCCCCCAGGGCTTGGTGTAGCACTCTCGGCACATACAACAGCCGGTATGCGCGCTTCTCGCGCAGTCGCCCTCAAGGGGAGACCGGCCCTTGCAGGCAGGTGCACATGCGGATTTCGTCAGTCTTGCTCAGTCCTCTCTACGCGCTTCAGGTCGCGTCCGGCGCCAAATCCTTCGCCGACAATCCCATCATCGGCAGCAAATGGCTGAACAGGAAAGGGCTGCATGAAAAGCGCGTCTCGCTCGCCATGCGCATGGCGGCCTGGCGCCGGACCAAGCTGGAAAGCACGGTCGCGCCGGAATATCGCCGGCAATATGCCGAGAACGGCTTCGTGAAGATCGAGAACTTCCTGTCCCCCGAAGATTTCGCCGCGGTCACGCGCGAACTCGCCGAGCGCGATTTCGAGCGTTACGATATGAAGCAGGGCGCCACAGTCACCCGCCGCGCGATCATCGACGACAGCGACCTGGAAAGCCTGCCGGGCTTCAAGGCGGCGCGCAACGACCCGCGGCTCACCAATCTGCTGCGCTACGTATCGTCCCATGCCGGCCAGCCGCTGCTCGTCGTGCAGGTGGTGATGGCCCTGCCGTCGGTCATCGCCAAGGGCTCGACCGATCCGCAGACCGCCCTGCACAGCGATACGTTCCAGCCGACGGCCAAGGCCTGGCTCTTCCTGCGCGACGTCGAGGAGGAAGACGGCCCCTTCGCTTATGTGCCCGGCTCGCACGAGATGACACCGCAGCGCATCGCCTGGGAGCGTCGCATCAGCGAGAATCCCGATGCCATCGAAAATATCTACTCCGCCCGTGGCTCGCTGCGCATCATGCCTGATGAACTGGGTGCGCTCGGCTATGGCCAGCCGGTCAAGATGACCGTTAAGGCCAATACGCTGATCGTCGCCGACACGCACGGTTTCCACGCGCGCAGCCCGAGCTACAAGACGACGACGCGCATCGAGATTTATGGGTCGCTGCGCCGCAATCCCTTCCTGCCGTTCACCGGCCTGCACCTCGCGTCGCTGCCCTTCATCGCCTCCGGCATGAACCGGCTGATCATTTCGGCGATGGGCCTGCGCGGCAAGCTCGGCCTCAAGGGATCGCCCTGGCATCCCGCCGGCAATGGCAAGGCGGACGAGTGGTCGAAGCGGCTGGATCAGCCGCCGGCTACCTGAGGCTTTCGATCTGCCGAACCGGCCTCGGGCTTGCAAGCCGGCCGGTTCGGCCCTAAATCTCCGGCATCGTCAATGCTGACCGGCTGGTGCACCATGGAATTCAACCCGAACACAAATCGATTTCGTTTTGTTCTCGGGGATTACCATGCTTGCTTCCATCACCCTTTCCAAAATCACGTGGTCCACGCCTGACGGCCACACCCTCCTTTCGAATCTCGATCTGAGCTTCGGTGCCGAGCGCGCGGGCCTTGTCGGCCGCAATGGCGTCGGCAAGACGACATTGCTGAAGCTCGTGACCGGCGATCTTGCGCCACAGGCCGGCACCGTCTCGGTGGACGGCACGCTCGGCCTGCTGCGTCAGTGCGTGCAGGTCGCGGCGGATGAAACGGTCGCAAGCCTCTTCGGCATCGTCGAGGCTCTCGATCTGCTTGACCGTGCAGAGCGTGGCGAGGCGGACGCCGATGCCCTTGCCGATGCGGACTGGACGCTGGAGACGCGGCTTGCCACAGCTCTTGCCCGTGTCGGTCTGTCTGCCGAACCGGGCACACCTTTGACGGCGCTGTCCGGCGGGCAACGCACACGCGCGGCGCTTGCAGCCCTCATCTTCAGCGAACCGGATTTCCTGCTGCTCGACGAGCCGACCAACAATCTCGACCGGGAAGGGCGCCGGGCGGTCATCGACCTGCTTGCGGGCTGGCGGGCAGGCGCGATCGTCGTCAGCCACGACAGGGAGCTGCTCGAAACGATGGACGCTATCGTCGAGCTGACAACGCTAGGCGCCGCGCGCTATGGCGGCAACTGGAGCGCCTATCGCGCCCGCAAGGCGCTGGAGCTTTCGGCCGCGCACCGCGACCTTGCTGATGCCGAAAAACAGGCCACGGAGGTGGCGCGGACCATGCAGGCCATTGCCGAGCGCAAGGCACGCAAGGACAGCGCCGGACGCCGGAAGAAGGCGCGGGGCGATATTCCCCGCATCATGCTGGGCGCCATGAAGGAGCGCAGCGAGTTGACGAGCGGTGCCAATGCCCGCCTTGCCGAAAGCCGGCAGGGGCAAGCTGCCGAGGCGGTGACCGTGGCGCGCGAGCGCATCGAAATCCTCCAGCCGCTGACCGTTGCCGTGCCATCGACCCATCTGGCCACTGGCAAGACGGTGTTGAAGATCGAGAATGTCACGGTCGGTTACGCGCCGGACCAGCCGGTGCTGCGTGATCTTTCCCTGGTGATGACCGGGCCCGAGCGGATCGCGGTGACGGGGCCGAACGGTTCCGGCAAGACGACGCTGCTTGCCCTCATCACCGGCCAGTTGCAGCCCTGGCAGGGGATCGTGCGGGTCTTCACCGACGTCGCCATGCTCGATCAGCGTGTGAGCCTGCTCGATCCATCGCTGTCGATCCGCGACAATTTCCGGCAACTCAATCCCGGCGCAGATGAAAATACCTGCCGTGCGGCATTGGCGCGTTTCATGTTCCGCGCCGATGCTGCCTTGCAGATCGTCGGCAGTCTCAGCGGCGGGCAGTTGCTGCGCGCGGGCCTCGCCTGCGTGCTTGGTGGTGGCACGCCGCCGGCGCTGCTGATCCTCGATGAGCCGACGAACCATCTGGACATCGATTCGATCGAAGCGGTGGAGGCGGGGCTGCGCGCCTATGACGGCGCGCTCCTCGTCGTCAGTCACGATGAGCCGTTTCTGGCGGCGATCGGCATCACGCGCCGGGTGGAACTTGTGGCTGTATGAGGGAAAGGCCGGGCGTTGGCCCGGCCTTCCGCGATCAACCGCGGCCGAAACGCTCGATCACCTCGGCGAGCGGGATATGGCCTTTGAAAGCGCCAGAGCCGGCTGGCGTTTCACCGGCTTCCAGCGCCGTAGCGAAGTTGACCGCCGGGTTTGCTTCCAACAAGCTGCGAACCTTTTCGATGCGCGGCCAGCGGCTTGCCGGTGCCACCTCGTGATAGTCGAGCCAACGGGCGACGCCGATGAGCACCCCGTCCGCCAGCGTGGGATGCTCGCCCACGAGGTAGGGTGTGTCGCCGAGCATGGCCTCCAGCTTGTCGTGCCGCTCGATGACGCCTTTACGTCCATACGTCTGCAGCGACTGCTGCAGCACCGGGTCCGGCGTCTCCATCTCCAGCGCCGACCAAAGCGGGCTGAAGGCGCCGGTGAAGCCGGTGTTGATATAGGCCATCAGCTGGATCATGCGGGCGGTTTCGGGCGCGTTGGGGGCGAAGCTGATGCGCCGTTCCGTGTCGCGCGCCGCGAGCCAATGAGCGATCGCCATGGTTTCGGTGATGACGCGGCCGTCATCGGTGACGAGGGCCGGCGTCTCGTGCCGGGCGTTGAGGCGGGCATAGGCGGGGTCGCGCATTTCGCCCAGCATGTCGACGCGGCAGAGCCTGTAGGGCTTGCCGAGCCATTCAAGTGCTGCAACGAGGCCCATGGAGCTTCCGGCGGGGAAGCCGTAGATGAGGATCGGTTCCAATGTTGTTCTCCGTGATTTCTGTTGACCACGCTGCGCAGCGACACTGGACCTAAGCCTTGCCCGCCCCCATGTAAATTACGCACATTTTTGTCACCACGCCGGAGTCTGCCATGAAGGATCTCGTTTCCCGTTGCCCGATCGAGGAGGTCATGCAGGTGCTGGGCGGCCGCTGGCCGACGCTGCTGATCTACTATCTGAAGGATGGCACCAAGCGTTTCAGCGATCTGCGACGGGACAATCCGACCGTCTCGCATCGCATCCTCACGCTGGAATTGCGCAAGCTGGAAAAGGCCGGTTTGGTCGAGCGCACCGTCTTCGACGGCTATCCGCTACGCGTCGAATACGATCTGACGCCTGCCGGACTTACCGTGATGCCGCTGATCGATGCGCTGGGCGACTGGTGGGAGGCACATGATGGTGCCCGCCCGGCGCCAAAAACGAAAACGGCCGCCGAAGCGGCGGCCGTTTCGTAAGTCAAGCCTTTCCGATCAGATCGAACCTTCCGGATAGGAGGCTTCGACCACGGCAAGGGCGGCCATGTTGACGACGCCGCGCGACGTGGCGGACGGCGACAGGATGTGGGCGGGCAGGGCGGCGCCGAGCAGGATCGGGCCGACATGCAGGCTGTCCGTCATCGTCTTGACCACGCCGAGCGTGATGTTTGCGGCGTCGAGATTCGGGAAGACGAGCAGGTTTGCTTCACCCGTCAGCGTCGAATCCGGCATGACGCGCTGGCGCAGGGCCTCGGAAATGGCGGCATCGCCGTGCATTTCACCGTCAGCCTCGAGATCCGGGTCCGTCTCCCGCACAAGCTCCATGGCGTGGCGCATCTTGAAGGCGCTCTCGGAATCGCGCGAACCGAAGTTCGAATGCGAGACGAGGGCGGCGCGCGGCGTAATGCCGAAGCGGCGGATTTCCTGCGCCGCCATCACCGTCATCTGGGCCACCGCTTCGGCTGTCGGCTCGCAGGTGACGTAGGTATCGGTGAAGAAGGTGGCGCCACGCTGCGAGATGAGCAGGCTGAGCGCCGAGAAATCGAGCACGCCGTCCCGCTTACCGATGATCTGGCGCACATCGCGCAGATGGCGGGCATAGCGACCTTCGACGCCGCAGATCAGAGCATCGGCGTCGCCGCGCTTGACGGCAAGCGCGCCGATGACCGTCTGGTTCGTGCGCACGATGGTGCGGGCGGCTTCCGGGTTCACGCCCTTGCGGCCGACGATGCGGAAGTACTCGTCGACATAGTCACGGTAACGCGGATCGTCTTCCGGGTTCACCACCTCGAAATCGACCGTCGGGCGCACACGCAGGCCATACCGCTTCAGGCGCGTTTCGATGATGTGCGGGCGGCCGATGAGGATCGGCTTGGCGATGTCCTCTTCCAGCAGCACCTGGGCGGCGCGCAGCACGCGCTCGTCCTCGCCTTCGGCGAAGATCACGCGCTTCTTTTCGGCCTTTTTCGCGGCGGCGAAGATCGGCTTCATGATGAAGCCCGAGCGCCAGACGAAGCGGTTCAACTGGTCGAGATAGGCGTCGAAATCGGTGATCGGACGCGTGGCAACGCCGGTTTCAGCCGCCGCGCGGGCAACGGCCGGCGCGATGCGCAGGATGAGGCGCTGGTCGAAGGGTGAGGGGATCAGGTAGTTCGGGCCAAAGCTCGGCGTGTCGCCGGAATAGGCGCGGGCGGCAACATCGGACACTTCCTCGCGGGCAAGCGCTGCGATCGCCCGCACCGCCGCCATCTTCATTTCCTCGTTGATCGTGCGCGCGCCGCAATCGAGCGCGCCGCGGAAGATGTAGGGGAAGCAGAGGACGTTGTTGACCTGGTTGGGGAAGTCCGAGCGGCCGGTGCAGATCATGGCGTCCGGGCGGGCGGCGCGGGCTTCTTCCGGCATGATTTCCGGCGTCGGGTTGGCGAGCGCCATGATCAGCGGGCGTTCAGCCATGCGGGCGAGCAGTTCCGGCTTCAGCACACCGGCGGCCGAAAGGCCGAGGAAGACGTCGGCACCGTCGATGCTTTCGGAAAGCTGACGCTTGTCGGTATCCTGCGCGTAGACGTCCTTCCACTGGTCCATCAGCACGTCGCGGCCCTTGTAGACGAGGCCTTCGAGATCGTGCACCCAGATATTCTCGATCTTGGCACCGAGCACGACGAGCTGGTTGAGGCAGGCGAGTGCCGCGGCGCCTGCTCCGGAGGTGACGATCTTCGCTTCATGCAGCGACTTTCCGGCCAGTTCCAGGCCGTTCAGCACCGCGGCGGCGACGATGATCGCCGTGCCATGCTGGTCGTCGTGGAAGACGGGGATATCCATCTTCTCGCGCAACTGGCGCTCCACCTCGAAACATTCCGGCGCCTTGATGTCTTCCAGGTTGATGCCGCCGAAGGTCGGCTCCAGCGCGGACACGACATTGACCATCTCGTCGACGGTCGGCGCGTCGATTTCGATGTCGAAGACGTCGATGCCGGCGAATTTCTTGAAAAGGACGGCCTTACCTTCCATGACGGGCTTGGAGGCCAGCGGTCCGATATTGCCGAGCCCGAGAACGGCGGTGCCGTTCGACACGACGGCAACCAGGTTGGCGCGCGCCGTGTAGTCGGCGGCGGTGTTCGGATCGTCGCGGATGGCGAGGCACGGTGCGGCGACGCCGGGCGAATAGGCAAGTGCCAGGTCGCGCTGGTTGCCGAGCGGCTTGGTGGCGGTGATCTCGAGCTTGCCGGGGCGGGGGTAACGGTGGAAGAAGAGGGCCTGTTGGTCGATGTCGCCGCTTACCGGACCGTCCTGCGTCCTCGATTTATCACCCGTGCTCATGATGCTCCCTGCCATATGCTGTTTTCGTTGCGGCCATTCCTGACACGAAACCGCCGCGACGTGAAGTTTTCGGAACCTTCCATAAAGCCGCATTCATCGACCGGTGCAATGCCTATTTGCGGATCGAAAAGGCATAGGTGTGTCATCAATCTGAAACAGGACTCTGGTTTTCAACTGTATCAAAGCCGCCCTTTATCACGATCATCGCGGCGGCCGGCCACCCGGAGAACCACGCATGACTGTGACCCCCGCTGACCCGAACATTCGCTACTTCCGTACGCTGTTCATCTCGGACGTGCATCTGGGATCGAAGGCAGCCAAGGCGGACTTCCTGATCGACTTCCTGCGGCATCATGAAGCGGAGACGATCGTGCTCGTCGGCGACATCGTCGATGGCTGGCGCCTGAAGCGCAACTGGTACTGGCCGCAGGCCTTCAACGACGTGACGCAGAAGCTGCTGCGCAAGGCGCGCAAGGGCACGCGCATCATCTACATCCCCGGTAACCACGACGAATTCCTGCGCGAGTTCCCGGGCACCCATTTCGGTGGCGTCGAGGTGGCCGAGCGCATCATCCATGAAGCGGCCGACGGCAAGCGCTACCTCGTGCTGCATGGCGACGAATTCGACGTCGTCGTGCGCCATGCCCGTGTTGTCGCCTATCTCGGCGACTGGGCCTATGATGCGGCCATCGCCATCAACGTCGTCTTCGCCGCCATCCGCCGCCGGCTCGGCCTGCCATACTGGTCCTTCTCATCCTGGGCCAAGCAGCAGGTGAAATCGGCCGTGAATTTCATCGGCGAGTTCCAGAAGGTCGTCGTCGAAGAGGCGCGGCGTAACGACGCCGATGGCGTTATCTGCGGCCATATCCACCACGCCGTCATCACCGAGATCGACGGCATCCGCTACATCAACAGCGGCGACTGGGTGGAGAGCTGCACGGCGATCGCCGAGCACCATGATGGCGAGATGGAGCTGATCACCTGGCAGAAGCTCGCAACGACGCCTGCCGAGGTGGTTCCGGTGTCGCGCCAGATGCTGGCGATCGAGGCCCGCGAGTCGGAAGCCGCATAGCCGGCTTTCACAAATTTGGCATGGTCGGCAAAGGGCAGAAATAGCGGATTGGCGTACGTACGTCGGCGTGCTAGAGCCGAGGGCGTTCCAACGCAGGTTCCCCGCCAATGACCGCCCCTTCCGGGTTTTCCGTGACCACCGGCGCGCCGCCGTTCTTCGCCGCGCGTATTGCCCTCGTTTTCTGTGCGCCGATGATGGTCAACGGCATTGCGCTGCCGTTCTTTCCTGTCTGGCTGGAAACGCTGAAGATGAGCGATTTCCAGATCGGTATCGTGCTCGCCGTGCCGATGTTCGTACGCATCTTCACCGCACCCATTGCCGGTGTGGTGGCTGACCGGATCGGCGAGCGGTCGATTGTGCTCATCTGGTCGGGGTTGCTGTCTCTGCTGACGGCGGTGGCACTGTTTGCGACGGGGTCTTTCTGGCCCGTTCTGCTGCTTTATACCCTACAGGGTGCGGTCTACTCACCATACGTCCCGATCACCGAGGCGATTATGCTTTCCGGTGTGCGCCGCTGGAATTTCGATTATGGCAGGATGCGCCTCTGGGGCTCGCTCGCTTTCATTCTGGCGACGATGACCGGCGGCTGGCTTGCCGGCCTCTATGGCGGTGACATGGTGCTGCCGGCGATGGCGGCTGCCTTCGTGTTGACGGTGCTCGGCGCGATGATCGCGCCCCGGATCGGCAAGCCGCGCCGGCCTTCCCCGATATCGGCGATCGCGACGATGCCGACGAAAAGCACGCTGCGCCAGCGGGATGTGCAGTTCATGCTGATCGGTGTCTCCCTCGTCAACGCCAGCCACGCCATGCTTTTCGCCTTCTCGGCGATCTACTGGCAGAAGATGGGTTTCAGCGGCGTGGATGTCGGCATCCTGTGGAGTGCGGGCGTGCTTGCGGAGGTGGTGTTCTTCCTGTTTGCCGTCCAGCTGAGGCAGCGCTTCAATCTGTGGTCGATGATGATCGTCGGCGGCGGCGTGGCCGTCGCGCGCTGGATTCTCTTTCCGATGGAGATGTCTTTCGCTGGCTACTTTGTGCTGCAATGCCTGCACGCCTTCACCTACGCGCTCATCCACATGAGTGCGCAGAGCCGGCTCGTGGAGCGTGTGGCAGAAGAACAGGAGGCGGCCGCACAGGGGCTCTACTTCTTCTACACCGGTATGTTCACCGCGATTGCGACGTTCGTCTCCGGCTATACGTTCAGCTGGTACGGCGTTCAGGGTTTTTACCTGATGTCGCTCGTCGCCGCGGCCGGCCTCGTCGCCATCATTGCCGGCCGGGTCGTCGCGCCCCGCGCTCAGCCCCAAAGGGCGGCTTCTGGCGGGTAGACTGTAGAACCCTTATACTGAAGGCCGGGCTCGCGGTCGCGGGCAAGCAGCAGCGGCCCGTCGAGATCGACGAAATCGGCGCCCTGTGCGAGCAGCACGGCCGGCGCCATGCCGAGCGAGGTGCCGACCATGCAGCCCACCATGATCTTCAGGTCGTGCTCCTTGGCCATCTCACGCAGCATCAGCGCTTCCGTGAGCCCGCCGGCCTTGTCGAGCTTGATGTTGATCGCGTCATAACGATCGGCGAGTTTTGCCACATCCGCCGCCCGGTGCACGCTCTCGTCGGCGCAGACGAGGATGGGGCGGGCATGGTCGCGGAGCGCCGAATCATTATCGGCCGGAAGTGGTTGTTCCACCAGCGCAATGCGCGCCTCGGCGCAGATCAAGAAATGATAGGCGAGGTTTTCCGGCGTCCAGCCTTCGTTGGCATCGAGGATGATGGCGCTTTCCGGCGCCCCGGCGCGGACCGCACGGATGCGTTCGGCGTCGTCGGCGGTGCCGACCTTGACCTTCAGCAGCGGACGCCACGCATGTTCCGCCGCCTGGCGCTGCATCGCCTCCGGTTCGCCGAGCGAGAGCGTATAGGCGGTGATGAGTTTTTGCGGAGCGGCCGTGTTGATGACCTGCCAGGTCGGCACGCCGGACAGCTTTGCTTCGAGATCCCACAGCGCGCAATCCAGCGCATTGCGGGCTGCGCCCGCCGGCATCAGGTTGGCAAGGTCCTCGCGGCCGATGCCGTCTTCGATGGCGCCGCGCATCTCCTCTATGGCGGCCAGCACGCTGGCGACCGATTCGCCGTAGCGGCCGTAGGGCACGCATTCGCCGCGCCCTGTCAGCCCCGAAGCGCCGATCGTGCAGGTCACCACCTCGGCCGTCGTCTTGGCACCGCGCGAAATCGTGAAAGCCCCGGCAATCGGAAAGCTTTCGGGGGTGGCAAGAAGGGTTCGGTGCATCATGTCGATCCTGGCGGGCCTGAAAAAATCGAGGCGGGACGGGGCTTTTACCGGTTCGTTCGGTGACAGATGGCCGGCGAGCCGATAAGACAGGCGCATGTTGTCCCAAGCACGGGAAGATGCAAGAGATTTGACCGCCGCCAGCCCCTCAGCCGAAATCGTGACCGAAAGCCTGTCGGGCAAGGACGGAGAGATCTGGCGTCTCTCCGGCCATTGGGTGAACGTGACCGCGGTCGCCGCCAGCAAACGGTTGGCCGAGGTCGCCCGCAAAAACGGCGCCTCCCTTGAAATCGACCTCAGCGGTATTGCCGAAATGGACACGGCCGGCGCTTGGCTGTTGCGCCGGGCGATCACCGAGCGGCAGGCCGGTGGCAGCGAGGTGAGCGTCACCGACCGCCAGGGCGCGCACTATGCTGATCTGATCGCCGCGTTGCCCGAAAAGCTTGCCGAACCGCGTGAGGAGAAGGGGCCACCCGCCTCGCGCTTCGAGCGCATCTTCGCGCCGATCGGCCGCGCCATGATGGACGTCTGGGACGATGCGGTTGCCGCCATGTTCATTCTCGGCTCGGCTGTGCGCGGTGCGCAGCTGAAGCTCGGGCGCCAGAGTGGCCTGTCACCCGCGGCAATCGTCCACCAGATCGACCGCATGGGCGTGCGCGCCGTGCCGATCATTCTCCTGATGTCCTTCCTGATCGGCGCGATCATCGCCCAGCAGGGCGCCTTCCAGCTGCGTTACTTCGGCGCCGAAGTTTTTGTCGTCGATCTCGTTGGCATTCTCCAGCTCCGTGAAATCGGCGTGCTGCTGACCGCCATCATGATCGCCGGCCGCTCCGGCAGCGCGATCACCGCCGAAATCGGCTCGATGAAGATGCGCGAAGAGATCGACGCGCTGAAGGTCATGGGGTTGAGCCCGATCGGCGTGCTGGTGTTTCCGCGCCTCGTAGCGCTCACCGTGGCATTGCCGCTGCTCACCATCATTGCCAATTTCGCGGCACTGTTCGGAGCCGCCGCGGTCGCCTGGTCCTATTCCGGCATCACCTTCGACACGTTCCTGTCGCGGCTTCGCGAGGCGATCGACCTTTCGACGATCGTCTCGGGCATGATCAAGGCGCCGTTCATGGCGCTGATCATCGGCATCGTCGCCTCCGTGGAGGGGCTGAAGGTCGGCGGCAGTGCCGAATCACTTGGCCGCCACGTCACAGCCTCCGTCGTGAAGTCGATTTTCGTCGTCATCCTCGTCGATGGCCTCTTCGCCATGTTCTACGCCGCAATCGACTTCTAGGGATACTCATGGATTCGACTTCGGCAAAACAGGACAACGTGGTGCTCTCGGTCAAGGATCTGACCGTCGGCTTCGGCAGCAACATCGTGCTCGACAAGCTCAACCTCGATATCTACCGCGGCGAGATCCTCGGCTTCGTCGGTGCGTCCGGCACCGGCAAGTCGGTGCTGATGCGCACGGTGCTGCGGCTTCTGTCGCGCCGATCCGGCGCGATCCGCATCTTCGACACGGATTTTGATAAGGCGAGCGAGGCGGAGCGCCTGGCGCTCGATATGAAGCTCGGGGTGCTCTTCCAGCATGGCGCGCTGTTCTCCGCGCTGACGGTGAAGGAGAACATCCAGGTGCCGATGCGCGAATATCTCGACCTGCCGCAGGCGATGATGGACGAGCTGGCGCGCCTGAAGATCGAGCTGGTCGGCCTTGCGCCCGAAGCGGCGGACAAGTTCCCTTCCGAGCTTTCCGGCGGCATGATCAAGCGTGCAGCGCTGGCGCGCGCGCTGGCGCTCGATCCGGCGCTGGTCTTCCTCGATGAGCCGACCTCGGGCCTCGACCCGATCGGTGCGGCCGAATTCGATGAGCTAATCGCCAAACTGCGCGACACCCTCGGACTGACCGTGTATATGGTGACTCACGACCTCGACAGCCTGTTTTCGGTATGCGACCGCATCGCCGTCCTCGGGCAGAAGAAGGTTCTGGTTGAAGGCACGATCGAGGACATGCTGGCCTTTGACGATCCGTGGGTGCAGTCCTATTTCCGGGGCAAGCGTGCACGGTCGATCGTGCGGAAGACGTAAGGAGCATCCGGGCCTCTTGGTCCCGGCGGATGGAATTGCGAGCGGGATAGCCTGAAGCATGGAAACGAAAGCCAATTACGCCCTCGTCGGTTTCTTTACTGTGCTGGTCATGGCCGCCGCCTTCGGCTTCGTCTATTGGATGTCGCAATATGGTCGCGGCGGTGAGATGGCGCAGCTTGCCATCCGCATTCCCGGTTCGGCGAACGGCCTTTCCGTCGGTTCGCCGGTGCGTTTCAACGGCATCCCCGTCGGCTCCGTGCGCAGCCTTGCCATCGATGCCAAGGATCCGCTTTTCTCCGTCGCCATGACGGAGGTCTCGACCTCCGCACCGGTCAAGCAGTCCACCAAGGCCGTGCTCGAAGTGCAGGGCCTGACGGGTGCTGCCTATATCGAGCTTTCCGGCGGTAGCGCGAACGACCAGAACATCCTTCGCCAGGCCTTCGATACCGAAACGCCGGCGGTGCTTCAGGCCGAGCAGTCCAGCGTGACGAACATTCTTTCGACCGCCGACAAGATCTTGAAGCGGGCAGACACCGCGATCACCGACATCCAGGGCTTTGTCGCGGACGCACGCGGCCCGCTCACCAACACGATCCGCAATGCCGATCAGTTTTCGGGCTCGCTTGCCCGCAACGGCGAGAAAATCGACGAATTCCTGCAAAGCGTCGGCGGCCTGTCGGAGACCTTCACGAACCTGTCCAGCCGCCTGGACACGGTGCTCGCATCGGTCGACGATCTCATCAAGGCGGTCGATCCGAAGAAGGTCGAGGACTTCGTCAGCAATGTCGACAAGGTCAGCAAGGATATCGCATCGGCCTCGGGCGACATCAAGACGACCGTCGAAGGCTTCCGCAAGACGGCCGAGACCTTCGACACCTTCGGCAAGCGGGCAACGGCGACGCTCGACAAGGTCGATAGCCTTGTCGCGGTCGTTGATACGCAGAAGGTCGGCGGGGCGATCGACAACATTTCCGTGGCGACGGCGGATGCGCGCAAGGCGATTGCCTCCGTCACCGGCGTTGCCAACAGCATCGGCGAGCGCAAAGAGGACATCGACCAGATCATCACCGACGTGCAGCAGATGAGCAACAAGTTGAACGCCGCCTCGTCGCGGGTCGATGGCGTGCTGGCAAAGCTCGACGGCTTCCTGGGCGAGGGTGATTCCGAATCACTGTTCGCCGAAGCCAAGGCAACGCTGCAGTCGATCAAGCAGGCCGCCGATACGCTGAATGGCCGAATCGGACCGATCGCCGACGGGATCCAGCGATTCTCCGGCTCCGGCCTGCGGGATGTCGAGGCGCTGGTGCTCGATACACGTCGGACAATCCAGAATCTCGACAGTGCGATCTCCGGTTTCGAGCGCAATCCGCAGCGCCTGCTGTTCGGCGGCGAGACGGTCAAGCAGTATGACGGCCGCACCCGGCGGTGATCCAGCCGGGAAGTGTGGCCCTATCTCCACAATGGTTAACGGCTGGAGGTCGGACGTGACTTTGTCCGCTCCCGCAACCGTGACAGCATGCCGTGCCGCTGCTACACATCTGGGCACAAGGGTTTGAGGACGACATGACGGTATCGGGTATGGAGTTGTTGCGGAACGGGACTGTGGTGCGTGCCGCGTTCATCGCCGTACTGGCAGCAACGCTCGCCGCGTGCGGCAGCACACAGGCCAAGAACGACACGTTCAGCCTGTCCACCGTGGCATCCGTCGAAGGGCCATCCGCCAAGAACCGGCAGATTCTCGTGCCACAGCCCTCGGCGCTGAAGGCGCTCGACAGCGAACAGATCGTCATCCGCCCGTCGCCTTCGGAGATCCAGTATCTCGCCCAGGCGCAATGGAGCGACAGCCTGAGCAAGATGGTGCAGGCCAAGCTGGTTCAGGCCTTCGAGAACACCGGACGGGTTGGCGGCGTGGGACGGCCGGGCGAGGGGCTTGCGATCGATTACCAGATCGCCACCGATATCCGCTCGTTCGAGGTGCAGACTTCCGGCGGGAATACGGCCGTGGTGGAAATTTCCGCAAAGCTGCTCAATGATCGCAATGGCACGGTGCGGGCGCAGAAGGTGTTTCGCGCGACGGTGCCAGTGAACGGATCCGGCAGCACGGCTTTTGTGAAGGGGCTTGATGCGGCCTTTGCCGCGGTCACCGCCGATATCGTCGGCTGGACGCTGAGCTCGATCTGATCAACCAAAGCTCTCGAGCATTTCTGCTTTTCTCCGAATCGCGAAAACGCTCTGACTTTTTGTTTTCGCGAAATTCCGGACGCAAAACCGCTACGCACTTTTGCTGGAATTGCTTTAGAGGCCGTGGGCTGCTGTCGCAGCGCACGGCCTTGTCGTGTCAGGCGTTCTGCACACCCTGGATGGCCGAGACCTTCCACTCGCCGCCATCGCGGCGCACGAAGGTCCAGATTTCGACGGCTTCCGTGAGATTGTCCGGATCGCCGGAAACGACCTGGCCGGTAGAGCGGTCGCGCATCACGTCGATGCTTTCGTAGCGCATGGCAACGGTGGCGTATTCGTCCGCACCCTCGCGCCAGGCTTCGGCGACGTCGCCCTGCACCAGATGGATGTCGCGCACTTCGTTTCTCAGGCCCTGCGTGGCGTTGTCGCTGAGCTCTTCCGCGAGATAGGACATGGCTTCCGGCGTGGTGATCTGGCGCAGCGTGCGGAAATCTTCCGTTGCATAGGCCGCCTGCACTTCCTTGAGCATGCTTTCGAACTGCTCGAGGTCGCCTTGCTGGATGCCGATCTCGTCACCGGACTTCAGCTGCGGTGTTGCCTGACGGCTACCGCCGCCGATGCGCGGGATTTGGAAATCCGATCCACCGTTTTGTGGATGGGCGTTGCGCTGGGCACCGGCGCCTGCATAGGCAGGTGCGTTTCTCTGCGCGAACATGCGGCGCAGCAACAGGAAGGCACCGGCGATCAGCAGGACCTGCAGGATCAGGCCAAGGAAGCCGATGCCGCCGCCAAGCCCGGAGCCGAGCAGCATGCCGACGAGGCCGCCGAGCATCAGGCCACCGAGAAGCCTGCCGCCGAAGCCGCCAAAGAGGCCTGGGCGCGGATTGGTGGCCGTCGTGTTGCGGCCTGCGGACGGCTGGGCCGACTGCTGGCGGGTCATCGTGCGGTCAATCGGCTGGGCATCGGTCGGCGCGGCGCGCGTGGTCGACGGCGTGGTAAAGGTGCGGGTACCTCGGCTGCCGAAACCACTGCCGGCGCGGCGGGCTTCCGCCACGTCCACCAGCGTCATCATCACCATCAGCGCCATTGCCAGCATTGCCAGCCCGCGCCCAAATCCCTGTATCAAAATCATTTTCGTCACTCTCTCCCATGCGTGTTCCGGCATATCGAACCGCATATAGAGGGTAAGAGGGCGGATTATAAGGTTTCGCATGTCGAAAAGAGGAAAGTGGGACAATGTGCGCCGCTGCCGGGCGGGATTGGCCCGGTAACGAGGCCTGCTACTCTCCTTGCGTCTCCATTCCCTTGGCTTGCGAGCCCCCAAAATAAAACGGCCGCCTTGTGGCGGCCGTTTTCGGTTCGGTTTCCAGTCCGCTTAGCTGAAGCGGCCCGCGGCATGCGCCAGCATGGTGTAGACCTTGCCGGTATCCGAGGTGAGGTAGGTCTGTGTCATCGCCTTGTCGCGGTCGTTGCGGGCGACGTCGGCGAGCAGCTTTTCGAAGTCCGCGATGTAGCGGTCGACGGCGGTCCGGAATTCCGGCTCGCGCTCATACTTGCGCTTGATCTCGTCAAACGTCTGCTGGCCCTTCAGCGTGTAGAGACGGCGCGTGAAGACGTCGCGCTCACCGCGCTGGTAGCGCCGCCACAGGTCGACCGAGGCGTCGTGATCGATGGCCCGGGCGATATCGACCGAGAGCGAGTTCAGCGATTCGACGACATGGCGCGGGTTGCGGGTGTCGGCCGGGCGAGCTGTCTGGCCTTCGCCGCGCGGCTGGGCGAACTGCGCTTCCTCTCGCGAGACGGCGCCGCGCAGGAGATCGCGCATCCAGCCGCCTTCGCCGGCCGCCTTGCTGTCGCCTTCGGCGGGCAGGGGCTGCGCGCGCTGCGGCACGGTGGCTGTCGCGGCCCGCTCAAGGCCGAGGCTACCGCGCAACGGCGGTGTTGCCTCTTCGCGGACAGGCTCCACACGGGCCTGCTGCACCGGCTGCTGAACAACGGTTGCCTGCACGGCCGGGCGGGAGATTTCCAGCGCCGAGGAGGACTTGCCGATGATGTCGGAAAGATCCTGCAGGGCCTTGATCTGCTCGCTGACGGCGCGACGCATCTGGGCGGCGTTTTCCTTGGCTTCTTCCGGCAGATCGAACGCACCGCGCTTCAGTTCGCCACGGGTCTGGTCGAGTTCCTTGCGGATCTCGGTGGCGGCACGGCGGATTTCCTCGGTCGCACCGGAGAATTTGCCGACGGCTTCCTCGACCGCTTCGCGCATCGCATCGCGCATGACGGCCGTGGCGGTTTCGGACTTCTTGCCGGATTCGGTGAGCAGGCGGTCGACGTCGGAGAGCGAGGCGCCGACGCTGCCGCGCAGGCGGTTCGCCACTTCCTTCGTCCGCTCCTCGGCGCGCACGAAGGCGCCTTCGACGGACTGGCCCGCTTCTTCACCGGCCTTGACCAGCGAATCGCGCAGCGTGTTCGCGGCGGCTTCGGCGCGCTTCTCGGTGTCGCCGAGGATGCGGCCGACTTCGGCGAACGAGTTCTGGATGCCGCCGCGCAGATTGCCGGCGATCAGGTTCGAGCGCTCTTCGGCGCGGCTGAAGGCGCCCTCGACCATGCCTTCGAGCGACTGCATCGTCTTCTCGATCTCTTCCGAACGCTGCACCAGACCGATGGACAGCGAGCGCAATGCATCCTGACGCTCTTCCAGCGTCGAGACGAGGTTCGACTGGGCGGCGGCGAGCAGGTCGGAGGCCTGGGCCAGGATCTTCGAGTGATCCTCGAAGCGCCCGACGATACCGCCGATCTGCGAGAGCGTGCCGGCCGAAATATCGGAGAGGCGATCGACCTTGCCTTCCAGCAGGCGCGAGGTGGTAGAGACCATGTCGGAGGCGCGCTCGGCGGAGGTATTGAAGCGCTCGGCCGTGCTCGTCAAGCGACCGTCGATGGCACCGAGCGTCTGGCTGGCGGCATCGACCAGGCCGGAGATCGCGCCGTTGCTTTCCGACAGACGGGCAATCAGGCTTTCGACATTTGCCTGAAGGCCGTCTTCGATCGCGCGCATCGTGCCGGCAGCTTCTTCCGTCCGTGCCGAGATTGCAGCGAGCGTATCGGAGGTGCGGGCCGAGATTGCGTTGATGAGCGCGGCATTCTCGTTGCGCAGGCGATCGGCGCTTTCGCGGGCGACGCCGCTGATGCGCTCGGCGGCTTCCCGGCCGGCAGCAGCATAGTCGTCGATGACCGGGCGGGCTTCCTCGTTGATCAGGCGCGACAGTTCTTCCGTGCGGATGGCGAGCATCGAGTTGAGTTCGCGGGTGCGATCGTCGAGCGTCGAGCGGATGGAGGCGCCACGCGCTTCCAGTGCCTTTTCGACGTCACCCAGGCCCGCGCGCAGCGACTGCGCCTGGTTGGCGAGACGGCCTTCCGTTTCTTCGAAGCGGGCGACGGCAGAGGTGGTGGTTTCCTCGACGGCGCGGGTAAATGCTTCATTGCGGGCGGACAGGTTGTCAGCGAATTCCTCGCCGGTGCGGGCGATGTTTTCCGCGACGCGCTGGGCTTCCACGCCCATGTCCTGCGCTGCACGGGAGACGGCACCGCGCAGCGACGTGCTGAGGTGTGCGAATTCCTCACCGGTTTTGGCGAGCGACTGAGCCGAACGGATCGCTTCGGCATCCATGTCCTGGGCGGCCTGCGAAACGGCGTCGCGCAGCGTCTGGGCGAGCCCGGCAGCCTTGCCGTCGATGGTGCGGTTGACGCTGTCGAGACCGATGGTGAGCGCCCGGTCCATCGTGCCAAGGCGTTCCTCGATGCGGCCGGTCTTCTCGTCGATGGTCGCGGCGATACGATCGGCGGCTTCGCCGGAAATGCGTTCGATATCGCCGGTCCGGCTGACAAGCGTTCCGTCGATGCGGTCTGTCGCTTCCCCGGTGACGCGGGCGATCTGCCCGGCGCCCTCTGCAAGGGTGCCGCCGATGCGTTCTGCGGCTTCGCCGGTGACACGGGTGATCTGACCGGTGCGCTCCGCAAGGGTATTCCCGATGCGCTCCACGGCTTCACCGGAGATGCGGGCGATCTGGCTGGCGCGCTCTCCGAGGGTGACATCAATGCGTTCTGCGGCTTCACCGGAGACGCGCGTGATGTGGGCCGCGTGCTCAGTGAGGGTGCCGTCGATGCGTTCTGCGGCTTCGCCTGAAATGCGGGCGAACTGGCCGGCATGCTCGGTGAGGGTACCGCCGATGCGCTCCGCGGCCTCGCCGGAGATGCGGGTGATCTGGCCCGCGTGCTCTGTGAGGGTGCCGTCGATACGTTCCGCTGCTTCGCCGGTGACGCGGGCGATCTGGCCTGCACGCTTTGCAAGCGTGCCGTCGATGCGCTCGGCAGCTTCGCTGGCAATGCGTTCGATCTGGGTGGCGCGTTCGGCGAGCGTGCCATCGATGCGCTGGGCGGCCTCGCCCGTCACGCGTTCGATATCATCGAGGCGGCCGGAAAGGGCGCCTTCGATACGATCTGCGGCGCTGGTGCTGACGCGCTCGATATCGGTGATGCGCCCCGAAAGCGCGCCTTCGATACGCTCGGCTGCATCCGCACTGACGCGTTCGATGTCGCCGACACGACCGGAAAGTGCGGCGGCGATGCGGGCCGTCGTCTCGTCACCGATACGGTCGACTTCGGCGATCGGGCGGGAGAGGGCGTCGGAGACGCGCAGCGACACGTCGCTGCCCACGCGATCGAGGTCGGCAAGCCGTTCCGACAGGGTGTCGGAGATACGGGCGGCGGCGGTGTCGACGATGCCTGACACGTTCTCGACGCTGTGTTCGATGCGGGCTTCCAGCTTGCCGAGATTTTCCTCGAGCTTGCTGCCGGTCGTGTCGAAGCGGGTGGCGACGCTGTCGACCGTCTGCTCCATGCGCGCGCCGAAGGCGTTGGCGGCTTCAGCGATCTTGGACGAGGTCTCGCCGAGACGTTCGGCAACGGCACCGGCACTTTCCCGCACACGGTGGTCGAGCAGGGCGGCGCTGCCGTCGATCGTGCGGCGCAACGTTTCCTCATGCTGTTCCAGCGTCATTTCCAGCATGCCGGCGCTGGTGGCGATCGAGGTGCCGATGTTGGTCGCCTGATCGTTGAGCGTTTCGGTGAGCTGGTTGCGGCCGTCGGTGATCGCCAGGTTGATGGCGTTGATGCGATCGTCGAGTGTGGCGCGGATCTGTTCATGGGTAGAGACAAGCGAGCCGGCAAGTTCCGAGGCGCGGCCGGACAGGGCTTCGGCGATCTCGGCGGCACGGCCGGAGAAGGCATCGGCGAATTCCGTGGCCTGACCGTGCAGAACGCCGCCAAGCTGCTGGCTGCCTTCGGTGAGCACGTTTTCGACGCGGTTCGCGGCGGTATCGATGGCCGACAGCATGGAGCCGGCACTGTTGGAGAGCACCGAGGCGAGGTTTGCCGTGCGGCCGGTGATGACCTCGTCGATCTGGCGGGCGGCACCCGTCAGCGCGGTCTCGACGCGGTTCGCGGCCGAACCGACCGAGTGCTCCAGCTGGCTGCCGGTCTCGTTCAGCATGGACGACAGGGCGGCGGTGCGCTCGGAAAGCGCGCTGTCGATGCGGTTGTGGCTGGCGGCAATCGTCGAGGTGATCTCGTCGGCCCGCGCGCCGAGTGTCTCTTCCATGCGGGCCTGCGCGGCCTGGATATCGTCGGCGATCGTCGCACCGCGGGAATCCAGCACCTGCGTCAGGCGACGTTCGCTGCCGGCGATGCTTTCGACCAATGCCTGGCTGCGGGCGCCGAGCGCCTCTTCCATGCGGGCCTGCGCGGCTTCGATGTCGGTGGCGATGGCCGTGCCGCGGGAATCGAGTGCTTCCGTCAGGCGGCGTTCGCTGCCCGAAACGCTCTCGGCCAGCGCATCGGCGCGCACGCCAAAACCACTTTCGATGCGGTTCTGGACGTCGGCGAGCCCGCCGAGAAGCGTCGAGGACTTTTCCGAAAGAAGGGATGTCATGCGCTCATGGGCGCTGCTCGCCGCATTGCTGATTGCATCCGCGTGGCCGGTAACGGCGCTCTCGAAGAGTTCCTGGCCGGTTCCAAGGCTGGTGGCGAGCGCGAAGGACTGGTCGGTCAGCGTGTTGTCGAGGCGCTCGATGCTGGAGGTCAGGATGCCGTCGATCGAGTCGCGGCCGCTTGCGACGGTCTCGTTGATGCGGGCGAGGCTTTCCATCAGCTTGGAATCGAGCGAGCCGGCGCGCTGGTCGAAGGCCTGGGTGAATTCCTCCACGCGCTGGTCGAAGGCGCCGGCGATCTGGCCCACGGTCGTCTGCATGCGCTCGTCGAAGAAGCCCGTACGGAGGTCGAGATCCATGACCGTGTCGTCGGCCGCATTCTTGAGGCTCTGGCGGAACTGTGCGCCCTTTTCGTCGAGCGCGGCATTCATCGACTGAATGACGTGATCGAGGCCGCTGGTGACCGCGTGCTGGCCAACGGACAGGCTTTCGCTGATTTCGCGGGTGCGGGCAATCAGCGTCTCGTTCAGCTGCTTGGCGCGCTCGTTGAGCGCTGCGTTCAGCTTTTCCGTGTTGGTATCAAGCGAGCTTGCGCGGGTTTCGAACTGCTGAAGCAGATCGCGACCGCGCGAATCGAGGTTCTGGGTGAGCTGGTCCAGACGGGTGTCGAACTCGTTGGCGAGTGCGAGGCCAGACGAGCTGAGCGTCGACAGGAGACTGTCCGTGCGGGCCGACAGCATGGCGCCGATCGTCTGCGTGGCGCTGTCGGATTTTTCCATCAGCATGGCCGCACGGGTGTCGAGCATGGAGGCGAAAGCCTCGCCGGAGGTCGCAAGGCGCTGCGTGATGCTGTCGCCAGCGCTCGCCAGTTCGTCCTTGAGCTGTTCGTGTGCGCCGGAAATGGAGGAACGGACACGCTCGGCGTGGCTGATGATCGCCTCGCGTTCGGAGCCGAGTTCCTGCACCAGCGTGCGCACGCGCATTTCGTTGTCGGAATAGCTGCGTTCGAGCGCGTTGACTTCGGAATGCACCAGGGTCTCGAGCTCGGTCGCACGGGCGATCGTGCGCTCGATGCCTTCGTTCATCGCCGACACTTCGCGGCGCACGGCCTGGCCGACCGACATGATGCGATCGCTGGCGACCGTTTCCGGCTCGGAGAGGCGCAGGGCGACCTCGGCCATGGAGCGGGCGGCGTTGCGCAGTTCGTGGGCACGGGCGATCATGATCGCGAAAGCGAAGAACAGCATGATCGGCATGACGATCGCCACGACCATGCCGATGGCGCCGGGAAGCGCCACGAGATCGGCGATGGAACGGATCTGCCAGATCTGCGGTGCATAAAGCAGGTTCGCGACGCCGAGGCCGCCGATGACCCAGAGGACGGAGGCGAGGACCGCCATGCGGATCGGCGCGCGGCCGGAACGGACGTCGAGCGATTTCAGGATCGCGGCCGGCGTCTTGCGGGAACCGTCGTTGGCGGGAGTGAAGGCCGGCGTCTTCGGGGCTGGCTCGGGGCTCAGGTTGCGTGCTGCTTCGCCTGTTGCCGGGCGGCTTGCAAGCTTCTCCTGCGTCTTGTTTGGTGTGCGGCTTGCGGATTCAGACACATGGGCCTCCGAAGCGTCCTTCTTCGAGGGCGTCTCGGGCGTAAGATCGTCAAAGTCGATTTTCAGTGCTTCTTCGAGGGCCTGGAAGGCCTTTTCGTCGATCGACTCGATAGACTTGTTCGTCGCCATGCGGATACGCCTCGTTACCATGTCCAGGATCGGGCTTCGTGCGCGCTGCCGCTGCTCAGGCGCATTCGAACCGTCCGGTTGGTGGCCGGTCTTGCTGCATACCCTCATGGCAAGCAGCGTCCAGGCCCCCGTTCATTTCAAATTCGCTCGATAACCCCGAAGGACGAAATGGTGTACTCCGCCCACGGTTTATCCACCGGGAATATCCGGTCGTATCGTAGTGACACATTAGCCTGTATCACACAATTCATTGCCATCTCCCTTAGCCCGAAACTTAACAGGAAGTTAATTTCCAGCGAATCTGTATCGCAATGGAAAACTTGGGAAAATGGCGAATTTTCAGCCGTTAACCATAGTTTGCGATTCATGCCCACTTTGCGCCGTCTTTTAATCGGATAGGCGCGCCGGCGGCGCAGAATAGCTGTCCCATGTTCTTGCGGATACGCGGCGAAAACGCCGGACCGCATCGGCATCTGCGTGCATCACAATGAAACAAGCGTACGTAGCGTAGATAAGGATATTGGCAAATGGCAGCGCTCAACATAGCATTCGAGGCGCCCGATAATGCAGGCGGCATGTGTCCCTCAAATGGACGGCCGATCGATCTGATACACCTTGCCCGCCAGACCATGGGCGACAAGGTGCTGGAACTGGAAGTGTTGCAGATGTTCGCGCGCCAGGCGCGTGAGAGCATGAAGGAAATCGCCGGCTCCGAAGGCGCTGCCCGTGCAGCCGTTGCGCACCGCCTGAAGGGCTCGGCCCAGTCGGTCGGCGCCACGGCCGTCAGCAAGGCAGCCGAGGCGCTGGAGGAAAATCCCGCCAATGCCATCGCCCTTGCAAGCGTGACCGCAGCCGTCGTCGAGGCGGAAAACTTCATCCTCAAGCTCTGCCGCTGATCGTCGCAGGCCAGTCGGCGATCGACTGGCGCGGCGGGAAAAGCCGATGCCGCGCCCGGACCAGTGAAGGCCGGGCCGGCCGGGCGATGTTGACTGAGGAGGGGTTTTGTTGGAAACGTCCGCCAGAAAGCTGGCGGTGCGGCACCGTCCCTCCGCCGGTCAGCCATTCGCCCACTCCGGGCAGCCTTGAGGATCCGGAACCCATCATGAGCAAACTCACCATCGTCGCCTTCGATGGCACGCGCCACGAACTCGATGTCGCCAAAGGCTCCACGGTCATGGAAAATGCCGTGCGCAACTCCGTGCCCGGCATCGAAGCCGAATGCGGCGGCGCCTGCGCCTGCGCGACCTGCCACGTCTATGTGGACGATGCCTGGAGTGCGATCGTCGGCCCGCCGGAAGCGATGGAAGAGGACATGCTGGACTTCGCCTACGATGTCCGCCCGACCTCGCGGCTTTCCTGTCAGATCAAGATGTCGGATGCGTTCGACGGGCTCGTGGTTCACGTGCCGGAACGCCAGGCCTGACATCATCCTTTTTCGGAGCGTTGAATGGAGCCCGCCACTGACACCGATGTGGTTCTGGTCGGCGCGGGACCGGTTGCGCTTTTTTCCGTCTTTCAGCTCGGACTGTACGGGCTGACATGCACGCTGGTCGACAGCCTCGACCGCGCCGGCGGCCAATGCGCCGTGCTTTATCCCGGCAAGCCGATCTATGACGTCCCGGGCTTCCCGAAGATCGACGGGCTCGAGCTGACCGATCGACTACTTGAGCAGATCGCGCCTTTTTCGCCCCGATTTCGTTTTGCATCGACCGTTACCGGTTTCGCGCAGCAGCCGGATGGGCGCTTTCAGGTGGCTTTGAAAGACGGCGCGTCGCTTGGCGCGAGTGTCGTGGTCGTCGCCACCGGGCTCGGCACGTTTGTGCCCGGCGCGGGCGAGCCATCGCTTGAGGCTGGCCCGGCCCCGGCCTGGCCGCTGGAGCGTTCGGGCGATGCCTTCGTCGTGGATCCGGAACGTTTCGAGACATCGCAGCCGGGGGTCTTTGCCATCGGTGATGCCAGCCAGTATCCGGGGAAACTGCGACTTATCCTTTCCGGCTTCCACGAGGCGGCGCTGATGACGCAGGCGGTCCGGCGCATCTGCTTTCCGGGCGGGCGCACGACGCTGGAATACACGACCTCGTCTTCACGCCTGAAGAAGAGAATCGAAGGCGTGGGCTCCAACAAAGAATAGAAGGGGCAAAAAAAGAGCCTCGCCGGTCGATCAAGACGAGCGAGGCCAGTAGGGCGCATCGCAACAGGAGAGGGAGGAGACACCTGCTGCTTCAATGGGACGCGCCAGGAGAACCTGTTACAAACTGTTTCATGCTACTGCGGGAAGGAAAAACCCTCTTCCCGTTCACTGTTGACATGAAGATACGGTGATTTGCGGAATTGCGCTATCGCTAAAACTAACCAGTTATTTTATGCATCGGTAACAGGCCGGGCCTTGACCCGGTCCGAAATCACTCACGCTCATCCAGAAATACATGAACGGCTGCTTGGCCGTTACTGGAGCTTGCTCTTCAGGCGGTGCGTCAGCAGGCGCATCATGCGGTCGTTGAAGTTCTTGGATTCGACGCGGTCGAAGCGTGCCTGGTCGGCGTCATGCTTGGAGACGGCGTCGGCCGTCACCCGGTCGACGCGGGCCTGCATGCGTTCGCAGTCGGCCTCCGGACGCAAGGTCTTCAAGGTGCGTTCGAGGGTGCGGGCATGGTTGCGGGCGATTTCGGCGTGGCGTTCCTCGTGCCGCTTGATGTCGCTTGCCAGCGTGTCCCAGATTAGCGCGAGCGATTCGGTGGCGCGTTTGCGGTTCTTCCAGCGGGGAAGGATGATCTGCGTGGACAGCGTCACCTTCGCCTCACCGACGGCGCAACGGTCGCCGCGGCGCACATAGGTTACCGAGCCGCCCCACTTGATCTTCGTCGCGCCGGGATGGCGTGAACCGCTGTGTTTCATCACAGGCCCGCGCTTGGACAGTTCTTCATCGAGTTCCGCTGCCGTACGCCCACCGACGGAAAAATAGGCAAAGGTTTTCGAGGTGATCGTCTCGGCGCGCGCCGGCTGAACGGCGAGGCAGGCGAGGGCGGCAAGGGCCATCAGGTGAGCGATGGTCTTCATTCGGATCAGCATTCCTTTCGCCATCGGGTTTCCCTGATGGTGTGCCAGCCAAACGGCCGGTTGAACTTCCTTTAAGCTTGGGGCATAGGCTCCGCAAGCGCAACACCCTTTCCGGGCGCCGCGGAAGAACCCTAGTTTCAGATCGGTTGATTAAAAACTAAAGGTGTTCACCAGATTCAAGGTGCTAGGGCGTTTTTCGCGCGCCCGGCGCTCTTCTTAACCGTCGAGGGAAACCGCCATGTTTTCACCGTTCGATCCCTCCCGCTGGGCGCTTGCCCATGGCCGCCATCTGGAGCTCGGGCCGCGCGGCATTCTCATGGCGATCGTCAATGTGACGCCCGATTCCTTTTCCGATGGCGGCCGGTTCGACAGCGCTGACGCGGCGGTGGCGCAGGCGATCCTCTGTCTGGAACAGGGCGCAGAGATCATCGATATCGGTGGGGAATCGACCCGTCCCGGCGCCGCATCCGTGACGGCGGCCGAGGAACAGGACCGCATTCTCCCCGTCATCGAGGCGCTCGCCGGCACGACGGATGCCATCATCTCCGCCGACACATATCGTGCCGAAACCGCCCGACTTGCGGTCGCGGCCGGCGCCCATATCGTCAATGACGTGCACGGGCTGCAGCGCGAACCGGATATTGCCCGCGTCGCCGCCGACACAGGCGCTGGCCTTTGCATCATGCATACCGGGCGTGACCGGGAAAAACGGCCGGATGTGGTGGAGGACCAGTATCTCTTCCTTGGCCGCTCGCTCGAGATCGCGCGCGAGGCGAACGTTGCCCGTGAGGCGATCGTGCTCGATCCGGGATTCGGCTTTGCCAAGGATAGTGATGAAAACCTCGAACTGATGGCGCGTTTCGGCGAGCTTTACGGTTTCGAACGGCCCATTCTCGCCGGAACCTCTCGCAAGCGCTTCGTCGGCGCTGTCACCGGGCGTGAGGCGGTGGACCGGGACGCCGGCACGGCCGCCACGACGGCGCTTCTGCGCATCGCCGGCGCGGCGGTGTTCCGGGTGCATGATGTCGCAATCAACAGGGATGCGCTTGCCATGGCGGATGCTATGCTCGCCGCGGAGCGCAAGGTGAAGGCACGCGAGACACGCGCCTGACACTCAGCCAGACAGGATGAATCCATGACCACCAGCTACACGATCACGCTCAAGAACTGCGCCTTCTTCGCCCGCCACGGCCTGCACGACGCGGAAGAGTTTCTGGGGCAACGCTTTTTCGTCGACGCCGAGCTCGACGTCCGGCCGTTGCAGCCGCTCTCGGACGATGCGATCGAATCGACCGTCGACTACGGCGTCGCTTTCCAGGAGATCGAAAAGATTGTCACCGGCCAGCGCCGCTATCTCATCGAGGCACTTGCCCAGGAGATCGCCACCGTTCTCTGTGCCCGCTTTCCGCAGATTGCTCGCGCGCGGATCACGGTGAGAAAGCCGAACGCGCCGGTACCCGGCGTGCTCGACTACGTCCAGGTAACGGTCGATCATGTCGTCTGAGCCCTTCCGCCGGGCCACGCTCGGCCTTGGCGGCAATGTCGGCGATCCCGTCCGTGCGATGGCCGAGGCTTTGCGGGCGCTCGACGCGCGGCCAGATTGCCGTGTCGTTGCCGTATCGCGGCTCTACCGGACACCGCCCTGGGGCAAGACGGACCAGGACTGGTTCTTCAATGCCTGCGCGCTGGTCGAAACGGCGCTTGAGCCTGAGCCGCTCCTGGATACCTGCCTTGGTATCGAACGCGACATGAAGCGTGAACGCAAGGAGCGCTGGGGGCCGCGCACCATCGATATCGACGTATTGACCTATGAGGGTGTGGCGCAGGCCGGCGGGCGGCTGGAACTGCCGCATCCGCGCATGACGGGGCGCGGCTTCGTGCTGATGCCGCTGGCCGACGTTGCGCCCGAACTGGAGGTGCAGGGGCGCACGGTGGAATCCTGGCTTAAGAACGCTGATGTCGCGGGCATCGAGCCGGCGAGCGCCGGCTCCGAATGGTGGAAGACGGCTACTTGATCGAGCCGACCGCGATGTCGTCGAGATTGCGGTCGAGCGACACGCCGATGACCGGGATCATCCTGTTTTCGACCTTCACCGAAATGGTGATGTTCAGCTTGTTGTCGCTCTCGAGGCGGGCGATCATCGCACCGTTCAGCTTCTGACGGTTGATGCCGACGACGACCTTGTTGCCATTGACCTGGCCGGAGGTGATGTCGAGGCCCTTGCCGGAGGCGCCATCCAGGAACTTGCCGGTATAGCTGTTGCCCGCCTTGGTGATCAGCGCCGACATCGGCTGCTTGAAGACGCCGACGCGGCAGAAGCCGTCGAGTTGGATGCCGGCGCTTTTTGCCGGTGCGGTGTCGCCCGTCAGGTCGCAGGAGAACTTGGTCCCCTTGTACTTGCCGGCGACGATTTCGCCCTTGCCCTGCCAGTTGCCGGTGACTTGCTCGAAAAACGCCTTGTCTCGCGATCCGGCGGACGCGGGCAATGCAAGAGTGGTGGCTGCGAGAAAGGCCGCTACGGAGGCGCGGGCGATCAAAGAGGTGCGCGGGTACATGAACGATCCTTGATAGGCGACGGCCTTTTGGCCTGCTTTAGTGTCACGAGATTTGCGCGAAAATGGTTAATGGACGGTTTCCAGCGGCCTCACCCCCTATCATTTGACAGGTTTGTCCGCGCGGGAATCCGGGGTGTTGCTCGTCGGTCACGCTTCGTCGCGGCGACGTCCCGAGGCGCCGGGCGTCAGGTCGCCGATGAAATCGCCGATGCCGGGCCGTTTCAGCGAGCGGAAGGGCATGGGGCGGCAAAGGTCCATGGCGGCGATACCGATTCGTGCCGTCATCAGCCCATTGATGACGCCTTCGCCCAGCCGTGCGGAGAGTTTTGAGGCAAGTCCATGGCCGAGCACCTGCTGCACGATACTGTCGCCCATGGCAATCGATCCCGTGACGGCGAGATGGGCGATGACGTCCCGCATCAGGCGCAGCATGCCGATCTTGCCCGGCCGGCCGCCATAGAGTTCCGCCATGCTGCGCACCAGCCGGCTGCTTTCGTAGACGACATAGCCGAGGTCGACCAAGGCGCGGGGGCTGACCGCGGTGACGATGGACACGCGTTTGGCGGCGCCGAGGATGAGGGCGCGCGCCTCACGGTCGAGCGGCGTCATCAGTTCGCGCTCGGCAAGATCGATAAGGTGGGCGGCGTCGATGATCTCGCCCTCGGTCTCGGCAAGCCGCGCCCGTCCGCGTGCCGTCTGGGGTCGAGTGGCGAGCAGATGCACGAGGCGGGCGACGATGGCCCGGCCGACGGACGGTGCCGGCGACAAGGCGGCTTCGGCAACGTCGTGCTTGATATCCTGAACGGCGGCGAGCCGGCGCAGACCGATCAGTTCGCGCGTGACCATGCCGAGGAGAGCGAGCACCGCGATCGCTGCGGCGGCGATGGCGAGGTAGCCAAGCCAATCGTTGCGGTTGAAAAGGTCGCGGATCAAAGCATCGACCCAGAGGCCGATGGCGAGCGACAGGAGCAGGCCGAGCGCGCCGAAGGCGATGCGGCCGAGCGTGATGCGGCGCGGGCGAGGCGTTGCGACCGGCGGCAGGAGGTCCGGCAGGTCTGCCGTCGTTGCGATGAAGGGATCTTCGGCGTCGGGTGTCAGCGTGACCGCATCGTCGAAGGCGGCGGGCGCGCGTGGCGTGGTGCGCTCCGGTTGTTTTGCCGTTGCATCTGCGGGAAGCGAGAAGGCGGCGGGCTTGCGCGGACGGTCGTTCATGCGAGCCGGTCTCCGATCAGGTATTGCAGCGCGCGGTCGAGACGGATGTGCGGTACCGACAGTTTCAGGCCGCCGCCGGTCTCCTCGATATGCGGTGGGCGGAAGCGCACGAAGTTCAGAAGATGGGGTGCTTCACCTTCGGACTGTGATTCAAGGGCTTGAAAAAGTGAATCCGGATTCGCCGGCAAGTCACCGGGAAATATCGCTGTTTTCCGCTCGCCGTCAAAGATTTCGCCATTGATCTTCTCGCCCGCCATTGGCACGCCGACGATGACAGGCAGGTCCTCGCCGTCATGCTTAACGGTCGCCTCGCGGGTGGCGCGCACGGAGGCGAGCGCCATCACCTCGATGCCGGCACCGCTCATGCCGATGCGCTCGATGGCACGCTCCACCAGCCGGCGGGTGACGGCCTCCAGCCGCGGATGGCTTTCATGATGCAGATGATCGGCCTTGGTGGCGGCAATCACGATGCGGTCGATGCGGCGCGTCACGAAGGAGGAGAGAAAGCTGTTCTGGCCGGCGCGGAAGCAGTCGAGCACGTCGCCGAGGGCACGTTCGAGATCATGCACCGCCTCAGCACCGCGATTGATGGCCTGCAGTGCGTCGATGAGCACGATCTGCCGATCGAGGCGAGCAAAGTGCTCGCGGAAGAACGGGCGGACCACATGGCTCTTGTAGGCCTCGTAGCGGCGCTCCATCATCGCATGCAGCGAGCCCTTTTCCGGCCGGCTGTCGCGTAGGTTCGGCAGCGGGGCGAAGGTCAGTGCAGGGGAGCCTTCGAGGTCGCCAGGCATGAGGAAACGGCCGGGCGGCAGGGTGGACAACGAGCGTTCGTCGGACTTGCAGGCCCTCAGGTAGGCGGTGAAGGCGTCCGCGAGCGAACGGGCGGTCGCCTCCTGCGCGGTCGCGGCAGGATCGACCGTGTTGGACAGTGCCAGCCATTCCCGGGCGAGTTCCGCGCGGATGCCCGATTGGGCGAGCGCCACCGTGTTTGCGCTGAAGGTGCGAAAATCCTGTGCGAGCAGCGGCAGGTCTAGCAACCACTCGCCGGGATAATCGACGATGTCGATTGCGAGTTTCCCTGGCGAAAACAGGCGGCCCCAGCCGGATGCGCTTTCGTAGTCGAGCGTGATGCGCAGCTGCGAGATGGCGCGTGTCGAATCCGGCCAGACGCGGTCGGCGACGAGCGCGCGGATATGATCCTCGTACTGGAAGCGCGGCACGGCATCGTCCGGTTGCGGTTCCAGTTGGATTTTCGATACGCGGCCGGAGCGGCCGGCCTCGAACAGCGGCAGGCGGCCGCCGTTCAGCAGATTGTGCACGAGGGAGGAGATGAAAACCGTCTTGCCGGCGCGCGACAGTCCCGTCACGCCGAGGCGGATCGACGGATTGACGAGATTGGTGGCGCGGCCGGTCAGCGCGTCGAGCGCGAGCAGGGCTTCGTCGGTGAGGGTGGTCAGGCTAGGCGGCAAGGGTCTCTTTCCAGCGTCGATGACGATATAGGAAACGAAATCCGGCAAAAAAAGAGCGCCGCCGTTTCCTTAATGGGCGGGGCGCGGCGCCATGAAGCCGGCAAGGCAGGCACCGCCGTAATTCTCCTGCGTCGGACGCTCGTCGAAATCGAGAATGGCAAGACCCGCCGTCGGAAAGCCGAAAGGTGCTGCCGTTTCGGCGATTTCCTTGCCGACGAGGCGGTGAAAGAATTCCTCGATCATCGGGTTGTGGCCGACGACCATCACGGAGTTTTCCTGCCGGTTCGCGAAGGCGAGTTCGGCATAGGTATCGACGGTGCCCGAATAGAGGGAATCGACGTATTCGATCGACAACTCTTCGCTGACGGTGCGGTGAAACGGTTCGGCGGTCTGCCGGCACCGCACGGCGGTCGATGAAATGATGAGAGCCGGCTTGTAGCCCTGGTCGGCCGCCTCTTCGGCGATCACCTCGGCTTCGGCAAAACCATCATCATCAAGGGCACGATCGAAGTCAGACTGGCCGGGTTGGGCCCAGGCGGCGCGGGCGTGGCGAAGGATATAAAGCCGGAAGGCCGGCGTGCCGAGAGATGCCAAATCTGTCCTCCATTCGCCTGCGGTCGCGGATCTGTGCCGCTGTCCCCTGTCATGTCTTTCCTTGCCGGAAAGATCAACCGGTTTTGCGAATTGGCGCGTTCACGATGCTGTCGGACACCGCCTGATAGGCGAGCGTATCCTCGAGCTTCTGGGGCCGTGCGAAGTAGTAGCCCTGCATCATGCGGCAACCGAGCGCGCGCAGCGCCGCCACCTGCTCTGGGGTTTCCATGCCCTCGACCACGCAGACGCAGCCGATGTTGCGCGAGAGGTCGACGATCGTCTTGACGATGCTGCGGCTGAGTTCGTTCGTCGTGATGTCGACGATGAAGCCACGGTCGATCTTGATCTTGGTGAGCGGCAGCTTGTGCACATAGCTGAGGCTGGAATGACCCGTGCCGAAGTCGTCGAGGGCAATGCCGATGCCATGGTCTGCGAAACGGCGGATATTGTCTGCGGCGAGCGCGAAATTGCGCATGACCGCCGTTTCCGTCACCTCCACATCAAGGCGCTTGGGATCGACACCGCTGTCCGCGATGATTTCGAGAAGCGCATCGACGGTCTTGTTGGAGACGACGTCACGGGTCGAAAGATTGATGGAAAGACGGATATGGGCCGGCCAGGTCTGCGCCGCCTCCAGCGCCTTGCGCATTACCACTTCCGTCAGCCGCCCGATGATGCCCGCGCGTTCGGCGGCGCGGATGAAGACGCCGGGCGGAACCGGGCCAAGGGTCGGGCTTTCCCAGCGGGCGAGCGCCTCATAGGCGAAGATACCGTTGGTGTCCGCATCGACCATCGGCTGGAAGACGAGATGCATTTCGCTGTCGAAATCGGCACCCAGCAATGCTTGCTGGACGCGCCCCTGCTCGTTGATCTCGGCCTCATGTTCGGCGGAGAACACGACCGTGGTGCCACGGAAATTCTGCTTGGCAAGGTAGAGTGCGAAATCGGCCCGGTCGAACAACCGGTCGGCGGTGGTGCCGGCATCGCCAAGGATGGAGACGCCGAGCGAGCCGGACACGCGTGGCGTCTGGCCGTTGAAGACGTAGGGCTCCTGCAGCGCCGTGCAGATTTCTTCACCGAGCAGCCGCAGCCGGTCCGGGCAGGGCTTGCCCTCGAAGATGATGCCGAACTCGTCGCCGCCAAGGCGTGCCGGGAATGCGCCCCTGCCGGCAAAGGCGGAGAGCCGCTCGCCGACCTCGACGAGCAGCTTGTCGCCAATGCCATGGCCGAAGGTGTCGTTGACGGGCTTGAAGCCATCGAGATCGATGAGACCAAGGGCCAGGCCCGTTCCGTTCTTCTCAGCCTCGATGATGTGCCTTTCCAGCTCGGCGCGGAACTGGCGACGGTTCGGCAGGTTGGTCAGACTGTCGAGATTGGCGAGGCGGTGGTTCTCATCGCTGAGCCGCTGGGTTTCGGCCTGGCGGACGGTCAGTTCCTTCTGCGACTGTATGAGGGCGCCGAAATCCCGGTAGTAGGTGAGAAGGATGAAGACCATGGCGACGGTCACGAGCGCGACATTGAGCGCCAGCGCCGTAAAGACCGGATTGCCGGATGCGGCGAAGAACACGGTGAACGGTCCGAGCACGATCGCCGTCAGCATCAAGGCGGCGGCGCGCAGATGCATGAGGCAGAAGATGCAGCCGATCACCGTGTTGGCGATGTAGAAGGCGACATGGGACTGCTGGTAGGCGTCGCCATAGGAAAACAGGCTGAGCGACCAGGCGCAGAAGCCGGCGCCGAGAAGGGCGGTCAGGCGATAGGTCGAACGCAGCCGGCCGACCGCCTCGTCATGCGTATAGCGCCGGTCGCGGCTGAACCACCAATGGACCAGCCGGGTGAGGCTGACGGCATAGAGCGCCGAAGGAATGTAGAGCGTCAGATAGGCGGGGGCGGCGTTGAAATGCGTGACGGTGAGGGCGACCGTATTCGTCACCAGCATGAAGTAGAGCAGCGGCACCTGCTTGGTAAAGGCGACAAGCTGCGCCTGGACGAGCTCCGGATTGCCGGATTCGATCGTGAGAATGGCCTTCGCCTTGCTGAACATCCAATGCGTGCTCCTGCCTTGGAGGAAGAGAAGCACGAGTTGCTAAAATAAGTCTGAATCTGCCGATGGGACAGTTTTGCGAAAGAAAATCGTTCTAGCGTGCATAACAGTCGAGAATCTCGTGCCTATATTTGGGGCAGAGTGGTGCCACGGGCAGGCCATATCGCCCGGCAACAGGTCGCATGGGATGGGGCGCCGATAGGCCCGTTTCCCCATCCCGTTGTAATTTTGATGAAATATTAGTCTGGCAAGGTTCAAAATAGAGGCAGACGCGAAAACCGTGGGTAAGTTTCAGCAGGCTTGAATCAGCTTACCTGTAGGGATATACAGCGCGCCTTGAGATGTTCTTCAGGAGAATCGCGTTGAGTGAGAAGATCGATCTTAGCAATTTCGTCCTCGATGAGGGCGATGAATTCATGAGTGCAAACCAGCGGGCTTACTTTCGAGCGAAGCTGAACGCCTGGAAAAACGACATTCTGCGCGAAGCGCGCGAAACCCTTGGTCATCTGGCGGAAGAAAGCGCTAACCATCCGGACCTTGCGGACCGGGCTTCCTCCGAAACCGACCGTGCCATCGAACTTCGTGCACGCGACCGCCAACGCAAGCTGATCTCCAAGATCGACGCGGCGTTGCAGCGTCTCGACGAAGGCACCTACGGTTATTGCGAGGAAACAGGTGAACCGATCGGCCTCAAGCGTCTCGACGCCCGCCCGATCGCAACGCTTTCGATCGAGGCGCAGGAGCGCCACGAGCGTCGGGAAAAGGTGTATCGCGACGAGTAGCCGTTTTCTGCCGGTTTGAAGAGGGCCGACAGAAGACCAAGCGATCTCGAGCATCGGATTTTCCGGTGCCGGCTGGGTGCGGATTGCGTGACGTAACACCTTGAAAAGCTAAAGCCGCCGGAAACATCGTTTCTGGCGGCTTCTTTATGTCTTGTGCGGGGCTTTGCGCTACCTGTCGAATAGGGTAAATCCACGCCTTCGCGTCGCGCCTGGCGCTACGCTTTCCTGCTCGCTGCAATCTCGCCAAGCAGGCGGGCCATTTCCGCTTCGGTCTCTTCACGGCTCTTGGCGACAGGCTGTGCCTGCCCGAGCGTGTTGGCCGTCTGGGTGGGGTTGGCCGTCGTCTGCGCGGTTGTCGTCTGCGCGGTTGTCGCCTGTGCGGTCGTGCGGGTGGCCGCCGCGCCGCCGCCGGTGATCTCCGCTTCGAGAATTTTCTCGAATTCGCTCACAAGGGCCGGATTGTCGATTGCAGCGGCCGGTTTGGCGATGGGCTGCGCCGTCACCGGGCGCTGTACGGTCTGTCCGATCGCCGCCTGTGTCGTCGTCGCTGCCGGTTGCGGTGTCAACACACGCTGGCGGCTCTGCTCCAGAACGTCTTCGATACGGTGTTCGGGCGTGCGTTGCTGGGTGCTCGTCTGGGGCTGCTGGCCTGTCGTCACGGGCTGCGTGGCGGTGCGTGTCGGAACGGCGCGTGCGGCGGCGGCACTGTCTTCACCGGCATAGAGCACCTTGCCCATGGCGGAGACCCCTTCCGGTGTGGCGGCCGGGCGGCGTTCTGTGGCGGTCGCGGCAATTGTCGCTGCGCGTGCCGCCACGACCGGTTCGACTGCCGCCTTGGCCGGTGTTTCGTGCTGCACGGCCGTCGGCTCGGCCCGCTCGACCTTCTGGGATGCTTTCTCGACGGGCTGGGTATTGTCTGCTGACGGGATGGCGATGCGGGTCTCGATGACGATGTCGGTCGGGCCGCCGATCATGAGGAGGTGTTCCACGTCGTCGCGGCGCACCAGCACGAGCCGGCGGCGCGTATCGATCGCGGCGGCATCGAGCACGGCAAGGCGCGGCGTGCGGTTTCTCCCGCCGCGGATGAACGGCGAGGAGGGGCGTCCGCGGATGATCCAGAGCACCAGTGCGAGGCAGACAAGGCCGAGTAGCACCACCACCGCGGCGATGACGAATTTCGTGCCGTTCTCTGTGAGAATCTCCTGGAACATGGCGCGCTCACTCCTTTTCCGCAGATTGGCTTTTCGCCGAACCGGCTGCATTTGACGGCTTTTAACGGGGTGGTACAAGCGCTTTGCCGCGCTTGTCCAGCACCGATTGCCGCCGTCATGGTCGCCTAACTATGGCAGCCTATGGAAATTGCGATGGTTCAGGCGGAATATTCCCTGTGAATTCGCGATCTTGCTTCCCCTCGACGGCTTTCTGCGCTTCCCTCGGGCGGATAAACATGATTCTGGCATCGGGTGCGGGCGAAGCGCAAGGCCGGACCGTTGCAGATGAGGGATTGATGACGACGATGAAGCGACCGGGCGAGGACAATGTGCCGATCGTGGAGCGTGGCGTGCGGCCGGCGGTCGCGTTTCGCGTCGTGCTGCTTGCCGTCGTGCTCGCGGCCTCCGCCGGCGCCTTCATCGTCTTCAAGAACCAGCTCGACAACGAGCTCGTGCTCGGCGTGCTCGGCGTGCTCGCCATGGCCGGCATCTTCTTCGTCGTTTCCGCGCTTATCGGCCTCGTCGAATTCATGCCGCAGACGGCGGGCTCAGACGATCTCGCAAGTTCGTTCCTCGATTCCCATCCGGACGGAACCGTCGTCACGGACCGCAAGGGCCGTATCGTCTATGCCAACACGGCCTATGGCGCGCTGACAGGTGCAAAGGGCGGTTCGGAAGTGCAGACGCTGGAGACGCTGCTCTCGCGCAACCGCGACGCCACCGAATCCGTCTATCGCCTGACCAACGGCCTGCACGAGGGCAAGGAAGGGGCGGAGGAGTTCCGCGTCCAGAAGCCGCTCAACGCGTCCGGTGCCAACGGCTCGGGCGCTCAGTGGTATCGCCTCAAGGCGCGCATTCTGCCGAACCACGAGAACGCCAAGCAGCCGCTCTATATCTGGCAGATTTCCAACATCACCTCCGAGCGGGACGACCAGGAGCGCTTCTTCAAGGAGTTGCAGAACGCGATCGACTATCTCGACCACGCGCCGGCAGGCTTCTTCTCCGCCGGGCGCAAGGGCGAGATCGTCTATCTCAACGCCACGCTTGCCGAATGGCTCGGCATCGATCTCGCCAAGTTCCAGCCGGGGTCGCTGTCGATTGCCGATGTCGTGGCGGGCGAGGGGCTTTCCCTCATTCAGTCCGTCCAGGCTGAACCGGGCCTGAAACGCACCGAGACGCTGGACCTCGACCTGCGCAAGACGAACGGCCAGAGCCTTCCGGTGCGCATCGTGCATCGCGTGACGTCCATGCGCGACGGAGCGCCGGGCGAAAGCCGCACCATCGTTCTCGCGCGTGAGGAGGGTGGCGACAGCGATCAGTCCGCGTCGATCGCCTCCATGCGCTTCACGCGCTTCTTCAACAACACGCCGATGGCGATCGCTTCCGTCGATGGCAATGGCCGCATCCTGCGCACCAACGCCCCCTTCCTGAAGCTGTTTTCCGGGGTTGTTTCACGCGACGATATCGACCGCGGCGCAAAGCTCGAAACCATCGTGCACGATACGGATCGCCTGCGCCTGCAATCCGCGCTCGATGCTGCCAAGGACCGCCAGGGCGATATTCCGCCGCTGGATTCACTCCATCCGGCCGATGACGGCCGGCATTTCCGCTTCTATGTGAACGCCGTCATCGACCAGAGCGACGAAGCGCCGGAAGAGGCCGCCATCGTCTACGCCGTCGAGATCACCGAGCAGCGGGCGCTCGAGACGCAGATGGCGCAGACGCAGAAGATGAATGCGGTCGGCACGCTGGCCGGCGGAATCGCGCACGATTTCAACAACGTGCTGACGGCGATCCTGCTTTCCTCCGACCATCTGTTGCTGTCGGCGCGCCCTGCGGATGCAAGTTTTGCCGATCTCATGGAGATCAAGCGCAACGCCAACCGTGCGGCCGTGCTGGTGCGCCAATTGCTCGCCTTCTCGCGCAAGCAGACCATGCGCCCAACGGTGCTGAACATGACGGATGTCATCGGTGACCTGCGCATGCTCGTCGACCGCATGACCGGCACCAACGTCAAGATCGAGGTTGCCTACGGTCGGGACCTCTGGCCGGTGAAGACCGATCTCGGCCAGTTCGAGCAGGTGCTGATCAACCTTGCCGTCAATGCCCGCGACGCCATGCCGGACGGCGGCACGATCACCTTCCGCACCCGCAATGTCGAAGCGGAGGAGGCTGCCGCGCGCAACCTGCGCGACCTGCCGCCGGGAGACTATGTGGAAATCGAAGTCGCCGACCAGGGCACCGGTATTCCGCCGGAAATCATCGACAAGATTTTCGAACCGTTCTTCACGACCAAGGAAGTCGGCAAGGGCACGGGCCTCGGTCTCTCCATGGTCTACGGCATCGTCAAGCAGACCGGCGGCTACATCTATCTCGATTCCGAAGTTGGCAAGGGCACGACGTTCCGCATTCTCATGCCGCGCCATATCGAAGACGTCGTGCCGGTAGACGCCGCGGCCGCTACCAGCGTAGCGCAGCTGCCGGCCGCGCAGGTCGTGGAAAAGGAACCGCGCGACCTCACCGGCGGCTCGGCCGTCGTACTGCTCGTCGAGGACGAGGAGGCGGTGCGCCGCGGCGGCAAGCGCATGCTGGAAACCCGTGGCTACACGGTGCATGAGGCCGGCTCCGGCGTCGAGGCGCTCGAGATCATGGAAGACCTGAACGGCGCCGTCGACATCGTCGTCTCCGACGTCGTCATGCCCGAAATGGATGGCCCGACACTCTTGCGCGAGCTGCGCAAAACCTATCCCGACATGAAGTTCATCTTCGTCTCCGGCTACGCCGAAGACGCCTTCGCCCGCAACCTGCCGGCGGATGCCAAATTCGGTTTCCTGCCGAAACCGTTCTCGCTGAAGCAGCTGGCAGAGGCGGTGCGGGAGATGCTGGACGCTTGAGGCGGGAGTGGCTCGGGCGAACCCACGCTGAGCTGAGCCTTTTTCTTCTATAATACTCAATCCCCTCATGCCGGACTGAGTCCCTTCATGGAACGCGATTTGATCGACGTCTTCGCCGATGGCTCCTTCAATCCTCGACTATCGGTTGGAGGCTGGGCGTTCGTCGCGTTTCAGGCAGGACGTGAAATCCAGAGCGATCACGGCTCTGCCCCGGGAGATTCGAATAACACGTTCGAAGTGTTGGCTATCCTGAAGGCTGTGATCTGGATCAATACGGAATGGCATGGCGTACCCGCCACGATCTGGACCGACTCCAGCCGGGCCGAAGAAGGCTGTCGGCGTTTCAGGCCGATCTGGCGAAATAACGATTGGCGACGTATCGAGCCGAATTTTCGGAAGAGGAAGCGGACGATACCGGACGTTGCCCTATGGCAGGAGCTCGACCGCCAGCTCAGCGCTAACCCCGGCCTTCGCATTGAATGGTGCCGTGGGCACGATGGGATCGAGGGAAACGAGCTCGCAGACACGATCGCCCGTGCCGCCGCCAAGCTCCGTACACCAGGTACCTGACAGCGCGTCGGATCCTGCATCCATCCTTTTTGTCGTTTTAGGAAGAGCGGGTAAGGCACCTAACGCAGCCGACCGCCTGCACTTGCATGATTTCCCGTAGGGTTCGTCAAAAGAAAATCCCGCCGACGTCTGGGACATCGGCGGGATCCATTTCAGTACAAGCAGCGTCGCGAGACTTAGCTGCACCCGCTCGTGGCGCCGCAGGTGTCGCACTTCTCGCAGGTGCCATTCCGCACCATCGTGAAGTTCTGGCACTCGGAGCACATGTTGCCGGTGTAGCCCTGGGCGATCGAGCGCATGCGGCGTTCGGCTTCGAGCTTCTTGGCATCGGCCTTGGCGCTGGCGGCTTCGGCGGCGGCCTTGTCGGAGAAGAGGGCAGTGACGCCCTGTTCTGCCTCGTCGGCGATGCCTTCTTCCGCGATTTCCTCGGCAAGCTCGGCGGCGCGTTCCTCGTAATCGCGCTTGAAGGCGACGATTTCGTGGGTGGAGATGGCGGTCGCCGGCTCCAGCTTGCGGGCAGCGTTGCCGGCAAAGGAGGTGACGTTGCTGCCCGACGATGCCTTGGCGGGCGCTGCCGTTGCGGCACCCTTCGGCTCGCTGAGCGGACGATCACCCATCTGGCCGCCCTGGATGAGCGTCGGCTTGTGGCCACGTGTCCAGCCGGTCGAGAACGGGTTGGTCTTGCCTTCCTGGATGCCCTTGCCAAGCGCGGTGTTGGAGAAATCCGACTGGTCGACATGCGCGAGGTCATGGCGGCCGAGATAGGAGACGGCGAGTTCGCGGAAGACGTAGTCGAGGATCGACGTGGCGTTCTTGATCGCGTCGTTGCCCTGCACCATGCCGGCCGGCTCGAACTTGGTAAAGGTGAAGGCCTCCACAAATTCCTCGAGCGGCACGCCGTACTGCAGGCCGAGCGAGATGGAGATGGCAAAGTTGTTCATCATCGCACGGAAGGCAGCACCTTCCTTGTGCATGTCGATGAAGATCTCGCCGATACGGCCATCGCCGAATTCGCCGGTGCGCAGATAGACCTTGTGCCCGCCAACGACGGCCTTCTGGGTGTAGCCCTGGCGGCGGTTCGGGAGTTTCTCACGGTCGCGCGAGACCCGTTCGATGATGCGCTCGACGATCTTCTCCGTGACCGTGACGGCCTGCGCGGCAGCGGGGGCTGCGACCAGCGCCTCGATTGCATCGTCCTCGTCGTCCTCGTCCTCGATCAGCGAGGCGTTGAGCGGCTGGGAGAGCTTGGAACCATCGCGGTAAAGCGCGTTGGCCTTCAGCGCGAGCTTCCACGAGAGCATGTAGGCGTTCTTGCAGTCCTCGACGGTCGCCTCGTTCGGCATGTTGATCGTCTTGGAGATGGCGCCCGAGATGAACGGCTGGGCAGCCGCCATCATGCGGATGTGGCTTTCGACCGACAGGTAACGCTTGCCGATCTTGCCACACGGATTGGCGCAATCGAACACGGCCAGGTGCTCGGCCTTGAGGAAGGGCGCGCCTTCCAGCGTCATGGCACCGCAGACGTGGATGTTGGCGGCTTCGATGTCCTTCTTCGAGAAGCCGATATGCTCCAGGAGGTTGAAAGACATGTCGGACAGCTGCGCATCCGAAACCTTCAGCACGTCCTTCAGGAAGTCGGCGCCGAGCGTCCACTGGTTGAAAGCGAACTTGATGTCGAAGGCAGCCTTCAGACCAGCGCTGACCGCCTCGATCTTCTCGTCGGTGAAGCCCTTCGCCTTCAGCGAACCGGGGTTGACGGCCGGTGCCTGGTTGAAGTTGCCGTGGCCGACCGCATAGGCCTCGATCTCGGCCAACTGGCTTTCGGAATAGCCGAGCGTGCGAAGCGCTTCGGGAACAGCGCGGTTGATGATCTTGAAGTAACCGCCGCCGGCGAGCTTCTTGAACTTCACCAGCGCGAAGTCGGGCTCGATGCCGGTCGTGTCGCAGTCCATGACGAGGCCGATCGTACCGGTCGGCGCGATAACGGTCGTCTGGGCGTTGCGGTAGCCATGCTTTTCGCCGAGTGCGACGGCCTTGTCCCAGGCGGCCTTGGCGTGGACGATCAGGGTCTGGTCCGGGCACTCGTCATGAATGAGTGCGACCGGGTTGACCGAGAGCTGCTCGTAGCCCGTCGTCTCGCCATAAGCTGCACGACGATGGTTGCGCATGACGCGCAGCATGTTGTCGCGGTTCGGTGCAAAGCCCGGGAACGTGCCGAGTTCGCCGGCCATTTCGGCCGAAGTGGCATAGGAGACGCCCGTCATGATCGCGGTCAGCGCGCCGGCAATGGCGCGGCCTTCCGTCGAGTCGTAGGGGATGCCCGAGGACATCAGCAGGCCGCCGATATTGGCGTAACCGAGGCCGAGCGTGCGGTATTCGTAGGAGCGTTCGGCAATCTGGCGCGACGGGAACTGCGCCATCATGACCGAGACTTCGAGCACGATGGTCCACAGGCGGACGGCATGCTCGTAGTCGGCAATGTTGATGTTCTTGGTGGCGGCATCCTTGAACTGAAGCAGGTTCAGCGAGGCGAGGTTGCAGGCGGTGTCGTCGAGGAACATGTATTCGGAGCACGGGTTCGAGGCGCGGATCGGGCCCGCGGCCGGCGAGGTGTGCCAGTCGTTCATCGTCGTGTTGAAATGCAGGCCCGGGTCGGCCGATGCCCAGGCGGCGTAGGAGATCTGCTCCCACAGGTCGCGGGCCTTCAGCGTCTTCATGACCTTGCCGTCCTTGCGGGCGGTCAGGTTCCAGTCGCCGTCGTTCTCCACAGCGCGAAGGAAGTCGTCCTTCAGCGAGACGGAGTTGTTGGAGTTCTGGCCGGAGACGGTGAGGTAGGCTTCCGAATCCCAGTCCGTGTCGTAGGTCTTGAACTCGAGGTCCTTGTAGCCCTGCTTGGCGAACTGGATGACGCGCTTGATGTAGTTTTCCGGAACCTGGCTCTTCTTGGCAGCGCGGATTTCACGCTTGAGCGCCGGGTTTTCGGCCGGGTCGTAGCACTTGTCGCCGTCAGCCGAGCAATTGACGCAGGCCTTCATGATGGCCTTGAGGTGATTGGCGACGATCTTCGAGCCGGTAACGAGGGCCGCCACCTTCTGCTCTTCCTTGACCTTCCAGTTGATGTAGGCCTCGATATCCGGGTGGTCGATATCGACCACGACCATCTTGGCCGCACGGCGCGTCGTGCCGCCCGACTTGATGGCGCCAGCGGCGCGGTCACCGATCTTCAGGAAGCTCATCAGGCCGGAGGAACGGCCGCCGCCCGAAAGCTTTTCGCCTTCGCCGCGCAGATAGGAGAAGTTGGAGCCGGTGCCGGAGCCATACTTGAAGAGGCGGGCTTCACGTACCCACAGGTCCATGATGCCGTTCTCGTTGACGAGATCGTCCTCGACCGACTGGATGAAGCAGGCATGCGGCTGCGGGTGCTCGTAGGAGGACTTCGACTTGGTCAGCTTGCCGGTGAAGGGGTCGACATAGAAGTGGCCCTGGCCGGGGCCATCGATGCCATAGGCCCAGTGCAGGCCGGTGTTGAACCACTGCGGCGAGTTCGGAGCAACGCGTTGGGTGGCGAGCATATAGGCAAGCTCGTCCTTGAAGGCGGCAGCGTCTTCTTCGGAGGCGAAATACTTGCCCTTCCAGCCCCAGTAGGTCCAGGTGCCGGCGAGGCGGTCAAAAACCTGGCGTGCGTCGGTTTCCGAGCCGTAGCGCTCACCCTCGGGGAGCGTCTTCAGGGCTTCGGTGTCGGCAACGGAACGCCACAGGAAGGAAGGAACGTCGTTTTCCTCAACCTTCTTCAGGCGCGCAGGCACGCCGGCCTTGCGGAAGTATTTCTGGGCAAGAATGTCGGCGGCGACCTGGGAGAACTGCGCCGGCACATCGATATCGGCGAGCCGGAAGACGATCGAGCCGTCCGGGTTCTTGATCTCGCTGATGGCCTTGCGGAATTCGATTTCCGCAAAGGCCGACTGGCCGGGTTTGGTGAAACGACGTTCTATGCGCATTGTCCGTTGTCCTCTGCTGCCGCAACCTGCCTTGAAAACAGGGCGCAATTAGTCCCGTCCAGCCGCAATAGCCTGCAGCCAGCTCAAATCTTCAGTCCGTGCGGGAAACCCGATCAATCTCGGGATCCTGTATCTTGTGCTGAGTTTAGCCGCAAACACTAAATATAGTATCAACAGCTTCTTTTTTCCAGCCCCATGATCGCGGTGGCGTTTCAAGAAATCCTGCGCAAATACCCTCGTGCGGCGAGCGGATCATCCACCCGGCCACATGCGCATGACAACGCGATTTCGTGATGAGAACCGACCTCGTAACAATACGGTCCAGCCGCCGCCGCAACTTGGATTTCATTAACCTCATCAGGGCGATTCCCGTCAAGGGCTGGTTTGTGAACGAAGTTTGAACCCTATATCTTGTGGCTGGTGCCTGTGGAAAATGGGGACATCGCCGGAAGCCTGAAGAATCAGCGGCTTCGCGCCGAAAGGTGAGATGGCGGGGCACGTCACTGTGGAAAAACGAAAAAAATCACAGGTGAAAACACGGAGTTTTTTTGCACCCCGACATCAAGCAATAGCCAGCGGGGGCGACTTGTGATCCGTGGATAAAGTGATTCTCTGACGCTACGTCAAAGCGCGTCCAGATTGACGCCAAAGGTGATCGTGCCAATGACGGCGCCGGTCCGCGGATCCCTGATCGGAAGGCTCGCCTGCGCCTGCATGAGCTGCGTGGACTCGTCACGCTCCGCCTCCTCGATATGAAGCGCCCCGTCACCAAAACTCGCCTGCCACTTCGCCTCGTCGCCCTGCCAGTAGTCGGAGGTGATGTCGCTCTGGCCGACATTGAGGCCGCGATTGTCCATGACGAAGATTTCGGTGATCAGTCCTCCAGCCGCGCGCTGCTGGCCCTTGAGATAGAGAGACAGGGGGTTGGACAGCTGCGCCTCGATCATCGGCCGTGCGGCACGGGACAGCTCTGACCGCCAGCGGGCGTCGAGGTCGTCGATCGCGGCCTGGCTGAGGTGCGCATGGGCTGCGTTCTGCGCGATGATGGCATTGAGGATTGCCGGTTCATCGAGCCAGGGACGGACATTGTCGTCAATGAATTCCGCGACGGCCGTGGTGCGGATATCCTGCTGCGCTTCCGCCTGGCTCCAGACAAGCAGCGCAGCGACGAGGGCGGCCGCAAATGCCGGCTTTTCAGAATGCATGTCGTACCCGGCCTCCCTCCACCGCTATTCGCCGGTGAATGTAAGGACTATCTTTTCAAGGAATTGCAGAAAGATTAAGCTGGCGGGCGCGTTTCACACATCCGCCGGCTCCGGGTGGAAAAATCGGCAAATCAGCGCGTTACCGCACTGCATTGACCTTGTTTCAATCCGCTTTGCAGAAGATCAGCCTTGCGTGCCCTTGGCGATCGGCTCCTGGTAGGTAAAGCCCATGTCCCAGGGGAAATAGATCCAGGTGTCCTGGCTGACCTCGGTGACAAAGGTGTCGACCAGCGGACGGCCCTTCGGCTTGGCGTAGACGGCGGCGAAATGCGCCTTCGGCAGCATGGCGCGTACTTCGGCGGCCGTCTTGCCGGTGTCCGTCAGGTCGTCGACGATGAGGATGCCTTCACCGCCTTCTTTCGACAGTTCGGGCGAGATGCCCTTCAGCACGTGCATTTCACCCTGCGAGACATAGTCGTGATAGGAGGCGACGCAGACCGTCTCGATGACGCGGATATTGAGTTCGCGCGAAACGATAGCCGCCGGCACCAGGCCGCCACGGGTGATACAGACGATGGCGCGCCATTCCCGCCCGCCATCCGCTAGCCGCCAGGCAAGCGCGCGCGCGTCGCGGTGGAACTGGTCCCAGGATACGGGGAAGGCTTTGTCGGGCAGCGACATGACAGGCTCCTGATAGGCGGAAGAAAGATTCCTCTCTGTAATGCAGTTTGCGTCCCAAAGAAATCACCGCTCGATCCTGCAGGGCGGGCGATCCACAGCGAAGTCCCGCGGGAACAGGCACTTGGAATTGTTTCGCCGCCATACCACTCCCATATGTCTCGCCGACGAGACAGGAGACGGCAATGGCGAAGATCGATGACCGTGATCGGGACTATAGGGTCGAACCGGGGCTGCGGCCTGAACACCGTGCTGTCGCCGCGGCGGGTTACTGGGAAGCGTTTTCCCGCAAGCTGCGCTATCCGCTCGGTCCGCAAGACAGGGCTGTCGCATTTATCGAGCAGGCGCTGAACCCGAGCCATGCCATCAGCGCGGTCTCGCGGGACAACCGGTTCCTTGGCGTTGTCGGCTTCAAGACCCCTCAAGGCGCCTTTGTCGGTGGCGGCTTGCGAGAAATGGCGCATGTCTATGGCTGGTTGAGCGGCATCGCCCGCGGTTTCTTGATCGGCCTTCTGGAGCGGCAATGCACGCCCGGCACGCTGCTGATGGATGGTATTTTCGTGCGCGCGGAGGCCCGCGGCCTCGGCGTCGGTTCTGCCCTGCTGGATGCCGTCGAACAGCATGCCATCGGGAGCGGGCTGAAACAGGTTCGCCTGGACGTGATTGACGAAAACCCACGGGCGCGCGCGCTTTATGCGCGCCGCGGGTTTGAAGCCACGTCGACCGTGTCTCTCGGCATCCTCAAACCGGTCTTCGGCTTTCAATCCGCCACCACGATGATCAAGGCCATCGGTTGACGGCAAGCGTGCCAGCAACCGTCGACCTTAGCGCGACATCAGCACCGGCACGCGGGCGCCGCGCATCATGGCGCTCGTGACGCCGCCGAAGAGGCGTTGGCGCAGCCGCGAATGGCTGTAGGCGCCCATGACGATCAGGCCGGCGTCGATTTCGGTCGCGCGGCGGTTCAGCGCGTCGGCTACCGAGTGACCATCCGAGGAGCCGGAGGTGACAGTCGTCTTGATGCCGTGGCGGGCGAGGGTGGCCGCAAGCTCCGCGCCGCAGAAGTCGCGCGACTGCATGGCATTTTCCGGTGGGTCGACGGTGAAAATCTCGACTTCCTTGGCCGCGGTCAGGAAGGGCAGGGCATCGAAGGCGGCGCGCGCCGATTCCCGCGAGCCGTTCCAGGCCAGCAGCACGCGCTCGATCGGCTCCGGGCCTGCCGGCGCGTTGGAGACGAGAAAGACCGGGCGGCCGCTCTCGTAGAGCAGGTCTTCAATATCTTCCCGCGCCGGGCCGTCGAGATATGGGTCGAACTGGCCGGCAAGCACGAGATCGGCGCCACGAGCACTGTCGATGATGCCCGCCGAGGCATAGCCGGCGGTGCCGGTAAAGAGGCGCCATTCATAGGAGATATCGTCGCGCTCGCAGCGGGTCTTGAAGGCCTGCTCAACGTCACGCGACTGGCGCTGGGCGCGCTCCTGCAGATCCATCACGGCATTCGGGTCGGGATATTCCATGGGCGCGATGAGCGTGACGACGACCGGCGATTCCGCGTGAATGCCGATGACATGGCCGCCCGTCTTGCGGGCAAGCACGAGCGCATGGTCCGTCACCTTGCCGGCGTCCTCAGTGGCGCTCAACACTGCCACGATGGTCTTGTAGGTCATTTCGGCCTCCTGTCCTCATCACAGTGCTGCGCGTCACGGCGGCGCGCAAAGCACATTGTAGAATATGGCTCTGCTGCACCATTCTGCAAATCGGAAAGATCAACGGAATGTGCAGCTGCCGCGACTATGAGCCCGGCGTGCCGCCAAAACCTTGATCCGGATCAAGAGGCGGCCTTGGCTGCGGCAATTTCGGCGATCATCGCCATGACATCGCGCTCGGCTGCTTCCGCCGGGGCTTCCTCGCGGCTGCGGATGACGATCTCCGTCGAGAACCGGTTTTCGGAAAAACGCGGATAGGAGCCGATGCTGGTCTCGGGGTGGTTCTTCTGGATTGCAGCCAGTGCGCTGCCGATATCGCCTTCACCGAAGGGCGAGGCGACAGAGCGCGAGAGCATCGGCACGCCCCCTTCAAGGGCCGGAACGACGGTGCCCAGCATTGCGGTGAAAACCTGCGGAACGCCCGCCATGACATAGACATTGCCGATGTTGAAACCCGGCGCGGTGGAGACGGCATTTTCGATATGCACGGCGCCCTCGGGCATGCGGGCCATGCGCTTGCGGGCCTCGTTGAATTCCACGCCACGCTTTTCGTACATGGCGCCAAGCAGTTGCATGGCGAGCGGATCGTAGAGACAGGGAACGCCAAACGCCTTGGAGATCGCATCCGCCGTAATGTCGTCATGCGTCGGGCCGATGCCGCCGGAGGTGAAGACGTAGGTATAGCGCGCGCGCAAGGCATTCAGCGCCTCGACGATCGCCTCCTCGTCATCGCCGACGATGCGCACTTCCTTGAGGTCTATGCCGGCGAGAAACAGCATATCGGCGAGTTGGCCGATATTCTTGTCCTTGGTGCGCCCGGACAGAAGTTCGTCGCCGATGGCGAGCATGGCGGCAGTGGCGATAGGACGGGAACTCATGGGCGCTCTCTGAAGTTCGGACAGAAATACCGACCGAAGGCACGGCATTGTCAATGGCGGGTGAACAGTCTGTCGACCGGGCGGCTCATGTCGCCGTCACTTCAAAGTGCTACATCCAAGCCGACGCCGCGATCAAGCGGAAAGGTCCCTTCGACACTCAGGAGACGACGATGGCAAAAGTTCTGGTTCTTTACTACTCGGCCTATGGCCACATCGAAGCCATGGCCTATGCCGTGGCGGAAGGCGCGAAGTCGGCCGGTGCCGAGGTAACGGTGAAGCGGGTGCCGGAACTGGTGCCGGAAGAGGTCGCAAAGTCCTCGCATTTCAAGCTCGACCAGAAGGCCGAGATCGCTACCGTGAACGAACTTGCCGATTACGACGCGATCATCGTCGGCGCCGGCACGCGCTTCGGCACGGTCGCCTCGCAGATGCGCAATTTCTGGGACCAGACGGGTGGCCTGTGGGCCGGCGGCAAGCTGGTTGGCAAGGTCGGTTCGGTCTTCACGTCCTCCGCCACCCAGCACGGCGGCCAGGAATCGACCATCCTCGGCTTCATCCCGACGCTGCTCCACCACGGCCTCGTCGTTGCCGGCCTGCCTTACGCCTTCCAGGGCCAGATGGGTGTTGAAGCCGTCAAGGGCGGTTCGCCCTACGGCGCCTCCACCATCACCGACGGCGACGGCTCGCGCCAGCCTTCCGAAGTCGAGCTGGACGCTGCCCGCTTCCAGGGCGCGCATGTTGCCAAGATCGCCGGAAAGCTTTCGGCCTGACGTTCTCCTGAAACGTCACTGAAAAGAGGGTGCGGCCACCGTCAGGGGCCGCACCCTTTTTGTTGTTCACAGGTCTGAAGAGGTGGCGGGCGGAGCCGACGCCTACGCTGGCCGGCAAGAATCCAGAAAAGCGGGCTAAGACCACCAAGAGGAAGGGAAAGCTGGTGGATGGTGCGAGATGCGCAATTCGCCGAGGTTTTTCTGAGTATCCAAATTAAAATGCTCCCACACTGGAGAGCACCTTTGCGATGGCGGTACCGTGCGGATTGGGCCGCGTGGCATGTCCCTCCGATATCAAGGTGCAGTGCACATCATCGTAGGAACCAAATTCGCGCATGTCTTGCATGACTCGATCGACACACCATGCGTGGAGAAGGCTTTCGTCGGGCTGAGCACGCCAGTATTGCTATCGCGCTGGAAAAACCCTGCGTGACTGCGAGGATCGATGAATACTTCCGTCATATCGAATGGGGTTGGGTATCCATGGCGAATGGCGTAGTCGATCAGCTTTGGTGCTGCGCAGGTAAGAGGCTCGTTGCCATCCCTGCAACTGGCTACCATGTCTTCCGACAATCTTTTCCCACCACGGGTCACAACCGGGCGCTGAACGTCGGGGCATATTATCGTGTTGCCCATGCGCCTTGCCGCAGCCTCGAAGCCGTTTTTGTTGCCATCTTTCGAGCATGCAATCAGAACTTTATGCGATGGTCCTTTCGGCACCAGCGCGCCGACCATGAAACGTCGGTTTTTGGTCGCCCAGTCCGCACTCGCGGTTATCATCAGGTTCGCGATGAAAATCTCTATGTATGCTTTGCTGGCCCCGCTCTCGATGAGGTGCTGGCCAACCCCGTGAACGTTCCTGCAGTTTCGGCAGACACCTGCGCCGTAATGAAGCCTGTTGCCGTATGCCATGGGCAGCTTTATGGTCTGTTGCGGGGGCGTGCGGCTGTTCACCACCGCCTGGCACTTCAAGCACCGATGCGGGCCAACTCCACCGCTCCCAGGACACCAAGCCATTCCGTTTGCGCAAGCCATCTCCCCTCCAAGCTAAATTCTATTGGCCTGGAACGGCCTTGAACCTCTTCCCGTGGATCGATGGCAACGATACCGCGATTCCATGCTTGCGCAAGGGAAAGCGACGCTTAAAACGGGAAACTCTTGCGGGCAGTAGCCGTTAACGAGTGTGATTTTTTTCCTAGTCGAAAATCCTGATTTCTGAGAATTCAGGTCCCCCGCGAGATGCGGGCTATGGTGCGGGCGGCGGGGATCGAACCCGCACAGCCAAGGCCGAGAGATTTTAAGTCTCTTGCGTCTACCAGTTTCGCCACGCCCGCATGGTTTTGCTTTTCGGGGAGTCAGGCCGGCTCGTCAAGACGGCGTTTGTCGGCAGGTCCTATTTTGTCGGCCGCACGAGCGAGATGACTCGCGGCTTTGAGGGCGCGTCAAGCCATTCGATCCACTTGTCCCGCTCTTCAATCGTGTCGAAGAAGCGCCAGAGCTTGAACTCTTCGTCTGTGGTCTCCAGCATCTCGCCGATGGATGCAAGCTCCAGCGGAAGCGTCACTTCGTTGCCGTCGAAGCGTATGAAATAGACCCCTTCGGCCGCGAGACGGACAACCTGGCCGGTGCCGTAACTTCCATCGGGATCGTCGACGGTGAAGTACATTCCGGTCAAAGTGTCAAAAACTTTGTCGTTCATAGGTTTCCAATGCCAGTTCAAAAAAGACGCACGCCTGATTTCATTTAATCGAATGCACCGGTTCGTCAATCGTTCGCTTCTTCCACATTGTTCCCCAACGCGGAGCCGCGATACGCTCAGCCCGAGAAAACGCTGAGCGTCAGATAGAACAGCGCCGAAATCGCTGCTGCCGAGGGCAGCGTCACGATCCAGGCGATGACGATGTTGCCGGCGATCCCCCAGCGCACCGCCGTGACGCGACGGGCGGCACCCACGCCGATGATGGCGCCGGTGATCGTATGCGTCGTCGAGACGGGGATGCCGAGCCAGGTGGCGGCGAAGAGGGTGATGGCACCGCCGGTTTCGGCGCAAAAACCCTGCATCGGGTTGAGGCGGGTGATCTTCGAACCCATCGTGTGCACGATGCGCCAGCCGCCCATCAAGGTGCCGAGCGCCATCGCCGCCTGGCAGGTGATGACCACCCAGAATGGCACGTAGAATTCGCCTCCGAGATAGCCCTGCGAATAGAGCAGTACCGCGATGATGCCCATCGTCTTCTGCGCGTCGTTGCCGCCATGGCCGAGCGAATAGAGCGAAGCGGAGATGAACTGCATGACGCGAAACGTGCGGTCGACGGCAAACGGTGTCTGGCGCACGAAAAGCCAGGAGACGATCAAGACGAGGACCAGCGCCAGGAGGAAGCCGATGGCGGGCGACAGAAAGATGGCGCTCGCCGTCTTAATGAGGCCGCTCCAGACGACGGCGTCGAAACCGGTCTTGGCAAGGCCAGCACCAACGAGGCCGCCGATGAGGGCGTGCGACGAAGACGATGGGATGCCGAAGATCCAGGTGACGACGTTCCAGATGATCGCGCCCATCAGGGCTGCGAAGATGACGAGCGGGCTGACAATGCCGGGATCGATGATGCCCTTGCCGAGGGTTTCGGCGACGTGCAGGCCGAAGAACAGGAAGGCGATGAAATTGAAGAACGCCGCCCACATGACGGCATATTGCGGGCGCAGCACGCGCGTCGAGACGATCGTGGCGATGGAATTTGCCGCGTCGTGCAGGCCGTTCAGGAAATCGAAGAGCAGCGCGATGCCGACGAGGCCGACCAGCAGCGGAAAGGCGAGGGTAGCGTCCATCAGACGTTCTCGATCACGATACCGCTGATCTCGTTCGCCACGTCCTCGAAGCGGTCGACGACCTTTTCCAGTTCGCCGTAGATCTCGCTGCCGATGATGTAGGCCATCGGGTCGGACTTGCCGTATTGCTTGAAAAGGTTCTTCAGGCCCTGGTCGTGCAGTTCGTCGGAGCGACCCTCGACGCGGGTGACTTCCTCGGCGATGGCGCTGAGGCGGCCGGCATGCACGCCGACCTTGTCGAGCAGCGGGATGGCCTCGGCGATGAGATGGGCTGCCTTGACGACGACGTCGCCCATTTCCTGCATGCCGGGCTCAAAGCTGGTCTGCTCGTAGAGGCGGATGGTTTTCACCGTCTTGTGCATCATGTCGATGGCATCGTCCATCGACTGGATCAGGTCCTTGATGTCACCGCGGTCGAAGGGGGTGATGAAGCTGCGGCGCACGGCGAGCAGCACTTCACGGGTGATGTCGTCGGCCTGGTCTTCCAGCGCGATGATACGGTCGCAGTGTTTTTCCATGTGGGGGCCGCCGGCGAGCACCTGCTGGAGGGCTTCGGCAGCGCCGACGACGGTGCGGGAATGCTGTTCGAAATAATCGAAGAAGCGATCTTCACGCGGCATAAGTTTGCGAAACAGCGAGAGCATGGATGCCCCTTACATGGCTGGGGTTGTCATGCGGCTGTCATAATTGACCGTCAACGCGCTGGAAAGCGCCGATTCCGGCTTGTCACAATTCTCTGCCGGCCTGTGGATAAGCCTGAAAACGGATCACGGCACGATCTTGAACGGCTGCTCGCTGACGGCAACGGCACCGCTTGCTGCATCGCGGAAACGATAGCGAAGAACGTAGTCGCCGGGTGGCGGACTGGTGAGGTTCAACGTCAGCTTGGCGAAGACTTCCTGGTTGCGCACGCTGCCCTTGAAGTCGAACGAGCCGAAGGCTTTCTGCTCGGCAAGCTTTGTGCCCTTGGGGTCGAGCAGTTCGAGATCGACGGTGAAGTGCGATTCCAGCAGACCGCCATCGGCGGATCGCCAGGTGAGGCCGACCGGCTCGACATAGGAGATCAGCGCCTCGCCAGGTTTGAAGCTCGCTTCCGGCCGCGCCGTGTACATTCCGTAGCCTTCCGGGGGCGCAGAGACGAAGACGGATTTGCCGATTGAAAAGGGCAGGGTGGCGGCGAAGGCGCCGTAAGCGTCGCGGATCGTGTTGTGCGCGCCGACCGTATCGCCGGCGGCGGCCTGTTCCTCCGCCTTTTTTGCCGCATCCTGAAGCGGACCGGCAAAGGCCAGCGTGGGCAGAAGCGCGCCGATAAAGCTCAGACGCAACAGGGACTTCGACACAAACATTCAGTCTTCCTCCAGCCGGATGGCGGCAGGATGCGAATTAGCGTGGCAACAGTCAAGAACGCCTGATGGCAAGTGCTAAATCAGCTCTTCCAGAACAGCGGTGTCAGGATCACGAGAACGGTGAGGATTTCGAGACGGCCAAGTAGCATGAGGAAGGAGAGGAGATAGAGCGCTGCATCGTGGAAGCCAGCGAATGAGCCGGCCGGACCGATCGCCTGGGTGACGCCGGGGCCGACATTGGAGAGCGAAGTGGCGGATGCCGAAATCGCCGTCAGCACATCATAGCCCATCAGGCCGAGCAGGATGGCGCCGATGGCGGAAATCGCCACATAGGTGATGAAGAACAGGAAGACGCCGCGCTGGAGATCGATATCGACGGTCATCGTCCCGTAGCGCACGGCATGAATGCCGTCTGGATAGATCAGGCGGTAGAGTCCCGTTCGGATGAAGTTGAACAGGATGATCAGGCGGTAGGCCTTGAGGCCGCCGGCGGTTGATCCCGAACAGCCGCCCATGAAGGTCGCGACGAAGGCGAGCGCCACGATGAAATGGCCCCATTGCGTATAGTCGTCGCTGGCAAAGCCGGTCGTCGAAAGGATCGACGATACTGTGAAGAAGGAATGTGCCAGGGCCTCGCGGAAATCGACGCCGTTTTCAAGTCGCTGGAAGACGCTGGCTGCCACGGAGAAAAGCACGAGATAGCCCAGAAACACGCGGATCTGTGGATCACGCCACGCATCGACGCGGCCGCGCACGACGATGAGGATCAGCACCGAGAAGGGCAGGCTGGAGAGCGTCATGAAGAAGGTGGCGGCCCAGAGCAGCGGCAGGCTTTTGAAATAGCCGAAGGAGGCGTCATGTGTCGAAAGTCCGCCCGTCGCGACGGTGGACATGGCATGGTTCAGCGCGTCGAAGCGGCTCATGCCGAGGGCTGCATAGGTAATAGCGCAGATCAGTGTGATCGCCACGTAGATGGCGAGGAACGCACGGGTGTAGCTAGCGATGCGGGCGAAGGGCTTGTCGGCGGTGTCGGATGATTCGAGCTTGAAGAAGGACATGCCGCCAACGCGCAGATACGGCATGATGAACAGCCCAAGCGCGAGAATCCCGATGCCGCCGAGCCAGTGCAGCAGCGAGCGCCACATCAGGATGCCGGGCGGCGCGTCGTCGAGGCCGACAATGACGGTCGAGCCTGTCGTGCTGATCGCCGAGACCGATTCGAAAAACGCCTGCGCGAACGTCAACTTCATCGAGGACAGCCAGAGTGGCATCGCGCCGATGAAACTCGCGCTCAGCCAGAGCATGTTGACGACGAGGAAGCCCATGCGCTTGTTGAAGGGCGGCGGGCCGGCGCGGGTCGCTGCGGCCGTGGCGAGCGACAGGCCGCCGGTCATGAAGGCGGAGAGAAAGAAGACTTCCGAATCGGGATGGCCGTAATAAACGTCGATAAACGCCGGGATGAGCATCGCCACGGAGAGATAGATGCCGCTGATGGCGGCGATATTGATGGCGGACCGGAAGATGGTGGCGTTCAACGAAAATCGTCCTGCGTGCCGGCCACCGCATCACTGATGCGGTATATTCAAAAATTCTACAGCGCTCTTTGCACGTCATGGATGACGTGCGGTACTGTAGGCTCAGTCAAGTCTCGAAAGGCCGCGCGGCCGGGACGGGTGGTGTCTGTCGCTGCGATATGCAATAGCCTTTGCATTGTACAAACTCAAGGATGGCATCGAACGGCATGAAACCGGACGTCGACGCAGCCCGTGACGCATTGCGCGGGCTTTTTCCCGAAACACCTCTTCAGCTCAATGAACACCTCTCCGCCCGCTATGGCGCGGATATTTACCTGAAGCGCGAGGATCTCTCGCCGGTGCGTTCCTACAAGATCAGGGGCGCGTTCAATTTCTTCCGCAAGGTTTTGGCGAAAGAGGACGGCGCCCGCAGCTTCGTCTGCGCGTCCGCCGGCAACCATGCTCAGGGCTTCGCCTTCGTCTGCCGCCATTTCGGCGTGCCGGGCGTGGTCTTCATGCCGGTGACGACGCCGCAGCAGAAGATCGACAAGACGCGCATTTTCGGCGGCGAGTTCGTGACGATCAAGCTCGTCGGCGACTTCTTCGACCAGTGCTACAAGGCGGCCCGCGACCATGCTGCGGAGACTGGCGCGCTGATGGTGCCGCCGTTCGACCATGAGGATATCATCGAGGGGCAGGCGACGGTGGCGGCGGAAATCGTCGAGCAGCTCGGCGACAAATTGCCGGATCTCGTGGTGCTCCCCGTCGGTGGTGGCGGGCTTGCCTCAGGGGTTACCGGCTATCTTGCCGACACGCTCGGTCCCTCCAGTTTCCTGTTCTGCGAACCTGCCGGAGCACCGAGCCTCAAGCGCAGCCTGGAAAGCGGCGCCGTGGTGACGCTAGACCAAGTGGATAATTTTGTCGACGGTGCCGCTGTCGGGCAGATCGGCGCGCTCAATTTCGCGGCGCTCAGCCAGTTTTCCGCTGATCAGGTCATGCTGCTCTCTGAAAACGCGATCTGCGTGACGATGATCGACATGCTGAATGTCGAGGGCGTGGTGCTGGAGCCGGCCGGCGCGCTGTCGCTGACGGCGCTCGACGCGCTCGGCCGCGAGGCGCTGGAAGGCAAGACGGTGGTGGCCGTCGTCTCCGGCGGCAATTTCGATTTCGAGCGCCTGCCGGACGTCAAGGAACGCGCCATGCGGCATGCGGGCTTGAAGAAATACTTCATCCTGCGGCTTGCCCAGCGCCCCGGCGCCCTGAAGGACTTCCTCAATATGCTCGGCCCGGACGACGACATCGCCCGCTTCGAATACCTGAAGAAATCCGCCCGCAACTTCGGCTCGATCCTCATCGGCATCGAGACAAAGGCGCCGGAGAACTTTGCGGTTCTCAAGAAAGCCTTCGACAGTGCGGGCATGCGCTATCAGGACATCACCGAGAACGAAATTCTCGCAAACCTCATCATCTAGGGAGAGCCGGGCTGCGCGCTCTCCTCTTGGAGGGCGCAGCGGCCTGTGTTAGCAATTGGCCATGGCATCGTTCTTTTCAAAACTCTTCGGTCGCGGCAGCGGCCCGGCAACTCCGGCGAAAATCGCTGAGGAAACCGAGGCCTACAACGACCTTACGCTCGTCGCAGCTCCCATTCCGGAGGGCGGCCAGTATCGCCTTGCCGGGCGGATCGAAAAGCGGGATGGCGACCGGGTGTGGACCCGTTCCTTCATCCGCGCCGATCTCTTTTCCTCGCGGGACGACACGGTTGCCTCGACCTTCCGCAAGGCCAAGCAGATTGCCGACCAGCATGGCGCGTCGCTTTTCAGCGACGGCGTGGACAGCCGGCAGGTTTGAGACAGCGCGAAGCGGAATGCGCTTCGCATTGTGAAAAGTCATACAAACAGCATGAAGGCGCTGGAGAACCGGCGCATTTGCCTGTATCCGCAGGAAACGACTTGTTGCGACCGTGCCGGTGCTGTTAGCTGCCGGCACGAAGAATCTGCGGACCGATCATGGGTACTGAAAATCTGATCCTGCTTCTCATCGAGGCCGGGTTCTATTTTGTCTTCATGGTGGGCATCCTGCATCTTCGCCATCAGTTGGGCATCGGCGTTTTCGTCGCCGCGCTCGGGGTGATGCACTTCCTCGAGACTTACTTGGCGGCCGTCTTCTACGTTGAATTGCCCTTCGGGATCATTTCGCCGGGTTCTTCCGTGCTTTTTTCCGGCAAGCTGATGATGATCCTTCTCCTTTACGTGAAGGAGGATGCGGCCGTCGTTCGGGCGCCGATCTACGGCCTGCTTGCCGGCAACTTTCTGACGGTGGGCCTCGGTTTCCTTCTGCGGCATCACCAGACCGTCAGCGCCGTGCCCGGTCGCCTTGCCGACCTCGCCTTCATCGACGAGATGGGCTGGCTGATGCTCTGGGGCACGACGCTGCTCTATATCGATTCGCTTGCCATCATCCTGCTCTACGAACGGCTCGGCCGGGTCTTCAAGCACAGCACGGCCATGCGCTTCTTCGTTTCCGGGGTCGTTGTTCTGACCTTCGACCAGATCGGCTTCTTTGCCGCCCTGCATTTCCTGAATGGTGCGCCGATCGAAGTCTTCTGGGGTGGCTGGCTTGCCAAGATGATGGCGGCCTGCGCCTATGCCGTGCTGATCACGATCTATCTCTCCTATTCGCGCATCTCGGCCATTCCGGTCTCGCCGCGGCCGATTTCGGATATTTTTGCCGATCTCACCTTCCGGGAGCGCTACGAGGATCTGCTCGACCGGTCCGGTAGGGACGCGCTGACCGGCGTCTACGATCGCAGCCGTCTGGAGTTCGAAGCGCCACGCATGCTTTCGGCAATGCTGGTGGACGGCAAGCCGCTGGCCCTGATGATCATCGATGCCGACCACTTCAAGGACGTCAACGACCGTTTCGGGCATCTGGCCGGCGATGGTGTGCTCAGGGATATCGCCGCCTGCCTGCAACGGACGGTGCGCGGCAACGACAAGGTCTTCCGCTTCGGCGGCGAGGAATTCGTGGTGATCTGCGAGAACATACCCCCCGATGTCGGCGCTGAACGAGCCGAGGCGTTGCGCCGCGCCGTGGAGACGGAAATCCACCGGCCAGACGGTGCCCCGGTGACGGTCAGCATCGGCATTGCCAACAGCTACAATGACGGCACGACGCTGAATGCGCTGCTTTCGACGGCTGACGCCCGGCTCTATGCCGCCAAGAATGCCGGCCGTAACCGCGTGATTTTCAGCTAGCCCCTCGGCTGCTGTTCGGATTTCACTCTCGAACCTCAAGACGGCAAATGGCTTTCGCCGCCCGCTCCCAAAACGCGATCTAGATTCGAGCCGTCACAAAAGGTTCATGCGCGCTTCCTATACGAATCCAGGGACAGTCCGGGCAATCTAGCAGGCAGTCGATGAGGAGTGGTGCAATGCGAGAGGCTGCCCGAAGCGACCTCGCCGCCGTTGGGGCCATCCTTTGCTGTCGATCGCATCTCCAACGTTTGCGGTCCTCGTCTCGGACATGCCGTTCTTCCCGGCGTACTGGCGCAGTTGTGCTATATTCCCGGCCTCATCCTTCCCTCAATCCCGTGTCAAACTTCCCGATACGCGAGACTGCATTCAACACTCCTGGTGGTTCACCTGCCGCCAGGTAACAATCCTCACCATCGACGGATATAGATCATGTTCGAAGACACCCATCTGAACCGCATAAAGGCCGAAATTGCCGACAGCTTCGACGAAGAGCTGGAAATGCAGATCGAAGAGGAGCGGCTGGACGACCTCGTTGCGGAGGGCATGTCCGAACCCGCACTGCCGACGCTGGAGCGCCGGGTCTATTTTCGGGAGCTGTTCCGCCTCCAGCACGAGCTGGTGAAGCTGCAGGACTGGGTGCAGCACAAGAAGCTCAAGGTGGTCGTGTTGTTCGAGGGACGCGATTCCGCCGGCAAGGGCGGCGCCATCAAGCGCGTGACCCAGCGCCTCAACCCGCGCGTCTGCCGCGTCGTGGCCCTTCCGGCGCCGACCGAGCGCGAGCGCAATCAATGGTATTTTCAGCGCTACGTCTCGCAGCTGCCGACGGCCGGCGAAATGGTGCTGTTCGACCGCTCCTGGTACAACCGGGCGGGCGTCGAGCGCGTCATGGGCTTCTGCACGCCGGACGAGCTGGAAGAATTCTTCCGCTCGGTGCCGGAGTTCGAGCGCATGCTTGTGCGCTCCGGCGTCATACTCATCAAATACTGGTTCTCGATCACCGACGACGAGCAGGAATTCCGTTTCCGCATGCGCATCCATGATCCGCTGAAGCAGTGGAAGCTCTCGCCGATGGATCTGGAAAGCCGGGTGCACTGGGAAGACTACACCAAGGCCAAGGAAGAGATGCTGGCGCGCACTCATATTCCGGAAGCGCCTTGGTGGATCGTCGAGGCCGTCGACAAGAAGCGGGCGCGGCTCAACTGCATCGCCCATCTCCTGGCGCAGGTGCCTTACGAGGATGTGCCGAAGCCCCCGATCGACCTGCCGCAGCGCGTTCGCAACGACAACTATATCCGCCAGCCGCCGCCGGACGAAATGTACGTTCCGGACGTCTATTGACGCTGGGCGTGCATTTGAACCTGCTGGAGCAGTTGGACAGGGAACACCCGCCGGGCCTCGTTGGCGCCTGGCGGGGCACGCCCGACGGATTGGTGAAGCTCATCGCACCGGTGCAGATCGACGAGGCCCTTGCTGCTGAAGACGGCTGGGTCTGGCTGCATGTGGATCTGGTCGATCAACGCATGCAGGGCTGGCTCACCGGTAGATGCACGCTGCCAGTCGCCGCCCGCGCCGTTCTCGACGGACATGATGAAAGCCTGGTTCTCGGCCATGAGGCCGGAACGACGCACGGTGTCGTCGTCGATTTGCAGCAGGACATGGAGCGCACGTCGACCGCGGTCGGCCGGCTGCATTTCGCGGTGACAGACCGGCTTCTCGTCACCGCCCGGCGCCATCCGCTGGCGGCCGTGGACAGGGTGCGGCGATCCTTTGCCGAAGGCTTTTGCCCGGCGACGGCCTACGAGCTTTTCGAAGCGATCGTCGCGGCGTTCTGCAAGAACACCAATCTCCGGCTCAAGGAGGCGGCATCCCTTCTCGATGCGGTGGAGGACCGGCTTGTCACCGAGCGGCTGAGCGATGAGCGCCGCAGCCTCAAGGAAATCAGGCGCCTGGCCGTCTCACTGCACCGGCCCGTTGGCGGAATGGTGGCGCTGTTCGAGGAAGAGGACCGCGACGGCTGGATGCTGTCGGAAACGGCGCACGCCACGCTGCAGCGGCTGTCGATCCGGCTCGAAAGACTGGACCGGGAGATCGTCATGCTCAATGATCGCGCGCGCCTGCTGCAGGAGGAAATGGCGGCGGAACTGGCGGATGAATCCAACCGCAGCCTGAAGGCGATGGCCGTCATGAGCGCCTTGCTGCTACCCGGCACGCTGGTCGTCGGCGTCTTCGGCATGAACACCGCCGGCTTGCCGTTCAGCCACGGCGAATCCGGCTTCGGCTGGGCGGTGATGCTCGGCGTAGCCGCCACCGCGCTGTTCTATTGGCTGTTGCGCCGGGCTGGCGTCAGCCTGCGCTTTTAGAGCAATTCCAGCAAAAGTGCGGAGCGGTTTTGCTTCCGGAATTTCTCTAAATCCCGACATTCGGCCGGTCGATGATTTCGCGTAGCGCGAAACTCGAATTGATCTTCACCACATGGGGCAGGGCCGACAGCCAGTCGCGGTGGATGCGCTCGTAGTCCTCGAGATCCTTGGCGGCGACGCGCAGGATATAGTCGTATTCGCCCGACATCAGGTAGCAGACCAGCACATTGGGGCAGAGCTTCACGGCCGATTCGAACTCGTTGAGCGTTTTGGCAAACTGGCCGGAGAGCGAGATGTGCACGATGGCGATCATCTTGTAATCGAGCGCCTTGGGTGACACGCGGGCGTAATAGCCGTTGATCACGCCGCTCTTCTCGAGAATGTCGAGCCGGCGCGAACAGGCCGACGGTGATAGGCCGACGCGCTCGGCAAGGTCTGCATTAGAGATTCGGCCATTCTGCTGAACCGCCTTCAAGATCGCAGCATCGATTGCATCTCGTTGCGCCATTCGAATATCCTTCGAAATTTCTGCTGATATTCGTTGAATATTCGAAAATCGCGTGTTTCGCAAACCGGCTTTGCAAGGACATTGCACGTCTCCTCTGCTTCCATGGTGCTCCCCGCTGAACGCGGGGCAAAATGAGACGGGAACAGACTGGGAAAGGAACGCGAATGCGTGTCGGTTGTCCGAAGGAAATCAAGAATCACGAATACCGGGTGGGTTTGACGCCAGGGGCCGTGCGTGAATACGTGGCCCACGGTCACGAAGTCATCGTCGAGACCAAGGCCGGTGCCGGTATCGGCGCGGATGATGACAGCTACCGCGCCGCTGGCGCAAAAATTGTTGCCACTGCCGCGGACATCTTCCAGAAGTCCGACATGGTGGTGAAGGTCAAGGAGCCGCAGCCCTCCGAATGGGCGCAGCTGCGCGATGGACAAATTCTCTACACCTATCTGCACCTTGCGCCCGATCCGGAGCAGACCAAGGGCTTGCTCGCCTCCGGCGTGACGGCGATCGCCTATGAGACGGTAACGGACGAACGGGGCGGTCTGCCGCTTCTTGCGCCGATGTCCGAGGTTGCCGGCCGTCTCTCCATCCAGGCGGGTGCCACGGCACTCCAGAAGGCCAATGGCGGCCGCGGCATCCTGCTTGGCGGCGTGCCGGGCGTTCTGCCGGCGAAAGTCGCCATTATTGGTGGCGGCGTTGTGGGCCTGCATGCGGCGAAGATGGCCGCTGGCCTCGGCGCGGATGTTTGCATCCTCGACCGTTCGATCCCACGCCTGCGCCAGCTTGACGATATCTTCGGCGGCCGCATCCACACGCGCTATTCGACGATCGATGCGCTGGAAGAGGAAGTTTTCGCGGCCGATCTCGTCATCGGCGCCGTGCTGATCCCCGGTGCCGCGGCGCCGAAGCTCGTCACCCGCGAAATGCTGTCCGGTATGAAGAAGGGTGCCGTCATCGTCGACGTTGCCATCGACCAGGGCGGCTGCTTCGAGACCTCGCATGCAACGACCCATTCCGACCCGACCTATGAAGTCGATGGCGTGGTGCACTATTGCGTTGCCAACATGCCGGGTGCCGTACCCGTCACCTCCGCCCATGCGCTGAACAACGCGACGCTGCACTACGGCCTACAGCTTGCCGACAAGGGCCTGAAGGCAATCGCCGAGGACCGCCATCTGCGGGCCGGCCTCAACGTGCACAAGGGCCGCGTGACGAACCGGCCGGTTGCTGAGGCGCTCGGCTACGAGTCCTACGCTCCGGAAGCGGTGCTGAACGTCGCCTGATCCATATAGGGACCAAACAGGAAAGGCCCGGAGCGATCCGGGCCTTTTTCATGCGCGTTCGACGCGGCACTGGTAGCAGTTGTTACGCGCGGAGCGGATGTGCAGGTACGCGACATCCTCGCGCGCCAGCAGGCTTGCCGCGTAGTCGGGAATCTCCGCATTCGCAACCACCGCGCCGGTGCCGTAGAGGATGCGGTTTCCTTCGGAATAGCCGCGCACGATGTAGTCGCGACTGGTCAGCATCGGTGGCATGGCGTCTGATGGCTGATGGGCATCACAAGGCTCGGCATGAAGGAAGATCGGTCCGGTTTCCGCGTAAGGCTGGAGCACCGGGAAGGGGCGATGGGCCAGGACGAAGTAGGGTTCTCCCGCACCGACAAGCCGCAGGCAGTGGCGGCAGGGCACCCCGTCGCCGTTGGAGATATGGCGCTCCGGCGTCATGCCATAGGCATCGTTGCCGCCGCTCCAGTAAGCGGTAGCAGTTTCTGTCGGGATGGGCAGGAAGCGGATGGACATGACGCTGACTCCATTTGTCGTGCCGCGACGATCCATCGTTTTGTGGCGCTTCGACACCCGTTTCTTGCCGCCCTAAGCAAAACCGCCGGCACGAAGGCCGGCGGCGAAGGATTGGCTGGCGGGACTACCGCACGAACTCGTCGATGCGGCGGAGCGTGACGCGGCGGTTGCGCCATTCCTCGTTCTGGGTCGGCACCAGCAGGTATTCCTCACCATAGCCGACCGTTTCCAGCGCGCGCGACGGGATGCCGTATTCCTGGACGAGAACCCATTTCAACGATGCGGCGCGACGTTCGGACAGAACCTGGTTGGCGGCGGCGGAGCCGACGGCGTCGGTATGGCCTTCGATCAGGAAGACGGCGCGGCGGCGACGGCTGAGGATCTTCTCCATGGCGCGGGCGATCTGGCGCACCTTGCGATATTCCGAGCGCGGGATGTCAGCCGAGGCGAAGGCGAAGTTGATCGACTGGATATCGATCGACGGCGCGGCGCGGCGCAGGTCCGCCCGGCGCTTGAATTCGCGCACCGTAACGCGTTCGTTCTCCGGCATGCGGCGGGTGGGCGCCGCGTCAAGGCGGCGCAGGATCATGTCTTCGGACGGCGTTTCCTGCGCAAGCGCGAGGCCGGAAAGGGCCGGGGTGGCGAGGGCGGCGGCAAACGCGGTCAGAAAGGCGCGGCGTTGCATGACGATGTTTCCTTCTTGTTTCGTCTTTCGTGCGGAAACTGCCACGAACGATCTGAAGGAAACATGAACCGGCGGTTGGGTGTCGTTCAGACTGTTTAACGGCCCTCTGTGGGCAGCAGGCAGTCACGCTTGGCCAGGTCCAGCAATTCGGCGTCGGAGAGGGGAACGACCTCCGCATCCCGCGTGCCGACCGGTGAGAAGCCGAACATCTGATAGAGCTGGAGGGCGCGGGGATGGTCGAGATCGTTCGTCGTGACCGTGACGCGCTTCGGCCCGAGCGCCCAGGCGGCATAGAGGGTCTGGAGCAGGAACCACTTACCGATGCCGAGGCCGAGGGCTCGTTCGAGCAGGCCGAAATGCGAAAGCTCGATGACATCCCCATCGACCTGCAGCAGTTCGAAAAAGCCGGCCGGCGCGCCGTTGACATAAAGCACGGTGACGCTGTTGCGCTTGTCGTTGAGCGTTTTCGTCAACGTCTCGTCATTCATCCGCAGCCGGTCGACCCAGTGCCAGCGGCTGCCGACCTGCCGGTAGAGGAAGCGATAGAAGGCGAGCGGGATTTCCGGCGCGCTGAGGATGGCGGTATGCACGTTGACAGGCACCGGCAGGCTCTGCTTCGGCGGGCTCGTCATTTCAAGCGCGGTGATGTGCACCTGGATCGGTGTCGGCTGGACTTTCTTCGCCATCAGTCTTTTCCCGTCACGACCGGCGTATCGTCCCGGCCACCCCATTGCGACCAGGAGCCGTCATAGAGCGTGTTGTTTTCATGGCCGAGCGACGCGAGTGCCAGCGTAATGATGGCAGCCGTGATGCCCGAGCCGCAGCTTGTCACGACCGGCTTGGAGAGGTCTATCCCCGAATCCTCGAAATGCTGGCGCAGGCTTGTTAGATCCTTGAACTTGCCGTCGACGGAGAAGGTGCCGGAGGGCATGCTTTTTGCGCCCGGCATATGGCCGGAGCGCATGCCGGCGCGGGGTTCTGCTTCCTCGCCGGTGAAACGGCCAGCACCGCGGGCGTCGGCGATTTGTTTGGACTTTGTCGAGACGATGCCGCGCATTTCCTCGAAAGAGGTGACGGCATAGGGATTGAAATTGGTGTGGAAAACCGCGGGTGCCGGTTCCGGTAGGTCGGTCTGCAGCGGCCGACCCTCCTTCTTCCAACCGTCGATGCCGCCATCCATGACGAAGACGTTCTTCGCACCCATGGTGCGGAACAGCCACCAGACGCGTGGCGCGGTGAAAATGCCGGGGCCGTCATAGACGACGATAGTATCGGTGTCAGAAATGCCGAGCTTGCCGACTTCCGTGGCAAAGAAGGCCGGCGAGGGCAGGGTGTGCGGCAGTGCGCTGGAATGATCGGCGATCACGTCCTGATCGAAGAAAACCGCACCCGGAACGTGGCCGCTCGCATATTCGGCCGCACCGTTACGGTTCTGCGCGGGAAGATACCAGGAGGTGTCGACGATGCGGAACTCCGGTGCGCCGAGCTGCTTTTCCACCCAATCCGCCGAGACGACGAACTTGCTCTTGTCGTTGGACATGGTCTTCTCCTCAAAGCAATTCCAGCAAAGGTGCGCCGCGGTTTGGCGTGCCGCGAACTGCGCAATACAAATGGCTTTAGCCTTCGGAACCGGGCGCACCGAAGCGGATACGGAACCGGCGGTTCTCCTTGCCCTTCTTCTCGATCTTGGCGATGTGGATGGTGCCGACTTCCTGCGTTTCGGACACATGCGTGCCGCCACAGGGCTGGCTGTCGACGGACGAGTTCTCGCCGATGCAGACGAGGCTGACGCGACCGAGGCCCATCGGCGGGCGTACGTTCTTCGACTTCACGATACCGGGATTGGCGGCAAGCTCTTCGTCGGTGATCCACTGCACGAAGATCGGATGGTTTTCCGTGACGAGCTTCATCAGCTTCGCCGTCACCTCGTCCCTGTCGATGGTTTCCGTCATGTCGAAATCGACACGGCTGTCGTCCTCGCCGACGGCGGCGCCGGTGATCGGGAAGGGGCAGACGACGGAGAGCAGGTGGCAGGCCGTGTGCATCCGCATCAGCTTGTAGCGCCGCGCCCAGTCGATATGGGCGACGACGGTCTCGCCGACGATCGGCGGCGTCTCGCCCTCCAGCGGACGGTGAATGACGATCTCTTTGGTGGCGCCCGTCACGGCCGGGCCGAGCGCGATGCGGCTGCCGTCAGCGCGCTCGAGGAAACCCGTGTCGCCCGGCTGGCCGCCGGATGTCGCGTAGAAACAGGTCTGGTCCAGCTCGATGCCGCCGTCTTCGTACACCACCGTCACCACCGCCTCGTTTGTCGAAAGATAAAAATCGTCGCGAAAGAGGGCAGTGGTGGGAAGGGACATGAGACCTATTCGACCGGCTGATAGGGGACCTTGATCCCCGATTTCGCCTTCAGCCAGCCTGGAACCGGCAGGCCCTTCGAATCGAGGAAGTCCGCGTTGAAGAGTTTGGACTGATAGCGGTTAGCATAGTCGCAGAGGATCGTCACGATCGTGTGGCCGGGGCCGAGGTCCTTCGCCAGCCGGATCGCGCCGGCAATGTTGATGCCCGACGAGCCGCCGAGGGCGATGCCTTCGTTCTCGATAAGGTCAAAAACCAGCTGAACGGCCTCGGAATCCGGGATGTTGTAGGAATAGTCCGGGGTGAAACCTTCCAGATTCGCCGTGATGCGGCCCTGGCCGATGCCCTCGGTGATCGAGCTTCCGGCGGACTTCAGTTCGCCATGGGCATAATAATTGTAGAGCGCTGCGCCATCCGGGTCGGCAAGGGCGATCTTGATGTTCGGATTTTTGGCCCGCAGGCCCGCTGCAACGCCGGCCAGCGTGCCGCCGGAGCCGACGGCGGAGACGAAGCCGTCCACTTTGCCATCCGTATCGCGCCAGATTTCCGGGGCGGTGGTCTCGATATGGGCATCGCGGTTGGCGACGTTGTCGAACTGGTTTGCCCAGATCGCGCCGTTCGGTTCCGTCTTGGCGAGTTGCTCGGCCAGACGGCCGGAGAGTTTTACGTAGTTGTTCGGATTCTTGTAGGGAACGGCAGGCACTTCGACGAGCTCGGCGCCGAGCAGGCGCAGCGCATCCTTCTTTTCCTGGCTCTGGGTCTCCGGAATGACGATGACGGTGCGATAGCCGAGCGCCTGCGCGACAAGGGCCAGCCCGATGCCAGTGTTCCCGGCCGTGCCCTCGACGATCACGCCGCCGGGACGGAGGGCGCCAGAGCGTTCCGCAGCCCGGATGATAAAGAGTGCCGCACGATCCTTGACCGACTGGCCAGGGTTCAAAAATTCCGCCTTACCGAGGATTTCGCAGCCCGTCGCCTCCGAGGCGCCCTTGAGGCGGATCAGCGGCGTGTTGCCGATTGCATCCAGAACGGACGGGAGAATGGACATGGGGACGAGCCTCGTTTTATCTGCCTAGAGTAGGAAGCGTCTTTTCGGCCGGTAAGCGTCGCTTTGCAAGAAATCGTGTTTCTCGAGACGGGCCTTACAGAGGGATTTTTTCTACCATGACATGTCAGGCGAGGGGGCGTGTGTAAACCACCTGCCGAACATCGATGTTCTTTGCCCGAAAACCCGCCTCGCAATAGTAGAAATAGAACTCCCAGAGCTTCCGGAACCGATCGTCGAACCCGAGGGGCACGATACGCTCCCACGCCGCCCAGAAGCGATGGCGCCACTCGGCAAGGGTGCGGGCGTAGTCATGGCCGAACCCGATATCCGACGCCGTCGAGAACCCGAACTGCTGGCCGAGCGACGTGAGGTGCTCGCGGGTTGGTAACATGCCGCCGGGGAAGACGTATTTCTGAATGAAATCCGGGTTCGCCCGGTATTCGGCATAGGCCTCCTGAAGGATGGTGATGACCTGCAGGCCCGCCCGCCCGCCGGGCTTCAGACATTCGTGCAGCTTTGAAAAATAGGCCGGCCAATATTTCTCGCCTACCGCCTCGAACATCTCGATAGAGACGATGCGGTCATAGGTGCCTGTTTCGTCGCGATAATCCTGGAATTTTAGTTCTACGCGGTCGGCGAGGTTGGCTTTCGCCATGCGTTCGCGCGCAAAGGCCAGTTGCTCGCGGCTGATCGTGAGGCCGGTAACCTTGCAGCCGATCTCGCTTGCGGCAAATTCGGCAAAGCCGCCCCAGCCGCAGCCAATCTCCAGCACATGATCATTCGGGCCGATCCCGGTCGCCTCCGCGAGCGCGCGGTATTTGGCGACCTGCGCGGAGGTGAGGTCGTTGGCACCGCGTGAATAGAGCGCCGACGAATAGGTCATCGTCGGATCAAGCCACTGGGAATAGAATGCATTGCCGAGATCGTAGTGAGCGGAAATGTTGCGTTGGGCGCCGCGCCTGGTGTTGGCATTCAGCCAATGCCGGAACTTTTCGACGAGCAGGAACAAGCCCCGCGGGCCGTTCGTATAACCCTTTCCGACCTGTGTGTTGACTAGGAACAGCTCCAGGAAGGCGCCGGCATCCGGGCTTTCCCAGTCGCCGTCCATGTAGCTCTCGGCGACTCCGATCGCGCCCTCGCTGATGGCGCGGTACAGGAGGCTCCAGCTGTGCAATTTGACGACAGCATGCGGGCCGGACACATTGCCGCCGATCACGAAAGTTTGTCCCGTGGGCACTGTCATGGACAGAAGGCCGGTTTCGAGACCGAGAAGGCTGCGTAACACCATCTGCGCGCGAAACGGCAGTCCTTTTGTCCTCTCCGCGAAGTTGGCGCCCGTGAGCATGTCGCGGTCGGAATGTGCCTTTTCTGAAATCATTTCAGGCGTCATCGATTGTCCCTCTGCCAACCCGACGTAACGGAAAGCTAGCGCCAATATTTCCGGACGCCAAGCCGTGAATCATGACAGTCCGGATCAAAAAGTTGCGGCAGGCGGTCGCAAAAGGGTCGGCCTTTAACGGCCTGTTAGCAAACATGGTTAATTTTGCGTCTATGCGTGCGGCGCCGGGAACGAAGGTTTCCTATGGCCGTTCGAGCGGAAACTGGAGGTACCATGATGTTTTTCGGTCTTTTTCACGCCACCCCGACCGACGAGGACGATATCGCCACCGGCACCTATGCAGACGGAGTGGTCGGAACGCTGCCGAATGATCCTTCCGCCCGCCCGCGCGATCGCAGCCAGTCCTTCCGCCGCACGGCGTATGACCGGGATTACGGCGCGGTGCGGGTCGCGGGCCAGGCGGGTGCCGGCATGGTGCCCTAACAGACGAAACGCCGGGAACAAAGTGCTGCCCGGCGTGTTTCTCTCCTCGTGCGAATGGAGGAGCCCGCTATGACCCATCACGTCGACGACCGCCAGCTTAACCCGAGGGAGACCCGCAGCGTTCTTGATGTTGCCGAGCACTGCCGCAAGAACGGGCTCGACAAAGCGGAGGAACGCAAGCTCCTTCTCCTCTTCGGCCGCTTCGCCAGCCGCCATGAGCTGCAGATGAACACAAAACGCCCGCCGCAGCATCTCAGGTAAGAGTACTGGACGATCGGGATTCAGGCATCCGCCGAAAATGGGTGAGCGCGTGTCAACGACTTTGCGCCCTGGCCCCGTGAAGTCACGTGGCCGCCACATATTGCGGCGACGGACCACCTCTCCGTGACCATGGGGCCTAAGGCGCAAAAGCCTTCGCCCCCCGCATCCTTCGCACCGAGGGAATAAAGGTTCCATAGACGACCAGCGAACGCGCAACTAGCGCATACGGTTCACCAACCTCGTCAACCCTAATTCATAGCAGCACCCTGAACCATGTAACGCAGGTTACATCGTACTGTCGGACGCTATTGCTAACCAGTTGTTCCACCTCACCGAGGGTTTGGCCGCAACGCCGCTCTCTCCGCCACAGGGACAATGCGCAATGTCGTTTCGGCCGCAGATTATTTTCGATGTCGTCACCAGAACGGTGGTTATTGTGTTCGGCGACGAGATCTTGACCCTCCATGGCCCATTTCCCACCCGCACGTCCGCGATGGCGGCAGCAATGGATGAGTGTGCAATTCGGGGGTGGCTCGGCGGTTCGGCTGACGAGGCGTCCTTCTCGGCAAAGACGGACCGCGAGAACAGATCCTAGTCTGCACTGTCCTCACTGCCTAAATCCTCGCGGTCCAATCGTCTCCTGGTAGGAAGTGTTAGCCATAACCGTCAGGCGCCGGGAACTCTTCAATTTTCCAGGAATTCGGCATGGAGAGTGGAGACAAGAATTATGACCCATCGGTTTGATGAGCTTTACATTCCACGCTGCGAACACCAACAGGTCGTCGCTTACTATAAGAAGCTTGTGGTGCATATGTATCGGAAAATGCAGACGATGCAGGGTGAAGCGACGATCGCGCAGCCTTTTGAGAAGAGCAGCGATCCCAATACGAAGCCAAGTCCGCAACCCACGTGGCCGGCAGACCGATCAGCTGACGTGTGCAATGTGGTGATAGTTGATTTTCGCCAGCGGCGTCCTTTGGGCGAATAGCCTGCTTGCGTTAGCCGGACTCAAGCGGACCTGACCACTTAAGGATCGCGTTGATACCTCTGGTGCGAGGAGGCTGGAACAGCAGTCCTTCAATGGAGTTCCGGCATGAATCCATCATCTATATCGTGGTTTCGTCGTCGTCCTCTATATGCGGAATATGGAACGTCAGCATGTTCCATACGTTCTTCAACTTGAAACAACCAAGCTGAAGGAAAGCATCATGGATAATGAGCTTATTGCCCGTCTGAATACGACCAGTGCAGATTTGCGTCAGCGAGCGCTGGAGATCGACAAATCCGCCGAGGAGAGCGACACCGCTCTGCTTATGCAAGGCTTGGCGACGGCCATGGATGCGATCCGCGCATTGGCCGCAACGGCTGGGCGCCTGGACGGCCCGCCCGGGCTCGGAAAGAGCGGAGATTAAGACAAGCAGGAGCCGGATGGTCAAGTCCGGCTCCTGGTCTCCGGGACTAGGTGGTACTTCGCTTGCAACAGGGCGAGCGTTGCAGGTCATCCAAGCGCGTTTACCGTTTCCGATTCGACCACCCTGCCGGCGCAGCCCGAATATCGACATAATTTCACGCACAACGTGTAGAAGAGTTTATCTACTTATCAGTATTGTTTTTTTAAGTGATTCTGAAAATGAATAACCGTTACGGCAAGCTAGCGTCCCACGTCTACAATCTGGACAAATACATCGGAAAATCCTTCGGTGACGTTGAGTTCTACCGTAGTCGCCTGAGTGAATGCACAGGCGCTATCCTTGAACCGGCGGTCGGAAATGGACGTCTCCTAATCCCACTCCTTGAGGCCGGGCTACAGGTCGTCGGTTTTGATGCGTCCCAGGAAATGCTGGACTATTGCAGGCTCGAATCCGAGGCTCGGTCTCTTTCACCCAACCTGAGCCGCCAGACCTTTGAAACCTTTGCTTATGACGAGCGTTTCGAGGCGGTCATAGTCCCAGTTGGATCATTCCAACTGATAACCGACTATACCGCGGCGATGGGAACGCTACAGCGGTTCTTCGATCACCTCACCCCAAATGGGCGGCTGATCGTGGACGTCGATCCGATCGGCAGCTTTTTGGGTGATGCAAGCAGCATTCGCCAATGGTCGACGACCGATGGCGACCTCCTGACGTTGACTGCACATCGGGTTAAAACCAACTATGTGGCCCAGACCACGGTTTCTCACCTGCGTTACGACCGCTGGGCCGCAGGACAGCTGGTGGCAAGCGAGCTCGAATTCTTCAGCTTGAGATGGTGGGGTGTCGAAGAATTCGCTCTGGCCCTACGGGCAGTCGGCTTCGATGATGTCACGGTTTCTGGCAACTATGAACATGGGCGGGCGCCGAAACGTGACGACCAAACAATCACGTTCGAGGCACGGCGTCTTTCGTAGAGGTCGCGACAGCCTTTCGGTACATTCCTGTCGACTATCGCGATCAGGCATTGCATCCTGTGATGAACAGTAATGTGCCATCGTCGGCGCGCAATCTCTCGCAACGTAAACACTCAAGATGCTCATCCAAGAAGGCGACAAAAGAACACCGGCGACAGACCTGATGTTGGCATCCATTCTGGCGTTCGTCGCAGGCGGCGTGAACAGCGCCGGCTACATGGCCTACCACTACTTCTCAGCCAACATGACCGGAAACGTCTCGTTGGCTTCCGAGCTCCTAGCCGTGTTTCGCTTCGACGCAGCGCTTGCGTTTCTGACAGTTGTCGTAATGTTCATATTTGGTGCCTTCTTGGCCTCGTTCCTCATCGAGGTAGGCAAGCGGCAGCGGCGCAGCAACATTTACGCCCTGACGTTGATTGTTGAAGCCACCCTTTTGATACTCATAGGGCTTGCCGCTGCCCTTAGCACGCAACCACTGAACGGAGTGCTGATAGTAGGCCTGCTGAGCTTGACCATGGGCATACAGAATGCGGCGTCGACCCGGATTTCCGGTAGCCGCGTAAGAACGACCCACGTCTCGGGTGTGGCTACCGACCTAGGTGTTGGCCTAGCGATGCTCCTGGGAGTCAGTGCCGGCGCTGAAAAGTCGGCGATTGTGCTACGGCTGAAGCTCCACCTTGCTACGATTGTCTTTTTTGCATTGGGCGGTGTGCTCGGGGTGCTAGGACATCAGCAACTCGGGGGCGTTTCCTTCTGCGTGTTTGCGATGCCCCTGATCATTCTGAGTGTTCGATATCTCAGGTGATATCCCGTTCCCAAGCCTGGATCGACGGATATGCGCATCATTTGCAACGGCCTTCGCTATCGACTCGAGTGATCAGGCATTGCATCATCCCCTGGTTCGCACCAGGGAAGGTGTTGCGTCATGGCTCGGCAGATCGCGCTTTGCGTCATCATCGGGGTGGTTGCCTACATCTGCATCTGGGCCGCCTGGACGATGTTCTGATCCCTATCCTCCACCGAGGACAGATCGGGCATCCGGTGAGACATGCAAAAAATTCGGGAATAGACGATAATGGATCACCCAGGCAAAACGCGCCTTGAAAAGGCCGCTCAAACTTTATGGGTCGCTCTTTTTATCGCGAGTAGCGTGTTAGGCGCCATCATGTATTACTGCTCGTGGCCGCCGGCGCTCTTCTTCCCTTACGAGGTCCGTTTCTCCTTGTGGTGACCCGTTGGCGGGGTTGAATTCGAACCGGCAAGTTCGGGCGGCAAAGTCATCGCTCTCTCCTGAACGCGGAGGGTCCACAACTGATGACAAACTCCGGCGAGGGCTCTCTTGCGCTATATCTGCGGTTTCTAAATCTGAGTGAACATCAGCCGAACGATTGCTGATCAGTCAGCGAATTGATGCAGTGCAATAATTCCTTTGGGCTATGCCGTTTGCGAAGCCGAATGGCGGACGGAAAAGAACAGCCGGACATGATTCCCAGCCTTTGCGAATGACTTTCCGCCTCCTCTAAACGAGTTGTGGAGGCGTGATTTGAATCGCCGGCACGAAAACGAATGGTTGTTATGTGGCGCTCAAGCACTTACATAAGATTTACGCGGCCTTTGCGCGCCTAGTGGCGCTCACGTCTTGCCGCAATCCCTAGGAGAACATCATGGCACAATCGAAAGACGCCTCGGCGTCTGCCCAGAATTATGACGCCAAGACATTGGCGAAGAAGCACCGGATCTCCGTGGACGATGCCACCAAGATCCTTGCTGAACACGGCTCGGACCGCAAAGCGGCAGACAAGGCCGCACGTCGCGTAGCGGTATAAGGTGGAAGCGGCGAGCTCGATGAATAGAGCCCGCCGCTCGTCCGGAGCTGCTTACTGTCGGGGCGCTGCCGCTTTCCCTCGTATCGCTCAGGCCGCTTTGGCCTTGGCAGTCGTCTTGTTGATCGACGTGACGGCAAGGTTAGTCAGCTTGTTGTTCGTCGCCTTCTCCTGATCGAGGATCTCGCTCAGCAGCTTGTGGGCCTCATCGTGCCCCAGATCCTTCGCCCATTCGCGTAGAGACCCGTAGCGGGCAATTTCGTAGTGCTCGACGGCCTGGCAGGCGGCCAGGAGGCCGGCATCGAGTGCGGTGCCTTCCGCTTCTTCCATAAGCCCGTCAGCCTCCTTGAGCAGGCCTTCGATGGCGTCGCACTTTTCGCCGGAAGCCTTCTTGCCAATCGACTTGAAGACCTGCTCAAGCTTCTTGATCTGCTCCTTCGTTTCCGCAAGGTGCTCCTCGGCGGCTTTCTTGAGCTCGGCGCTCTTCGCAGCCTTGGCAACCTTGGGCAGGGCCTTGGTGATCGCGTTCTCTGCGAAATAGACGTCCTGAAGCGTATGTTGGAAAATGTCAGCTAGCGTTTTCATTGGAATCTCCTCATTGCCTGACTGGCGGGGAAAGCAATGAAAAAGCGACCGTATTGTTCCGTCAGGATTGCGGATCGCCAATTGCCGCTCCGTATTGCGTATCAATGGCCAAGGCCAAAGGCCCGCGTCAAAATCAACATTGACGCGAAGAGTGTCATGCCGGTCGAGCAGGAGTACCGAACTGACCGTGGGATCACCGCTCGACCGCGAAAGGGCCGGGCGGCTTCTGGGGCGGAACAACCCTTGAGGCTCAGCGTTGCATCTCAGCTTACAAAGGAGGCAGTTGTGAACCGTATCATCTACATCGTCGGCCTGATCGTCATCGTGCTGGTCGTCCTTTCCTTCCTCGGACTTAGATAGGGAGCGGGCTTGCGGACACGAACGTGCGCGATGCATCAAGGCCCGCGCTTTTGAACTCTGGCAGCGGGAGGGCTCGCTCGAGGGCCTATCGTTGGGTCATTGGCTTCAAGCCGGGAGAAAACAATGAGGAAGCGGACAAGCTAGCGAAATCGTTCGAAACCTCACTGGAGCCAAACGTCGCGTTATGGATGAAGAGATTGGCAAAGAAATTAGGAGCCGGTTCAATCAAGAACCGACTCCCAAAATAAAATCAGCGCGTTAGCTGAAGAATTTGGCTCCCCGGGCCGGATTCGAACCGGCGACCTGTCGATTAACAGTCGAATGCTCTACCGCTGAGCTACCAGGGATCATCCGCTCGCTGCGGAGTGAGCGCGTAATACAAATGCCTGATCGATTTGCCAAGCGATTTTTGACAAAAAAATGCACAAAGCTTGATTGGTTGTGGAGAAGTCTCCACTTGGACGGTAGGCAAGCCTTGGAAAGTCAGGCTTTTCAGCAGAATGAGCGGTGAATGACGACGCGAAAAAACAATATGCATTTCGGCATCGATCCCCGTACGCGGGAGATCGTGATCGGCACTTTCCGTTTGAAACTGCCGGAATCGCGCTGGTTGCGCACCACGATCGGCGTGCTGCTCGTCTGTGGCGGCATTCTCGGCTTCCTTCCGATCTTGGGATTCTGGATGGTTCCGCTTGGTCTTCTCGTTCTTTCACACGATTCTCATATGGTTCGTCGCCTGCGGCGCCGCTTCTCCGTCTGGTGGGCCACGCGCAAGGCGCGTCGCGATGCGCGCTGACCGCCGCCATTCTTGCACGGGTATCCCGGACCTGATCTAACCGCCCGGCAGCATTTTGGGCGAGGGGAATCGATGGGACTTTTGGCGAAGGGTATCGTGGTGGGGTTCGGTGCCACGGTGCTGATGGATGTCTGGGCGATCATTCTCTGGAGGGCATTTGGCCAGGCCTGGCCGAACTGGGCGCCGGTCGGCCGCTGGTTCTGGCATTTGAAGAATGGCGTCATTTTTCACGACGACATCGGCAAGGCGCAGCTCTACGCCCATGAACTGGCGCTCGGCTGGGTCAGCCACTATGCCGTCGGCATTGTCTATGGTGTCATTCTGGCGCTGATCGTGGGTGAAGGCTGGTTTGCTGCGCCGACCTTCCTGCCAGCCTGGATACTCGGCATCGTCACGGTGGGCGCTGGCTGGTTCCTGTTGCAGCCCGGTCTCGGCATCGGCGTCGCAGCCTCGAAGCTGCCGAACGCCAACAAGGTGCGCCTGCTCAACTTGGTCTCGCACACGGTGTTCGCGCTCGGACTCTTCGGCACGGCGCTGCTGATACGCTGATCGCCAGGCACGAAAACGCCACCACGGAGCGGTGGTGGCGTCTGTCTCGTTCTATCGGGCCGCATTCACGCCAAGGATGATGCCTGTGGCGATGCTCATCAGAAGATAGCTGTTGTCGACCTTTACCCACTGCTGGCCGCGGGCCGGCTTGCGCAGGCCATGACGGTGATAGTCGCGCACCGCAGGCCGACGTTTCCAGTCGGAGACGCGCTCACCCTGACGCCAGTGGTGGCGCTTCTTTGCTTCGTGCTTCTTCCAGGAGGAGGAGTAGCCGGGTTTGCGGTCATGACCATAGGTCTGGGCTTGTGCCATAGGCGCTGCAGCGAAGGAGAGGGCGATAGCTGCCAGCAGGGTTTTGGCGAAGAGTTTCATGGTGGTTCCTCGTTGTTGATACGAGGAGCCTAGGGTCGTCTCGATGAACCGTAACTGAATAAAAAATTACAATTTTGTAATGAAAACAGCCTGTTAATCTATCGCGCCGAGGGCGCAGAGGCGGCCCGACGGGCCGCCTTGTTCCTTTCGCAGCACCCGCTGCTTTATCGATTGTACATGCCCGTCACGCGTACGGCGACCTGCTGGTGGTTCGGGTGCAGACCGATATATTCGTACTGCACACCCCAGCTTTCGACGAATTCCTTGAAGGCTTTGAACTCATGCAGTTCCCAGCCCGGATAATTGAAATACTCGTCGAACAGGATGATCGTGCCGGGCACGATACGCTCCCGCATCTGCGTGAAGATCGTCTGGGTGGAGCTGTAGAGATCGCAGTCGACATGGATCAACGAGGCCGGGCCCGGATGGTCGTCGAGGAACGTCGGCAGGGTTCTGTCGAACCAGCCGACGATCAGTTCCACATTCGGTGCCACTGCCGGCAGGTCCTGGCGCGCGAAGGCACCCTTCTGGTAGCCGTCGCGCCAATATTCCGGCAGGCCCTCGAAACTGTCAAAGCCATAAACAGGGCCCGGCTTGTTCTGGGCGATGCGATTGATCGAGCGGCCGGAGAAGACACCGAACTCGACGACGAAGCCATCGACGGTCGCCTGCGAGCAGGCATAGTCGATGAGCGCGCCAGCACTGTCGGTGCGTTTTGCGCCGATCATGTGGGTGTAGAGATATTGGGAGGATGAAATGCCGGCGGCGAGCTTGGCGATCACATCAAGGTTGAACGCATCACCCTGCGGGCGCGCAATGACCTGATAGACGGCAGACAGAAGCGCCTGCGCCATGGCCTGTTGGTCGGTATTCGGTTCGGTCATCGGACGGCTTTCCAAGAGATCGGGAAGGACAAGACTCACGCATTTCGCGCGAAGATCACCTTGATGCCATCGGCTTGCCCCAAACCTGCGGCGGCTATGACGCCCGCGCCTCAACGCGTCCGGGGTAACGCCTACCGTAAAGGCAGGACTTTGAGAAAGCGGCCGTAAGATGTGGATTTTCTTGGAAAATTGGAGGCCTCGCCCGGAATCGAACCGGGGTGCAAGGATTTGCAGTCCTCTGCGTAACCACTCCGCCACGAGGCCGTCCGTCTTGCTATAAAGCGAGTGGTGCCGGGCGTTTAGAACGAATTTAGAAAGGGCGCAAGAGGCTTCCCGCGCATTGTGGATTTTTTCCGCTGCCATATGCATTTTGCTCGCCCGCAGCTTGATACGGCATTTAAAACCCTACTTATCGTATGTGGTGGCTCGTGACGAAACGTGCCGGGCCTCAACACTGGAGAGAATCTTATGCCCAATCCGAAAGCCCTTGCGGCGATGGCGATTGCGTTCGCTCTATCGGGCTGCGCGCCTTCCACGCTGGAACCCATACGCGGCAGCATTACCTACAATGGGCAGCCGCGGACGAAGCTGACGAAATCGCCGATCGGCAGTACGTTTGACCACAAATTCATTGGCCAGTCCGGCGACCAATATATCGAAACGTACCGCATAGCCCCGGATCGCTCGCTGGAGCTTCTGTCCCGCTACAAGTTGGAAATCGTCGATTCCCGGTAGCCTGATCAAATTATACCGTTTCGGGGCGGCTCAAGAGGAGGCGCGTTCGCAAACGCGCCTCACATTTCGCTGCTATTGCGCCGGTGCGGCGCCTTCCAGCCCGACAAGGGCGATCTTGGCGTAGCCGGCTGCGCGCAGCAGGTTCATCACATCCATGACGCTGCCATAGTCGACGGCCTTGTCGGCGCGCAGCAGGATCCGCGTCTGCTTGTTGCCTTCCGTTACCGCATCAAGTTCCGGCCCGAAATTGTCGCGCGCGATCTCGCCGTTGCCGATCGACACCGCGAGGTCCTTCTTCAGCGTCATGAAGACCGGCTTGTCCTCACGCGGGGTCGGCTGGGCGACGGAGGAGGGCAGGTCGACATTGATGTCGACAGTGGCGAGCGGTGCGGCCACCATGAAGATGATGAGCAGAACCAGCATGACGTCGATGAACGGCGTCACGTTGATTTCGCTGTTCTCCTCGAGGTCGTCGCCGCTATCCTTGATCTTGCTGCCCATAGGTCACCCGATTTTCACAACAGAGCCGGCGGCGCGCTCGGTGCGTTGCGCGGGGTGGCGAACGGCGCGGCGCACGTCGAGGTCGCGGCTGGCGAGCCTTTCGATGGCAGCCGAGGCGTCGGCAAGATTCTGGCGGTAGCCGGTGATGGCGCGGGCGAGGAAGTTGTAGAACACCACCGCGGGGATTGCGGCGACGAGGCCGATTGCGGTGGCCAGAAGCGCTTCGGCAATGCCTGGCGCGACGATGGCGAGGTTGGTGGTCTGCGCCTTCGAGATGCCGATGAACGAATTCATGATGCCCCAGACGGTGCCGAAGAGGCCGACGAACGGACCGGTCGAACCGATCGTGGCGAGCAGGCCCGTGCCCTTGGCAATGCGGCGGCCGGCATGGGCTTCCATGCGCGAAAGGCGCGAGGCGATGCGTTCCTTCACGCCGCCATCCGACACGTGATCGAGAACACCTTCGGACAATTCCATCTCTTCCCGGGCGGCGCGGGTCATGCGGGCGGCCACGCCGCGGTTGCGGCCGAGCGCCTGCTCGCCATCCTCCAGGCCGCGTGCAGCGGAGAGCCGGCGGACCGCGTGGCTGGCGGAGCGCTGGGCGCTGCCGAGTTCGACGATCTTCACCAGAAGCACGGTCCAGGTGACGACGGAGGCGAAGGCAAGGCCGAGCATCACGCCTTTGACGACGATGTCGGCGGCCATGAACATACCCCAGGGGGAGAGGTCGTGCGGCAGGCCGGACTGGCGTTCGCCGGCCGCGGGCTCTGTATCATCGAGCGCTTCGAGCTCGGTTGCCGTCTCTCCGGCGGGTGCCGTGCCCGTATCTTCCGGGTTCGCCGGATTTTCGGCCGTGTTTTCACCGGCCACGGGGCGGGATGTCGTGTCGGTCGTAGAGGCACCGTCCGTTGCAGCACCTGTCGCCTGTCCCGATGTTACAGGTTGGTTGTCCGTCTGGACCGACGGGGTCTCCTGGGTCTGCGCCGACACGGTATGCGGGGTGGTAAGCGCCATCAGGAGGATCGCGAGTAGCAGTCGAGACCGTTTCAGCACGGTGTATTCCTCTTGCATGTCTCAGTTAAACGAAGCCCGCTCGCTGGAGCGGGCAGGGTACGGGCGCGAGGCGCTCCTAAAACCTGAGTTCTTAATACGACATTATACGTAAGGCAGGCAATGATATGTTGAGTAGTTTATTCATGATAATGCCTGGAGCGGCCGGATGACTGGCTTTCGTCCTCGACGTGGCGCGGATTTTGCGCGCAAGCCGTCGCCGCCTATGGACACTCGGCCTTAAACCGCACTAAGACAATCGCGACGCATCCGGCATTGAAACCGGGCCTTTGTGCCGCGGTCTGCCGTTACTCACAGGGCTAGAGATGATTGACTACAAAGCAGCGCGCACGAAGATGGTGGACAACCAGATCCGTACGACGGATGTGACGTCGCACGAAGTGCTCGACGCGTTCCTCACCGTTGCACGCGAAGAGTTCGTGCCGGCGGCCGCAAAGCCGCTCGCCTATATCGACGATGATATCCAGGTTGCGCCCGGCCGCTACCTCATGGAACCGTCGCCGCTTGCCAAGCTGATCCAGCTTGCGGAAGTCGCGCCCACGGATGTGGTGCTCGAAGTCGGCTGTGGCACCGGCTACGCCTCGGCGATCCTTTCGAAGCTCGGAAGTTCGGTCGTGGCGATCGAGAGCGACGCAACACTCGCGGCGACCGCGACGGAAACCCTGTCCTGTCTCGGCCATGACAATGTCGCCGTGGTCGTCGGTGATCTCGAGGCCGGCTACGAGCCCGAAGCGCCCTATGACGTCGTCTTCGTACATGGCGCCGTGGAGTTCGTTCCGGATGCACTCCTGGCGCAGCTGCGTGACGGCGGCCGATTCGTCGTCGTCGAGGGCTATGGCAATGCCTCGCAGGCCCGCCTCTATATCAAGGAGGGCGGCCACGTTTCGGAGCGCAACGTTTTCAACACGGCGGTCAAGCCATTGCCCGGCTTCCGCAAGGCAAAAGAATTCGTTTTCTGAGATCGCTCTGTTGAAATGAGATTTGGCGGGCCTGATTTGTTGCGCTTTGGCAACGGGCCTGCCGTATTGTCGCGTTCAAACGGCTCGCGGCCTGTCTGTCGGCTATTCCCCGATGAACTTAGAGGCAATATCGCGAGCGGCGCGGGCACTGTCCCAAAACGGTATCCCGCGACCCAAAAGTCTAGCCGGCGGGTGTGCCGGTGCGTACTGTGTAAGGAGAGGCTCTGCGGCGGGCCGATCCAGGATCGGAGTTTCGTACTGTGTCCAGTCTTCGTCGAACCGCTCTTGCGCTCGCTCTAGCCTCTGCCGTGCTGGCGATGCCTTGCAATGTCTCCGCTGAGACGCTGGCGGGCGCGATGGCCAAGGCCTACCAGAACAATCCCGATCTCAATGCCGCCCGGGCGTCGCTGCGCGCCATCGACGAGAACGTCACGATTGCCAAAGCGGGCATGCGGCCACGGGTCAGCCTCGTGACACAGTCTGAGCTAAACCGCACGAACCTCGATGTGGGACAGCGGAACTTCTTTGGATCACGCGGCGCGCGGCGGACGCAAAGCTTCACGTCGAGCTACGGCCTCACCATCACTCAGCAGATTTTTGATGGTTTCCAGACGCTCTACCGCGTCAAGGCGGCCGAAGCGAATGTATTGGCCAACCGCGAGTCGCTGCGCGCCAACGAAATCTCGATCCTGCTGGCGGCCGTCGAATCCTACGCCAACATTGCGCGCGACCAGCAGATCCTCGTGATCCGCAAGCAGAACATCGCCTTTTTGCAGGAACAGCTCAAGGCTGCCGGTGCGCGTCTCGATGTCGGCGAGGGTACACGCACCGATGTCAGCCTGGCGGAAGCGGATCTTGCCGCCGCCAGGGCTTTGCTGACGGCAGCGGTTTCGCAGCTCAAGCAGAGCGAAGCTGCCTATGTGCAGATCGTCGGGGAAATGCCGAAGGGCATCAAGCAACCGGCCGCGGCAAAGAAGGCGATGCCGGCCTCGCTCGACCAGGCAGTCGCCACCGGCATGCGGGAGAACCCGAATATTCTGGCTGCCATGCGCAGCGTCGATGCGGCCGGGTACAATGTGAAGGTTGCCGAAGGCACCATGCTGCCGGGCGTCTCGCTGCAAGGCGATGTTTACAAATCCGTCAACAGCGAGGAAGGCCCGGCCGACAATCTCAGCAGCTCCCTTTCTGCCCGTGTGACCGTGCCTCTCTATCAGGGCGGCGCCGAATACGGCCAGATCCGCCAGGCCAAGGAGCAGCTCGGCCAGCGGCAGATCCTTGTCGATTCCGCCCGAATGGACGTGCAACGCACCATCGTTTCGGCCCATGCCCAGTTCGAGGCGTCTTTGGCCTCGATCTCCGCCATCGGGGCACAGATCGAGGCGGCCAACATGGCGCTTGAAGGCGTGATCGAAGAGCGCAATGTCGGTCAGCGCACGACACTCGACGTGCTGAACGTGCAGCAGAACGTACTCGATGCACGGGAAGATCTTGCGATTTCCCAGCGCAATGCCGTCGTTGCCAGCTATTCGGTGCTTGCCGCCACCGGCAGCCTGACGGTTCGTAGCCAGGACCTGGACGTGGCGGAATATCGCTCCGAGGTGCATTACGAGGCCGTCAAGGACAAGTGGTTCGGCCTGAGAACCGTCGACGGTCGCTAGACCTCGCCCTTGGCAGCACAAACAAATCTGTGCATCACTCGTAACACATGATTCGCGGCGATTTAGTTCGCTATGGAACTCGCCTAGGGTTTTCGGGATGTCCGGCACGCCTCATGCGGCAGGCCGTGGACGTCGCAGCGATCGGGGATAGAAATGGCTCAGCCAAATGTAGCGCGTGAACCGTCCATGGATGAAATCCTGGCGTCCATTCGCAAGATCATCGAAAACAACGAAGCCCAGACAGACCTCAGCGTTGATGCGCAGGATGACGAGGGGTTCGACATTACGACCGAGAGCCATTCCAACCTGCTGGATCACCCATCTGTCGTCGAGCGGTTCCACGCGGAAGAACATCGCTCCGCGGGAGTTCAGCCAATCCAGCGAACGGACTCCCTGTCGAGCGGGCAGCCGGCACTCTCGCTGGCCGATGTTGCCGCGCGCGTCCGGGCGGCGTCGGAACGCCACATTGCTGCGAACCGCGAGCCAATGGAGCGCGAGCCCGTCATGACCGAGTCGCTGGAGGTTGCCGCGAGCGGGGAAAGCCCGTTGGTAGCCGCGCGCATGGCGGCGACGGCCAATCGTTTCCAGCCCGTGGCCGATCCGGTTGAGAAAATCGAGCCCGTTGTGGAAACGTTCGAGGCAGCACGCCCGTTTGTCGAGCCGGTCCAGCAGGAAGAGGTCCGCGTCGCCGAGCCGGCCGCCGTGGTCCGCGACATCGCGACCCTCGTTTCGCCGGCCGTCGGCGAGCGGGTCGCACAGTCGTTCGGCGCGCTGGCTGAGGCAATCGATGCCGGCCCGCGCCGCTCCTTCGACGAGATCGCCGAGGAAATGTTGCGCCCGATGCTGCAGGACTGGCTCGAAGACAACCTGCCGACGCTCGTCGAGCGGCTGGTGCGCGAGGAGATCGAGCGCGTGGCCCGCGGCCCGCGCCGCTGACCGACGTCGCCATTCCTTAATCAAATTATGGTTTGAGCCGCGCCGGCCCCCCGGCGCGGCTTTTCTCTGATATTGTTGACTTCACGCCGGCCATCCGGTTTAGAGAATCCACGACAAACAGCAGGCTTCGGACGAAAATGCTTGAAAAAAATTATGATTCCGCAGCGGTCGAGCCGCGAATTGCCAAGGCGTGGGAAGATGCGGACGCATTCCGTGCGGGCGAGGGCGCAAAGCCGGGCGCCGAGACCTTCTCCATCGTGATCCCGCCGCCGAACGTCACCGGCTCGCTGCACATGGGGCATGCGCTCAACAACACGCTGCAGGACATCATGGTCCGCTTCGAGCGCATGCGCGGCAAGGACGTGCTGTGGCAGCCGGGCATGGACCATGCCGGCATCGCGACCCAGATGGTCGTCGAGCGCAAGCTGGCCGCCGAAAAGCTGCCCGGCCGGCGCGAGATGGGCCGCGAGGCCTTCATCGAGAAGGTCTGGGAGTGGAAGGCGGAATCGGGCGGTCTGATCTTCAACCAGTTGAAGCGCCTTGGCGCCTCCTGCGACTGGTCGCGCGAACGCTTCACCATGGACGAGGGCCTGTCTGAGGCCGTCCTCGAAGTCTTCGTCTCGCTCTACAAGGAAGGCCTGATCTACAAGGACATGCGCCTCGTCAACTGGGATCCGAAGCTCCTGACGGCGATCTCGGACCTTGAAGTCGAGCAGATCGAGACGAACGGCAACCTCTGGCACCTGCGCTATCCGCTGGAGCCGGGCGTCACCTATCAGCATCCTGTCGCCTTTGACGAGGACGGCACACCGACCGAGTTCGAGACCCGCGACTATCTCGTCGTTGCGACGACCCGCCCTGAAACCATGCTCGGCGATACCGGCATTGCCGTGAGCCCGGAGGACGAGCGCTATACGTCGATCGTCGGCAAACACGTCATCCTGCCAATCGTCGGCCGCAAGATCCCGATCGTCGCGGACGAATATCCGGATCCGACGGCCGGCACCGGCGCGGTCAAGATGACGCCGGCGCACGATTTCAACGATTTCGACGTCGGCAAGCGTCACGGTTTGCGCCAGGTCAACGTGCTGACGATCGACGCCAAGATCACGATCAAGGAAAACGAGGACTTTCTCGAAGGCCTCGAGCCGAACGCGATGCAACTCGGCCTCTGGGACCAGCTCGACGGCATGGATCGTTTCGAGGCCCGCAAGCTGATCGTGACTGTCTTCGAAGAGGGCGGTTTCCTCGACAAGGTCGAGCCGCACAAGCACACCGTGCCGCATGGCGACCGCGGTGGCGTTCCGATCGAGCCGCGCCTGACCGAACAATGGTATGTTGATGCCAAGACGCTGGCGAAGCCGGCGATCGCCTCGGTGCGCGAAGGCCGCACCAAGTTCGTGCCCAAGAACTGGGAAAAGACCTATTTTGAGTGGATGGAAAACATCCAGCCGTGGACCATCTCGCGCCAGCTCTGGTGGGGACACCAGATTCCGGCGTGGTACGGCCCGGATGGTCAGGTCTTCGTTGAGAAGACCGAGGAAGAGGCGCTGCACGCGGCCATCCAGCACTACATCGCCCATGAAGGCCCGTGGAAGGCCTGGGTCGAGGAGAAGCTGGAAAACTTCGCGCCGGGCGACATCCTGACGCGCGACGAGGACGTGCTCGACACGTGGTTCTCTTCCGCGCTCTGGCCGTTCTCGACGCTCGGCTGGCCGGAAAAGACGCCGGAGCTGGAAAAATACTACCAGACCGACGTCCTGGTCACCGGTTTCGACATCATCTTTTTCTGGGTCGCCCGCATGATGATGATGGGCATGCACCTCATGAAGGATGAGTTCGGCAACCCGATCGAGCCGTTCCATACCGTCTATGTCCACGCCCTGGTGCGCGACAAGAACGGGCAGAAGATGTCGAAGTCGAAGGGCAACGTCATCGATCCGCTCGAACTGATCGACGAATACGGTGCGGATGCGTTGCGTTTCACGCTGGCCATCATGGCCGCGCAGGGCCGCGACGTGAAGCTCGACCCGGCACGTATTGCCGGCTACCGGAATTTCGGCACCAAGCTGTGGAACGCCACGCGCTTTGCCGAAATGAACGGGGTGAAGACCGATCCGAAGTTCGTGCCGGAAGCGGCCTCGCTGACGATCAACCGCTGGATCCTGACGGAACTCGCCCGCACGGCGCGTGACGTTACCGAGGCAATCGAGACCTATCGCTTCAACGATGCGGCGAGCACGCTCTACCGCTTTATCTGGAATCAGTTCTGCGACTGGTATCTCGAACTGCTGAAGCCGGTCTTCATCGGTGAGGACGAGGCGGCCAAGGCGGAATCGCAGGCCTGCGCAGCCTATGTTCTGGAGGAGATTTACAAGCTTCTCCACCCGTTCATGCCGTTCATGACGGAAGAACTCTGGGCGCATACGGCTGGCGAGGGCAAATCGCGCGAAAACCTGATCTGCCATGCCGAATGGCCGTCGCCGGCCTATGCCGACGACGCGGCCGCCGACGAAATCAACTGGCTGATCGATCTTGTCTCCGGCATCCGCTCGGTTCGGTCCGAAATGAACGTGCCACCGAGCGCGACGGCGCCGCTCGTCATGGTCGGGACCAATGCATTGACGAAGGCGCGCCTCGAAACGCACGGTTCGGCTATCCGCCGTCTCGCCCGCGTGTCGGAAATCAGCCTTGAGGAAACGGCGCCGAAGGGAGCTGCGCAGATCGTCGTCAGCGAAGCGACAGCCTGCCTGCCGCTCGGCAGTCTGATCGACCTGGCCGCAGAAAAGGCCCGTCTCGAAAAGGCAGTCGACAAGGCAAAGGCGGAGGCCGCGCGCATTGAGAGCAAGCTGTCGAACGAAAAGTTCGTGGCCAATGCAAAGCCGGAGGTCGTCGAGGCGGAGCGCGAACGCTTCACCGAACTCGAGCAGCAACTCGCAAGCCTTGCCGTGGCGCTCGCCCGCGTGAGTGAAGCCGGCTGATTCTCAACCAAACAGATGTATTCCACCTGAAAACCGCGCCGGAGCCTCCGGCGCGGTTTTTTATTCGTCGGTCGGCTGGCAAATTGCCGACTGTGGTCAAAATGTGACATGGTGCCGCATGCACGAAAAATTGACCTCCAAAATTGGGAAACGTTGCCATTTCGCGGAAAAATATTCCGAGCGAGGCATGTAGTGAGGGTCTTCAGAAAAATCTTACGTAATTTTTTGAATACCCCTTGGAAATCAGGGGCTAAAACTGGGGTTTGCCAAGCCGACGCTCCTCTTCGATAGTCATAACCGGAGAAGCGCGGGACGGAGGCAGCTGTCGCGGCGCGGAACTTTTGCAGGGGAGGACTGTATGCGTAAAAGAAATATTGGTGCGGGGATTGTGGCGGCGGCTAGCCTGCTGGCAGCAACCTCAGCCTATGCCGGCGGCCTTGAGCGCGGCGGCTACAACATCGATCTGTTGTTCGATCCTTCCGATTATGCCGCAGAGGCGGCAGCGACGTATGTCGCACCGCAGCGTGACCTCAACAATGTCGTTGACATCAACCCGTTCAACGGCGACCTGAACAGCCGGCCGAATGATGGCATCCGTGATACGGAAAGCTATTGGGTCCCCCGCCTCGGTGTGAAGGCGAAGATCTTCGAAGGCGTCGACTGCATGGCTGACTATTCGCAGCCTTGGGGCGCCCACACCAATCCGGGTGAAAACTGGGCCGGCGCAAACGACAATATCGAAACCAAGATCGAGAGCGACAACTACGCCGCGACCTGCTCCTACAAGTGGGATGTGGGGCAAGGCCAGCTGCGACTTATCGGCGGCGGCTTCTATCAGGAAGTCGGCGGCTTCAAGGAGCGTCTCGTCGCTGACTTGACCGGTACCGGTATTCCTTTGAGCGGCAAGGGTCGGCTCGACCTGGAAGGCAGCGGCTGGGGCTGGCGCACGGGCATCGCCTACGAAATTCCGGATTACGCCCTGCGCGTGAGCCTGGTTTACAACAGCGCGGTCGACCTCGATAACCTCGACGGCACGATCGACCTTCGCAACACCGTGCTGCCGGTGCCCGGCGGTGGTTTTGTTCCCGGTACGCTGTACGACGTCGAGAGCTTTGCCTCGATGCCGGATTCGCTGGAACTGAAGTTCCAGACGGGCGTGGCGCCGGATTGGCTCGTCTTCGGTTCCGTCAAGTGGACGGACTGGAGCCAGCTGCAGATCATCAAGGTTACGGCGAAGGATCCGACGGACCCGCGCAACGTGCCCACTTCGCTCGATCTGCTCTATCGCGACGGCTGGACGGTGTCCGGCGGCGTTGGCCACAAGTTCAACGAAAAGCTGAGCGGCGCTGTCAGCCTGACCTGGGACCGTGGCACCAGCCATGGTTACGGCAACCAGACGGATACCTGGGCTCTCGGCTCCGGGGTCTCCTACAACGTGAATGAGAACATCGAGCTGCGCCTTTCCGGTGCTCTCGGCCTGATGACGAGCGGCAGTTCCGGTCCCCAGGTCGTGGACGGTGTGCCCGTTGGTGGAAACATCGAATACGATTTCGGCACGGACTACTTCGCCGCAATCTCGACGTCGCTCAAGGTCAAATTCTGACCGGCGGACCAGCGAACAACGAGAATCAGGCCCGGTGTCACCACCGGGCCTTTTTTCTTGGTTAACGTTTTCTTTCTGCGCGGCGTGTCCGGTGTGGAAATCACAGCGCCGCGCGAAAACATGTGACGGAATCGCAACACATTTTTTTCCAGAGTTTGCTACACCCCTAGGCAAGCGACGAAATGTCCATTTCCCGCCACAAACGGGGCGCAGCGATAGAGACATGTAGACGCGTGAGACCGCGCCCAAGGAAACGATGAGCCAGCCGATGTCATTGCCGCCGGAGTTGCCGGAAACATGCACGAGACCCGTGCAGTCCCGGTTTGGCGCAGCGACCAAAGCGCGGCGCGGAATTGTTGAAGTGATGCCCAAGTCCGAGTTGATGCCGATGAAAGTACTGGTAATGGGTCTTTGCCTCTCGCTCTCCTTCGGAGCGTCGCAGGCCCTCGCATTTGATCCTCAATCCGGCGTCAGCAAGGAAAGCGGACCCTTCGATCTCTTCAAGTTCGGCTTCTTCTCCTACAAGGAGGGGCGCAAGACCGAAGCCGTCGAGGCCTATCGCTACGCAGCGGAAAAGGGCCATACGGGCTCGCGTTGGGCGCTTGCCAACATGTATGCCGATGGCGACGGTGTGGCGGAAAACGACCTCGAAGCCTTCAAGATGTATAGCGAGATCGCCCAGGCCGGCGTGGAACCGGGTTCGGAAGACACCGGTTATTTCGCCAATGCGCTGATTGCGCTTGCCAGCTACTACCGCCGCGGCATTCCCGACAGCCCCGTCAAGATCGACATGACGCAGGCCCGGCAGCTCTATTTCCAGGCGGCGTCCGCCTTCGGTATTCCGGAAGCGCAGTTCCAGCTCGGCCGCATGATGCTGACGGGCGAGGGTGGCTCGGTCAGCGTGCATCAGGCCAAGAAATGGCTGAACCGCGCCCGCAACAACGGCCACGCCGGCGCCATGGGTCTTTTCGGCAACATCCTCTTTCAAGAAGGCCAGACCACTCGCGGTCTTGCATTCATGACTGCAGCGCTCGACCATTGCCCACCGAAGGACTGTGGCTGGCTTCAGGCGACGCAGGAAGAAGCGTTTTCCGTTGCAAGCGAAGAAGACCGCCGCAAGGGCATGGCGCTTGCGGAGAGCATCCGGTTCAATCCGGAAGAGTAGTTCTCAGAAAAAATCGAGCTGATTTTCGTACGCTGTCAGGCGGCGTAGTCGAATATGGCCACCACCGGCACATGGTCGGATGGCTTTTCCCAGTTGCGCACGTGCTTTTCGACGGCCGTCGAGACGAGACGGTCCGACGCTTCGGCCGAGAGCATGAGGTGGTCGATGCGGATGCCGAAATTCTTCGGCCAACAGCCGGCCTGATAATCCCAGAACGTATAATGCGGCACGGCGTCGGTCGAGGCCCGGACAGCGTCCAGCAGGCCGAGGTTTTCGAGACGGCGAAAAGCCTGTCGGGTCGGCGGCAGGTAGAGCGCATCCCTTTGCCAGACCTTCACGTCCCAGCAATCGTGCGGTTCCGGAATGACATTGTAGTCGCCGGCAAGCACCAGTGGCTCTTCGAGAGCCAGCCGGTCTTCGGCAAAAGCAATGAGGCGATCCATCCAGGAAAGCTTGTAGGGGTATTTGACCGGGTCGTCCGCGGGGTTGCCGTTCGGCAGGTAGATCGAGCAGACGCGCACCACGCCACCCTCTACGGAAAACACGCCCTCGATAAAACGCGCCTGTTCGTCGCCGTCACCGCCGGGCAGGCCGCGGTTCACTTCATCCGGCCGGATTTTCGAGAGAAGGGCGACACCGTTGAAGCCTTTCTGGCCGTGCGTCTCGACATGGTAGCCGAGCGCCTCGATATCAGCACGCGGAAAGGCTTCGTCGACCGACTTGATTTCCTGCAAGGCAACGATGTCGGGATTGGACTCCTTGAGCCAAGCGACGAGATTTTCGATGCGCGCCCGCACGCCGTTGATGTTCCAGGTGGCAATCTTGATCGGCATGCGGGTCTCGTTTCGGTTGGGTATTGTCAGATCGAGAAGCTGGTGCCACAGCCGCAGCTGGCGACGGCATTCGGATTCCGGATCTGGAACGACTGGCCAAGAAGGTTGTCGATGAAGTCGATCTCGGACCCGTCCATGTAGACGAGGGAGAGCTGGTCGATCAGTACCTTGGCACTGTCGCGTTGAAGCACCAGATCGTCATCCTGCTGGTCCTCGACGAGGTCGAATTTATAGGAGAAGCCGGAACAGCCGCCACCTTCCACGGAGACGCGAAGGGCCTGCTTTTCCGGTGACGAACTGAGGATCGACGCGATGCGCCTTGCGGCGGCGTCGGAGATGGTTACGGATTTATCGGTCATGTCTGCCTCCTGCCGGGGTCAAGATCCGGAGAGAATCGCCTGTCTGTTACAGCCGGCAACTGTGTCGCCGAAGGCCGGGCCCGTTGCGAGGCCTTGAAAACAAATCCCTGAAAAGACTGGTTTTTCAAGCATGCCTTGCAGCCGGACTTGCCGCTGTGCACACTATAGGTATGAAGGCATTGAGGCCGCGTCAATGGGCGGCGTGAATGCAGGTGACGAATGACACTGGACAGACATGCGCTGGGTTTTGGTGCAGGACAACGCGCCATCTATGCTTGCGATCCCTGGGCGACCCGTGGCCGGCTCCATCCGGAACCGGAAAGTCCGACGCGATCGGACTTCCAGCGCGACCGCGACCGCATCGTGCACACGACCGCCTTCCGGCGTCTCAAGCACAAGACACAGGTCTTCATCGCCGCCGACGGCGATCATTATCGCACGCGGCTCACCCATACGATCGAGGTGGCGCAGATCGCCCGTGCTTTGGCGCGCGCGCTGAAGCTCGACGAGGACCTCGCCGAGGGTGTCGCGCTGGTGCACGATTTCGGTCACACGCCGTTCGGCCATACGGGCGAGGACGCGCTGCACGAGGTTCTCGAACCCTTTGGTGGCTTCGACCACAATGCCCAGTCACTGCGCATCGTCACCAAGCTGGAGCGGCGCTATGCCGAGTTCGATGGGCTGAACCTCACCTGGGAAAGCCTGGAAGGGCTCGTCAAGCACAATGGTCCGCTGATCGGGCCGACGGGCGAATGCACGCATGGCGACGACGTGCCGCGTCCCATCCTGGAATACTGCGCCCTGCACGATCTGGAGCTGGCAAGTTTCGCCAGTCTAGAAGCGCAGGTGGCGGCGATTGCCGATGATATTGCCTACAACACCCATGACATCGATGACGGCCTGCGCTCCGGTTATCTAACGTTCGAGATGCTGGAAGAGGTGCCGTTCCTCGCCAAGCTCATGGCGGACGTGCGCCACAAATATCCCGGCCTCGAAGCTTCGCGCTTCACCCACGAGATCATGCGCCGCCAGATCACCGCCATGGTGGAGGATGTGATCGGCTATGCGCAGGAGGCGATCCGTGAGGAACGGCCGGAAAGCGCCGAGGACGTTCGCAAGGCGCGCCGGTGCCTCGCGACCTTCTCGGAAGGGATGTCCATAACCGACAAGCAGATCAAGAAGCTGCTTTTCTCGCGCATCTACCGCCATCCGGATGTCATGCGCGTGCGCGCCAACGCGGCGTCGATCCTGACGGACCTTTTCCATGCCTATATGGACGACCCGCAACTCATGCAGGGGCACTATTGGGTGGACCGCATCGCGACCATGCCGGAATCGGCGAGAGCCCGCCATGTCGGCGACTATCTGGCGGGGATGACCGACAACTACGCGATCAACACCCATCGCCGTCTGTTTGACCATACCCCGGAATTGCGGTAGTCAGCCGCCACCTGAACTTCTTCGCAGAAAAGGTCCGGAACGGGCCGCTGCGTGCGGATGGATGAGATGAACCTTTTTACAGACTTCGATAACAGAATCAAAAACGTACTCGAAGGACTTGATATCGTCCGTGAGAAGCGCGCCGAACTCGATTTCGGCCGTATCAGCGTCGAGCCGCCGCGCGATACCAGCCATGGCGACGTTGCAACCAATGCCGCGATGGTGCTTGCCAAGCCCCTCGGCCTCAATCCGCGCGCGCTTGCAGATCTCATCGTCACGGAACTGAAAAACGACCCGGAAGTGGCGGATGTCAGCGTCGCCGGCCCCGGCTTCATCAATGTGCGCCTGTCCGTCGCCTACTGGCAGAATCTGCTTGCCGGCATGATCAAGTCCGGCACGGACTACGGCCGCAGCTACCTCGGGGCCGGCCGCAAGGTCAATGTCGAATATGTCTCCGCCAACCCGACGGGCCCGATGCATGTCGGCCATTGCCGTGGCGCCGTGGTCGGCGACGCGCTGGCCAACCTGCTCGCCTTCGCCGGCTATGCGGTGACAAAGGAATATTACATCAACGATGCCGGCTCGCAGATCGACGTGCTGGCACGCTCGGCCTTCCTGCGTTACCGCGAGGCACTGGGCGAGGCGATCGGCGACATTCCGGCGGGCCTCTATCCCGGCGACTATCTGGTTCCCGTCGGTGAGGTGCTGGCGGCCGAACACGGCACGACGCTGCGCGCCATGCCGGAACATCAATGGATGCCGATCGTCAAGGAGAAGACGATCGAGATGATGATGGCGATGATCCGGGAGGATCTTGCCGCCCTCAACGTCAACCACGACGTCTTCTTCTCCGAGCGCTCGCTGCATGCCGGAAACGGTGCGTCCATCCGCACCGCGATCAACGACCTCACCTTCAAGGGCCACGTCTACAAGGGCGTGCTGCCGCCGCCGAAGGGCCAGCTCCCGGAGGATTGGGAAGACCGCGAGCAGACACTGTTCCGCTCGACGGAAGTCGGTGACGACATCGACCGCCCGCTGATCAAGTCTGACGGCTCCTACACGTACTTCGCTGCGGACGTCGCCTACTTCAAGGACAAGTACGACCGCGGTTTCGACGAGATGATCTATGTGCTCGGCGCCGACCATGGCGGTTACGTCAAGCGTCTGGAGGCGGTTGCGCGTGCGGTTTCGGAGGGTAAGGCAAAGCTGACCGTCCTGCTTTGCCAGCTGGTAAAGCTGTTTCGCAACGGCGAGCCGGTGAAGATGTCGAAGCGCTCCGGCGACTTCGTCACGTTGCGGGAAGTCGTCGATGAAGTCGGTCGTGATTCGGTTCGTTTCATGATGCTGTATCGCAAGAACAGCGAGCCGCTCGACTTCGACTTCGCCAAGGTGACGGAACAGTCCAAGGACAATCCGGTCTTCTACGTGCAATACGCCCATGCGCGCTGCATGTCGGTATTCCGCCAGGCGGCGGAGGCTTTTCCGGATCTCGACATCGCCTCGCTTGATCTTGCCGGCGCGATTGCCGGGAATATCGCTGATCCGAGCGAATTGCAGCTTCTTGCGAAACTGGCAGAATTTCCCCGTGTCATCGAGGGTGCAGCGGCCGCGCAGGAGCCTCATCGCATCGCGTTTTATCTCTATGATCTTGCCGGCGCGTTCCATGGACACTGGAACAAAGGTAAAGAACAACCGGAATTACGGTTTGTTAACGATAAAAATAGAGAATTGAGTATCGCCAGACTTGGGCTGGTGCACGCTGTCGCGTCTGTTCTTAAATCGGGCCTGTCCATTACAGGCACCGCTGCACCGGACGAAATGCGATAACGTCACCATTTACCCACAATAAGCTGGCAGACGCGTTTTGGTAGCTTTTGAGTGGGAAGCATTATGGCAGACAAGAACTTCGCACGAAGCGGAACCGCTGATACGGATCTCTTGGCAGATGATGATCCGTTGAGCGAGCTTGCCCGTCTCGTCAATTTCGAGCCGCGCCCGGTCCAGGGCGTCAGCAAGTCCCATTCCGATGCTGCCCAGGCGGCGCCGCGCTATGAGAACCCCGTCCTCGCCCTCGAGGACGAGCTCATGCGGGCTTTCGAGCAGTTCGACATGCCGATCCGCGGCGCTGTCGAGCCGGTCGTGGCCGAGAAGGTGACGCCTCGCCATATCGAACCGGTTTTTGACGAGCCGGCTCCGGTTGTCGAAAGCCACGACGTCCAGCTGGACGATGCACCGTCGCGTGACCTTCCGGCCCATCATGCTGCTCGCCAGGAGCCTGCATTCGAAGAGCGTCCTGAGCCCGTTTTCGCGGATGACATTGCCTCGTCTGAAGAGGGGGGCGTCGATGCGCAGCGGGACGACGCAGAGCTGGAGGCAGATCCGGCCCTGTTGCTTGCCGATGAGCTGGAAGCGGTTCTGCACGATGTACCTTCCGTCGATGCCAAGTCGACGCCGCATGCCGGTCAGGTGTTTGCCGAACGGTTCGAGCCGCGCTTTGAAGAACCTGCCCGTAATGAGCCGGTGCTTGAGACCTACACGCCCGCGCAGACCGATGCCGTTCAGCCGGCGTTTTTGGGGCTTCAGCCGGTATCCACGGACGAGAGCCTGCTCGATGATGTCGGTCTCGCCCTTGAACGCGAGCTTGAGCTGTCGATTGGCGACGGTTTTGCTGATGAACTTTTCGCAGTGGAGCCTGACCAGGGCAACGCACAGGGTGCGGACGCGTCCTTCGTCGAGCCGATGGCTGTCGAGGTGGTGGAAAGCCATGTGGAGCCGCGGTTCGACGGTTTGACGGCGGACAACGCCGTTGCCGGGGATGCGCAGCCGTTCCAGGCCGAATCTGTCTACGAACGCGAGGAGCCGCACTTCGTCGAGGCGATGCCCTATCAGACGCGGGAAGACCATGCCCGCGTCGTGGCCGAGGCCGAGACCCAGTGGCAGGCGGAAGAGCCCGCCTTTGCGCCGGAACCCGACTACCAGGTCGAGTCCGTGGCCAAGGGGCAGGGCTACGATCATGATGCGCTGCTCGCCGACATCGAGCGTTATCCCGTGCCGGAAAGCCGTTCAGCGGTTTCCAGCGCGTCGGTTGCGGCCGTCGCAATATCGGCTCGCAATCCGCCCGCCAATATTTCTGCCATCTTCGGTCGTGCAACACCTGTCGCACATCGCGGACCTGCCGTTGAAAAGGCGATCATTCCCCCGGTCGTCGAAAAGGCCACCACTGCCATTGTCGAGCCGGTCAGGAAACCGATCGTCGAAACCGTTCAGGCGCCTGTCGTCGAAGCACGCCGTGAGCTGGTCGCGTTGCCGGTTGCTGCTGTCGAGCCGGAGATCGATCTCGACAATATCGAGTTCGATCTCTCCGACATCGACCTGGACCTGTCCGATTTTTCGCTCGACGACGAGCCGGTGAAGCATGAGACCAAGCCCGTTGTGGCCGTGGCTGAGGTCAAGGTGCCGGAGAAGAAGGCAGAGGTCGTAAAACCCGTCGAAGTGCAGGCGGCCGTTCGCCGCGAGCCTGCTGTCGCCGTGCCGGTCTCGACCTATACGAGACCGCAGCCGCTTGCGGTGGAGACGAATGACGGCGCGCTGCCGTTCGATCCCTCCATGATCGCCGACACCGACGAGGGTGTTTCGCCGGTTACGGAAGTTGATGTGCCGCAGCTGCCGGTTATCGAGAAAGAGAAGCCGCCGGTCTATCAGCCGGATTACGACTTCGACATCGATGCGGAAATGGCGCAGCTCTTTAGCGAGCCGGCTGCCAAGGCGAAGGGCGAAAGCCGCCAGGCCGGTGTTGCTGCCGTCGCAGCTGCTGCTTCCAACAGCCAGCCAACGGCGCAGATCAACGATGTCGACGATTTCGAGCGCGCGCTGGAAGAGGATTTCCGCCGCTCGCTGAACCAGCCGGAGCGCATGGCCATTCCGGTCGATCCGGGCCAGGCCAGCCCGCTCTATTCCGGTGACGGCTATGATGACGAACCGGCCCGCCCGCGTCGCGGCCTGTTGATCGCCGCTTCGATTGCCGGCCTTGTCCTTATCGGTGGCGGCGGCGTCTATGCCTGGTCTGCCTTTACCAGCGGTTCTGTCGGCTCCGGCGAGCCGCGCGTCATTCTCGCCGACAAGGAACCGGTCAAGGTCGTGCCCGAGGAAAAGGGCGGCAAGACCGTTCCGAACCAGGACAAGGCCGTCTACGATCGCGTCGCCGGCGACAATGCCAGCACGCCGCAGCAAGAACAGCTCGTCACCTCGACGGAAGAGCCGGTCGACGTGGTACAGCGCACGCTGACGCCCGAAACACTGCCGTTCGACGGACCGGAAGACGGCGTTGAAGCGGTTATCGCGGCTGAGAACGAAAACCGCGTGCTGCCGGGCGTCGACGAGCCCGCCACGGCGACGACGGACGGTGGCAACAAGCCGCTCGTTTCGCCGCGCAAGGTCAAGACCATGATCGTCAAGCCGGACGGCACGCTGGTCGCCCGCGAGGAGATCGTGACAGAGCCGGCAACGGAGACCGCACAGATCGACGCCAAGGCGACCGGGACAACCGGTACGGCTTCGGGTGAGGCAGCAACGAATGCGACACTCGATGCCAATGCCTCCCTGCGCGACGAACAGGGCGCAACGGACGGCCAGCCGCGCTCGGCGCTTGCTGAAGCGGCCGATGCCGAGGTCGACGACACGGCGCCCGTGCGCACGGTGAAGACCACGACCATCGGTGCCACCAGCACCTCGACCGATGGTAACACGCCGGTTCCGGTAACCCGTCCGATCGACCAGCCAGTCACCGTCGTCGGCACCGTTACCGAAAACGGCAATGTCAGGGACACGCAGACTGCCGAGGCAACGCCGACCCAGACCCAGCAGACAGCAGAGCAGACGCAGGTCGCTGCTGTCGCATCGGGCAGCTACGTGATCCAGATTGCTTCGCTGCCCTCGGAAGCGGAAGCGCAGAAGAGCTACAATTCGCTCTCCTCGAAGTTCGGCAGCGTCATCGGTGGCCGCGGCGTGGATATCAAGAAGGCGGAAATCCCGAACAAGGGCACCTTCTTCCGCGTTCGCATCCCTGCCGGTTCGCGTGACGAAGCCAATTCGCTCTGCAGCCGCTACAAGAGTGCGGGCGGCAGCTGCCTCGTCACCCGCTGAGATTGACAGCCTGATTTTCGGAGGCGCGGGACCTGTTCCGCGCCTCTTTGATTCCAACGGGGCGTTTGCAGAAATTCGTCAATGACACGCCCTTCGTCTTTCCCCACCGAACCTCTAAGATTGCTGACATGAGCGAATCGAAATCCTTCCTTTCGGGCTGCAAGGGCCTGAGCCTCACGGCCGACGAAAAGGCCTTCTTCCGCAGCGAGCGGCCCTGGGGCTTCATCCTGTTCGGCCGCAACATCGGCGAACCGGCGCAGGTCGCGGACCTGACGGCGGAAATGCGTGACTGTATCGGCGGCAACACGAACATTCCGGTGCTGATCGACCAGGAGGGCGGGCGCGTCCAGCGCATCAAGCCGCCACATGTCCAGCAGTACCCGAACGCGGCGGCCCTTGGCGCCATCTACCGGGCCGATGAGGAGAAGGGGCTGCGCGCCGCATGGCTGATGTCGCGCCTGCATGCCTTCGATCTCCTGCGTCTCGGCGTCAATGTGGATTGCCTGCCGGTGCTCGATGTCGCCGTGCCGGGTGTGCACGACGTCATCGGCAATCGCGCCTACGGGCAGGAGCCCAAGATCGTGTCCGTCATGGGCAAGGCGGCTGGCGAAGGTCTGAAGGCCGGCGGTCTACTGCCGATCATGAAGCACATGCCGGGCCACGGCCGCACCATGGTCGATTCCCATCATGACCTGCCGGTCGTGCATGCGAGCCGGGAAGAGCTTGAGGCGTGCGACTTCGTTCCCTTCCGGCACATGAAGGACGAGCTGATGGCAATGTCGGCCCATATCGTCTTTACCGCCATCGATGCCGATAATCCGGCGACGACGTCGGCCAAGGTCGTGCGCGAAATTGTCCGCGACCATATCGGCTTCGACGGGCTTCTGATGTCCGATGACGTGTCGATGAATGCCCTCAAGGGCGATATTGCCGCAAGAAGCCGGGGAATCATCGCCGCCGGCCTCGACATGGTGTTGCATTGCCATGGCATCATGGACGAAATGATTGCGGTGACAGAAAACGTTCCTCCGCTTGCCGGCGACAGCCTGCGACGGGCGAACGCGGTACGCGCAGGCTTTCCGACGCCGGACGGGGCAGACGAACAGGCGCTGCGCGAAGAGTTCAACGCCATGATCGCGGTTGCCTGACGGGCTCCGCAAAAGGAGCGACGTGCAGGTGACGGTCGGCAAGCCTCCGAAGAAGGGTCGCGGTGCGGATGCGCCGATGGACGACCTGTGGCAGGACGAGGCCGAGGGGCGGGGTCTTTCCGAGGAAAGCCTCGTCGTCGACCTGGCCGGCTTCGAAGGCCCGCTCGATCTTCTCCTGCACCTTGCCCGCACGCAAAAGGTCGACCTGACCCGCATCTCGGTGCTGGCGCTGACCGAGCAGTACCTGGCCTTCATCGACCGGGCGCGAAAAATCCGTATCGAGCTCGCGGCCGACTATCTCGTCATGGCCGCATGGCTTGCCTACCTCAAGTCCCGCCTGCTGCTTCCCAAGCAGGCGAAAGACGACGGGCCGACCGGCGAGGAAATGGCGGCGAGCCTGGCCTTCCGCCTCAAGCGCCTGGAGGCGATGCGCGACGCTGCCAGCAAGCTAATCAACCGAAATCGGCTCGGCCGCGACATCTTTGCCCGGGGCATGCCGGAGCATATCCCGACCGAGCGACGCTCAGGCTTCGAGGCCTCGCTGTACGATCTCCTGAGCGCCTATGCGTCGATGCGCCAGCGGCATGCGGTCACGCAGGTTACGATCGAGAGGCGCAGTGTCTGGTCTCTCGCCGATGCGCGTGAGATCCTTCAGTTGCTCTTCGGCGAATTCGATGGCGACTGGACGGCACTCGATCATTTCATGATGCGCTACCTGACGGACCCGGCCGAGCGCACGACGGCAATCGCCAGCGCCTTTGCGGCAACGCTGGAGCTCGTCAGGGAAGGGCGGCTGGAATTGCGCCAGGACGGTGCCTTCCAACCGATCTACCTGCGCAAGGGTCCGAAACCGCAAGGCGAAGACGACGGGGGCACTGAGCGTGGCTGAACAAGAGGATGATGAAGCGGAGAGCGGGACGATCGTCGATCCGCGCCGGCTGCATGAGGCGGCGCGTATTGCGGAAGCGCTTATCTTCGCCTCGGCCGGGCTCGTTTCGCAGACCTATATTGCCGAGCGCCTGCCGCGCGGTGTGGACGTGCTGCATGTGATGCGCGAGCTCAAGGGTCTCTATGCCGGCCGTGGCGTCAATCTCATCCAGATCGACGATAGCTGGGCGTTCCGCACAGCACCGGATTTGTCCTTTGTCATTCGGACCGACGAGACGGAGGTGCGCAAATTGTCGCGTGCCGCGCTCGAAGTGCTGTCGATCATTGCCTATCACCAACCTGTGACCCGTGCCGAGATCGAAGATATCCGCGGCGTGCAGACCTCCAAGGGGACGCTGGACGTTTTGATGGAGGCGGGGTGGGTGCGCTTCCGCGGCCGCCGGCGCTCGCCGGGCCGTCCCGTAACCTTCGGTACCACACGGGATTTCCTCGATCATTTCGGCCTCGAGGAACTGCGCGACCTGCCGGGTCTCGAAGAATTGAAGGGCGCTGGCCTGCTTTCCGGCCGCATCCCCTCCAACTTCCAGGTGCCACTGCCGCTTGGTGAAGATGAGATTGCTGACGATGAAGACCCGATCACCGCACTCGATCTCGAAGAACTCGGTCTCTTGACACCGGGCGGAAAAGCGGACGAATAGGCGAAGCTTTATGACAGGACTATAGGGTCGGCTCAGGTGCCGGCGGCAGGGAAAGACTTCGGGAAATGGCTTCGGAGCCGTCAAACGGTATCGAGACGAGGCGGGCATCGGCGGTCACGTTCGCGGCGCGTCTGACCTTCGAGGATATCCACCACAGCTATCACGGCAAGGAAACCATCCGCGGCATTTCGCTGACGGCGGAACCGGGGCAAGTGCTCTGTCTGCTTGGCCCCTCCGGCTCCGGCAAGACCACGCTGCTGCGCATTGCCGCCGGCATCGAGGCGCAGACCGCCGGCCGTGTTCTCCTGAACGACCGCGAGATCGCCGGTCCCGATATGTTCCAGCCGCCGGAGCGACGCGGCGTCGGCCTGATGTTTCAGGATTTTGCGCTCTTTCCGCACATGTCGGTGCTCGACAATGTGCGTTTCGGCCTGACGGCCTTGCCGCGCGCGGAAGCCGAGGCGGAAGCTGAGGCCGCGCTGGAGCGTGTCGGCCTGGCGCATTATGCCCAAAAGTTTCCGCACGTACTGTCCGGCGGCGAACAACAGCGCGTGGCACTTGCCCGGGCGCTGGCGCCGCGCCCGTCGGTTCTCCTGATGGACGAGCCGTTTTCCGGTCTGGATTCACGCCTCAAGGATTCGATCCGCGCCGATACGCTGGCGATCCTGCGCCAGTCACGCGCCAGCGCCATCGTCGTCACGCATGACGCCGAGGAAGCAATGCGCATGGGTGATCGCATTGCGCTTCTGAAGGATGGCCGGCTCGTGCAGGTCGGCACGGCGGAGGAATTGTACCTCAACCCCAAGGACATCTTCGCCGCTGCCTTCTTTTCGGAAATCAACGAGTTTCCCGGGCACGTGCGCGGCGGCCGCGTGGAGACGCCACTCGGCAATGTCGACGGCAAACGTTTCAATGACGGGCAGAAGGTCCGGGTCGCTGTGCGCCTTTCGGGCTTGCATGTGAGCGAGAGCGGTGGCGATGTGCCGGCCCGCATTCTGTCGCGGCGGTTTCTTGGCGTGGTCGAATTGCTGGAGCTTGCGGTCTCCGGCAGCGAGCGGCCGGTGCGGGCGCGTGTTCGGGCGGACCAATTGGCGGCCGGATTGCGCGATGTCACGCTTTCAGCTAACCAGCGCGACATACTAGTGTTTGTAAAAGACGGCTGAACGTCTTACATCGGGTTTCGAATTCGAAAGGGAGTTACGGGAATGGGTTCTTTCAGCATCTGGCATTGGCTGATCGTTCTGGTGGTTGTGCTGCTGCTGTTCGGCCGCGGCAAGATTCCGGAACTGATGGGTGATGTCGCCAAGGGCATCAAGAATTTCAAAAAGGGCATGTCCGACGAGGAAGCCGCTGCCGCCGACAAGGCGAAAACCGTCGACCACAAGGCCGACGAGGTCAAGTAACCGGGATTACAGCGCCGTGCGTCATTCGTGACGCACAAAGGACGCTGTAGAATTTGGATTGGCCAGGTCAGGATTGACCTGGCAGGCCGCGAGCGGTGGTTCGCGGTCCATGAGGACAAGACCCTATGCTTGATGTCGGCTGGACCGAAATACTCGTCATTGCCATCGTTCTGATCATCGTGGTCGGTCCCAAGGATCTGCCGCAGATGCTGCGCACGTTCGGCCGCATGATGTCGAAGATGCGCGGCATGGCGAGTGATTTCCGCCAGCAGTTCGATGAGGCGTTGCGCGAAGCCGACCTCGAAGACGTCAAGAAGACGATCGGCGAGGCGCAAAAGCTCAACCCGCTGAACACCATCCGCGACGCGGTCAATCCGCTGCGCCAGATGGGCAACGACATCAAGGCTGATCTCCAGAAGACGACCAGTTCGGTTTCGTCCTCGAGTTCGGCGGCCAATCCGGTCGATAGTGTTTCGAGTGCTCCGGTCGCCGTACCGTCGGAAGCGCAAAAGCCTGCGTCCACCGAGCCGGTGGCCGCTGTTCCGCTCAAGGCGGGCCCGACCAGAAAGACAGCGGCGAAGAAATCCGCTGACACTGCCGCGAAGACGGCTAAGCCGCGCAAGGCGCCTGCCAAGGCCGAAGCCGAGGCGAAGGTTGCGGCCAAGCCGACGGCAAAAGCTGCAGCGGCTAAGAAGGCGGCCTCCGCCAAGTCCAAGACAGTGAAGACCAAGAAGGACGAGGCATGAGCGGCGATATCGAAGACAAGCCCCAGCCGCTGATCGAGCACCTGATCGAGCTGCGCCAGCGCCTGCTCTGGGCGGTCGGTGCGTTTTTTGTCGCCTTCCTGGTCTGCTTCTATTTCGCCAAGCAGCTCTTCAACCTGCTCGTCCTGCCCTTCAAGTGGGCGGTGGAATGGGCAGGGTTGACGCATCGCAATGTCGAGCTGATTTACACGGCGCCGCAGGAGTTTTTCTTCACGCAGATCAAGGTCGCGATGTTCGGCGCCTTTGTCATCGCCTTTCCGGTGATCGCACAGCAGGTCTACAAGTTCGTCGCGCCCGGCCTCTACAAGAACGAACGTTCCGCCTTCCTGCCGTTCCTGATCGCTTCGCCGATCCTCTTTCTCATCGGTGCGGCACTCGTCTATTTCTTCTTCACGCCCATGGTCATGTGGTTCTTCCTCGCCATGGAGCAGGGCGGTGGCGAGGGGCAGGTGTCGATCCAGCTTCTGCCGAAGGTTTCCGAATATCTCAGCCTGATCATGTCGCTGATCTTCGCGTTCGGCCTCGTCTTCCAGCTTCCGGTCATCTCGTCGCTGCTGGTGCGCGCCGGTTTCATCGATTCGAAGGTGCTGGCCGACAAGCGCAAATATGCGATCGTCATCGCCTTCGTGGTAGCCGCCGTGCTGACGCCCCCGGATCCGGTTTCCCAGATCGGCCTTGCACTGCCGGCCATCCTTCTCTACGAGATTTCCATCTATACGGCCCGACTCATCGAACGGCAGCGGGCACGCGCCTCGAACGCACAGAGTGCGGAAGACGAGGTCGCTGCAACGCCGGGCGAGGCTGACTGAGCCTCGTCGGCACGTCGCTGCCGGGCGCGGATGGGTCTCAATCCACGGAACGCCTGGAACGACAATGCTTGATATCAAATGGATCCGCGACAATGCCGACGCCTTCGACGCCGCTCTGGCGAAGAGAGGTGCGAGCCCCCTTGCACAGGCCCTGATCGATCTCGACGAGAAGCGCCGCAGCGTCATCCAGAAGGCGCAGGACATGCAGTCGCGCCGCAACGCCGCCTCCAAGGAGATCGGCGCGGCAATGGCGAGCAAGAACAGCGAGCTGGCGGAAAAGCTGAAGGCCGAGGTGACCGCGATCAAGGATCTGCTTCCGGCTGCGGAAGACGAAGAGCGCCAGGTCACGGCCGAGCTTACCGATCAGCTCTCGCGCATCCCGAACATCCCGCTCGATGACGTACCGGTCGGAAGCGACGAGGCAGGCAATGTCGAGAAGCTGAAATGGGGCAGCAAGCCCGGCTGGAACCACAAGGCGCTCGAACACTACGAAATCGGCGAGGCGCTCGGCTGGATGGACTTCGAAGCCGCAGCGAAGATCGCCGGTTCGCGCTTCACCGTGCTGAAGGGCCAGCTTGCCCGCCTCGAACGTGCGCTAGGCCAGTTCATGATCGACGTGCACACCGGTGAGCACGGCTATACGGAAGTTCATGCGCCGCTGCTGGTGCGTGACGACGCCATGTTCGGCACCGGCCAGCTGCCCAAATTTTCCGAAGACCTGTTCCGCACCACGGATGGCCGCTGGCTGATCCCGACGGCGGAAGTCTCGCTCACCAATCTGGTGCGCGAGGAAATCCTCGATCAGGAAAAGCTGCCGCTGCGCTTCACCGCGCTGACGCCGTGCTTCCGTTCGGAAGCCGGGTCGTCGGGTCGCGACACCCGCGGTATGCTGCGCCAGCACCAGTTCATGAAGTGCGAACTCGTCTCGATCACCGATGCGGACAGCTCGATCGACGAACACGAGCGCATGACGGCCTGTGCGGAAGAGATCTTGAAGCGCCTCGGCCTGCACTACCGCATCATGACGCTCTGCACCGGCGACATGGGGTTTGGCGCGCGCAAGACCTACGATCTCGAGGTCTGGCTGCCGGGGCAGGACACGTTCCGCGAAATCTCGTCCTGCTCGGTCTGCGGTGATTTCCAGGGCCGTCGCATGAATGCGCGTTATCGCGGCAAGGACGACAAGGCGACGAAGTTCGTGCACACGCTGAACGGTTCGGGCACCGCCGTCGGCCGCGCGTTGATCGCCGTCATGGAGAACTACCTCAACGAGGACGGTACGATCACCGTGCCGGACGTCCTGCTGCCCTATATGGGCGGGCTGAAGAAGATCGAGAAGGCCGCCTGAGGCGGGAGACAAGATGCGCATTCTTCTGACGAACGACGACGGTATTCACGCCGAGGGCCTTGCGGTCCTCGAGCGTATCGCGCGCGAACTGACGGATGACGTCTGGATTGTCGCACCCGAGACCGACCAGAGCGGCCTGGCCCATTCGCTGACACTCTCCGAGCCGCTGCGCCTGCGCAAGATCGACGACAAGCGCTATGCGTTGCGCGGCACGCCGACCGACTGCGTCATCATGGGCGTGCGGGAAGTGCTGGACGTCAAGCCGGACCTCGTTCTCTCCGGCGTCAATGTCGGCGCCAACATGGCGGATGACGTCACCTATTCGGGTACGATCGCCGGCGCTATCGAAGGCACTCTGCAGGGCATCAAGTCCATGGCGCTCAGCCAGGCCTACAGCCATACGAGCGGCCGCGTCGTGCCATGGGAGGTCGCCGAAACCTTCGCGCCCAAGCTCATCCGCCAGCTCCTGGATGTGGAGTTGCCGGACTGGACCTTCTTCAACATCAACTTCCCGAATTGCGCGCCCTCCGACCTTCAGGGCGTCGAGGTGACGAGCCAAGGCAAACTCGATTTCGGCCTGACGATCGATGAGCGCGCCGATGGCCGCGGCCTCCCGTATTATTGGCTGCGCTTCGGCGAGAGGAAGGGCGATTTCCGCGCCGGGACCGACATCCACGCGGTAAAGAACCACAAGATTTCGGTGACGCCGCTCAAGCTCGACCTCACGGACTACACCGTGCTCGACCGCGTGCAGCGTGCTCTCAATGGCGAGGACGCGGATTGAACACGGGACGGGTGATCGAGAAGGAAGGTTTGGCCGCGTTGGCGATGCGCCTTCGCGCGCAGGGCATCAACAATCTCGACCTCCTGACGGCCGTGGAACAGACGCCGCGCACGCTGTTCGTGCCGCCGCAGTTTACCGGTGAAGCCTATTCGCGCCGTGTCCTGCCGCTGGAGTGCGGATCCTTCATGGAAGGCATCGACCTTGCGGTACGCATCCTGCATTTCCTCAACCTCAAGACCGGTCAGCGCATTCTCGAAGTCGGCACCGGCAGCGGTTTCACCGCCGCCGTCATGGGACGTCTGACGGAGCGCGTTCTGACGGTCGACCGCTACAAGACGCTTGCCACCAATGCGCAGCAGTCCATCGAAAAGGCCGGCATCCGCAACGTCATCGTGCGGCAGGCGGATGGCAGCAATGGCATGCCGGGCGAGGGCACCTTCGACCGCATTCTGGTGACCGCAGCCTTCCCGGCCTTGCCGCGCTCCTTTGCCGAGCAGCTTGTCTCCGGCGGCATGCTGATCGCACCCGTCATGGTCAGCGATACCGAGTGTCGCATGCTGAAGCTGGTGAAGACCGGCAGCCGTTTCGACCGCGAAGACCTCTTCGACGTGCCTTACCTGCCGATCGTGCCGCAGATGGCGCAGGCGCTTTAATCACCCTCTCACGATCCGTGTTTGTCGCTCGGCAGGCAGTCGCCTGCTGAGTCTGTGGGCGTTTTTGCTGGAAATCCGGGGCCTTCGGCACCACCACTTGCACGTGATGCGAGAATTCTCCTCGTAAATACAGCGCGTTAACCTTTTGTTAACCGGCGTAAGCTTCGCGCAAGTTTCGGGGCGTAGGCCGGTAACGAAGCAGCAGTTTCCACGCAGGACGCCGGTTTTCCAATGATGCGGCCGTTCCGATGGAGAGGGTAATGTACGTCTCGAACAGGATCACCAGCAGCTCTACCGGCGACAGCCTCGCATATCTTGCGACCAAGGCTGCGGGCAAGGCTGTGGAGGAGAATGCCGAGGCTGGTTCGACCGCGCATCTCGCCGGCGGCAGCTACGATCCGTCCGCCCATGTCGGCTTGACGGTTGACGCTCTTCTCGTCCTCAGTGTCGCCAGGGAAGAGATGGTCTCCAGTCGGCCGGCGCTGACCGAGGCCGAGCGCAACAACCTCGATACGACGGAGCTTGAAAAGCGCGAAAAGGATGCCTTCGGCCACTTCCTCGAGGCAGGCGACCGCAAGGGCTATTATCGCGCCTATATCGAATATTTCGACAGCATGCCGATGCAGGACCAGCGCAGTGCCCGTTACGCCGGTACCCGGGAGCCTGCCGTCGCGGCTCTGCGTGCCATCGCTTACAATGAGAGTGCCCTCGACATGACGGCACCCGACACTGCGCTCGAAAATGCTGCGGCCGCCGGTGAACAAGCGGCACGCCGCTCCACGCCGATTTCGGCGATCTTCCAGCCGAGCCAGGGAGATTTCGAGAACGCTGCGCGCGTCAACGGCCGCATCTCGCGCGCCGACAGCATGTACGCGACCGGCTTCTGAGGCGTTTCGACGTTGGTTTTGCCATGGTGCGGGAACACCATGGTTATCAATTCATCAAAAACCTGTTGCGGATAGCCCGGCTTTAACCGGGCGGTAACTCTAACGCGCTTTAATCGGTCTACATCAAGTAGCGTACCGATTGGGTTAGTCTCATGCGTAAGAGTGTATCGCCGAGTTTTGGTAGGACTGCGACCCGCCTGATGGCGGCCGCCCTGCTGGCCAGCGTCGCGACCGGGTGCAGCTCGGACGTTTCTCGTTTTGGCGGCCTCTTTTCCTCCTCCGGTCAGGATAACATCACAACGAGCTCGGTTCCGCGCCGCACGCTCTTCGGCGGTGGTGGGACCAATCCGGTTCCGCGCGGCACGGTCGGCAACGGCCAGCAGTTCGCGACGGCAGACCAGATGGGGACGCGCAACGAAGCGCTCAACCAGCCGTTCCCGGATCAGGGCACGGTTTCCTACGACCCCATCAATACCGCGACCACCAGCGGCTCCGGTACGCGGCTGGCCACGACGCCGATGCGCGTCCAGCGTGGCGATCTCACCGATCCGACGGCCGGCGTTCGCCAGGATGCCGAGCGCGAAGTGGCCGTCGCCCGGGATTCGACCGAGCGCAAGGCGAAGGCTATCGTCTCGGACGCCGACACGTTGACCACGGCAACCGTGAACAAGGGCAAGGCCGGCTGGTCGACAAACAACGCACCGGTCGTCATGCTGCGCCAGGGCGAAAGCGTGAAGACGCTCGCCAACCGCTACGGTGTGCCGGAAAAGGAAATTCTTGCCGCCAACGGCCTGAAGCGCTCTTCCGATGCCGAGCCTGGCCAGAAGATCGTCATCCCGACCTTCAGCACCACCTCCAGCGCTGCGAAGGCCTCGACGGACCATACGCTCAAGGTCGACAACAAGCTTCCGACGCCGGAACGCAAGGGTGAGCAGAATGTCGCCATCCTGCCCGGCACCTCCACCCGCGAGAAGCAGAAGTCGGAAAGCGGCCAGACGAATTCCAACGTCGCTGACGCCGCCGAAGGCAAGGGCAAGGCCGGCTACGAGGTGCAGCCCGGCGATTCGCTTGCCAAGATCGCGCGCAGCAACGGCGTTTCCGTCGATGCGCTGAAGAAGGCGAATGGCCTGGAAACCGCATCGATCCGCATCGGCCAGAAGCTGACGATCCCGGCTGGCGGCGCCGCCGAAACGACGACAGACAAGACGGTGACGGCTTCGGTTCCTGTCAGCAAGGAAAAGAAGGTCGAGACGACGGAGAAGAAGCCGGAATCCTACAAGGCGCCGGTGAAGACCGTTTCTGTCACGGAAGCGACGGAAAAGTCGGATGTGACGGATGAAGCACCGGAATCGACGGGTATCGGCAAATATCGGTGGCCGGTTCGCGGCGCGGTCATCGCTGGCTACGGCGCCAATGTCGAAGGTAACCGCAATGACGGTATCGATATCTCGGTTCCGGAAGGCACGCCGATCAAGGCCGCTGAAAACGGCGTGGTCATCTATTCCGGCAGCAGCCTGAAGGAACTCGGCAACGCGGTTCTCGTGCGCCACGACGACGGCACCGTCACGGTCTATGGCCATGCCGGCGAGTTGAACGTCCAGCGCGGCCAGAAGATCCAGCGCGGTCAGACCGTCGCGACCTCCGGCATGAGCGGCAACGCAACCCGCCCGAAGGTTCACTTCGAGGTGCGCAAGAACGCGACCCCGGTCAACCCGATGACCTTCCTGGAATAGGACTGGTCGACGCACAGCATTGATATGACAACGGGCGGTTCCTTCGGAGCCGCCCGTTCGCGTTTGCCTGTTTTTATGCGACCCGTCGACCGAAGGCCTCGCGATAGGCGACGGGCGTCGTTGCCAGGTGAAGGCGGAAGTGGTGGCGAAGCGTTCCGGTCGTGCCGAAGCCGGACAGTGCCGCGACCTCTTCGACCGACGCGTTGGTTTCCTCGAGCAGGTCGCGTGCTTTTCCAAGCCGCTGGGCCAGCAGCCAGCGCGCGGGCGTCTTGCCGGTCGCCGCATCGAAGCGGCGCAGGAAGGTACGGGCACTCATGCCGGCGCGCCGCGCGAGGGCCGCAACGGAATGATCGGCGCCGAGATTCTCCCGCATATGGTCGAGAAGTGCGCCGAGGCGGCCGCTTTCATGGGGCCGCGGCACCACCTGCTTGATGAACTGCGCCTGGCCGCCATCCCGGTGGGCCGGCAGGACCAGGCGGCGGGCCACGAGGTTTGCCGCTTCCGGCCCGAAATCCCGGCGTATCAGATGAAGGCAGAGGTCGAGGCCGGCTGCCGTGCCGGCGGACGTCAACACAGAACCGGCATCGACATAGAGCACGGCTGCGCTGACGTTGATTTCCGGGTGCTGCGCCATCAACGTGTCGGTGTAGCGCCAGTGGGTCGTAGCACGCCGACCGTCGAGCAGACCGGCGGCCGCCAGCACGAAAGCGCCGGAGCAGAAGGACAGGACGCGTGCACCACGCGCATGGGCTGCCTTCAAGGCATCGATCAGCGCTTGCGGCACCGGTGCGTCCGTGCCGCGCCAACCCGGAATGATGATCGTTCCTGCGTCAGCCAGCAGGTCCAGGCCGCCATCGACGGAGAATGTCAGCCCGCCGGCTGCGCGCATGCTGCCCTCATCCACGCCGGCCACGGCGAAGCGATACCAGTTGGCGCCCATTTCCGGCCGTGACAGGGCAAAGATCTCGGTCGCAATGCCGAATTCGAAGGTGCAGAGCTGGTCGTAGGCGATGGCGACGACGAGCGGATTGGGCAATGGGCGGAGCGATAGCGTGTTTGGCATGATTTTGAGCTTATATGGCGTTCATGCCATCTGCAATCCCGGCTCGAAACCCGCTACCCTTCTGTCATCCAACAAGGAGCAGAGATCATGAGCTACGTCACCGATTACGCACCGGCATCCTCCGCCATCGCGATCGAACATTTCCTGAAGCGTCTTTCCGTCGAGACCGATTGCGCCGATGTCTCCGCAGCCCTCAAGGCCGGTGATCAGGATTTCGTTCTGCTGCACGTCGTCGGCTCTCCGGAGGCCTATGCGCGGCGGCATGTGCCGGGCGCGCTGCACCTGCCGCACCGCGAGATTTCTGCCGCGCGCATGGCGGAGTGGCCTGAGGACACGCTCTTCGTGGCCTACTGTGCGGGTCCGCACTGCAACGGGGCCGACCAGGCGGCGCTGAAGCTGGCGCGTCTCGGCCGGCCGGTGAAAATCATGATCGGCGGCATTACCGGCTGGGCGGATGAAGGGCTTCCCTTCGCCACGGGGGCTGAGCCAGGCAACCTGCTGGCGGTCGCTGCCGAATGAGCGCTGACACGATCTTCGTCCGTCCCTTCGAGCAGCGGGATATCGGTGCGGTCTGGCAGCTGATGCGGGATTTGGCGGTTTTCGAGGGATATGTGGAGGCCTTCGCGGTCACACCAGCCGACCTCCTGGCCCATGGTTTTGGTCCGGCACCCGCCTTCGGCGTATTCGTTGCCGTGAAAGGAGATACAATCGCCGGCATCGCGGTGCATTACCGCATTCCGTGGACGTTCGATCTGCGGCCTGTCGTGGTGCTGAAGGAGTTATTCGTCGCGGAGGCGTTTCGCGGGCAGCGCGTGGGCAACATGCTTTTTGCGCGTCTCGAGGCCTATGCAGCCGAGATCGGCGCGTCGGCGCTACGATGGACGGTGCTTCCGGACAATGAGGCAGCCAGGCGGTTCTATGCGGGGCAGGGTGCTGCGCCGGATGCGGCCTGGGAACATTGGACCCTGCCTATCGTGCGCCGAATCTGAAACGGTCGGCGCGGTCACGAATCACAGGAGAGACCCTTGATCACCTGCTATCTCAGATATGTCATCGATCCACACAAGCTGGAGGCGTTCGAAGCCTACGCCCGTGCCTGGATCCCCATCGTCAACCGCATGGGCGGCACGCATCACGGCTATTTTCTGCCGAGCGAAGGAGCGAACAATATTGCACTCGCACTCTTCAGCTTCCCGAGCCTTGCCACCTATGAAGACTATCGCACACGCATGCTGAGCGATCCGGAATGCATAGCGGCCTACGAGATGGACAAGCAGAACCGCAGCATCATCAGCTATGAGCGCAGCTTCATGCGCCCGGTCTTATCGTAGGAAGAAGAAAGCCGGCTCGTTTGGAGCCGGCTTATCGGGTCACTTGTTGAGCGGCTTGCCCAACCGGCCGGCGAGATCCTGCACATATTGCCAGGCGACGCGGCCGGAGCGGGAGCCACGGGTGGTCGCCCATTCGAGTGCCTCGGCGTGGAGTTGTTCCGTCGGAATGCCGAGATCGAAATGGCTGGCATAGCCGTCGATCATTTCGAGATACTCGACCTGGCTGCATTTGTAGAAGCCGAGCCACAGGCCGAAACGGTCGGACAGCGACACCTTCTCTTCCACGGCTTCGGACGGGTTGATCGCCGTCGATTGCTCGTTCTCCATCATGTCGCGCGGCAGGAGGTGCCGGCGGTTGGAGGTGGCATAGAGCAGCACATTGTCCGGCCGGCCTTCCACGCCGCCATCGAGCGCCGCCTTCAGCGACTTGTAGGACGTGTCGTCATGGTCGAAGGAGAGGTCGTCGCAGAAGATGATGACCGGGCAGGGCGCGTCCTTCAGGATCTCCATCAGCGCCGGCAGCGTGGCAATGTCTTCACGGTGCACCTCGACAAGCTTCAGGCCGCTTTCCGCATCCTTGGCCGCGAGCGCATGCACCGATTTCACCAGCGACGACTTGCCCATGCCGCGTGCACCCCAGAGCAGCACGTTGTTGGCCGGCAGTCCGCGGGCGAAGCGCAGGGTGTTGTCGACCAGGATGTCACGCACATGGTCCACACCGCGGATAAGATCGATGTCGATGCGGTTCGGGCGCTTCACCGGCTGGAGATGCTGACGCGCCGGCGACCAGACGAAAACGTCGGCCACAGTCCAGTCGTTGATGGCGGGCGCCGGACCGGCGAGGCGCTCGAGCGCGGCATTGATACGGCCGATTTCGGCGAGCAAAAGCTTGATGGTATCTTCCTGCAATTTCTCTCTCCTCATGCGTTCTTGCCGGGTAGCATACGGCGCCACATCGCGAAAAGAGGGAAAGCGCTTGAAAACAGGCGGCTTCTCAAGGTCGTGTGTTGCATTCGAGACCTCTTTGCCTATATTCCGGCAACCGAAATGGGCCGTCAGGCTCCATAAATTCAAGATTTCAAGGAGTAGCTGATGTTCATTACCGAGGCCTTCGCCCAGACGGCGGCACCCGGCGGGGCAGCTGGCGGTGCAGACATTCTCATGTCGGTCCTGCCGTTTCTGCTGATCTTCGTGGTGATGTATTTCCTCATCATCCGCCCGCAGCGCGCCAACATGAAGCGTCGCGAAGAGCTTCTGAAGAACATCCGCCGTGGCGACCAGGTCGTCACCGGTGGTGGCATTGTCGGCAAGGTCTCCAAGGTCCTCGACGGCAATGAACTTGAAGTCGAAGTCGCCGAAGGCATCAAGGTGCGCGTCGTACGCAGCGGCATCAGCGAAGTCCGCGTCAAGGGCGAACCGGTCAAGGAATAACGTGGCCTGCCGCCCGGCCGGATGAAAATCCGGCCGGGCGGCCAGACTGGTTTTCGGCCGGCGTCGGCGCCGGGTTGTTTTTGTTTTTACGCAATTCCTGCAAAATCGCATCGCGCACTTTTGCTTGAATGGCCGTAGGCGAGACCGCGATGCAACAATCCGCCCGCTTGAAGACCCTTTCTCTCTGGCTCGTCCTTGCGGCGAGCCTTCTTGTCATTCTGCCGAGCCTTCTCCCGGCCCGCATGAGCGCTAGCCTTCCCGGCTGGCTGGCGGCGCACCGCCTCGTGCCCGGCCTTGACCTCACCGGCGGCTCACGCCTGGTGCTGGAAGTGTCGCGCAGCGACATCGCGGCCGACCGGCTGCGTGCAGCCGTGGAAACGATTGGCAACACGCTGCGCGCCGCACGCATTCCCTATAGCGACCTCAATGGCGCGGAAGAGACGATCGACATCACCGTAACGGCGGCTGATCGGCTTGAGGCTGCGCGCGAAGCGCTCGTCGGCCTCGATCTCGGCGCTATCAGCGAGCCGGAAAACGGCCAACTCCGCCTTGTGCTGTCGCCTGCTGCCATAAACGATGCCGTGAGCACCGCCTCGCTTGGCGCGGTCGATGCGGTACGCCGCCGTGTCGAGAGCCTCGACATTCCCTCGCTTGTCGTCGGGCGCGGCGAGCGCGACCGCATCGTCGTGTCGATGCCGGGCCTGACCGATCCGCAGCGCGTCAAGGATATGCTCGCGCAGGTCGGCCGGCTTTCCGCCCGCCTCGTCGATAACAGCATGCCGGTCAACACGGCCATGGAGGATGGCGCACCGGCCGGCTCCGAAGTGCTCTATTCCATCGGCGAGCCGCCGGTCGGCTACCTGGTCCGGCAGGACGATCTCTTCACCGCGACGGATGTGGCATCCGCGCAGCCGGCGGCCAACGAAGAACCCTTCATCGAATTCGTTCTGAAGGGCGAGGCCGCCGACCGGCTCGCTGCTTTCACGCGTGACAATAGCGGCCGTACCATCGCCATCCTGCTCGACGGCCAAATCATCTCGACGTCGCAGATCCAGGGCGCCATCACCGACGGCGTCGGCCGGCTCTCCGGCGATTTCGATGCCGAGGGCGCTGCAAACCTCGCCCGCATCATCGCCAGTGGGCCGCTTCCGGCGCCGCTCACCATCATCGAGGAGCGCTCGATCGAGCCGGCACTCGGCGCGACATCCAGCAGAACGGTGGTGATCGCGCTCGCTATCGCCGTCGCCGCGGTCGTCGCCTTCATGACGTTCTTCTACGGTGTACTCGGCGTCGTCGCTTCGGTGGCGCTGTTCTTCAATGTGCTGCTGACCTTTGCCGTGCTTGCCCTCATCGGCGCGCCGCTCTCGCTTTCCATGATCGCCGGCATCGTGCTGACCGTCGGCATCGCGGTCGATGCGAGCGTGCTGATCTTCGAGCGTATCCGCGAGGAGGTGAAGGCAGGCCAGGCGCTTTCGGATGCGGTCGATACCGGTTTCGCCCGTGCCCGCGCGACGGTGCTCGATGCGTCGGCGACGATGCTGATCGCCATTGCCGTGCTCTTCCTGCTGTCCGCCGCCCCCGTGCGCGCCTTTGCGCTCGCCGTCGGCATCGGCCTGCTGGCGACGCTTTTCACCACCTTCACGCTGACGCAGCGCCTCGTTCGCGCCTGGCTCGGCCGCAGCCACGCGACACACCTGCCGAAGGGCGTGCGGTCCGGGTTCTTCGACCGCCTGAACCTGCGCTTCATGGCGGTGCGCAATGGCGTGTTCCTGCTAACGGCTGTGCTGTCGCTTGCGATCGCCGGCCTGCTCGTCGCTGGAAAGCTCCAGCTTGGGATTGATTTTACCGGTGGCGCTGCGCTGGAAGTGCAGGCGAAATCGGGTAACGCCGATCCAACCGATATTTTCGCACGTCTCAGTGATACCGGTGTCGATGTGCAGAGCGTCACTAGGCACGGTGATGCGCGGCATGCGCTCATTCGATTGACGTCGGCGGGCGAGGGCGAGAACGCCGAGCAGACCTCGGTGCTCGTCGCGCGCGGCGAACTGGAAGACGACTACGATTTCCGTCGCGTCGAGGCGGTCGGCCCGGCGATTTCCGGGGAACTGATCGACACGGCAACGCTCGGCTTCGTCGTCGGCCTTCTGGCGCTCGTCGCCTATATCTGGATCCGCTTCGAGTGGCATTTCGCCATCGGCGCGATCATCGCGCTGGCGCACGACGTTTTCTTCACGCTCGGCTTCCTGGCACTCGCCAAAATCGAGTTCAACATCACCGCCGTCGCGGCCCTCCTGACCGTTGCCGGCTACTCGCTGAACGACACGATGGTCGTTTATGACCGCATTCGCGAGAACCTGCGCCATTTCAAGCAGATGCCGCTGCCGATCCTGATCGACGATGCGATCAACCGCACGCTGTCGCGCACCGTGCTGACCTCGGCGACGACGCTGATCGCGCTGGCAGCACTTGCGCTCTTCGGCGGCGAGGCGATCCGCACCTTCGCGCTGACGCTGCTCTTCGGGGTGGCGATCGGCACCATATCCTCTATCTACATTGCCGGACCGATCCTCATCCTGTTCCGCCTGCAGCCGGAACGTTACCGCCCGGGCAAGGGCGGCAAGGGACCGGTCACGGAGGCGACGGGAGCCAATGGCTAAAGGCATCGAAATCCGGGAGGCGCATTTCCCAGGGCGTGCGCCGATCGACGCATATGGCAATGGCGGCTTCCGCTTTGCCGACATGTCGCATCGCGGCTCCATCCTCTGCCTACCGTCCGGCATTCACGGCTGGGACAAGGACGAGAGCACACCCCTGACGCTTGCCGACCTCCAGCGCGTGCTGGACGAGGCAGGCGATATCGAGGTGCTGCTCGTCGGTACGGGCAAGGAGATCCGTCCACTGTCGGCGGACATCAGGGCGGCCTTGCGCGAGCGGAACATCCGTTCCGACCCAATGAGCACGGGAGCGGCCGTGCGCACGTTCAATGTCATGCTGGCCGAGAGCCGGGCGGTCGCCGCCGCACTCATTGCCGTGTGACGCGGAAGGCGGTTTTCTCGACGTGACCGATATGCAAGCCAATTACGCGCACTGTCTGACGGTGCTCCGCGAGACCGATCGCGACCGTTATCTCGCCTGCCTGCTGGCGCCGGCGGAAAAGCGGGGTGCTCTCGCCGCACTTTATGCCTTCCACGCCGAGATCGCCCGTGTGCGCGATATGGTGCGCGAGGCGCTTCCCGGCGAAATCCGCCTGCAATGGTGGCGTGACCTGCTGGAAGGCGAGGCGGATGGAGACGCTTCCGCCAATCCGCTCGCTGCCGCCTTGCTGGCCACGGTCAAGGAATACGGGCTGCCCATCGCCGTGCTGACGGACATGATCGAAGCGCGCATCTTCGATGTCTACAACGATCCGATGGAAAGCCGTTCGTCCTTCGAAGGCTATGCCGGCGAGACCGCGTCTGCGCTGATCCAGCTCGCGAGCCTCATTCTCGATCCCGCCGATGCGCCAAAATCCGCCAATGCAGCCGGTCACGCCGGCGTGGCGCAGGCCGTGGCGGGCGCGCTGCTGATGCTGCCGATCCATCGTCGGCGCGGACAAGTCTACCTGCCGGCCGATCTCCTGGCCGCAACGGGTTTGACGCCTGAGGCTCTGCTCGACGGTAGCGACAGGCCTGCGGCAACGCGGGCGGTGGAAGCGTTTGTCGGCCTCGGGCGTGAGCATCTTGCCAAGGCGCGCGCAGCGAACGGCATATCGGCGGCCAATCGCCCGGCCTTTTTGCCTGTTTCCCTGGTTCGGCATATACTGGATGCCGTGGAGAAGGCCGGCGCCGGAGCGCTCGACCGCTCCCCGCAGCCTCCGCAATGGCGGCGGCAATGGTGGATGTGGTGGGCAATGCGTCGCGGTCCGTTCTGAAAACCTGACAAGACGCAAAATTGGCGCAAGCCTTGTCCGCTACAGCGGCAGAACGTTTTTCGTGGAGGAGTCGCGCCAATGCTCTGGACCATCACCGTTGGTTGCCTGCTGTTGGCAGGCCTTATCTTCCGGCAGACCTTTCGCCGGGAAGAGGGGCAGGAGATGGCGGGGGAGGATGCAGGCCTTGCGATTCTGGAATTCGGCCGGGCCTTTCCGGGTGAGGCGATCCGCGAGGTGATCACCACCACGAATGGCCGCACGGTGTTCCTTCGGCTGCATGACGGCAAGGCCGGCTGCATGAACGCCCACGGTCACCACTATTCCTGCCACCTGATCGAACCCGGCACGGTGCGCGTCAACAGCGCCGGTCCCAAGCGCCTCACCGTACAGTTCGCCAACGCCGCTTATGAAGGCGGCACCTTCGAATTCCGCGACGAGCGGGAGACGGCAGAAGTCTCGCTCTGGCTGCTCGGCAGCTTCATGCCCGGCCTGGCTGGCGCAGATCAGCAGATCGTCGGCCAGCCAAGCTGAAGTTCAGCCCTCAAGCCACCGTGCGCAATCGTCGAGAGCCCGGGCGGCGGTCGCCTGTTTCTTGGCGATTGCCTTGTCCTTGCCGCGAAAACGCTTCAGTCCTTCCGGTCTGGTCACCGCTCCCGGGTCCAGCGGCGGGAACAGGCCGAAATTGACGTTCATCGGCTGGAAGGAGCGTTTGCCGGGTTCGTCGTCCGAGACGATGTGGCCGCCAGTGATGTGGCCGAGCAAGGAGCCGAAAGCCGTCGTTTCCGGTGGCAGCGACGGGGTTTCGCCACGGCGCTCGGCGGCGGCGAAGCGGCCGGCGAGCAGGCCGATGCTCGCGCTTTCCACATACCCTTCGCAGCCGGTGATCTGGCCGGCGAAACGCAGGCCCGGGCGGCCCTTCAGTGTCAATGAGCGGTCGAGCAGCGTCGGCGAGTTGATGTAGGTGTTGCGGTGCAGGCCGCCGAGGCGGGCGAATTCCGCACTTTCGAGGCCGGGGATAAGGCGGAAGATTTCCGCCTGCGCGCCGTATTTCAGCTTCGTCTGGAATCCAACCATGTTGTAGAGCGTGCCGAGCGCGTTATCCTGCCGGAGCTGCACGACGGCATAGGCTTTCACGGTCGGGTTGTGCGCGTTGGTCAGGCCCATAGGCTTCATCGGGCCGTGGCGCAGCGTCTCGCGGCCGCGCTCGGCCATGACTTCGATCGGCAGGCAGCCGTCGAAATAAGGCGTGCCTTCCCACTCCTTGAAGCCCGTCGTGTCGCCGGCAATCAGGGCGTCGATGAAGGTATTGTACTGCGCTTCGTCCATTGGGCAGTTGATATAGTCCTTGCCCGTGCCGCCGGGGCCGACCTTGTCGTAGCGCGACTGGAACCAGCAGATATCCATGTCGATGCTCGGGGTGTGCACGATCGGCGCGATGGCGTCGAAGAAGGCGAGCGAATCGGCACCGGTCCGCTCCTGGATCGCGGCGGCAAGCGACGGTGCAGTCAGCGGGCCGGTCGCGATGATCGCCTGGTCCCAGTCTTCCGGCGGCAGGCCGGTCACTTCTTCGCGTGTAATGGTGATCAGCGGGTGGCTTTCGAGCGCTGCGGTAACGGCGATGGAAAAGCCGTCGCGATCCACGGCAAGCGCGCCGCCGGCCGGAACCTGGTTGGCATCGGCCGAGCGCATGATCAGCGAACCGGCAAGCCGCATCTCGGCATGCAGCACGCCGACCGCATTGCTGGTCGCATCATCGGAGCGAAAGGAGTTGGAACAGACGAGTTCGGCAAGGCCGTCCGTCTTGTGGGCATCCGTGCCGCGCACGCCGCGCATTTCATGCAGGATGACGGGGATGCCGCTTTCGGCGATCTGCCAGGCGGCTTCGGAGCCGGCAAGGCCACCGCCGATGACGTGAATGGGGGCGAAGGAAGAGGTTTTTGTCATGGCGGTTCGTTACCATGGGGGCCGGAGCAATTCCAAGGAAAAGCGTCTGGCGCGCATGCCGCATCCCGGAATCAAAAACGGCACCAGATGGTGCCGTTTGAAGCGTTCCTCGCGCGTCGCCGTTTCCGGCCGCAGCGGCGGAAATCCGGCTGATGTCTTAGCGGAAGGAACGGGAAGCGATGTCGCGGATGTCGTAACGGGTCAGGCCGATGTCGGACAGCGTGTGGTTCGACAGGTTGCCAAGTTCGTTCATCGTGCGGCGGTAGGAAATCCAGTTCTTTGCAATGCGGATCGGGTTCATGGTCTTGCTCCTCGAAGCGGTTGGCCGGGAGGTCTGCTCGCCGGTTTGTGAGGTCTATATACGCCCGCCCCTTATTAATGTGCAGTGCAAAGAAAATGCAGCTGCTATGCATTTGTGCAATAAGATGATTAACGCGTGGGCATCTGGTTTCGCTTCGGGCAAAAAGGCAGAAAGTGCCGATATTCCGGGCAGATAGGGTGATAGACACCGGAAATCATCGATAGCGCGGACGAAGAGATGCGACATTGTGCGCCGCAAAAAAAACGACAAACGAAAACGCCCTCCGGTGGGAAGCCGGAGGGCGTTTGAAATGGATCCGTTCAGGATCGTTCGGCTTAGATCGAAGCCTTGCGAGCGATGTACGGGATATCGCTGCGGCCGATGCCGAGGTCGCGGAGTTCACGGTCCGACATACGGCCGAGTTCGTTGACGGTCTGACGGTACTTGCGCCAGTTGTTAAAAGAGCGTGCCAGGTTCATGTCTTTACCCCTTTCTTGGGCTGCGTACTGGGCGGCCGCTCATCTTTGGCGCCGCCCTGATCTGATGGATTGAAATATACGCTGCATTGCCGAAAAGAACAGCGCTGTTACGGCACGGCACCAATGCATTTTATGCATGTCAAGCGGAAATATTGGCAAAATTCTGGCCAAAATCCGGACGATTCGCCACAAAGGTAGAGGCTGCTATGCATCCCAGTCTGGGTGCGGCGCAAAAAACAACGCCCGCCGGGGAGGAGATCCGGCGGGCGTTGCTGATATCGATTGACAACCTGGGAGGAGGAGGGGCTGCCAATCCTGTCGGGGACGTTGGGAGGAGGAGATCGTCGCCCGACCGATAACGTTTATATAGTTCGCCGGGCCTTCGGACAGAAGCGCCGGATGAGAATGGCACCCATGCACTCTGCGCATATGCAGCAGACCAACGAAGCTCGGTTGCGCAAGCTTTAAGCTGGCGGGTGCGGCATGGGGAGAAAATCGGTTATTTGGGGCGGCGAGCCATGCGCCTTGCGCAAATAATAACGCCCGCTGGGGGAGGAGGTCCAGCGGGCGTCACTAAAGATGATTGGCAACTGGGAGGAGGAGTGTTGCCAATCGCATCGGAGGGACGCTGGGAGGAGGAGTGCGTCGCTCCGAATTCCATGTCGATCCCCGTTTCCGGGGCGTCGGGTCTTCGGCATCATGCCGGGCGTTCGACCAGTCCGCCCTCCCGTTTCTCTGTCGCCTCACACTACGCGGCGCCTTGATTTCCGGGCCAGATCATTTCTGATCCGATGACTGAACTATAGCTCCCCTTTTTGATTTTGTGCAGTGCAATATCGGCATGGATGATATGCGCCGGATGCATGCTCCAAATCGGGAGGCCAATCGGCCTTTGCATGCTAAAAATGCCATGGATTTCTTTATTTCTCGTTAATCTTGGTGGTCGCGATTGCCATTTCAAGGCGGAATGGCGCGAAGATTTGCCCGTTTATGGGTTTTTTGCTCCGATTGCGAATTTCCGGGTAACCTATATCGTCCCTGTTGGCAGAGCCGGAATCGGCGCGATGACGACGCATTTTGCGAACGGAGCGGGAACGGATGTACAGGGGCAGGCTTGAACGCGATCTCAAACTCTGGGCGGAGCAAGGCCTGATCGATGCACCGGCCGCCGGGCGCTTGCTGAAGGAATATGATTCCCGCCCCAGCTCGTTCAGCCTGGGCCGCGTGCTGATGATCATCGCAGCGCTTCTCGTCTCTGCTGCCGTCCTGCTGCTCGTTGCCGCCAATTGGGAGGCAATCCCGCGTCTCGTCCGGCTCGTCGGCATCGTGGGTGTGATCTGGGGAGCCTATCTTGCGGGCGGCGTGCTTATCACGCGTGGCGCAGAGCGGCTTGCCGCCGCCTTTCTCGTGCTCGGCACGCTCGCTTTCGGCGGTGCGATCGCGCTTGTCGGGCAGATGTACCATCTCTCCGGCGATACGTTCCAGGCGATGCTGGTCTGGTTTGCCGGCGCGGTCGTGGCGGCCGTGCTCTTCCGTTCAAGCGCCGTCACGGCCATTGCAGGCTTTCTGGCCTTCGTCGTTGCCGGTGCGGACTGGACCGGGTCCTACAATGCCCACGAGATGGTGCTGCTTTGGCTGATGCCTGTCATGGCCGTCATCATTATCCTGCTCGTGCGCTACACGGGCGCCGACAGGGTGCGGCACCTGGCCTATCTGCTGCTCGTGACCTGGCTTGCCTTTATCTATAGCGAATATGAGACGCCGACGACTGCGATTGCGATCGCTGCCTTCGGCGCTGTTGCCTATCTGCTTGCCGCCGTGCCGCAATCGCCGCTTCATGCGGTTGCGCGCAGTGCCGGCGCCTCTCCGGCCTTCTATTCCTACCTCGTGCTGATCGTCGGCCTTTTCGTGCTGCACGCCGAATTCGATGACATTGGAAATCGGTTGTTCCTCGGCATAATCACGCTCGTTGCCGCCATCGCCGGCATCGCATTGTCCGGCAAGGAGAACGGGGCGGTGCGCTATCTCGGTTACGCCACCTTCGCCGCCGAGACCCTTTACCTTGCATCGGAGACGATCGGCTCGATCATCGGTACATCCGGCTTCTTCCTTGTTTCCGGCTTGGTGGTGGCACTGATCGCCTGGGGCGTGATCGCGCTGGAGCGGCGGTTCTCCCAGACTGCAACGAAGGCGGAGGCCTGACCATGACGACATCCCGTTTTTTCAGCGTGCCCCCGCTGGTCGCCGCCATCGTCGCAGCCGCACTCCAGACGGCCGTGCTGGGCTACATGGTCGAAAGCCGCGCCTCCATCCTGCGCAGCGGGGCGGACATCAAGCTGAAGACGCTGCCCGTCGATCCGCGCGACCTGTTGCGCGGCGACTATGTCATCCTGTCCTATCCGGTTTCGACGATCTCGAAAGCGATCGTGACGGGCGAAGCGCCCAAAACCAGCGGGCTCGTGCGCATGTCCGTGCGGCTGAAGCCCGGCACCGACGGCCTGTGGACGGCGACCGAGGCAAGCTTCGGTGATCTTGCGCCGGCGGAGGGCAGTGTCGTGCTGCGCACGCTGCCGTTCGATTACTACGCCGGAGTGGATGGAGTGCCGGAAACATTGTTCGTCAATTACGGTATTGAGCGCTATTATGTGCCGGAAGGCGAGGGCAAGGTGCTTGAGGAGGCGCGCAATCAGGAAGAGCTGGAAGTGGAGGCGCGGGTCTCGAAAGATGGCACGCCACAGATTGCCCGGCTGATCCTGCGCGGCGAGCCGATTTACGACGAACCGCTCTATTGACGGCGAAGGGGCGGGATAGCGCCCGTTTCCACGTATTTTTCCTTTGATCCGCCGAAAACGGGTGATATAGAGACGCCGCGCTCGGAAGGCGCCATGATGAGCGGCCGCAAGCCGCCCGTGGCAACGAGGTTTCTGAGACGCGGGTATGGTGAAATTGGTAGACACGCCAGATTTAGGTTCTGGTGCCGCAAGGCGTGGGAGTTCAAGTCTCTCTACCCGCACCAGAGCCACCAAACGCGGAAACGGGAGTTTCAGCGGTTTGTGGACACTGCTGCATAATCCCTTAATTCGAACGCGATTTAAGGGATTATGCAGCAGATTCTAAAGTACGATAGCGTTCTTTGTACGCCATGATTGGCGCGCGGCGCTGTCGAGAGCGCCATTTTGCTTGCCAAAAGGCCACCGAATTCAGTAAAGCCACTGCCGGCACATGGACCGGCGGGGTGTTCGCCATAACCGGCAGGCCGGTTTGAACACCGCCAACTCGAAATAAAGGTTTGAACATGCAGGTTATCGAAACGCTCGCTGAAGGGCTGAAGCGCGAAATCAAGGTCGTCATCCCGGCCAAGGACATGGAAACTCAGCTGAATGAGCGTCTTCAGGACGCCAAGGGCCGTGTCCGCATCAACGGTTTCCGTCCGGGCAAGGTGCCGTTCGCGCATCTCAAGAAGATGTACGGCAAGTCGATCATGGCTGAACTCGTCAACGAGATCATCCGTGACCGTCCGTCGACGATTCTCTCCGAGCGCGGCGAAAAGTCCGCTACGCAGCCGGAAATCGCGATGACCGAAGACCAGGCCGAAGCCGAGAAGATCCTCGCCGCTGAAGCCGATTTCGAGTTCACGCTCTCCTACGAAGTCATCCCGGCAATCGAGCTGAAGGACGCTTCCGGCATCGCCGTCACGCGCGAAGTCGTTGAAATCGATGCTTCGGAAGTCGACGAGCAGATCCTGAAGATCGCCGAAAGCGCGCGTTCCTACGAAACCAAGAAGGGCAAGGCCGCTGACGGCGACCGCGTCACGATCGATTACCTCGGCAAGGTCGACGGCGAAGCCTTCGACGGCGGCAAGGACGAAGACGCAGAACTCGTCATCGGCTCCAACCGCTTCATCCCGGGCTTCGAAGAGCAGCTCATCGGCCTGAAGGCTGGCGACGAGAAGGTCATCACCGTGACCTTCCCGACGGAATACCCGGCCGCAAACCTCGCCGGCAAGGAAGCCACCTTCGACATCAACGTCAAGGACGTCGCTGCTCCGGCTGAAGTCGAGATCAACGACGAGCTGGCCAAGAAGCTCGGCCTCGAATCGGCTGACAAGCTGCGCGAAATCGTCCGCGGTCAGATCGAAAGCCAGTACGGTTCGGTCACCCGCCAGAAGGTCAAGCGTCAGATCCTCGACCAGCTCGACGAGATGTACAAGTTCGACACGCCGGAGCGCCTGGTCGACGCCGAATTCGAAAACATCTGGCGCCAGATCAACACGGACCTCCAGCAGTCCGGCAAGACCTTTGCTGACGAAGACACCACGGAAGAGGCAGCCCGCGAAGAATATCGCAAGCTTGCCGAACGCCGCGTCCGTCTCGGCCTCGTTCTCTCGGAAATCGGCGAAAAGGCCGGCGTCCAGGTAAGCGACGATGAAATGCAGCGCTCGCTCTATGAGCAGCTGCGCCAGTTCCCGGGTCAGGAAAAGCAGATCCTCGAATACTTCCAGAAGACCCCGGGTGCCGCCGCATCGCTGCGCGCCCCGATCTTCGAAGAGAAGGTCGTCGATCACCTGCTCAGCGAAATCAAGGTTACGGACAAGACCGTTTCCAAGGACGAGCTGATGGCTGAAGACGAAGAGGGTTCCGACAAGGAAACCAAGAAGGCTGCGCCGAAGAAGAAGGCTGCTGCCAAGGCTGACGCTGCGGAAGGCGAAGACGCCGCTCCGAAGAAGAAGGCTCCGGCCAAGAAGAAGGCCGCTGAAGGCGACGCCGAGTAATCGGTTCGATCCCATCGAATACGGAAAGGCCGCCCATCGGGCGGCCTTTTTTGTTTTGCGGCGCCTGGTAGGGCCGGGCCTCGATGCCTTTTCGCGCGTTCATGGCGATGACCGTCCGGTTAACGGATATGGTGAACCAATCTTAAACACTTTGTCGATAGCGTGTTTTCTTAGAATTTGGTGCAGGCGTTTGGGGCGTCCATTGATCGTTCATGCTTTTCTCCGATGGGTCGAGACCGCGCGGGCAGCCGACAGGGCGAAGGCGGCCAGTGTGTTGGCACGGGCTTACGCACGCGCCCGCATTGCCGTCGAAGACCGGCACGCCGCTGAAATGGCGATGATCTTCCTGCTCGACGATCCGGCGCCGAAAGTGCGGTTGGCGCTCGCCGAAGCACTCGCCGAGTGCGGGGATGCCCCGCGCGCCGTCATTCTGCCGCTTGCCGAAGACCAACCGGAAATCGCCGCGCATATCATTCTTTGTTCGTCTTTGCTTACGGATACCGATCTCGTCGATCTCGCCGCCAGGGGGAGTGATGTGACGCGCATGCTGGTGGCAAACCGTGTCTATGTCTCCCGACCGGTATGTGCCGCGCTTGCCGAAATCGGCGAAGTACCGGACGTAGTGGCATTGCTCGAGAACGAGGGGGCGGTGCTGTCCCGTCGTAGCCTGGTGCGCATTGCCGACCGTCTCGGGCACGATGCGGACATCCGTGCGCTGCTGCTTGACCGTGAAGACCTGCCGAGTGATGCGCGCCATGCGCTCGTCGAAAAGGTCGGCACCGCCCTTGCCGGCTTCGGGCTTATCCAGGCGGCGGTTGGAACGAGCCGCGTCGAGCGTATCACACGCGAAGCCTGCGACATCGCAACGATCGGCATGGTGGCGGAGGTGACGTCGGCCGAAATGCCGGCCCTCGTCGAGCATCTACGCCTCACCGCACGGCTGACGCCGGTCTTTCTCATGCATGCGCTGTGCACGGGACGGGTGGAGTTTTTTGCTGCCGCGATTACCAATCTGTCCGGGCAGGCGGAACGGCGCGTTCGTTCCATTCTCTCCGACGGTCGCGAGGCCGCGGTGCGTGCACTTTACGAGGCCGCAGGCCTTGGCCGGGACATCAGCGTGCTGTTTTCCGAGGCGACGATGCTGTGGCGGTGCGAGGCCAAGGGGGGAGATGGCCTGCTTTCGGTCTCCGAGCGGCTGCTGTCCAGCGCCCGCGCTGCAGGCAACACGTCCTGCCAGTCGATGCTGGAGCTGGTCGAGCGCCTGGCGATTGCCGAGCAACGCCAGACGGCGCGCAGCTACGCCGTCATCGCTACGCGCGAAGCGGCATGAACCTCATTTGGTGAAGCGTTTTACCACCCAAGAGTAACCATCCTCGGCGTAGCGCACAGGCGTGGTCACGGCGGCCTTCAGGGCCGCTTTGTCAGGAATGGCCTTTTTCACGAAGTTCAGCGTGCGGGTCGCCAAGCCTTCTTTGGCTTCCGCAGTTTCGGCCGGTACCGGAATCTCTGTGGCGGCAAAGGTGTCCGCCGGCGTTGCATCGGGCGCGGGCTTAGCCACATCGGCGGTGATACGATCGCCTGAGCTTTCGCACACGGCGACGATCACCGGGTAGTTCTTATTCTGGTGGCGATTGATATAGGTTTCGGCCTGCGCATCGCAGAGCGATACGGTCTGCCAGCTGCGGTCGACCGTGTCGATGTAATGGCACTGGGTCGCGCTGTCGTCGCAACCCATGATCGTCATGACGATGAGCGCAGCTTTCATGGCCGTCCTTTCCGCCTTCGTTCCTGCCGGTTAGAAGCCGGCTTTGCCGCGAAAATAAGGCGGCAAAACCTCAGATATCAAGGTTGTCGGCGAAGACCGCACGCTCCTGGATGAAGCGGAAGCGGGCTTCCGGCTTGGTGCCCATCAGGTCGTCCACGGCCGTGCGTGTGCCCTCGAAATCCACGTCGTCGATCGCGACCTTGAGCAGCGTGCGCTTCTTCGGGTCCATCGTGGTTTCCTTGAGCTGTGCCGGCAGCATTTCGCCGAGGCCCTTGAATCGGCCGATCTCCACCTTGCCGCGGCTGTTGAACTCGGTGCGCATCAATTCCTCGCGGTGCCCGTCGTCGCGCGCATAGAGCGTCTTGCCGCCCTGGCTGAGGCGGTAGAGCGGCGGTACGGCGAGGAAGAGGTGGCCGCCGCGGATGAGGTCCGGCATTTCTTGGTAGAAGAAGGTGATGAGCAGCGAGGCGATGTGCGCGCCGTCGACGTCGGCATCGGTCATGACGACGACGCGTTCGTAGCGCAGGTCCTCTTCGCGGTATTTCGAGCGGGTACCACAGCCGAGTGCCTGTATCAGATCGGAAATCTGCTGGTTGGCGCTGAGCTTTTCGCGGCCGGCGCTGGCGACGTTGAGAATCTTGCCACGCAGCGGGAGAATGGCCTGGTTGGCACGGTTGCGTGCCTGTTTTGCCGAGCCACCGGCCGAATCACCCTCGACGATGAAGAGTTCGGCGCCTTCGGCGGAGTTCTGCGAGCAGTCGGCGAGTTTGCCGGGCAGGCGGAGCTTGCGCACCGCGGTCTTGCGGCTGACTTCCTTCTCCTTGCGGCGACGCAGGCGCTCTTCCGCGCGTTCAATCACCCATTCGAGCAGCTTTGCCGCTTCACCCGGATTGTCGGCGAGGTAGTGGTCGAAGGGGTCGCGCAGCGCATTCTCGACGATACGCTGGGCCTCGACGGAGGCAAGCTTGTCCTTGGTCTGGCCGACGAATTCCGGCTCGCGGATGAAGACGGAGAGCATGCCGACGGCCGAGATCATCACATCGTCGGTGGTGATGCCCGCCGCCCGCTTGTTCTGCGTCAGTTCGGCGTAGTTTTTCAGGCCCTTGGTGAGGGCGATCCTGAGACCGGCCTCATGCGTGCCGCCGTCAGCTGTCGGAATGGTGTTGCAGTAGGAATGGATCAGCGAATCGCCGCCGTACCAGGTGACGGCCCATTCAAGCGAACCGTGGCCGCCGGACTTTTCGCTCTTGCCGGCAAAAATCTCGCGGGTGACGGTGTAGTCCTTGCCGAGCGTTGCCTGGAGATAGTCCTTCAGGCCGCCGGGGAAATGGAAGACGGCCTTTTCCGGTGTTTCAGAGCCTTCCGGCAGCAGCGACGGATCGCAGCTCCAGCGAATTTCGACACCGCCGAAAAGATAGGCTTTCGAGCGGGCCATGCGGAAGACGCGGCCAGGATCGAAACGGGCATGCGCGCCGAAGATTTCCGGGTCGGGATGGAAGCGCACCTTCGTGCCGCGACGGTTGTGCACGTCGCCAAGCTCTTCCAGGCCGCCGACCGGCTTGCCGCGGGAAAAACGCTGGCGGTAAAGTTTCTTGTTGCGCGCGACCTCGACCTCAAGATGGTCGGACAGCGCGTTGACCACCGAGACGCCGACGCCGTGCAGGCCGCCCGAGGTCTCGTAGGCCTTGCCGTCGAACTTGCCGCCGGCGTGCAGCACGGTGAGGATGACTTCGAGCGTCGACTTGCCCGGCATCTGCGGGTGGTTCTCGACTGGGATGCCGCGGCCGTTGTCGGTGACCGTCAAAAAGCCTTCGGCGTCGAGGTTGACGTCGATGAAGTTGGCATGGCCGGCAACCGCTTCGTCCATCGAGTTGTCGATGACTTCGGCGAACAGGTGGTGCAGCGCTTTCTCATCCGTGCCGCCGATATACATGCCGGGGCGCATGCGTACGGGCTCGAGGCCTTCGAGCACGCGGATCGCCGAGGCATCGTAGCCGCCCGAGCCCTCGCTGATGGGCTGCCGTGGCTCGCGTGCAGGCGCGGTCACTGTCGGCGTTTCGGCCGGAGCGGCGGGCTGCTTGGCGGGCGTGGAGGGTATATTGGCGAAAAGATCGTTGTCGTCTTGCATGGGCTGTTCAGAGTTTGTTCCGTTTGCCAGTTCTCCCGTCGATCCGGGTGGATCGGGGTTTGGCGAAAATAAGTTCATCGGCGAATCACCAACGACTCTGCCAGATTCCGTGGGGTTTCGCGATGACAGACTGGCGAATAACCGGCTGAATCCGGTCTGCCACCCTGTCTCATTTTCCGCCGCATCGTGCGACGCCGAATGATTTCACTCGGCTGCACATGCGCGAAGCCGCGCCAACCGCTTGCCGAGGATTGCGTTGCGCGTGGGCGGATGGCAAGTATCGCCACCGCAAGGGAGCGCCAGTTCATGCCTCAGTCCACAGTTCATTGCTTCCTCCGGCTGGTTCTGGCCGCACTGTTCGCCGGCATGGCCGCGCAGGACGCGGCCGCGCTGACGCTCGATGCTTGGAAGGACGCGCTGTTTGCCTATGGCGAAGTGGTGGAAACGTCGGATGACGGGGCGCTTCGCGTAGTTGACTACCAGGAACTGCGCGATATCAACGGGCGCGACCAGGTGCCGGAGCGTCGCGTAAAGGCCGCCTATGTGTCGACGGCGGTAAAGAAAGCGCAACAGAATGCAACGATCGATACGCCGGCGGGGCCGATCGACGTTTCGATGACGGGCAAGGGCGAGGGGGCGGCCTTCAGCGTCATCTTCATCCATGGCCGCGGCGGCGATCGCCGGCTCGGCAGCAACGACTGGAATTTCGGCGGCAATTTCAACCGGCTGAAGAACCTCGCGGTGCGTGGTGGCGGCGTCTATTATGCGCCGAGCGTGCCGTCTTTCGATGACGCGGGTGCGGCGCGCGTTTCGGGCCTCATCCTCACCGCCAAGGCGCTCTCGCCGAATGCGCCGGTCATTCTCGCCTGCGCCTCGATGGGCAGTTTCATCTGCGCCCGCGTGGCGCGCGATCCGGTAGCGGTCAAAAGCCTTGCCGGCATGGTGCTGATGGGTGGCGCGGCGGATGGCGACTATGCGAAGACGCCGGCCTTCAAGGCGAAGCTGCCGGTCTATTTCACCCACGGCGACAGCGACAGTGTCTATGCCGCCAATGACCAGATCACTGTCTTTCGCAAGCTGCGCAAGGCCGGCGTGCCGGCGCGCTTCGTGCTGTTCCAGACCGGTGGCCACGGCACGCCCGTGCGCATGACGGACTGGCGGGAAACGCTCAACTGGCTGTTTGCGCAATAGGCTTCGATTTGCTACGCCGCAAGCGACCGATTTTATGAATAGGGAGGCCTCATGACACCGGACGTAACCCCGCTTGTTGCCGGGAACTGGAAGATGAACGGCACGCGCGCATCGCTCGACCAGATCAAGGCGATGGCCGAAGGCGTGAAGGGGCCGCTCTCTGAGAAGGTCGAGGCGCTGATCTGCCCGCCAGCGACGCTACTCTATGTGGCGACCGCACTCTGCGACGACAGCCCGCTTCTGATCGGCGCGCAGGACTGCCATGAAAAGGCATCGGGCGCGCATACGGGTGATGTCTCGGCGGAAATGATCGCCGACTGCTTCGGCACACACGTCATCGTGGGGCATTCCGAGCGCCGCACCGACCACAAGGAAAGCGACGCACTGATCCGTGCCAAGGCCGAGATCGCCCACCAAAACGACCTCGTCGCCATCGTCTGCATCGGCGAGACCGGGGACGAGCGCAAGGGCGGCAAGACGCTGGACGTGCTGAAGACCCAGCTTGACGGCTCCGTGCCGGACGCCGCAACGGCGGAAAACACCGTCATCGCCTATGAACCGGTCTGGGCGATTGGCACGGGTCTGACGCCGACGGCGGCAGACGTGGAAGAGGCGCACGCCTTCATGCGCGCCGAACTGACGGCCCGTTTTGCCGGCGAGGGCGCCAAGATGCGCATTCTCTATGGCGGCTCGGTAAAGCCCGGCAACGCCAAGGAGCTGATGGGGGTCGCCAATGTCGATGGCGCGCTGATCGGCGGCGCAAGCTTGAAATCGGACGACTTCCTTGCCATCTACCGGGCATACGAAGAGCTCACAGCCTGAAGCTTGCTTCGCCTGCCTGCAAAAGGGCAGGTGGATTGACTTGTAGGGCTTGGAATGGTGCGCGGCTTGGTATATTGAGCCGCAAACCTGAAATTTGGGCCGTCTGGCCGGGATCCTGAAACATGCAGACCATTTTGCTCGTCATCTATCTCATGGTCGTCGTCGCGCTGATCGGCGTCGTGCTGATCCAGCGCTCTGAAGGCGGCGGCCTCGGCATCGGCGGCGGCTCCGGCTTCATGTCGGCGCGCGGCACGGCCAATGCCCTGACGCGCACCACGGCCATCCTCGCCACGCTGTTCTTCGTTCTGGCGCTCGGCATGGGCATCATCGCCCGCTACGAGACGCAGCCGACCGACATTCTCGACCGTATCCCGGGCACGACCGGCACGGGCGGCGTTCTTGATGCGCTCGGCGGCGGCGAACAGAGCCAGGGCACGCAGAACAACCAGACGCCTGCGGCGACCGGCACCGACGCCGTTCCGACCGAAGGTGGCGCGGCAACCGGAACCGGCACCGGCACTGGCAATACGCCCACCACGACCGGCACCGGTACGACGGGCGGCGCAACGGGCACGGAACAGAATTCCGGCGTCCCGAGCGGCCAGTAAGCTGCAAGGACTAAAAGACAAACCGGCCGGTTGGCGAAACCCAACCGGCCTTCTTCTTGTGTAAAACGCCGATTGCGCCTTCCGAAATCACGCCCAAGGTGATTTTTCGGTGGCGGAATCGATTTTGAAAAGGTATTCGGTGACTCCCATGGCGCGATATGTATTCATCACAGGCGGCGTGGTTTCTTCCCTCGGAAAAGGCATCGCTGCCGCTGCACTCGGAGCTCTCCTTCAGGCTCGCGGTTACCGCGTTCGCCTCCGGAAGCTAGACCCCTATCTCAATGTCGACCCGGGCACCATGAGCCCGACGCAGCACGGCGAGGTGTTCGTCACAGACGACGGTGCGGAAACCGACCTCGACCTCGGCCACTATGAGCGCTTTACCGGGCGTTCGGCCACCAAGACCGACAACATCACCACCGGTCGCATCTACAAGAACATCATCGACAAGGAACGCCGCGGCGACTATCTCGGCGCGACGGTGCAGGTCATCCCGCACGTTACCAACGAAATCAAGAACTTCGTCACCGACGGCAACGAAGACTACGATTTCGTTATCTGCGAGATCGGCGGCACGGTGGGCGACATCGAGGCCATGCCCTTCATCGAGGCGATCCGCCAGCTTGGCAACGATCTGCCGCGCGGCACGGCCGTCTATGTCCACCTGACGCTGATGCCCTACATTCCGGCCGCTGGCGAACTCAAGACCAAGCCGACGCAGCACTCCGTCAAGGAGCTGCAGGCCATGGGCATCCATCCGGACATCCTGCTGGTGCGTGCCGACCGGGAAATCCCGGAAGCCGAGCGCAAGAAGCTCTCGCTGTTCTGCAACGTGCGCCAGACCGCCGTGATCCAGGCGCTCGACGTTGCGTCGATCTACGACGTGCCGCTCGCCTACCACAAGGAAGGCCTGGACGACGAGGTGCTCGCCGCCTTCGGCATCGAGCCGGCGCCGAAGCCGCGTCTCGAAGCCTGGCAGACGGTTTCCGATCGTATCAAGACGCCGGAAGGCGAGGTTACGATCGCCATCGTCGGCAAATACACGGGCCTCAAGGATGCCTACAAGTCGCTGATCGAGGCGCTGTACCACGGTGGCATCGCCAACCACGTCAAGGTCAAGCTTGAATGGATCGAGTCGGAGGTCTTCGAGAAGGAAGATCCCGCGCCGTATCTGGAGAAAGTGCACGGCATCCTCGTTCCCGGCGGTTTTGGCGAGCGCGGTTCCGAGGGCAAGATCAATGCGGCGCGCTTTGCCCGCGAGCGCAAGGTGCCGTATTTCGGCATCTGCTTCGGCATGCAGATGGCGGTCGTGGAAGCGGCGCGCAATCTCGCCGGCCTTGAAAAGGCGTCGTCCACGGAATTCGGCAAGACGGCCGAGCCGGTCGTCGGCCTGATGACGGAATGGGTGAAGGGAAACGATCTGGAGAAGCGTTCAGCCTCGGGCGATCTCGGCGGCACGATGCGTCTTGGCGCCTATCGCGCGACGCTGAAGGGCGGCACCAAGATCGCCGACATCTACGGCTCGACGGATATTTCCGAACGTCACCGTCACCGCTACGAGGTGAACGTCGATTACAAGGACCGGCTGGAAGGCTGTGGCCTCGTCTTCTCCGGTATGTCGCCGGACGGTGTTCTGCCGGAGACGGTGGAATATCCGGATCATCCGTGGTTCATCGGTGTCCAGTACCACCCGGAACTGAAGAGCCGCCCGCTCGATCCGCACCCGCTCTTTGCGAGCTTCGTGGAAGCGGCGCTGGAACAGAGCCGCCTCGTCTGAGGCAATCCATTCAAAATGAAAAAGCCCGGCATCTCTGCCGGGCTTTTTTGTTTATTCAGCGGCTTGCACCAGCGGGCAGACCCCGTCATCGCAATCCTCGCCGGCAAGTACGCGCTGGCCAAGCCCGATGGTGAGGACGGCGCCGAGGCCGGCGGCGACGGAGACCCAGAAGCCGTTCTGCGCGCCGAAGTTATCGACTGCCCAGCCGGCGACGAAGGCGCCCAGGGCCATGCCGATGCCGATGCCGGTGGTGACCCAGGTGACGCCCTCGGTCAGCATGCTTTCCGGCACGCGACGCTCGACGATGCCGAAGGCGGTGATGAAGGTCGGCGAGATGGCGACACCGCTGAGGAAGACTGCGATTGCGAGCATAGGAACCGTGCCGGCGAAGGGCAGCGGCAGCGCAGTCAGCGCCAGGATGGCGACGGCGATCATCAATTGCTTCTGGAGTGCCATCTTCGGGTTCAAGGCGCCCAGGATGAGGCCGACGACGAAGGAGCCGACGGCGTAGACGCCGATGACGAGGCTGGCGGCATTCGGCTGGCCGAGTTCCTTGGTGATCGCCACTGCGCTGACTTCCGCCGTTGCGAAGGTAGAGCCGACGAAAATGAGGGCGAGCGTAATGATCTGTACGGGGCGGAGACGGATTGCCGATTTCTGTGGCGTGCTGCCGGCGACATGGCGGACCGCCGGCTGGGTGGAGCGCTGCAGCACGAAGGCGAACGTGCCGATAGCGAGGAAGGCGGTGCTGATCAGCATGCCGGCTTCGGGGAAGAGCGCCACGGCGAGACCGACCGAAAGCGAGGCCCCGGCAATGTAGACCAGCTCATCGGCCGCCGATTCGAAGGCGAAGGCGGTGTTGAGTTCCGGGCGATCGCGGAAAATGTCGCTCCAGCGGGCGCGCAGCATGGCGGGCATGCTGGGCATGGCGGCAGCGAGGAAGGCGGAGACGAAGAGCGTCCAGACGGGCCAACCCTGGTTGGTGCCGATAATCAGCGCCAGGAAGGCGATGACGGCGATGATGGTCGCCGGTGTCAGCACGGCTGCCTGGCCGTAGCGATCGACGAGGCGGGAGACCTGCGGCGAGATCAGCGCGTTGGTCAGCGCGAAGGTAGCGGACACGGCGCCGGCGAGCCAGTATTCGCCGTGGGTCTGCGACAGCATGGCGACGATGCCGATCGGCGCCATGGCGATGGGAAGGCGTGCGAGGAAACCGGCGGCGGAAAAGCCTTTCGTTCCGGGCACGCTGAAAATCTCTTTGTACGGGTTGGCCATGGCCTGCTCCTGAAAATGAACCGTCCTGCCACTTACATACGTGGCGTATGTCGAAGAGATAGTTGCATACGTGGCGTATGTCAAATAAAATACGCGGCGTATGTGAAAGGAAAGTGCCATGCGCAAACCGCGCGAGGAAATGATTGCAGAAACGAAGGCCAAGCTGATTGCTGCCGGGCGGCTGGCTTTCGGAACCGTTGGCTATGCAGAAGCGTCGATGGATGACTTCACGGCGGGCGCCGGGCTGACGCGTGGCGCGCTGTACCACCACTTCGGCGACAAGAAGGGGCTTCTCCAGGCGGTCATCCGGGAAATCGACGCGGAAATGACGACGCGGCTGCACCAGGTTTCGGCAGCGGCTCCGAATCGCTGGCAAGGGTTCGTCGCAGAATGCGTCGCCTATATCGAGATGGCGCTGGAGCCGGAAATCCAGCGCATCATGTTTCGCGATGGGCCGGCAGTGCTCGGCGACGTGTCGCAATGGCAGACCACAAGCGGCTGCATCGCTGCACTCAGCCGCAGCATCGAGCAATTGAAGGCCGATGGCGTGATGGCGGATATCGATACGGAGGCGGCGGCTCGCCTGATCAACGGCGCCAGCAGCCATGCCGCCCTGTGGATCGCCAAGTCGGAGGCGCCGGAAGAAACCTCCCGGCGCGCGGTGCAGGGTTTTCGAACGCTGCTGGAGGGGCTTTGCCTGAAGAGCTGACCGGGCTTTTACGACCCGGCCGGCGCTTCCTTCAGTTCGCAGGCAGTGGTGCCGATGGTCATCGTGTTGCCGCGCCAGTCGATATTGCCGCCGACCCAACTGCGCAGCCAGATGGCCGGCATCATGCAGTCGCGCACGATCATGGCCGGGACGGACCAGAGGGAGAGCCGCCAGCCCTTGGCAAGCGCAAGCGCCACTTCCGGCAGGTAGATGGCTGCGAGCACCAGAAGTGCGGCCGGCGCAAGCGTTGCGTCGGACATCATGGCCGCGACAAGCGCCAGTAGCAGCGGCGGGATGGCGCCGAGCAGGATTTCCGGCGTGAAGAAACTCGGGAAGGTGACACGGCGCAGGCGCGACCAGCGGCACTGGCGCGACCAGATGTCGTGCCCCGTGCGGCGCCCCAGCGGCTGCTCGAAGGGCGATGAAACGAGGTGGACCTTCAGGCCCAGGCGGCTGACAAGCTTGGTGGAGGCCGCATCCTCGGCGATTTCCGCACTCAGCGCATGGATGCCGCCGTTCGCATCGAGCATGGGCTTGTACCAGAGCATGCTCTTGCCCTGTGCAAAACCGAGCCCCAGCGCTTCGCCGGCATATTGCCAGCGGGCCTGCTGGGTGTTGAGGAACATGCATTCCACCTCCGCCCAGAAGCCATCCGGCCGCGAGCCGAGCGGCGTCGAGCAGACCAGGCCTGAATCGGTCCGCCAGCCGCCCATCAGGTGCTGGATGTAATCCGGCGGCATCAGCACGTTGGAATCGGCGAGGATCACCCAATCATGACGTGCTGCCTGCCAGCCCTTGACGCAATTGTTGAGTTTTGGATTGGCGCTGACGCGGTCGTCACCGACGAGGATGCGCGCTGCGACATGGGAATGCCGCGCGGCGGTCTTCTCGATTTCCGGGATGATGGGATCGCTGCCATGGGCGACGCAAAACAGCAGCTCATAGTCCGGCCAGGTCAGGCGAAAGGCACGATCCAGCGTTTCGGCCGTAAAATTCTCGATACCGCGGACGGGAACGACGATCGAGACCGGTGGCTTTTCGTCGATTGCCGGCGGTGCGGCGTCGGCTGGTTTCAGCCGCTTGCCGGCGATCACGATGCTGGCGAGGTTGGTCGCGACAAGAGCGCCCGAGGCAAGGGCGAAGGCCTGAGCCATGTCCATTCAACGCGTACTCCGCTTGGCGCCGGTCCTGGCGGCTGCCGGGTGCATTCACGCGGGAAGAGACATCATTGTCACATGACAGGCGAATGACGCGCCGCAATACGCGCGTTCGAAGGACGGTGATTTCCGGAGGCTTTCGTCTTCGGCTTGCCATCCCCGCCGGAGCGGAGATGGCCATTTTTCAGGTTTTTTCAGATGCTTCCCGGATTCAAGACAGGAAGTCGGCCGTTGTCGTGACCTTGCCGTAGCCGAATTCGAGCGCCGACATGATCGTGGCGTGAACCTGCGCGGCGGGCACGACCGAATCACCGAATGCCTTGTCGCGCGTGGCGCAGGCATCGTGCACGACGGTGAGCCCGTAACCGAGATCGGCGGCGGCGCGGGCGGTCGCGTCGATGCAGACGTCGCTCATCGCACCGACCACCACGACCTCTTCGATGCCGCCGTCCTGCAAGGTCTGCTGGAGTGTCGTTTCGCGGAAGGAATTCGGAAAATTCTTGACCACGACCGTATCGCCGGCCTGCGGCGTCACCGCCGGGATCGGGTGGATGCCGTCGGTGTTCGGGGCAAAGAGCGGCGAATCGGCCTCCTTCGCCACGTGATGGACGTGGATGATCCGGTCACCCTTGCCGCGGGCGGCGTCGACGACGCGGGCGGCGTTGGCGGCGGCGGCATCGATGCCGGTCAGCGCGAAGCTGCCGGAGGCGAGATAATCCTTCTGGAGGTCGACGATGATGACGGCGCGTTTGCTCATGGGAGATCCTTTCTGCACATGATTGAAGTCATGGACATTCTGCCTCGGGCCTGCCATCTCTCGCCATTGGCGATATCGACATAATACAGGGTGAAAGTGACATGGCAGCCGCGGCCGAGATTGGACTGGTGCTTTATCCGGGGGTACAGATGGCGGCCGTGCTCGGCATGACCGATCTCTTCAATTCGGCGATGGAACTGGCCGGCCGGAAGGGTGCGGCGGGGCCGGTGCTCGGGGTCAGCCATTGGCGGTTGGAGGACGGGCAGCCGGTGCGCATCGAAGCGAGTGCTCTCCCGACCGGGGCGTCGCGGCCCTGCGTTCTCGTGCTGCCGCCGGCGCTTGGCGATCCCATCCGCCGGGAGGACGCGGCGCCCTTCGCCGCCTGGCTGCGCGAATGCCATGCCAATGGCATTCAGCTCGCTTCGATCTGTGCCGGGGCCTTTTTGCTTGGCGAGACGGGGCTGCTGACCGGACGGACGATCACCACCAACTGGGTGATTGCCGAGACCTTCGAACTGCGTTTTCCCGATGTTCACGTCGATACGGATCGACTGCTCAGCGACGATGGCGACATCGTCACGGCCGGTGGCGTCATGGCCTGGGTCGATCTTGGGCTGAAGCTGATCGACCGTTTTCTCGGGCCCACGATCATGCTGGAGATCGCCCGGCAATTCGTGGTCGATCCGCCGGGGCGGGAGCAGCGCTACTACAGCACCTTCTCGCCGCGCCTGTTGCATGGCGATGCGGCGATCCTGAAAGTGCAGCATTTTCTGCAGGCGACGGAGGCGAAGGAGATCGGCCTTGAGGGGCTCGCTGCTCAGGCGGAGCTGGAAGAACGCACCTTCCTTCGGCGTTTTCGCAAGGCGACGGGGCTGACGACGACGGACTATTGCCAGCGGTTGCGGGTGGCGAAGGCCCAGGAAATGCTGCAATTCACCACGCGCTCGGTCGACAACGTGGCGGTGGACGTCGGCTATAACGATCCCGGCGCCTTCCGGAAAGTTTTTGCCCGCATCGTCGGGTTGACGCCGGGAGACTATCGCAAACGCTTCCGCTCCTGAGCGTCATTGCGATCCGGGCGATATGGCTTTCCAGTACCATAGCGGCCTTCCGAAGGGTGTTTCGTCAGGTGGTGCCTGGACTGATGGCGAAGAGGTCCGCGTCGGCATCGCCATGGCCGGCGATCGCCGACGAGACGATCTCGGCGGCGATCTGGCTGAAGGTGATGCCGTTGCCGCCAAAGCCCATGACGGCGAAGACGTTGTCCATGCCGGGAACGCGGCCGATCAGCGGCAAGCCGGTGCGGGTCGTGCCAAAAGGGGCAGCCCAGGTGTATTCCGGCGCCGGCAGGGAGAGGCCGAGCAGAGCTTCGGCTTTCCTGCGGATGGTTGTCGCCTTGGTTTCCAGCTTTTGCGGCGAGGCGAAGGCGTCTTCACTTTCCTCGTCCTCTCCGCCGGCAATCAGCCGGCCGTCGCGCGAGCGGCGCAGATAAAGATAGGGATCGGCACCTTCCCAGACGATGCAGTCCTTCAGCCAGTCCGGCAGGGCAATGCCGGGTGGCGTGGCGAGCGCCCAGGTGGAGACGATGGCGTGGTCCTTGTGCGCAAGCGTCTCCAGGAACTCGTAACCGGAACAGAAGACGGCGTGACGCGCGGAGAGAATCTTGCCGTCGGTCGTGGCGAGGAAGACACCTTTCGTCGTTGAGCGCACATCGGTGATTTCGAGCGGGCTGACGAGTTCCACCCCGCGCCTTGCCGCCGCGCGCAGGATGCCGGCGGCCATCTGGGCCGGGTTTGCCGAGGCGGAAATGTCGCTGAGAATAGCGCCGGTGCGATCGAGAGAAAAATGCGCGGCGAGGCCGGCGGCGTCGACAAAATCGGCCTCGATATTGGCTGCATGACGTGCATCAACTTCGGTGCGCAGGGCGCGGGCGCCATATTCGTCGCCCGCAAGGAAGAGCGTCTTCTTACGCTCGAAGCCGCAGGAGAGGCCGAGATCGGCGACGATGTGTGTCAACTGCTCCACGGCGCGCGCCGAGCGCTGCCACGCGCGGCCGGCCTTTTCCGCGCCGATCATGCCGGCGAGTTTGTGGAGCGGGATGTCGATTTCGTGCTGGATCATCGCGGTGCTGGCGAGCGTGCTGCCATGCACGGGCTGGCGGCGGTCGACCACGAGCACGGAGCGTTTTCCATCAGCCAGCGCATGCGCCATCAGGGCACCGGAAATGCCGGCGCCCACGATGATGACGTCGTAGTCATCCTTCGATGGCGTTTGCCTCGTGCGAAGCGCGATGCGGGGCGAGTCGGCCCAAAGGGGGCGGGATTCGTGCAGATCGCGCTGGCGGGTGATGTCGTCGGGCTTTGAAATGGGAATGCTCCGGTGCGGAAGGTGGTCTGGAATGGCTGGCGGATGGAAAAGTTCCGGGCGTCTCTGCCTGTCATGCTGGTGCTTGCATTGCGGGCCGAAAGCATGCAAAGCACGGGGCGCCTGAAACACGACCGGATTTTACCCATGACCGTGAGTTCGAGAACGCCCCGCCCGATCGACCATCTGGTGTTGCCGGTGTCCGATCTCGGTGTTGCCCGCGAGCGTCTGACGGCGCTCGGTTTCACCGTCGCCAAGGACGCGCGCCATCCCTTCGGGACGGAAAACTGTTGCGTCTTCCTCTCCGATGGCAGCTACCTGGAGCCACTCGGTATTGCCAATCGCGAAGAGTGCGAGGAAGCCGCCCGCAAGGGCAATGTCTTCGTCGCGCGCGACCAGGCCTTTCGGTTTCGCCGCGGCATAGAAGGCTTTTCCGGCATCGCCATGGCGAGCAGCGACGCCTGGGAAGACGACCAGCGCTACACGACGGCCGGCCTTTCGGGCGGCGAGGTGCTGGAATTTTCCCGCGACATGCTGCTGCCCGACGGCACATCGGCGACCGGCAGTTTTCGCCTGGCCTTTGCCGCCGACCAACGCAGCCCGGATTTCCTCTTCTTCGCCTCGCAACGCATCCTGCCGCTGCCCTCCGACCGCAAGTCGCTGGAAGCGCATGAGAATGGTGTCGTGGCGCTCTCGGAGGTCGTGCTGTCCGAGCAGAACCCGACCGACTTCCAGTACCTCGTGCAGGAAGCGGCCGATGAGCGCGAGGTCGAGGCCCTGTCCTTCGGCATGTCCGTCGATACGCCTCGCGGCCGCATCACCGTGCTGAACGATGCCGGCCTTGAAGGATTCTATGGCATTCCGCCGGTTGTGGGCACGGACCGTGGCCTCAAGGGGCGGGCGGTCGTGTTTAAGACTTCCAACCTGTCCGATTGTCGCCGCCTGCTGACGGAGCGCGGCGTCGCCTTTAAGGAGCGGGACGGCCGCCTGATGGTGCCACCGGCGCCGGGGCAGGGTGTCCACTTCGTCTTTGGAGAATGAGATGAAAACCAATTCCACCGTTGTCGTCGGCGAAGGCCCGAAGAAGGTCACCTTCTCGCAGACCGAACGCTTCTCGCTGATCGCCGGCCCCTGCCAGATGGAGAGCCGCGAGCACGCCTATATGATGGCCGAGGCGCTCGTCGAAATGACCGGCAAGCTGGGCATCGGCCTCGTCTACAAATCCTCCTACGACAAGGCGAACCGCACCTCGCTGTCCGGCAAGCGCGGCATCGGGCTTGAGAAGGCGATGGAAATCTTTGCCGACCTCAAGAAGGATTTCGGTTTTCCGGTGCTGACGGATATTCACACGGAAGAGCAGTGCGCAATCGTCGCCGAGACGGTCGACGTGCTGCAGATCCCGGCGTTCCTGTCGCGCCAGACGGACCTGCTCGTCGCTGCCGCCAAGACTGGCCGCACGATCAACGTCAAGAAGGGCCAGTTCCTCGCGCCCTGGGACATGAAGAACGTGCTCACCAAGTTCACCGAGAGTGGCAATCCGAACGTCATGCTGTGCGAACGCGGTGCCTCCTTCGGCTACAACACGCTCGTCTCCGACATGCGCTCGCTGCCGATCATGGCCTCGCTCGGCGCGCCGGTCGTGTTCGACGCGACCCATTCCGTGCAGCAGCCGGGCGGGCAGGGTGGTTCGACCGGTGGCCAGCGCGAGTTCGTCGAGACCTTGTCGCGCGCCGCCGTCGCGGTCGGCATTGCCGGCCTCTTCGTCGAAACGCATGAAGATCCGGACAATGCGCCGTCGGATGGCCCGAACATGGTGCACCTGAAGGACATGCCGCGGCTGCTCGAAAAGCTCATCTCCTTCGACGACATCACCAAGGGCTGAGGCTTCAAACGGATGACATGGAGACGTGCCATCCGTTTTTTACAACGGCTGCCTGCGCCATTGTAATTTCCACATCGTCGATTAAAAGTGGATTTTAATCGATTTACTAACCCCGAAACAGGACGATATCCATGACTGCTATCATCGACATCATCGGCCGCGAGATTCTCGACAGCCGCGGCAATCCCACCGTTGAAGTGGACGTGCACCTCGAGGATGGCAGCTTCGGCCGCGCGGCCGTTCCATCGGGCGCCTCGACCGGCGCGCATGAAGCCGTCGAACTGCGTGACGGTGGCAAGCGCTACCTCGGCAAGGGTGTCGAAAATGCCGTCGCCGCCGTCAACGGCGAAATCTTCGAAGCGATCGGCGGTCTTGAAGCCGAAGACCAGATCCTGATCGACCAGGCGATGAACGAGCTTGACGGTACGCCGAACAAGGCCCGCCTCGGCGCCAATGCCATCCTCGGCGTTTCGCTCGCCGTCGCCAAGGCTGCCGCGGAAGCCGCCAACCTGCCGCTCTACCGCTATATCGGTGGCCCGAACGCCCGCGTCCTACCAGTGCCGATGATGAACATCATCAATGGCGGCGCGCATGCCGACAACCCGATCGACTTCCAGGAATTCATGATCGTGCCGGTCGGCGCCGACAACATCCGCGACGCCGTTCGCATGGGTTCGGAAGTCTTCCATACGCTGAAGAAGCAGCTTGCTGCCGACGGCCACAACACCAATGTCGGTGACGAAGGCGGCTTCGCGCCGGGTCTCGCTTCGGCTCCGGCTGCCCTCGATTTCATCATGAAGTCGATCGAGAAGGCCGGCTACAAGCCGGGCGAAGACATGTACATCGCACTCGATTGCGCCTCGACCGAATTCTTCAAGGACGGCAAGTACGTGCTTGAAGGCGAAGGCCGCACGCTGGAACCGGAAGCCATGGCCGAGTATCTGGCAGAGCTTGCCGGCAAATACCCGATCTTCTCGATCGAGGACGGCATGGCAGAAGACGACTGGGACGGCTGGAAGTCGCTGACCGACAAGATCGGCAAGAAGGTTCAGCTCGTCGGCGACGATCTCTTCGTGACGAACTCCGCGCGCCTGCGCGACGGCATCAAGATGGGCGTCGCCAACTCGATCCTCGTCAAGGTCAACCAGATCGGCTCGCTTTCCGAGACGCTCGACGCCGTAGAGACCGCACACAAGGCGAGCTACACCGCCGTCATGTCGCACCGCTCGGGCGAGACCGAGGATTCGACGATCGCCGACCTCGCTGTCGCCACCAACTGCGGTCAGATCAAGACCGGTTCGCTCGCCCGCTCCGACCGTACCGCCAAGTACAACCAGCTGATCCGCATCGAGGAACAGCTTGGTCCGCAGGCGAAGTACGCCGGCCGCGGCATCCTGCGCGGCTGATCGGAAAAACAGTTTCTCCGAAACGGCGAAGCCCGCATCTCCGGATGCGGGCTTTTTTTGTCGCCCGTCCATCATGGTCAATGGTCGGTTAACCGCTTGCCGCTAGTGTCAAATCCGTATTGCGTAGCGGGGCACCTGCATGTGGACCAAACATCATAAAAAGCGGAAATTCGGCCGGCTGGCGCTACCGGTGATTACGGTCGCATTCCTTTCCTACTTCGGCTATCATTCCGTACATGGCGAATTCGGCCTCAGGGGGATGGAGGAGTTCGAACGGCAGAGGGTTGAGCGTCAGGCGCGCGTCGACGTGCTCGTGCGGCAGCGCCAGATCCTGGAAAAAGAAGTGGCCTTGATGAGCGACGGCTCGCTTGAACGCGACATGCTGGATGAGAAGGCACGCTCCTATCTCAACATGTCCCGCGCCGACGAAATCGTCATTTTCCACTGAAGAACTGGATTAACTGAAATCTAGTTAATCGTAAATCTCCCTTACTATTCAGCGGCTTACGAAGAATATAAGCCATGCATTTATGGCATTGCTGAGCCGGACTTTCTCCCCTATGGTTTTCTTCAAGAGGCAAACATAGGGAGGAACGCATGGCTCCGCGTAAAACCGCGTCCACGTCCAGCCGTAAGACCACGGCAAGGCCTGTCAAAAAAGACTTCACCGGCGGCACCATCGCCGAATTCTCCAAGGAAGATGATCTCAAAGCCTACCGCGAAATGCTGCTGATCCGGCGTTTCGAGGAGAAGGCCGGCCAGCTTTACGGCATGGGCTTCATCGGCGGCTTCTGTCACCTCTACATCGGCCAGGAAGCTGTCGTCGTCGGCATGCAGGCGGCGCTGAAGGAAGGTGATCAGGTCATCACCGGTTATCGCGACCATGGCCACATGCTCGCTTGCGGCATGAGCCCACGTGGAGTGATGGCCGAACTGACCGGACGTCGCGGCGGCCTTTCCAAGGGCAAGGGCGGCTCCATGCACATGTTCTCCAAGGAAAAGAATTTTTACGGCGGTCACGGCATCGTCGGCGGGCAGGTCTCGCTCGGTACCGGTCTTGCCTTCGCAAACCGCTATCGCGGTAACGACAATGTCTCGCTTGCCTATTTCGGTGACGGCGCGGCCAACCAGGGCCAGGTCTACGAGAGCTTCAACATGGCAGCGCTTTGGAAGCTGCCGGTGGTCTACGTGATCGAGAACAACCGCTACGCCATGGGCACGTCCGTTTCGCGCGCCTCCGCCCAGACCGACTTCTCGCATCGCGGCGCCTCCTTCAACATTCCCGGTTTCCAGGTGGATGGCATGGATGTGCGTGCGGTGAAGGCTGCTGCGGACGAGGCTGTCGCGCACTGCCGTGCAGGCAAGGGTCCGGTCATCCTCGAGATGCAGACCTACCGCTACCGCGGCCACTCCATGTCCGACCCGGCGAAGTACCGCTCGAAGGACGAAGTGCAGAAGATGCGTTCCGAGCACGACCCGATCGAGCAGGTGCGCGCCCGCCTTCTGGAAAACAAGTGGGCAAGCGAGGACGATCTCAAGCAGATCGACAAGGACGTCCGTGACATCGTCGCCGACAGTGCCGATTTCGCGCAGGCCGATCCGGAGCCGGATGCATCCGAACTCTACACCGACATCCTGCTGTAATCCGGGGAGGGACGAAAAATGCCTATCGAAATTCTCATGCCCGCCCTGTCTCCGACCATGGAAGAGGGAACGCTCTCCAAGTGGATCAAGAACGAGGGTGACACCGTCAAGTCCGGCGACGTGATCGCTGAAATCGAAACCGACAAGGCGACGATGGAAGTCGAAGCCGTCGATGAAGGCGTGATCGGCAAGATCCTGATCGCCGCCGGCACCGAAGGCGTCAAGGTCAACACGGCAATCGCCGTGCTGCTGCAGGACGGCGAAAGCGCCGATGCGGTCGCAGCGCCCAAGGCTGCCGCAAAGCCGGCAGAAGCCGAAGCACCGAAGGCCGCCGAACCGGCGCCTGCCGCTGCATCCGTTCCGGCCCAGCCGAAGGGCGAAGTCGCCGCCGATCCGGATATTCCGGCTGGCACCGAAATGGTGATGACGACGGTGCGCGAAGCACTGCGTGACGCCATGGCGGAAGAAATGCGCCGCGACGAGGACGTCTTCGTCATGGGCGAGGAAGTCGCCGAATACCAGGGCGCCTACAAGATTACCCAGGGCCTGCTTCAGGAATTCGGCGACCGCCGCGTCATCGATACGCCGATCACTGAACATGGCTTTGCCGGCGTCGGCGTCGGTGCGGCCATGACGGGCCTGAAGCCCATCGTCGAGTTCATGACCTTCAACTTCGCCATGCAGGCGATCGACCAGATCATCAACTCCGCTGCCAAGACGCTCTACATGTCCGGTGGCCAGATGGGCGCGCCGATCGTCTTCCGCGGCCCGAATGGCGCGGCTGCCCGCGTCGCGGCCCAGCACTCGCAGTGCTATGCCGCCTGGTACAGCCACATCCCGGGCCTCAAGGTCGTCATGCCGTACACGGCTGCCGATGCGAAGGGCCTGCTGAAGGCCGCCATCCGCGATCCGAACCCGGTCATCTTCCTCGAAAACGAAATTCTCTACGGCCAGAGCTTCGAAGTGCCGAAGATGGATGATTTCGTGCTGCCGATCGGCAAGGCGCGCATCCACAAGAAGGGCAACGACGTCACCGTCGTCTCCTTCGGCATCGGCATGACTTATGCGCTGAAGGCGATTGCGGAACTCGAGAAGGACGGCATCGACGTCGAATTGATCGACCTGCGCACCATCCGCCCGATGGACCTGCCGACCGTCATCGAATCGGTCAAGAAGACCGGCCGCCTGGTCGTCGTCGAGGAAGGCTACCCGCAGTCCTCCGTCGGCACCGAGATTGCGACCCGCGTCATGCAGCAGGCTTTCGATTATCTCGATGCGCCGATCCTGACGATTGCCGGCAAGGACGTTCCGATGCCCTACGCCGCGAACCTCGAAAAGCTGGCGCTGCCGAATGTCGGCGAAGTCGTCCAGGCGGTCAAAACCGTCTGCTACAAATAAGGGGAGGGTTGAGACATGCCGATCAACATCACGATGCCCGCCCTGTCACCCACCATGGAAGAGGGCAACCTCGCCAAGTGGCTCGTCAAGGAAGGCGACACCGTGAAATCCGGTGACGTCATCGCCGAGATCGAGACCGACAAGGCGACGATGGAAGTCGAAGCCGTCGACGAGGGCGTTGTCGCCAAGATCGTCGTGCCGGCCGGTACGGAAGGCGTGAAGGTCAACAGCCTCATCGCCATCCTCGCCGCCGACGGTGAAGATGTTGGTGCTGCCGCCGCTGGCGGCGGTGCTGCTGCTCCGAAGGCCGAAGCAAAGACCGCCGAAGCGCCGAAGGAAGCGGAAAAGCCGGCTGCTGCTGCAGCGGCTCCCGCTGCGACCGCCTCGGCCGGTCCGGCTCCGGCCAAGGACGGCAACCGCGTGTTCTCCTCGCCGCTCGCTCGCCGCATCGCCAAGGAAGCTGGCGTCGATATTTCGGCGGTTTCCGGTTCCGGCCCGCATGGCCGCGTGGTGAAGAGCGACGTCGAAAAGGCTGTCGCCTCCGGTGGAGCCAAGCCTGCCGCTGCTGCTGCCTCGGCCGCTCCGGCCGCTGCCCCGAAGGGCATGTCGGAAGACGCCGTGCTCAAGCTGTTCGAGCAGGGGTCCTACGACCTCGTGCCGCATGACGGCATGCGCAAGACCATTGCCAAGCGCCTGCAGGAATCCAAGCAGACGATCCCGCACTTCTACGTCTCGGTCGATGTCGAGCTCGACGCGCTTCTGGCGCTGCGTGCCCAGATCAACGGTTCCGCGCCGGAGAAGGACGGCAAGCCGGCCTACAAGCTCTCGGTCAACGACATGGTGATCAAGGCCATGGCGCTTGCCCTTCGCGATGTGCCGGATGCCAACGTCTCCTGGACCGACAGCAACATGGTGAAGCATAAGCATGCCGATGTCGGCGTTGCCGTGTCGATCCCGGGCGGTCTGATCACCCCGATCATCCGCAAGGCGGAGCTGAAGAGCCTGTCGGCCATCTCCAACGAGATGAAGGACCTCGGCAAGCGCGCCAAGGAACGCAAGCTGAAGCCCGAAGAATACCAGGGCGGCACGACTGCGGTCTCCAACATGGGCATGATGGGCGTCTCGAATTTCGCCGCCGTCGTCAACCCGCCGCATGCGACGATCCTGGCGGTTGGTGCCGGCACGGAGCGGGTCGTGGTCAAGAAGGGCCAGATGGTCATCGTCAATGCGATGACGGTCACGCTCTCTACCGACCACCGCGCCGTCGACGGAGCGCTCGGCGCCGAACTTCTCGGTGCCTTCAAGCGCTACATCGAAAGCCCGATGGGGATGCTCGTCTGATACGTGGGGTGCGGCCATGAAGACGGTTCTCTGCTACGGCGACAGCCTGACCTGGGGTTACAGTGCGGAAACGCTCGACCGGCATGCCTTCGAGGATCGCTGGCCGAGTGTGCTCGCCAAGGCTCTGGGACCGGATGTCACCGTCATCGCAGAGGGCCTGAACGGCCGCACCACCGCCTATGACGATCATCTGGCGGATTGCGACCGCAATGGTGTGCGCATCCTGCCGACGATCCTGCATAGCCACGATCCGATCGACCTCGTCATCCTTCTGCTCGGCGCCAACGACATGAAGCCGACGATTTGCGGAACGGCATTTGGCGCGGTGCGCGGCGTGGAACGGCTGGTGGAGCTGGTGCGTCACCACGCCTGGTCGTTCAACGGCGAGGGCGGGCCGGAGATCCTCATCGTTTCGCCGCCGCCGATCTGCGAGACGGCGAACGTTGCCTTTTCGGCGATGTATACCGGCGGCGTCGAACAGTCGGCGATGCTGGCGACACTTTACGCGGACCTCGCGGATGAGACCGGTTGCGGCTTCTTCGATGCCGGATCGGTCGCCAGGACAACGCCGCTCGATGGCGTGCACCTCGATGCTGAAAACACACGGGCGATTGGCCGCGGGCTCGAGCCCGTCGTGCGCATGATGCTCGGATTGTAAAAAGACAACAGGCGGCAGCAGCAACCCGCGCGCGGCCCAGAGAAAAGGCAGGAAACGACATGGCTCAGACTTACGACGTCATCGTTATCGGTTCGGGTCCGGGCGGCTACATTGCCGCGATCCGCGCCGCCCAGTTGGGCCTGAAGACGGCCATCGTCGAGCGCGAGCACCTCGCCGGCATCTGCTCCAACTGGGGTTGCATTCCGACCAAGGCGCTGCTGCGCTCGGCCGAGATCTTCCATTACGCAAAGCACCCGGGTGACTACGGCATCAAGATCGAAGGCTCGGTGACGCCGGACCTCAAGGCGATCGTTGCCCGCTCGCGTGGCATCGCGCAGCGCATGAACGGCGGCGTCGGCTTCCTGATGAAGAAGAACAAGGTCGACATCATCTGGGGCGAGGCGAAGATCACCAAGCCGGGTGAGATCGTCGTGTCCAAGACGACGAAGGCGATCCAGCAGCCGCAGGCGCCGCTGCCGAAGACCGTGCTGCCGGAAGGCACCTATACGGCCAAGAACATCGTGATCGCGACCGGTGCGCGTCCGCGTGCGCTGCCCGGCATCGAGCCGGATGGCAAGCTGATCTGGACCTATTTCGAGGCGATGAAGCCGGAGGAAATGCCGAAGTCGCTGCTCGTCATGGGCTCGGGCGCCATCGGCATCGAATTCGCCTCGTTCTACCGCACGCTCGGCGTCGATGTGACGGTGGTCGAAGTGATGAAGACGGTGATGCCGGTCGAGGATGCCGAAATCTCTGCGCTCGCCAAGAAGCAGTTCGAGAAGCAGGGTATGAAGATCCATCTGGAGGCGAAGGTCACCAAGGTGGAGAAGGGCGCCAACTCGATCACCGCGCATGTCGAAATGAAGGACGGCAAGGTCGAAAAGATCACCGCCGACCGCATGATCTCCGCCGTCGGCGTGCAGGCGAATGTCGAAAATATCGGCCTCGAAGCGCTCGGCGTGAAGACCGACCGCGGCTTCATCGCCATCGACGGCTACGGCAAGACCAACGTGCCGGGCATCTACGCCATCGGCGACGTCGCAGGTCCCCCGATGCTCGCCCACAAGGCCGAGCACGAGGCCGTCATCTGCATCGAGAAGATCGCCGGCCTGCCGAACGTTCACCCGATGGACAAGTCGAAGATCCCGGGCTGCACCTATTGCCACCCGCAGGTCGCCTCGGTCGGCCTCACGGAAGCCAAGGCCAAGGAACAGGGCCGCGACATTCGCGTCGGCCGCTTCCCCTTCGTCGCCAATGGCAAGGCTATTGCGCTTGGCGAAGACCAGGGCCTCGTCAAGACGATCTTCGACAAGAAGACCGGCGAACTCCTTGGGGCGCATCTCGTGGGCGCGGAAGTGACCGAACTCATCCAGGGCTTCGTCATCGCCATGAACCTCGAAACCACCGAGGAAGAGCTGATGCATACGATCTTCCCGCATCCGACGATTTCGGAAACGCTGAAGGAAAGCGTGCTGGACGCCTATGGGCGTGCGTTGAACGCTTGAACGTGCTAAAGCCCGCCTCCACATGAGGCGGGCTCTCGATTTTCGGTCCGCAGGATGAACGCGAAGGCGTTCACCAGGAAAGTGGAAACGACATGGTCACCATTCTCGACCGCACCAACCCTTCACCCGACGGCAAGCGGGTACGCCACCCGGAAAAGGCCAACCGGCCGGACACCGAAGTGCTGCGCAAACCGGAATGGATTCGCGTGCGCGCACCGGTCTCCAAGGGCTACCAGGAGACGCGCGATCTCGTGCGCAGCCACAAGCTGGTGACGGTGTGCGAGGAAGCGGGCTGCCCGAACATCGGTGAGTGCTGGGACAAGAAGCACGCGACCTTCATGATCATGGGCGAGATCTGTACCCGCGCCTGCGCCTTCTGCAACGTGGCGACGGGCAAGCCGAATGCGCTCGACATGGCGGAGCCTGAAAACGTCGCCAAGGCCGTCAAGCAGATGGGCCTCAGCCACGTCGTCATCACCTCGGTGGACCGTGATGATCTGGCCGATGGCGGTGCAGAACACTTCGAGAAGGTGATCTGGGCGATCCGCGCGGCCTCGCCGCTGACGACGATCGAAATCCTGACACCTGACTTCCTGAAGAAGCCCGGTGCCCTGGAACGCGTCGTCGCTGCCAAGCCCGACGTGTTCAACCACAACATGGAGACCGTGCCGGGCAATTACCTGACCGTCCGCCCGGGTGCGCGCTACTTCCACTCCGTCCGCCTGCTGCAGCGCGTGAAGGAACTCGACCCGACCATGTTCACCAAGTCGGGTATCATGGTGGGCCTCGGCGAAGAGCGCAACGAAGTGCTCCAGCTGATGGACGACCTGCGCACCGCCGACGTCGACTTCCTGACCATCGGCCAATATCTTCAACCGACCCGCAAGCACCATGCCGTGATGAGCTTCGTGACGCCGGACGAGTTCAAGTCCTACGAGACCGTTGCCTACAGCAAGGGCTTCCTGATGGTTTCGTCGAGCCCACTGACGCGCTCCTCGCACCATGCCGGCGACGATTTCGCCCGGCTTCGCGCCGCTCGCGAGCGCAAGCTTCTCGCCGCCGCGGAATAGACATTTTCACGACCTTCCTCTAAACCCCGCCGTCCTGCCCGACGGCGGGGTTTTGCATTTGGGGGACGGCCATGACGGTTTCGATCACCGTAGAGGAGGCAGCCGAACGGCTGAGGACCGCAGAGCGTGTGCTGGTGATCGGCTGCTCGGGGAGTGGCAAGAGTACGCTGGCGCAGGGGCTCTCGGCGCGTCTTGCTTTGCCCTACGTCTCCATGGACCGCGAGATTTTCTGGCTGCCGGGCTGGCAGACGCGGCCTAGAGCAGAAGCTTTGGCGCGCTTGCAGACGATCGTTGCTCAAGAGCGCTGGGTCCTTGACGGCACGAGCCCCGGCACGCTGCCGCTACGTCTGCCGCGCAGCCACCTGGTGCTCTGGCTGCGCCCGCCGCGCTGGATGTCGCTTTATGGGGTGATCTCGCGCTGGCTAAGACTTCGCGGCCAGTCGCGGCCGGAAATGGCGGATGGATGCCCGGAACGGATCAGCCGGGAATTTCTCAGCTATGTCTGGAATTTCGAGCGGACGGAAAGCCCGGAAATCGCGGAAAATCTTGCGACATATGGCCCTGATGTGTCGGTTTGCGTGTTGAAATCGCGACGCCAGAACCAACAGCTACTTGCGATTCTGGGGCCAAAATATTAGCTCTCGGCCATGCCCCAATACGAAACCCGCCGTCCGGTTCCCCACACGCCTGAACAGATGTACGACCTCGTTGCCGATGTGGAACGGTATCCCGAATTCCTGCCGCTCTGCGAGGGGCTGACGGTTCGCTCGCGCAAGGAGCGGGATGGCAAGGAATTGTTGGTTGCCGACATGACGGTCGGCTACAAGGCGATCCGCGAGACCTTTACCACGCAGGTGTTGCTCAACCGGGTGGAACGTGCAATCGACGTCAAGTATATCGACGGGCCATTCCGCTACCTCGACAACCGCTGGCGGTTCGAGGCGCTGCCGGACGGCGGGTGTTCTGTGCATTTCTTCATCGACTACGAGTTCAAGAGCCGCATTCTCGGTGCGCTGATGGGCTCGATGTTCGACCGCGCCTTTCGTATGTTCACCGAGGCGTTCGAGAAGCGCGCCGACGCGATCTATCCGACCACCTGAATTTTTCCGCCCGCTCACCCGTTACCGGGGCATGATCACCCGGTTTGCGCCCTTCGCCCTGATCGCCTTGTTCTGCACGTCTGTGGCCGCGCAGGAAGTGTCGGGAGACTACATCCTGCTTCTCGACGAACAGAACCGGCCGCTCGCTGGTAGTTATCGCATCGGGCCGGATGTGAAGATGACGATCCGGGGCAACGATGGCGGCTTGCCACGAAATCCCGTTTATCTGGATCGCGCCTTCTTCCCAACACGCGAAGCGGAGATGCTGGCCTTCTACAATGCGCGCCACGCCTATTCCTCCGATCCGGCGGCGATCGACGTCGGCGGTGAGATGCGCATCGTGGACAAGGAGACGTTGCAGCCCCCGCTCTTCAAGGATCAGAAGCCGGAGCACGAGAAGGCGTTGATAGTAAAGATCTCGGCGCGTTTGGCCTTCGAGGTGAGCGGCTACAAGCTCGTCGGCAAGGCCTATACCGTCGAGGGGCTCGAACTTGGCGATGAGGACCGGCGCCTCGGTGATTTTTTCCATGTCGAGACGTTCGATATCGTGCTGCCCGCACCGGCGGCCCGCAAGATCGCTGCCGTCGAGACCGGTAAGGCATTGAGCTCCAGCGATTTCGAGGCGCTCTTTGTGGAGCGGACAAGCCCCATCCCGGTTTTCACGACATGTGTCAGCGAAAAGCGCAAGACGCCCGATTACAAGGCGCTCGCCGAAAAGCAGAAGGCGAGTGTTGACGCTTTCCTCGCAAATAATTTTTCCGCGGGTCAGGTCTTCTGGAGCGATGCGGCACGCTACGAGGCGAATTTCGCCATGAGCGTCTATTCCCTCTGCCCGAACTAATCCCGCGCGATCTCGATCAGCATTTCCAGCGCGGTGCGCACCGTCGCAAGCCGGACGGCACTGCGGCCGATATCGCCGTAGCGCATCTCGCGGTGAAGTGTTTCGCGGCCTGTACAGGCTGCGGCGAGGTGAACGAGGCCGACCGGCTTTTCATCCGAGCCGCCGCCGGGGCCGGCAACACCAGTCACGGCGATAGAGATGTTGGCGCCGGAATTTCCGATGGCGCCTTGCGCCATTTCGAGGGCCGTCGCGCGGGAGACGGCGCCATGGGCCTTCAGCGTCGCATTGGCGACGCCGATCATCTCGCGCTTGGCCTCGTTGGAATAGGTGACGAAACCGCGGTCGAAGACGTTTGAAGAGCCGGCGATCTCGGTGATCGCGCCGGCAATCAGACCGGCGGTGCAGGATTCGGCGGTGGCGATCAGCAGCTTGCGTTCCGTAAAATCGGCAACGATTGTGCGGGCGGCGTTTTCGATGTCTTCCGGCCAGATGCTCATGCGTCGGTTTCCCTGTAGACGACGGTCGCGGTGGCGATCGCGGCGATGCCCTCGCGGCGGCCGATGAATCCTATCTTCTCGTTGGTCGTTGCCTTCACCGAACAGCGGTCGATCGAAATGCCAAGGAAGTCCGAAAGGTTTTGACGCATCTCGTCGCGATGCGGACCGATTTTCGGAGCTTCGGCGATCAGTGAGACGTCGGCATTCATGATCGTGCCACCGTTGGCACGCACGATGCCGGCGGCGTGCTCGAGGAAGATTCGTGAGGCCGCACCCTTCCACTGCATATCCGAAGGCGGGAAATGGTCGCCGATATCGCCGGCGCCACAGGTCGCGAGCAGGGCGTCCGTCAGGGCGTGCAGGGCAACGTCAGCGTCGGAATGGCCGGAAAGCCTCTGGTCGTGCGGGATGAAGAGGCCACAGAGCGTCACGCCGTCGCCTTCCACAAGCTGATGCACATCGTAGCCGTTGCCGGTGCGAACATCCGGCAAGCCGTGGGAGAGGCGCTGGTCGGCCATGGTGATATCCTTCTGCAATGTAAGCTTGACGTTACCGGCGCTGCCTTCGACGAGATGCACGCGCACGCCGGCCCATTCGGCAATCGAGGCGTCGTCGGTGAAGTCCGTGCGGCCGGAGGCGGCAGCGCGGCGATGCGCTTCGAGGATGGTAGCGAAGTGGAAGGATTGCGGCGTCTGGGCGGCGAACAGGCCCGAGCGGGACACGGTTTCCGCGACATTGCCGTTGGCGTCCGCCCGCTTCAGCGTGTCGGCAACGGCGACGGCTGGAAGAACCGCACGCGCCCCGTGATGGAAGGCAGCGAGCGTGCGCTCGAGGATGGCGGGCTCGACGAAGGGACGCACGGCATCCTGGATGAGGACGTGGCTGATATCGTCATCGGCGAGGACTTCGAGGCCGGAAAGCACGGATTGCTGGCGGGTCGCGCCGCCGTGCACGACGGTGAGGCGATCGCCGGCGGGCAGGGCTGTAGCGCGGGCGGTCTCGAACAGCGCTTCGTCATCGGGATGTATCACGACCACGATACGCCGGGCCGGCTGCCAATTGACAAAGAGATCGAGCGTATGGGAGATGACCGGCCTTCCGCCTATGCGGCGGTATTGCTTGGGGCCTTCGGCATGACTTCCGGCCCGTTCGCCTCTCCCGGCGGCAACGATCACCACAGCGCAGGATAGCGTGTTTTCCGCCTGCATTTCGGTCTCGCACCTCTCGTTTCAAAGCGTTTTGAGGTGGTTTAGCCGGAAGGATGACGCAATTCCAGCGTCCCTGGGAAAATTACGGGGCGATGTGATTGCGTCTTGGCAAGAACGATAACAATGGCTAAAAATAGTGCAGAGACATGACCTGCTTGAAAGATGAGCATTTGACGATCCCCGCCTTGTCAGCGCCGCTTGCGGTTGGTGGCCAGACCCTTCGGAACCGCGTGGTTCTTGCGCCGATGTCCGGCGTCACGGACCTGCCGTTTCGCGATCTTGCCTGGCGTTTTGGAGCCGGCCTGGTGGTGACCGAGATGGTGGCGAGCCGGGAACTGGCGCTGAACGCACGGGAAAGCTGGTCGCGCATCCGCAATTGTGGGATTCGGCCCCATATGGTGCAGCTCGCCGGCCGCGAGGCACACTGGATGGCGGAGGCGGCGAAGATCGCCGAGGGCGAGGGCGCCGATATTATCGACATCAACATGGGCTGCCCCGCCAAGAAGGTGATCGGTGGTTATTCGGGCTCGGCGCTGATGCGGGATCCGGACCATGCGCTCGGCCTGATCGAGGCGACCGTCAACGCGGTCAAGGTGCCGGTGACGGTGAAGATGCGGCTCGGCTGGGATCATGATTCGCTCAACGCTCCGCACATTGCTTCGCGCGCCGAGGCTGCTGGTGCTGCGATGATCACCGTGCATGGGCGCACCCGCATGCAGTTCTATGAGGGCCGGGCCGATTGGGATGCGATTCGCGCGGTGCGTGATGTCCTCACCATTCCGCTGGTAGCGAACGGCGATGTTGAAACGGCGGACGATGCGCAGGAGATTCTGCGCCGCTCGGGCGCCGATGCCGTCATGATCGGACGGTCGGCACAGGGGCGGCCCTGGCATCCGGCCGTGCTGGCGGGTGCGTCACCGCATCCTGCGGCGGAAGAGGTCGCCGGGGTTGCAGTCGAGCACTATCGCATGATGCTCGATTTCTACGGTGATGAGGCGGGCCTGCGCCATGCGCGAAAACATGTCGGCTGGTATCTGGAGCGTTTTGCGCCCGGCCTGACAGGACCGGACAAGGCCGCGATCATGACGGCGCGTGACAGCGCCTTCGTGGCGGACCGGCTCGCTGCCGCCGTTCTGGGCAACCACACGGCCAGGATCGGAGAGGCCGCATGACGGACAAGGCCGCAGACCAGAATGCCGCGAAGGCGCCGGATCTCGCGCTCGCCGTGCTCAACGCCATCCAGAACCCGGTCATCCTCGTGGACGTCAACGGGTTCATCGCTTTTGCCAACTGGGAGGCCGAATCCTTCTTCGGGGCGAGTGCCAACCATCTCGCCAGGCACAAGGTTTCCGCCGTCATCCCCTTCGGCAGCCCGCTCTTGACGCTGATCGACCAGGTGCGTGAGCGCAAGGCGCCGGTCAGCGAATATCGGGTGGATCTCAGCTCGCCGCGGCTCGGCGCGGAAAAGCTCGTCGATATCTACGTGGCGCCGGTGACGACCGAACCGGGTGCGGTGGTGGTCGTCATCCAGGAGCGCTCGATGGCGGACAAGATCGACCGCCAACTCACGCATCGCGCAGCCGCGCGTTCGGTGACGGGGCTCGCCTCCATGCTGGCGCACGAGATCAAGAACCCGCTTTCCGGCATTCGCGGCGCAGCGCAGCTTTTGGAAACCTCCGTCCTCGATGAGGACCGGGCATTGACCCGGCTCATATGCGACGAGACCGACCGCATCGTCTCGCTGGTCGACCGGATGGAAGTGTTTTCCGACGAGCGGCCGATCGACCGCGTGCCGCTCAACATTCATTCCGTGCTCGACCATGTGAAGGCTGTCGCCAAGGCGGGGTTCGGGCGGGATATCAAGATCACCGAGCTTTATGATCCCTCGTTGCCGGCGGTCTATGCCAATCGCGACCAGCTCGTTCAGGTGTTTCTCAATCTCATCAAGAATGCGGCCGAGGCTGTCGGCAACCGGCCGGATGGGGAAATCCAGCTGACGACGGCCTATCGGCCCGGCATTCGGCTTTCGGTGGCCGGCACGCGCGAAAAGATTTCGCTGCCGCTCGAGTTCTGTGTGCATGACAATGGCCCCGGCGTGCCGGCGGATCTCGTCCCGCATCTTTTCGATCCCTTCATCACGACCAAGACCAACGGCTCCGGCCTAGGCCTCGCGCTGGTCGCAAAAATTATCGGTGGCCATGGCGGCATTGTCGAATGCGACAGCCAGGGTTCCCGCACCACCTTCCGCGTGCTGATGCCGGCCTCCCGCGGCGTCAGTGAAGACGACGACTTTCCCAAGACCAAAGGACGTATCTAATGACAGGCGCCACAGTCCTCGTTGCCGATGACGATGCCGCAATCCGCACGGTGCTCAACCAGGCCCTCAGCCGTGCGGGATATGATGTGCGCATCACCTCCAACGCAGCGACCCTGTGGCGCTGGATTTCTGCCGGCGAGGGCGATATCGTCGTGACCGATGTCGTGATGCCGGACGAGAACGCCTTCGACCTGCTGCCGCGCATCAAGAAGGCCCGCCCGGAGCTGCCGGTGCTCGTGATGAGCGCGCAAAACACCTTCATGACGGCGATCAAGGCCTCGGAGAAAGGCGCCTACGACTATCTTCCGAAGCCCTTCGACCTCACGGAACTCATTGCCATCATCGGCCGGGCGCTTTCGGAGCCGAAGCGCAAGCCCGCCCGCCTTGATGATGACACGCAGGACGGCATGCCGCTCGTCGGCCGCTCGGCCGCGATGCAGGAAATCTACCGCGTGCTCGCCCGCCTGATGCAGACGGACCTCACGCTAATGATCACCGGCGAATCGGGCACGGGCAAAGAACTCGTCGCCCGCGCACTGCATGATTACGGTAAGCGCCGCAACGGCCCCTTCGTCGCCATCAACATGGCGGCGATCCCGCGCGACCTCATCGAATCGGAATTGTTCGGGCATGAGAAGGGCGCCTTTACCGGCGCGCAGAACCGTTCGACCGGCCGCTTCGAGCAGGCAGAAGGCGGCACGCTCTTCCTCGATGAGATCGGCGACATGCCGATGGACGCCCAGACCCGTCTGCTGCGCGTGCTTCAGCAGGGCGAATATACGACAGTGGGCGGCCGCACGCCGATCCGTACGGATGTGCGCATCGTTGCGGCGACCAACAAGGATCTGAAGCAGTCGATCAATCAGGGCCTCTTTCGCGAAGACCTCTACTACCGTCTGAACGTCGTGCCGTTGCGTCTGCCGCCGTTGCGTGACCGGGCGGAGGATATCCCCGATCTGGTGCGCCATTTCGTGCAGCAGGCGGAAAAGGAAGGGCTCGACGCCAAGCGATTCGATCAGGAGGCGCTGGAACTGATGAAGGCGCATCCCTGGCCGGGCAACGTGCGCGAACTGGAAAATGTGGTGCGCCGGCTCACCGCGCTCTATCCGCAAGACGTGATCAGCCGCGAAATCATCGAGACGGAGCTACGGGCCGACATTCCCGACAGCCCGATCGAGAAGACGGTGGCGCGCACCGGTTCGTTGTCGATTTCGCAGGCCGTTGAAGAAAACATGCGGCAGTATTTTGCCGGCTTTGGGGACGGCCTGCCGCCGGTCGGGCTGTACGATCGTGTGTTGGCGGAGGTGGAGTATCCGCTGATATTGGCGGCTCTGACCGCGACGCGCGGCAATCAGATCAAGGCCGCCGACCTGCTCGGCCTCAACCGCAACACGCTGCGCAAGAAAATTCGCGAACTGGGTGTATCCGTGTACAGAAGTTCCCGCTCCGCTTGACTTATCGGTTGGGGGCGTTGCATTTTGGCCACAATCTGTTGCTTGAGGGTAACAGAGGGGTTTGCGGCCGAATAGGTTCGCTTGCCTGATCGTTCTGGGTATGGGTGCGAAATGCAGCCGATCCTTACGCGATCGGCGCTACTCCGGAAAACACGAGAAAAACGTCGGCGCCCTTCGGGTATCCGGTCGGGGAAGCGATGCGGCAGATGAATGAGGGCGTAAGCCTGCTTTCGGCAACGAGCGACGCGGGAACGGGCGGCGACCGCCGCGCGTCCTTTGCCTTGCCTGGCCTGCTGCTGGCCGGCGGGGCGCTTGTCGCGGCGACGATCTCTCTGTTCATCCTGCTCGGCCTGACGCCGATCAAGCCTGAAGCCAATGTCGTCATTGCATCGGCGGCGATCAACGCCATCTTCATCGTCGGCCTGATGTTCCTGATTGGCCGGGAAATCTTGCGGCTGTTGCGTGCCCGGCGGCGCGGTCGTGCCGCGGCACGCCTGCATGTGCGGATCGTGGCTCTTTTCTCCATTGTCGCGATCACGCCGGCCGTGCTGGTCGCGATCTTTGCGTCCATCACGCTGGATGTCGGCCTCGATCGCTGGTTCTCGCTCCGGACCCAGTCGATCGTCAGCTCGTCGCTCAATGTGGCGCAAGCCTATATGCTTGAAAATGCGAGCTATCTTCAGGGCCAGACCGTGTCGATGGCAAACGACCTCGATCGCAATCGCCAGCTCTACAGCCTCGACCGCACGGGCTTCATAGAATTGATGACACGGCAGGCACGCGGTCGCGGCATGCTCGGTGCTTTCCTTCTGCGTGCCGATGGCTCGACCCTCGTTCAAGCCAACATCCACACCGAAAGTCCGTTGCCGGCGGTGCCCGAGGAAGCGTTGCGCGCGTCGGCCGCGGGCCAGCCAACACTGATTCCACCGGGGACGACGAACCTCGTCGGAGCCATCATCAAGCTCGACAACATTCCGGACGCCTTCCTCTATACGATCCGCACCGTCGATCCCGAAGTCATGCGCTCGATGCGGCTGATGGAGGAGAACACGGCAGAGTACCGCGCGCTTGAGGCTGGCCGCACGACGTTGCAGATCGCCTTCGGCGTGCTTTATCTCGGTTTCGCCCTCATCGTACTGCTCGCCGCGATCTGGACGGCAATCGCCGTCGCCGACCGGATCGTTCGCCCGATCCGTCAGCTTATCGGTGCGGCCGACAGCGTTGCCTCCGGCAATCTGGATGTGAGCGTGCCGGTGCGCACGGTGGACGGCGATGTTGGTAACCTCTCGCGCACCTTCAACAAGATGATTGCGGAAATCCGCGCGCAGCAAGACCAGATCCTGGACGCGAAAGACGAGGTCGAACATCGCCGCCGGTTCATCGAGGCCGTGCTCTCCGGCGTGACCGCCGCGGTCATCGGCGTCGAGCAAGATGGGCGGGTGACGATCGCCAACCTTTCGGCAGAACTGCTTCTGGGACGCAATGTCAGCGACCTCATCGGCAAGCCGCTGGCAGAGGTGGCACCGGAAATTGCAGCCGTGCTCACCGAGGGGTCTGGCCGCTACCGCAACGACCACCGCAAGCAGGTCAATGTCATGCATGGCGGCAAGGAGCGGACGCTCAACGTGCAGGTGACGCGCGAGGAGGCCAAGGATGCGAAGGAGTCCTATGTCGTCACCATCGACGACATTACCGACCTCGTCATCGCACAGCGCTCGACGGCTTGGGCGGATGTGGCGCGGCGAATCGCCCATGAGATCAAGAACCCGCTGACGCCGATCCAGCTCTCCGCAGAACGCCTTCGCCGCCGCTACGGCAAGCAGATCGACCCCGAGGATCGGGCGGTGTTCGACCAGTGTACGGACACGATCGTGCGACAGGTGGAAGACATCGGCCGCATGGTGGACGAGTTTTCGACCTTCGCCCGCATGCCCAAGCCGACCAAGGAGCGTTCTGACCTGCGGAACATCCTGAAGGATGCGGTGTTCCTGCGCGAAATGGGCAACAACCACGTCACGTTCCATAAGGACCTGGGCGAGGTGCCGCTGACGGGGCTGTTCGATGCGCGCATGCTGGGCCAGGCTTTCGGCAATCTTATCAAGAATGCGGTGGAAGCCATCGAGGCGCTGCCGCCGGATGGCTCGCGTGAGGAACGCAAGGTTCTCGTTCGCGCGACGCCCGACGATGCGGGACGGCGGTTCGTCGTCGATGTCATTGACAACGGCAAAGGTCTGCCGACGGAGAACCGGCATCGTATTCTAGAACCCTATATGACGATGCGCGAGAAGGGCACGGGGCTCGGCCTCGCCATCGTGAAGAAGATCATCGAAGACCATGGCGGGCAGCTGGAACTGCACGATGCCCCTGCGGACTTCGACAATGGCCATGGGGCGATGATCCGCGTGATCCTGCCCTACGAGGAAACGGTGGCCATCGGTGCGGACAAGAAGAGCAAGGAAATGAGCCATGGCGTCTGATATTCTCGTAGTCGACGACGAAGAGGACATTCGCGAGATCGTCTCGGGCATCCTTTCGGACGAGGGGCACGAAACGCGCACCGCCTATGACAGCGACAGCGCGCTGGCCGCGATCAGCGATCGCGTGCCGCGTCTCGTCTTCCTCGATATCTGGATGCAGGGCAGCAAGCTTGACGGGCTGGCGCTGCTCGACGAAATCAAGAGCCGCTACCCGGACCTGCCGGTCGTGATGATCTCAGGCCACGGCAATATCGAGACGGCCGTCTCGGCGATCCGCCGCGGCGCCTACGACTTCATCGAGAAGCCGTTCAAGGCGGACCGGCTGATTCTCATCGCCGAGCGCGCGCTGGAGAACTCCAAGCTGCGCCGTGAGGTCACGGAGCTGAAGAAGCGCTCCGGTGATCCGGCTGAGTTGATCGGTACCTCCGTTGCCGTCTCGCAACTGCGCCAGAACATTGACAAGGTCTCGCCGACCAACAGCCGCATCATGATCCTCGGCCCCTCCGGTTCCGGCAAGGAACTGGTGGCGCGGATGATCCACCGCAAATCGACCCGTGCGACCGGACCGTTCGTCGTGCTCAACGCTGCGGCAATAACGCCGGAGCGCATGGAAGTCGCGCTGTTCGGGACGGAGGGCACGCCCGGCCAGTCGCGCAAGACGGGCGCGCTGGAAGAGGCGCATGGCGGCATCCTCTATCTCGACGAGATCGGCGAGATGCCGCGCGAGACGCAGAACAAGATCCTTCGCGTGCTGGTCGACCAGCAGTTCGAGCGCGTCGGCGGTTCCAAGCGGGTGAGGGTGGATGTGCGCATCATCTCCTCCACGGCCTACAATCTCGAAAGCCTGATCGCCGAGGGCGGCTTCCGCGAGGACCTGTATCACCGCCTTGCCGTCGTGCCGGTGCGTGTACCGCCGCTCGCAGAGCGCCGTGAGGATATTCCGTTCCTCGTCGACATGTTCATGCGACAGGTCAGCGAACAGGCGGGCATCCGCGCGCGGAAAATCGGCGACGACGCACTCGCCGTGCTGCAGGCTCACGACTGGCCGGGCAACATCCGCCAGCTGCGCAACAACATCGAGCGCCTGATGATTCTCGCGCGCAGCGATGGCCCGGATACGCCGATCACTGCCGACATGCTGCCCACGGAAGTGGGCGACATGCTGCCGAAGATTTCGACCCAGGGCGACCAGCACATCATGACGCTGCCGCTGCGCGAAGCGCGTGAAATGTTCGAGCGTGACTATCTCATCGCCCAGATCAACCGTTTCGGCGGCAACATTTCCCGTACCGCCGAATTTGTCGGCATGGAACGCTCCGCGCTCCATCGCAAACTGAAGTCGCTTGGCGTATAAGGCCGTCCGGGGACTGCGGGGTTTTAGGGTATGAAGGTCATCATCTGTGGCGCCGGACGCGTCGGCTACGGTATCGCAGAACGGCTCTCGGAAGAGGGTAACGACGTTTCGGTGATCGACACGCAGCCGTCGCTGATCGCCGCCATCACCGAGACGCTCGATGTCCGCGGCATCGTCGGCCATGGCGCCCATCCGGAAGTGCTGGCCAAGGCGGGCGCCGACCAGGCGGACATGCTGATCGCCGTCACGCTGTTCGACGAGATCAACATGGTCGCCTGCCAGGTGGCGCATTCGTTGTTCAACGTGCCGACCAAGATCGCCCGCATTCGCTCGCAGAGCTACCTTGTGCCGGAATATTCCGATCTCTTTTCGCGCGACGACATGCCGATCGACGTCACCATCTCGCCGGAGGTGGAGGTCGGCAAGATGGTGCTGCGGCGCATCTCCTTCCCTGGTGCGACCGATGTCGTGCGCTTCGCCGACGACCGCATCGTCATGGTGGCGATAGAGTGCATGGAGGATTGCCCGGTCGTCGAGACGCCGCTGAAGCAGTTGAGCGAACTCTTCCCGGATTTGAACGCTACCGTCACCGGCATCTTCTCGAACGGCAAGCTCTTCGTGCCGACCTCCACCGACCAGCTGCATTCGGGCGATCTCGCCTATGTGGTCTGCGACAAGGGGCATGTGCGCCGTACGCTTGCGCTGTTCGGCCATGAGGAACAGGAGGCGGCGCGCATCGTCATCGCCGGCGGGGGCAATATCGGCTACTTTGTCGCCAAGGCGATCGAGGACTATCAGCCGAAGACCCGGCTGAAGATCATCGAGAATGACCGCGAGCGTGCGGTTTCGGTGGCCGACAAGCTGCGCAATGCCGTCGTGCTGCACGGTTCGGCGCTCGACCAGAAGATGCTGCTGCAGGCCGATATCCAGGATGCCGACCTGATCGTGGCGCTGACCAACAACGACCAGATCAACATTCTCGGCAGCGTGATGGCCAAGCGCCTCGGCTGCAAGCAGAACCTCGTTCTGATCAACGATCCGATGTACCAGGATTTCACCAAGACGCTCGGCATCGACGCCCATATCAACCCGCGCGCCGTAACGATCTCCGGCATTCTGCAACACGTGCGCAAGGGCCGTATCCGCTCGGTCTATGCGGTGCAGAAGGGTTCGGCCGAGGTTGTCGAGGCGGAAGCCCTGGAAACGTCACCGCTCGTCGGCAAGCCGCTGCGCGACATCGAATTGCCGCCGGGCATCCGCATCGGCGCGATCTACCGGGACAAGATGGTGATTCGGCCGGATGGCGACACGAAGATCAAGGCGAAGGATCGCGTGGTGCTCTTTGCCGCCGCTGCCGCCGTGCGCCATGTCGAGCAACTGTTCCGCGTCAGCATTCAGTATTTTTAGGGTTGTCCATGCCGCGTTTTGCCTATGTCAACGGCCGCTATGTCCGCCATGCCGATGCAGCGGTGCATATCGATGACCGCGGCCTCGTCTTTGCGGATGCGATCTATGAGGTCTGTCAGGTACAGCAGGGCCTCATCATCGACATGACGCGCCATCTCGACCGGCTGGACCGGTCGCTCGGCGAAATCCGCATTCGCCCGCCCATGCCGCGCGCTGCCCTGACCGGCATCATGCGGGAGGTGCTGCGCCGCAACCGCGTCGTCAACGGCATGGTCTACCTCCAGGTGACACGCGGGCGCGCAAAGCGCGACCATGTTTTCCCCTCGCCGGAGGTGCGGGCAACGCTGATCGTGACGGCCAAGGCCCTGAACCCCGCCGTGAATGCGGCGAAATATGCGGCAGGCATCAAGGCTGTCACGGTCGCGGACAATCGTTGGGGCCGGGTGGACATCAAGACGGTCGGTCTCCTGCCGAATGTGCTGGCGCGCCAGCAGGCTAAGGAGGCGGGCGCGCAGGAGGCGATTTTCGTCGATGCCGACGGCAACGTCACCGAGGGCGGCGCGACGAACCTGTGGATCGTCGACCGCGACGGAAAACTCGTCACGCGCCCGGCCGATCACGCCATTCTGCGTGGCATCACGCGCACGACGCTGCTGGACGTGGCGGAAAAATTAGGGATTGTCGTCGAGGAGCGCCGCTTTTCGGTTGCGGATATGCTGGAGGCGCGGGAAGTTTTCATCACCGGGGCGACGACGATCTGTCTGCCGGTCGTTTCCATTGATGGACAGACGATCGCCAACGGCCATCCGGGCATGACGGCGCAGAAAATCCGGGAGGCCTTTTTCGCCGTTGCGGAGAAGACCGCGATTTGATACCAAAATCGACGGTCCCGGAATTTCTTGCCGGGCTGGGGACATTTATTTTTAGGCAACCGGTCTCAAGGGCCGGCAATCAGAAAGAAGCGGCGCGATGGCGGAACGTTCTCAAAACCTGCAGGATCTTTTTCTTAATACCGTTCGCAAGCAAAAGATTTCTCTCACAATCTTTCTCATCAACGGGGTCAAGCTGACCGGGGTTGTCACCTCTTTTGACAACTTCTGCGTGCTTCTCCGTCGCGACGGTCACTCGCAGCTCGTGTACAAACACGCGATCTCGACCATCATGCCGGGCCAGCCGCTGCAGATGTTCGAGACCGAGGAAAGCGGCTCCTGACAGGACCCACGAAAATTAGCAAATCCGATGTAAACAAGGATTCCGTCGTCCCGGACGTTGAAAAGCGCCGGGACGATATGCGCGCTGTCGTCATTGCACCCGTCTTGAAGGCGGCGCGCGCAAAATCCAACCCGACCGTTGTCACGCGCTCCGACGAGGCGCGCCTGGAAGAGGCTGTCGGCCTCGCCCGCGCCATCGATCTGACGATCGTTCACGCTGCTGTCGTGCCCGTCAGCCAGCCGAAACCCGGCACACTGCTCGGCACCGGCAAGATCGCGGAGATCAAGGCCGCGCTCGATGAACACGATGCCGGTCTCGTCATCGTCGATCATCCGCTGACGCCCGTGCAGCAGCGCAATCTCGAGAAGGAATGGAACGCCAAGGTCATCGACCGGACGGGCCTCATTCTTGAAATTTTCGGCCGGCGCGCCTCCACCAAGGAAGGCACGCTGCAGGTCGAGCTTGCGCATCTCAACTACCAGAAGGGCCGTCTGGTCCGCAGCTGGACCCACCTTGAACGCCAGCGCGGTGGCGCGGGTTTCATGGGCGGTCCGGGTGAAACGCAGATCGAAGCCGACCGCCGGCTGTTGCAGGACAAGATCATCAAGCTGGAACGCGAGTTGGAGCAGGTGCGCCGCACCCGCCAGCTGCACCGTTCCAAGCGCAAGAAGGTGCCGCACCCGATCGTGGCGCTCGTCGGCTATACCAATGCCGGCAAGTCGACGCTGTTCAACCTGATTACCGGGGCAGGGGTTCTTGCCGAGGACATGCTGTTTGCGACGCTCGACCCGACGCTGCGCCGCATGAAGCTGCCGCAGGGCCGCACCGTCATCCTGTCGGATACCGTTGGTTTCATTTCGAACCTGCCTACCCACCTTGTCGCCGCGTTCCGCGCAACGCTGGAAGAGGTGCTCGAAGCCGATTTGATTCTCCATGTGCGCGACATGTCCGACCCGGACAATGGTGCGCAATCGACGGATGTGCTGCGTATTCTGGGCGATCTCGGCATCGACGAGAAGGACGGCGCGGAGCGTATCCTCGAAGTCTGGAACAAGATCGACCGGCTGGAGCCGGAGGCCCGCGAGGCGCTTGTGCAGAAGTCCGAGAACCAGCCGAACGTGATCGCCGTTTCCGCGATTTCGGGCGAGGGTGTCGATACGCTGCTGGCCGAAATCAATCGGCGGCTCTCCGGCGTGCTCGTCGATCGCGACGTCATCGTGCCGGTGAGGCAGTTGCAGCTTCTGCCATGGATCTACGATCATTCGATCATCGATCTGCGCGAGGATATGGAAGACGGCAATGTGCGGCTGGAACTGCGGCTGACGGAAACCGAAGCCGCCGAACTCGACCGCCGGCTCGGCATCGGGCAGAAGGCCCAGCGCGAGGATTGGGAGCGCTAGAGCATTTCCGCTTTTCTTCGAATCGCGAAAACGCTCCACCTCCTTGTTTTCATGCAATTCCGGACGCAAAACCGCTGCGCACTTTTGCTGGAATTCCTCTAACGCAACGTCATTCTGCTGACGTTGCGTTACCCAGGCTGCGCTCGATCTGCTTGGCGGCCTGCCACAGCTCTTCCATGCGCTCCAGTGTCGCCGCCTCCAGGCTTTCGCCGTTGGCGGCGAGGCTGTCCTCGATATGGGAGAATCGGTTGCGGAACTTGGTGTTCGTGCCCCGCAGCGCCATTTCCGGATCGGCGCCGACATGGCGGCCGATATTGACCAGCGCGAAGATCAGGTCGCCGAGTTCGTCGGCGACCGCCTTCTGGTCGTCGCTGTGAAGCGCCTCGCGCAACTCGCCGATTTCCTCCTCGATCTTGTCGAGGATCGGTGCTGGCTCCGACCAGTCGAAACCCACCTTGGCGGCGCGTTCCTGAAGCTTCAGGGCTTCGACAAGGGCTGGGAAAGACCGCTGCACGGAGCCGAGATGACCACGCAACGGGTCGTCCGGCAGGCCGCGTCGGGTGCGACGCGCCTTGCGCTCGCGTTTTTCCGCTTGCTTGATTTCGTCCCACTGCAGCTTCACGGCTGCCGGCGTGTCGGCATCCGAGCGGGCGAAGACATGCGGATGGCGGCGGATCATCTTGCGCGTGATGGCCTCGACGACACTGCCGAAATCGAATTCGCCGCGCTCCTCCGCCATGCGGGCGTGGAAGACCACTTGCAGGAGAAGGTCGCCCAGCTCCTCGCAGAGGTCGTCCATGTCGTTCCGCTCGATCGCGTCGGCAACCTCGTAGGCTTCTTCGATCGTGTAGGGCTTGATGGTCTCGAAGGTCTGGACGATGTCCCAGGGGCAGCCGGTTTCCGGTTGGCGCAGGGCGGCCATGATGTCGATCAGGCGCTCGATGTCGCGGCTCGATTCCATGGTGCGTCTCAGTTGAGCGGAATGCTGTTGTCAGCCTTGCCGGACTGGTAGGTCTCGGACAGGGTGTCGTAGGCGGTGCGGATTTCGGCATCCTGCTTCTTGAGATCCGCTTTCGCGGCCTCGTCGGCGGTGGCGATGAGGTCGGCGATAGCGGCGGAATGCCAGAAGGCGTTGGTCTTCGCGTAACCGCCCGGATCGAGCCGGAAAACTTCCTTCAGGATGCGCAGGTCGTGCGGAATGGCAAAGCTGTCGCGCGAATCTTCATGGCTGAAGAAATAGTAGAAATTGTCGAAGCCGGCCCAGGTGATGGCGGAAAGGCACATGGAGCAGGGCTCGTGCGTCGAAAGGAAGACGTAGTCCTTGGTGTCCGGCTTCTCCACGCGCTCGTAAAGGCGTTTCAGCGTGTGAATTTCACCGTGCCAGAGCGGGTTTTCCGTCTCGTTGTTGGTTTCGGCCAGAACGAGCGAGAGGTCGGCCTTGCGGAGAATGGCCGCGCCAAAAATCTTGTTGCCGGCCGCGACGCCGTCGCGTGTCAGCGGCAGGATGTCGAACTCCATGACGTCGAGCAGACGTTTTGCGATGGCGGCCTGGTCCATGATGGGATCCCCGATTGGCGTATGGTGGCATCCTTAGCGGGCGCCCGGGCGGACGGGCAAGGGGGCCCGGTGACTTATGCTCAAAATGCCGGACCTCAGAGCAAAACAATACGCCCCTCCTTGGGCATTGGAATTTCTGTTTCTTTTGTTTGTGGCCATTTTTCGCGATAGTGCGCACACTTCAACCGGACCAGACCATGACTGAATCGCAGCAGAAGCTTTCGACATTCCCGGCGTTCTTTCGTACCACCGGCAGAACGGTCGTTGTCGTGGGCGAAGGCGACGAGGCTTTTGCCAAGGCCCGCCTGCTATTCAACACGGATGCCCGGATCGTCGTTCTGGCGGAAGAGCCTGAAGCAGATTTCGCCCGGTTCATCGCCGACAAGGGCCTCGTGCTCGTTCGCGCGCCTTTCTCGAGGCAGGCGATCGTGGATGCGACGCTCGTCTTCGCGGCGACGGGCGATGCGGCGGCCGACCGCGCCATCTCCGCGACCGCCCGCGAGCTGCGCATCCCCGTCAATGCCGTCGACCAGCCGGATCATTGCGATTTCTTCACGCCCGCCCTCGTCAACCGCGCACCGGTCGCCGTCGCAATCGGCACGGAGGGTGCGGGCCCGGTTTTGGCGCAGATGATCCGCGCGCAGGTCGACCAGATCCTGTCGCCGTCGCTTGGCCGTCTTGCAAGCCTGGCCAATGGTTATCGGCAGGCCGTCGATAACATTCTGCCGCGCGGCGTGACGCGCCGCGTCTTCTGGCGCCGTTTCTTCCAGGGCGCCGTCGCCGATGCCGTCAACAATGGCGATATCGAGCTGGCGCGCCGCTCCGCCACGGCACTTTTGAACTCGCAGGGCAAGGCCGCGGGTCATGTCTGGCTCGTCGGCGCCGGCCCGGGTGCCGAAGACCTGCTGACGCTGCGCGCCCAGCGTGTGATGATGGAAGCCGATGTGATCGTCTTTGACGCACTCGTGCCGCAGGCGATCGTCGACATGGGGCGTCGCGACGCCGAGCGCCTGTCTGTCGGCAAGCGCAAGGGCTGTCACTCCAAGTCACAGGAAGAGATCAACGACCTGCTTGTCGAGCTTGGCAAGGCTGGAAAACGTGTCGTTCGCCTGAAATCCGGCGATCCGCTCGTCTACGGTCGTGCCGGTGAGGAAATGGCAGCGCTGCGCCAGGCGGGCGTGACCTATGAGGTCGTGCCCGGCATCACCTCCGCTTTTGCGGCGGCCGCCGATTTCGAACTGCCGCTGACACTGCGCGGCGTTGCCTCATCGCTCGTCTTCACGACGGGCCACGATCTCACGGGCGCTGTCCTGCCGGATTGGGCACGGCTTGCGATTTCCGGCGCGACCGTTGCCGTCTATATGGGGCGCACCGTGGCCGCCTCCGTCGCCGCGCGGCTGATGGATGCCGGCCTGCCGGCGGAAACGACGGTCGCCGTTGTGGAGAATGCCAGCCGCCGCGACAAGCGGTTGCTGCACGGCACGCTCAAGGACCTTCCGGGCCTGGAGCATCGTGATGAATTGTCCGGCCCGGTCATGGTGATCATCGGTGAAGCCGTTGCCGGCGCCAACTTCGAACATTCGACGCCGCTTGCCCTGCGCGAGACGGTTCGTGATACAGTAGCATTGGGAGCATGACATGGCCGACAAGGTTCTGACAGCCAATCGCCTTTCCGACGGTATCTCCGTCTGGCTGGATGCCGCCGGCACCTGGAACGAGCACCTCCAGTATGCCTTCGTGGCGCGCCACAAGGAGGCCGTCGATGCGCTGGAAGCGACCGGCAAGCAGGCCTATGCCGACAACAAGGTGGTTGACGTGAACGTTGTCGATGTCGAAGAAGTGGACGGTGTGCTTCGGCCGCTGCGCATGCGTGAACGCATCCGCGCCGAAGGCCCTTCGATTGTTTACGCCGCCGGTTATGCCGGCTTGACTGCGACGGTCAATTCGGCCGCCTGAGGACTTTTCCATGTATCGCTACGACGAATTCGACCACGCCTTTGTCTCCGACCGCGTTGAGCAGTTTCGCGATCAGGTCGGTCGCCGGCTGTCCGGCGAACTGGCGGAGGATGCCTTCAAGCCGCTGCGCCTGATGAACGGCGTCTATCTGCAGCTTCACGCCTACATGCTGCGCGTCGCCATCCCCTATGGCACGCTGAATGCGCGCCAGATGCGCATGCTGGCCTATATCGCCCGCAAATATGACCGCGGTTACGGCCATTTCACCACGCGCCAGAACATCCAGTACAACTGGCCGAAGCTGAACGAACTACCGGACGCGCTCGCCGATCTCGCGACCGTCGAGATGCATGCGCTCCAGACGTCGGGCAACTGCATTCGCAACGTGACGGCCGACCATTTCGCGGGTGCTGCCGCCGATGAGGTCGCCGATCCGCGGCCCTATGCGGAAATCTTGCGCCAGTGGTCGTCCGTGCATCCGGAATTCTCCTTTCTGCCGCGTAAGTTCAAGATCGCCGTCACCGGCGCCGAGCGCGACCGCGCGGCCATCCAGGTGCATGATATAGGTCTGCACCTGAAGAAGGACGACGACGGCCGCATCGGCTTTGCCGTCTATGTCGGCGGCGGGCAGGGCCGTACGCCGATGATCGCCAAGAAGATCCGTGATTTCCTGCCGGAAGAAGACCTGTTGTCCTACACGACGGCGATCATGCGCGTGTACAACCTGCATGGCCGACGCGACAACAAGTACAAGGCGCGCATCAAGATCCTCGTGCACGAGACGGGCGCCGAGGAGCTGGCACGCCAGGTGGATGTGGAGTTCGCGGCCCTCAAGGATACCGAACTGAAGCTGCCGGAAAGGGACGTCGCCGCCATCTCCGCCTATTTCGCACCGCCGGAACTGGCGCCCCGCGCCGAGGGCTGGGCTAGCCTCGCGCAGTGGAAGAAGGCGGATGAGGACTTTGCCCGCTGGGTGCAGCACAATGTGCAGCCGCACAAGCATCCCGACTACGGCATGGTGACGATCTCGCTGAAGCCGATCGGCGGCATTCCGGGCGACGCGACGGATACGCAGATGGAAGCCGTCGCCGACATTGCGGAAGAGTATGCCTTCGACGAAATCCGCGTCAGCCATGAGCAGAACCTGATCCTGCCGCACGTGGCGCTGGCCGATCTGGAGCCGATCTATCGCGGCCTCGTCGCTGCGGGCCTCGCAACCGCCAATGCCGGCCTCATCACGGATATCATTGCCTGTCCCGGGCTGGACTATTGCGCGCTGGCCAATGCGCGTTCGATTCCCGTCGCACAGGAGCTTTCGCTGCGTTTTGGCGCGCCCGAGCGCCAGGCAGAAATCGGCGAGCTGAAGATCAAGATTTCCGGCTGCATCAATGCCTGCGGCCATCACCATGTCGGCCATATCGGCCTGCTCGGCGTGGAAAAGAAGGGCGAGGAACTCTACCAAATCACGCTGGGCGGCTCGGGTGACGAGAACACGTCGATCGGCGAAATCATCGGCCGCGGCTTCGAACCGGAAAAGGTGACGGACGCTGTCGAGGTGATCGTCGATACCTATCTGGGCCTGCGCCTCGACCCTTCAGAAACCTTCCTCACCGCCTATCGCCGCGTCGGGCCGCAACCCTTCAAGGAAGCGCTCTACGGTGATAAGACGGCGGCGGCGGCAGCCTGAGGAGAGCGATGATGACGAAAATCTGGAACGAATCCGGCTTCGTGACCGACGATCCCTGGATCATCGAGACGGAAGAAACCAAGGCCGGCTCGAACGAAAAGGTCATTCTCGGCCTTGACGACTTCCTGGCGAAGGCGGCCGAGACCGATGAAACGGAACTCGGCGTGCTGATCAATCCGGCGGACGACGTGCGCAAGCTGGAAGGTCATCTCGACCGGCTGGCGCTCGTGGCTGTCGCTTTCCCGGCCTTCAACGATGGCCGCGCGTTCAGCCATGCGTCGCTGCTGCGCGCGCGCCTCGGTTTCTCGCGTGAGGTGCGGGCGGTTGGCGACGTGCTGATCGACCAGATTCCGCTGATGCTGCGCTGTGGCATCGACAGCTTTGCCGTGACCAATGCGACGGCGCTGAAGCGGCTTGCGGAAAACCGGCTGCCGGGCATCGACAACCACTACCAGCCGACGGCCCGTCCCTCGGAAGAGGTCGGTTCCTACAGCTGGCGTCGTCGGGCCTGATTTCAGGTCCGATTGCCGGTTGGGCCGGTGAAAGGCCGCAATCGCGTTGTAGACTTGCGCGAGATCAAAGCCGGGCAGCGCGAAAGAGAGAACTATTGCGCGGCCAATCAGCGCATTGGAACGGGATACCTTCCTTTGTCGCTCAACATGTAATATCTGCCTATCGTCAAGATTTTAGACGCAGCCAGGATCGATCCCGAAATGAACGCACCTGCCAAGACCGAAGATTTCGTGCCCGCCATTCCCGCCGGTGTTTTTGCCGAGACGGTGACGAGCGTGCAGCATTATACGGATCGCCTGTTCAGCTTCCGCATGACGCGCCCGGAAAGCTTCCGTTTCCGCTCCGGCGAATTCGCCATGATCGGCCTGATGGTAGGTGAAAAGCCGGTCTACCGCGCCTATTCGATCGCAAGCCCGTCCTGGGACGAGGAACTCGAATTCTTCTCGATCAAGGTGCCGGACGGCCCGCTGACGTCGCATCTCCAGCAGATCCAGCCGGGTGATACCGTGCTGATGCGCAAGAAGCCGACCGGCACGCTTGTCCTCGATGCGCTGACGCCCGGGAAGCGCTTGTACATGTTCTCGACCGGCACCGGCATTGCGCCTTTCGCAAGCCTGATGCGTGATCCGGAAACCTATGAAAAGTTCGACGAAGTCATCCTCACGCACACCTGCCGCGAGGTCTCCGAACTGAAATACGGTTTCGACCTCGTCGAGGAAATCCGCAACCACGAATTCCTGGCCGAAGTGGTCGGCAACAAGCTGCGCCACTATGCGACCGTGACCCGCGAGGACTATTCACTCAAGGGCCGCATCACCGATCTTATCCGCGATGGCAAGATGTTCGCCGATCTCGGCGTGCCGCATTTCGACCCGGCGGTCGATCGTGGCATGATCTGCGGTTCTTCCGCGATGCTCAAGGAAACCAAGGCGCTGCTGGAAGAGTCGGGCCTCGTCGAAGGCTCCAACAACAAGCCCGGCGAATTCGTCATCGAACGCGCCTTCGTCGATTAGTCGACGGACAGGATGAAAAGCGGGGCGGCCTTCGGGTCGCCCTTTTTGTTTGTCCTTAGGCGGAGAGATAGTCGATCAGAGCGGTCATCGCCGTTTCGGCGGCGAGCCTGTCGCCGTTGCGGATGGCGCGAATGACCTTCACATGCCGATCGACCGAGCCATCCATGTGCCGGTTGTCCGCGCGCGTAAACCAGAGACGGCGTGAATGGGTTTGCAGGGGGGCGAGCGCTGCCGTCAGATAGCGGTTGGGGCAGGCTTCCTCCATGATCTCGTCGAAGGTTTTGTCTGCTGCCAGAAAGCCCTCCAGATCGGAGTGGATCGAGCACGCCGTCATGGCCTGCGCGCAGGCGACGAGCTGTTCGCGGTGATGGTCTTCGGCATGCTCGGCAACTAGGGCGGCGGCGAGGGGTTCTAGCTGCCGGCGCGTCGTCATGACATTGGCATGGTCGTCCGGCCTGATTGCCGTGATCTGCAAGCCGGCGCGCGGACGCACCGCGATCAATCCCTGCCATTCGAGCTTCTGGATCGCCTCGCGCACCGGCGTGCGCCCATGGTCGGCAAGCTCGATGAGCTGGCGCTCGGTCACCAGCGAGCCCGGCTTCAGCTTGAGGGTGACGATCAGCCCCTCGAGGGCGAGATAGGCGAGGTGGGCTTGCGACGCCGCGTTATCCACGTTCTGGTGCTCCGCTGATATATCACATACTGGCATGTCGCAATTCGACTGGCAAGTCGACTGATATATCAGGGACGGTTCGGAAGGGCGAGGTGTGCTAATTCCGTAATGTCGTTCTACTCGATCTTTCGCTCCGAAAGTCGATGCCGCAGCCATTCTCTCGACAATAGCATTCACGTTGACGGCGGCAGATACCGGGCTTTAAGCAGGATGACAGGCATTGTGCGGACAGCCCGAGAATGGGCAGCCACCCAACCAACCAGCCCCCAGTCGTCATGAGGAAACGTTTCATGAATCAGAGCCTCGCCCATATCGCCCTCATCGTCCGCGACTATGACGAAGCCATCGACTTCTATGTGAACACGCTGGGCTTCGAACTGGTCGACGACAGTTACCAGGCGGAGCAGGACAAGCGATGGGTTGTGGTGCGACCGAGGGGAACGGGTACGTGCTCGGTTCTGCTTGCCCGCGCGTCGTCGCCCGACCAGGAGCGCTATGTCGGCGACCAGGCGGGTGGGCGGGTTTTTCTCTTCCTGCGCACCGATGATTTCTGGCGCGACTATCATGCTCTTGTCGAAAAGGGCGTGGCCTTCGAGCGGGAACCGAAGACCGCTGAATACGGGGTCGTCGCGGTGTTCAAGGACCTCTACGGCAATCTCTGGGATCTCATCGAGTTCACCGACGGCCGGCCCTGATGCGGATGTGAGGGAACGGCTATAGTTCCTCCAGCGTGTCGCCGAAGCGCTCGATGCCGCGCAGGCGCGTGCGACCGGCAGCGCCTGCGCGTTCGATGGCGCGCGTTGCGATCAGGTGACAGATCGCCAGGACCGAGACATGGTTGAAGAGTGGGCCCGGCGCCAGTGTCTGGCAACGGAAATGCCACGTCGCCGTCGCGCGGTGCGCGACCCCTTCGTCCGTCAGATAAAGGAGCTTGGCGCCGCTTTTCTCGATTGCGGATAGGATGGTCTCCATCTGTGCCACGCGCCGGCGCAGGCCGAAGACGATCGCGACGTCCTTGTCGGTGACGCTGACGAGATGTTCGCCAAGCGTTTGCCCGGCGCCCGGAATGGCGACGATGTTTTCCACCACCTGCGTCATCTGCCATTGCAGATAGTCGGCGAAGGCGTGGCTGCTGCGAAAACCCAGGACCCAGGTCTTGCGTGCATTGAGGATCGCATCGGCGACCGCGTCCACCTGTGTATCGGTGATCGTCGCGAAGGTGCCCTCCAGATTGGCAATGCCCTGGGCGACATGGGCGGCCACCGACTGGGCTGCCGCGGCATCGGTGGAGGCGGCGAGGAACAGGCGCGAGCCCGTCTGTTTTTCCTCGCGCGCATGGCGGCGCGCTTCCTCGTAGCTTTCATAGCCGAGCCGGCGGACGAAGCGGGTAACCGTGGCGTTCGAGACCTGGGCGAGCTTGGCAAGTTCGGACGCGGAATAGCTCGCAAGCTCTCCTGGAAAGTCGCAGACGAAGTCACCGAGTCGCCGCTCGGCGGGATGCAGTTCGTTGAGCGCGTCGCGCACGCGAAACAGGAACGAACGATCCGTGGAACTCATCTCATTCATCGCCTTCTTTCATTAAATCAAGGTTGTAACGGACTGGCCGGACTTCGCAAGCGTGTGTGGCGAAACTGTCATCAAGTTTGTTGAAAAATGGATTTCATTAATGTATTGTATGAAAATCAATTTTCTTATTGATGCCAGAAGGAGGAGGAGACTATGGCAGCAGAAGGTATGGTGCAGTCCGGCAAATCATCGCCGGCAATCCGTCAATTGGAGGGGGCGCTCACCCGCATCGGGGTCACCGGTGCGCATAAGCAGATCATCGCGCTGGTGCTGATCGGGTGCCTGTTCGACAGTTTCGAACAGAATACGATCGGCGTGTCCGGGCCGCTCCTGAAGGAGCATTGGGGTCTGACCGGCACGGATATCGGCTTCCTGAATACAATCACGTTCGGCAGTGCAGCCATCGGGCGCCTGCTTTCGGGCATCCTCGGCGATCGCTATGGCCGCCGCGTCATGCTGACCTTCAATCTCTTGCTGTTTTCGCTGGGCTCAGCAGCCTGCGCGCTGGCACCGGACTTCATGTTCCTCTGCATCGCCCGGGCGATCGTCGGCTTTGGCGTCGGCGGGGAAATCTCGACGGCCGTCACCATGCTGTCGGAATTCTGCTCGCCGAAATTCCGAGGAACGGCGGCCGGCCTCGTCAATGTGGGCGCGGGCGGTTTTGGCAACTTCCTGGCGCCCGTCTACGGACTGATGATCTTCAGCATCTTCCCGGGTGAGGATAGCTGGCGCTGGCTGTTTGCCTCGCTTGCACTGCCAGCCCTGCTGGTGGTGTTCTATCGCCGCTACGTGCCGGAAACGCCACGGTTCCTTGCATCCCAAGGACGCATCGACGAGGCGAACAAGGTGCTCTCGGTGCTGGAATCCGGGTCACTCCGTCCGAGTAACCTTGTGGTGAAGGAATATCTGACGAAGGACAAGGAGAGCGAAGCGCCGGCCGCCAAGGGGGCCTGGAAGGAGCTTTTCCGCGCGCCGTTCCTTGGTCGTATCATTCCGGTATCGATCGCCATCCTCATGAGCTATGGCGCGCAGCTTTCCGTTCTCACACTGATGCCGATCATCTTCATCGAGATGGGCTACACGCTGCAGGGCAGCCTGCTCTACAGCATGATCATCCAGAGCGGCAGTGTTCTCGGTGCCATTGCGGCCTCGATGTTCGGCTACTACTTCCCGCGCAAAAGGGTGCTGACGACCGGTGCGATCTGCGCCTGCCTTGCCGCACTCGCCATCATGTATCTCGGCACCACCATCTACCTGGTGCTGTTCTTCGGCGCGCTCTTCCAGTTCTTCGTGCTTCTGCTGAACACCTCGATCTGGATCTATGCGCCGGAACTCTTCCCGACCCGCATCCGCGCCTTCGGCGTCGCCTTCATCCTGGCGACGGGTTCGGCTGCCGGTTCCTTCGTGCCGACCATTTCGGGTGCCCTGTTCGATAGCTACGGCATGGGCGGCGTCTTCGGTCTCGCGGCTGCCATGTATGCGGTCTTCGCCGTCTGCATCCGCCTCGGGCCGGAAACCTATGGCATGTCCATGGAAGACCTCACGCAGCGTGCGGATGTCATCGGCAAGAGCGACGACATCGCAGTCGAACCCCTCAAGGCAGGAGCATAAGCGTAATGACCCCGCACATACTGTTGATCAATCCCAACAGTTCCGAGACCACCAGCGACATGATGCAGGCCATCGCGCTGAGGTCCGCAGCCGAGAGGCTGGACGTGAAGGCCGTGACGGCCAGCCGCAGCCCGGCCATGATCGTCACGCCCGAGCAGTTGACAGCCTCTGCCGCACAGGTGGTCGAGTTGGGCACCGTGCACGGTCGGGATTGTGCGGGGATCATCGTCAGCGCCTTCGGCGATCCCGGCCTTGCCGAGCTTCGCCGCAAGGTCGCTGTTCCCGTGGTCGGCATCTGCGAGGCCTCGATGATCGAGGCCTCGCAGGGCGGCAAGAAGTTCGGCGTCGCAACCTCGACGCCGGACCTTATCGAAGCCATCGACCAGCGCGCCCATGACCTCGGCCTTGCCCAGCTCTATACGGGCGTGCGCTGTACGGAGGGCGATCCAGTCGCACTTGCATCCAATACCGGCCTTCTGACTGAAGCGCTGGCGGGCGCGGTGCGCGCCTGTATCGAGCTGGACGGTGCGGAAGCCGTGATCATCGGCGGCGGCCCGCTCGGCCAGGCCGCCGATCAGCTGCGGCAGATTTTTGATACGCCGGTGATCGGACCGATCCCCTCGGCCGTGGAGCGGGTCATCGGCCTGATCGGGCAGGACACGAGCGTGCCGCAGGCGGTGTAACGCCAACCCGGACCTGTGAAAACAAAGGGCAGGGCGCTCCGTGAAGAACGGGGCGCCCTCAACTGCGAATGGTGGGTCCCGTTTTCTCGGCAGCCCAGGCAACGAACACGGCCTTCAAATGTTCGGCGGCCGGCGAGAGGCTGTGATGGCGGCGTTGCAGCACGGAGACGTCGCGCATGACATGCGGTTCGATGAGGTCGACGGTCATCACCCGCACGGCGGAAGCGAGCTGGCTTGAGTTTTCCGGCAAGACGGCGACCCCCATGCCGGCGGCGATCATGCTGATCGCTGTGGTCGAGAAACGCACCTCGTATTTTGGCCGGTAGCTCGGCACGACACGGATGAGATTGTGCTCGACGATGTTGCGCAGCGGATTGGATGCGGCGAGCGTGATGAGGGTTTCGTCCTTCAATTCGGCCCAGCGCACGGATTTGCGCTTGGCGAAGCGGTGATCCTCCCGGCAGACGAGCATCAGCTTGTCGCGCAGCAGCGGGGTTGCGGCAATCTCGGGGTCGTCTTCCGAAAGCGTGCCGATCGCGATGTCGACCTCGTTGCGCTTGAGGGCGGGCGTGATCTGCTCTTCCGGCATGTCGCGGATGTTGACGGTGATCTCCGGATACATGCGCAGGAACCGCGCGAGGATCGGCGGCACCACGGTGGCGGCGAGCACGATTGCGGCGGCGATCGTCACCTGGCCACGCTTCAGCGAGGCATTGTCGCGCACGTCACCGACGGCCAGCTCCAGGTCCTTCAGGATCTTTCGCGCCTGCGGCAGGAATTCCTGGCCGACAAGGGTGAGCGAGACCATCCGGGTGTGCCGGTCGAAGAGGCGCACGCCGATCTCCGTTTCCAGGTCGCGGACGAGGATGCTGACTGCCGACTGGGTGAGGTGGAGGTGCCGGGCGGCGAGATTGAACTGGCCAAGCTCGGCCACCGCGATGAAGGCCCTGAGTTGCCGCAGGGTTATGTTCATGGGCGTGCTGCCCTCCTGTTTATGCGACCGCCATCAAACCCTGCCGCAGCCATCCCTGTCTAGCCCGCAAGCGCCGGTTGTTCCGTTTTGTCCGCCATCAGCAAACCTTGCGGAGGCGAGGGTCTCAACACCCGTGCTATCGGCCGATATGTGTTCCGTCCTCTCTCAGTCCAGAAAATGATGGCGATCGGCGAGGTAGAACACCTCGAGCAGTTTGTTCACTGCGGCGCCCGATTTTGGATGACCGAGTTCTTCGAGGGCTCGGTCGAGTTCCTTCGACCGCTTGATCAGATCATCGACGGAATAGGTGGTCATCATGCCGTAGATGTTCATCGGCAGGCTCACTTTAATCTCTCCACCTTTGGCGACGACGTATCCGCCGAGGCTCTCGTCCACCTTTTGGATGGCCGCCAGCATGTCGGAAGGATCGGTGCCCATGGCGATGACGTTCGGCCGGGGTGCGGAGAAACCGATTGCGAGCGCGCCCGCGTTCAGGGCGAATTGCCGTATGAAGCCGGTCTTGACCTTCCGGACGCCACTCTTTGGGAAGCGTTCGATGATGGCGAAGTGGAGCAGCTTTTCGCCATTCAGTTCAGGTAGGAGCGCGCCATTTTCAACGGGAAGCCAGACGTCGCGGGAAAAACCCTCGGGTCCGAAACCGAAGAAATTGAAAATCGTAACCTTTGCGCTCTTGCCATCGGCCGCCGTTTCCAGGGGCGCAACCTTCAAGTCATCGAGACCGAATCCGTCGAGGCCCTTGGCGGGTTGTGTGACGAGGGCCGAGTAGTCGATATCGGCATTCACCAGCAGTTTTCCGTCCCGCGCGACCAGACGGCCGCCCTTGAACACATATTTGGGTGTGAAACTGCGCAGGTTATCTACAAGGAGGACGTCGGCGAACCGTCCGGGCGCTAGCGAGCCCAGTCTGTCCTCCAGCTTGAAGTGCCGAGCGGTATTGTAGCTACTCATTTTGATCGCCTTGATCGGGTCCAGTCCATACGCGATCGATTCCCGCACGGCGGCATCGAGGTTTCCGACCTCCATCATATGCTCCACCGATAGGTTATCGGTCGACATCATGATGTTTTCCGTCGGAAGGCGTTCGTTGACGATTCCCGGCACAATGTTGTCCACGCCATGCAGCCCGTAAAGCAGAAAGGAGGGAAGGCCGATCTTCAGGTTGTTCGCGATATCATCCGCGCTCCAGCTGTCATGGTCGTCCATCGTGCCGAGTGCCGGGAAGAGGTTTTCACGGTGAGCTCCTACGTCGCCGACATGGCCTGAGATCAATTTGCCCTTCGAGCGGGCGTAGGCGATCTTGCGGAGGTCCTCATCATCGTTGTCGAAGAGATTGGACGGGTTCAGCTCGCCGAGGCCGGCAACGAAATCCCAATCCAGCATCGCCCTGGTGATATCACCGCGGACCTTCTTGCCCGGTGCGAAGGGATAGATGCGGTAGGGTAACTCCTCGTGCCTGTTGAAGAGGATTTCGGCGGCTTTTAGTCCGTCGTCGCCGGCGGCGCTCACCAGGTCCAGGCACTCGGCAAAGACGGTGGTGACACCGCGTGGAACCATGGCTTGTGCAAGCGCTGTGGGCGTCACGAGCTGCGATTCGAAATGAAAATGTCCGTCGATCAGGCCGGGAACGGCGTACAGTCCCTGTCCATCGAACTCCTCCTTCGCTGTCGCCTTGTCCGGATCGATCGCGACGATCTTGCCATTGCTGATGAGCAGCGCGCCGGGAAAGACGCCATCGCGGTACACATCGACGATCTTGACATTCTTGATCAGGAGGTCGGCCTTCGCCGTGCCCTCGATGACGCTACGTAACGCCTTGGACTCTATCAATTCGCTTTCGAAACTGGCGGCTTCGACGGTGCGACCAGTCATTGCCAGGCTGAGAGCCGCAGTGACGGCGAAATGAGCCATTCTGTGCAGTAAAGCCATGCGTAGTTCCTTTCTGTTGAAGGACAGCATCACACGTCGAAGGAAATGGTAGCGTTCCGCGCTAGCCCGCAAGCGCCGGTTGTTCCGTTTTGCCCGCCATCAGCAAACCGAGTTCCTCGAGACGGGTGCGGTCCGGCGGCAGTTCGCCGAGGATTTCGCCGTGGAACATCACGAGGATGCGGTCGCAGATGGCGAAGAGTTCCTCCAGCTCCGTGGAGATGAGCAGGATGGCGCGCCCGTTGTCGCGCTGCTTCAGCATCTCCTCCATGACGAACTCCATTGCGCCGATATCGATGCCGCGGGCGAGCTGATTGACGAGGATGAAATCCGGATTGCGGGCGAGTTCCCGCGCGACAACCAGCTTCTGCTGGTTGCCGCCCGAAAGGTCGCCGATACGCTGCTCCTCGTTGCGGGATTTGACGCGGAAACGCTTGATGAGATCGCGGGTGTGTTCGCCGATCACGTTGCGGTTCAGCATGCCGCGCGCGGCAAAGGGCGGCTGGTCGTAGCGCTGGAGGATGGTGTTCTCGCTGAGCGATAGCGACATGACGATACCGTGTTTGTGCCGGTCTTCCGGGATGTGGGAAAAGCCGCAGGCATTGATGCGGGCGGGATCGAGGCCCGTGATGTCCTTGCCGTTGAGCACGACGCGGCCGGCATCGACCGGTAGCAGGCCGGACAGCGCCAGCGACAGTTCGGTCTGGCCATTGCCGGAAACGCCGGCGATGCCGACGATCTCGCCGGCGCGCACGTGAAGGCTCACACCCCGCACCGCCGGAAGCCCGGCCTCGCTGCGACAGGTGAGATTTTCGACTGACAGCACGAGCGGGCCGGGAGCGGCGGGGTTGCGAGGCAGTTCCATGCCGACATCGCGGCCCACCATCATGCGCGCAAGTCCGCGCGCATCCGTATCGGCGACGTTGACGGTGTTGACCACGCGCCCATCGCGCATGACGCTGATGCGGTCGCTGACGCGCATCACCTCGTCCAGTTTGTGGGAGATGAAGACGACGGTCTTCCCATCCTTTACGAGGTCGCGCATCAGGGCGAGCAGGCGGTCTGTTTCCTGGGGGGTGAGCACGGCGGTCGGCTCGTCGAGGATCAAGAGGTCGATGCCGTGGAACAGGGTTTTCAGGATTTCCACGCGCTGCTGTTCGCCGACGGAAAGATCCTCGATGAGCGCGTCCGGGCGCACGTCGAGCGCATAGCGATCGCTGAGTTCGCGGATTTTTGCGTGCACCTTGTCCATGTCGTTGATGACGCGCAGCCCCGAACCCTGCCCGAGGATGTAGTTTTCCGCGACCGTGAGGTTCGGCACGAGCATGAAATGCTGGTGCACCATGCCGATATGCTGGCGGATCGCCTCGCGCGGGCTGTTGAAGCGCACGGTCTCGCCCTTGTAGATGATCTCGCCCTCGTCGGGCCGCACCATGCCGCAGATCATGCTCATCAGCACGCTCTTGCCGGCGCCGTTCTCACCGAGCAGTGAATGGATCTCGCCCTCTTGGATTTCCAGTGACACGCCGTCGCTGGCGATGATCGGGCCGAAGCGCTTGCGGATATTGTCGATGCGCAGGAAGGGTTTTTGGGACATATCCGTTACCTCATCTCGTAGGGCTGGCCGAGCTTGCTCGGTGCTGCACCCTTGCCGCGGACCACGACGAGCGTGATGATCGTCATGATGTAGGGAAGCGCCTGCAGGACCTGGTAGGGCACGACGATGGATGCCTGGGCCTGAAGCATGAGCTGCAAGGCATAGAACAGGCCGAAGAGCAGCGAGACGAAGAAGGCGCCGATCGGCGACCACCTTGCGAACACGACCACGGCCAGCACGATGAAGCCGCGACCCGATGTGATGCCTTCAACGAACTGGTTGGAATGGCCAAGCGTCAGGAACGCGCCGCCGAGCCCCGCAAGCCCCGTGCCGACCAGGACTGCGCCGTAGCGATAGGCCGCGACATTGCGGCCGGCGACATCGACGGCTTTCGGATGTTCGCCGACGGCGCGCAGCGTCAGGCCGAACGAGGTGCGGTAGAGAATGAGGGTGGCGAGGACGGCGACGAGGATCGTTGAATAGACGATAAGGTTCTGCTGGAAAAAAGCCTCGCCGACAAAGGGCAGGTCGCTAAGCCAGGGAATATGGACCGGCTGGGCGATCTCGATGCCTTTGCCGGTCGAGACATAGTACGTGCGGAAGAGGAAGGCCGTGAGGCCCATGCCGAGCAGGTTGAGTGCTGCGCCCACCACGATCTGGTCCGCCTTGATAGTGATCGTGAAGAAGGCGAAGATCAGGCCGAACAGCATTCCGCCGGCGACCCCGGTGAGAAGGCCCAGAAGAACGCTGCCGGTCGCAAAGGCCGCCGCGAAGCCGCAGAAGGCGCCGACAAGCATGGTGCCTTCCAGGCCGATATTGAGCACGCCCGCCCGCTCGGAAAAGACCTCTCCGATCGAGGCGAAGATGAGGGGTGTCGCAAGCCTCCAGGCGGCGCCGGCGAGCGTCGCGAGGAAGGTGAGGAACATCATGTCGTCCATTAAGAAAACCCTTCAGGAGTGTCGCCTAAGTTTTTGTTTTCACGCAAGGTAAATTCCTTGCGGGAGTTTCCATTCTTTCAGGCCACGATCCTGATGATGTCGCGCAACTTGGCAAAGGCGACGACAGACAGGATGACGATTCCCTGGATGACCAGCACTAGGACCTGAGGCACCTGCGAGGAGATCTGGAGGACTTCCGAGCCGGAGCGGAGCGTCGCAAACAGCCCGCCCGAGAGGATTGCTGCGAGCGGATTGTTGCTGGCCAGCAGCGCCACGGCGATACCCTCGAAGCCGTAGCCGGGCGAAATGTTCTGGTAGAGCCGATGCGTGACACCGGCGACCTCGAAGGCGCCCGCAAGGCCAGCCATTGCGCCGCTGATACAGATGGCGATCATGATGTTGCGGCCGACATTCATGCCGGCATAGCGTGCCGCATGCGGGTTGAGGCCGACGACGCGCAGGGCAAATCCGCGGCTGCTTCTTTGCAGGAAGATGTAGAGCGCGACTGCCAGCACTACGGCGACGAGAATGCCGATGTGAAGGCGCATGTCGGAGACGATGCGCGGCGTCCATGCCTCGCGCACAAGGCGGGCGGACTGCGGATAGGCAGCACTGGCATCTTTCATCGGTCCGGTGACGAGATAACTCGTCAGGATGATGGCGATGTAGTTGAGCATGATCGTCGTGACGATCTCGCTCGCCTGGAAGCGTACCTTCAGATAACCGGCAATCCCGGCCCAGGCCGCACCCGCGACGGCGCCCGCCAGCATGACGAGCGGCGCATGCACCCAGACAGAAAGGCCATCGATGCTGGTGCCGACCAGCGTTGCGGCGATCGCCCCGACATAGAGCTGGCCCTCTGCACCGATGTTCCAGATGCTGCATCGGAAGGCGACGCAGAGCCCCGCGCCGATCAGGATGAGCGGGGTCGCCTTCAGCAGGATTTCGCCGACCGAGCGCATGTCCTGGAAGGACCCGAAAATCATCACCGTGACGACGTCGCTTCCGTTGAAGCCGTTGAGCCAGAGCAGGACGGCGCCGCAGGCAAGGGCGACGAGGACTGCGGCGAGGGGTGTCACGAGGCTGATCGCGGCCTGCGAGAGCGTGCGGTAGAGGGCGTTGACGGTCTGAGGATACACGTTCTCACGCACTCCCTGGTTTATCTGTGCCATGGATTGGTCCGGATGTTGGTGTGGCGCGCAAGGATGCGCTGCGGCCGGATGGCCGGCCGCAGCGCGGGGTCCGGTTACTCGCCGGTCTTGATCTCGCCAGCCACGATCTTGTCGCTGATCGCCTTCACTTCGGCGCGGATGTCTTCCGGCACGGAGACCGGGCCGTCATCGCGGAAGGTGAAGGACATGACCTTCGGGTCCTTGAGGCCGAAGATGACATTTTCCGTCGGCGGGCTGCCGTCCTTGATCGAGCGCACCACTTCCACCACGCCCTGCGCATAGTCGGCGACATAGAGGCCGAGAATGTTGTTGGGCGCGACCGGGGTGAAGTCGCTGAAGATCGAGAAGGAACGCACGTCCGGGCCGGATTCGGAGATTGCCTGATAGCCGCCGACCGTGGCGCCCGAGGCGTTCGGCACGACGAAGTCGGCCCCCTGGGCGATCATGCTCAGCGCCGCTTCCTTGGCCGCCGTCGTATCGGTGAAGTTGCCGATATAGGCTTCACTGATCGGGAAGTCCGGGTTGATGCTCTTCGCGCCGTTCTTGAAACCGGCAAAGGCCTGCTGGATCGGCGGAATTTCCATGCCGCCGACGAGGCCGGCCTTGCGGCCCATCTTCGCGGCGATGACGCCCATCAGATAGAAGGGCTGGCTGGTATCGGTGTTGAGGCCGATGACATTGCCTTCATGAATGCTGCTCGACGAGATCAGGAAGTAGGTGTCCGGATAGTCGAGGGCGACCTCCAGCGCGGCGTCCTGAAATTCGAAGCCATGGCCGAGGATGACCTTGTAACCCTGGCTGGCATAGTCGCGAAACGCCTTTTCGAACGAAGCGGGGTTCTGTTGCAGTTCGACATAGCTGATCTTGGCGCCGAGCTGGTCTTCCACGCCCTTCAGCGCGTTGTAACCAATGCGGTTCCAGCCTTCTTCCGAAACGCTGCCGGGCACAAGCAAGCCCATCTTCAGGTCTTCGGCATAGGCCATTGCCGGCGTGGACATGGCGATGGACAATGCGGCCACGCCTTCCAGGAATGTTCTTCTTGAAAGTTTCATTGATCTTCCTCCCATTTGATAAGTTCCCATAAACCGCGCTTATTTCGCGCGTGTCTGGATCTCGCCCGCAACGATCTTCGCGCTCACCTCCTCCAGGTGTTTGCGCAGGTCCTGCGGTATCGATCTGGCGGCTTCGTCGTTGAAGGTGAACTTGATGACGTCCTTGTCCTTCAGGCCGAAGTCGACATTGCTTTGCGGCACGGTGCCGTCCCGAATGCCCGAGACGATGCGCACGATGCCTTGACCGTAATCGGCGATGAACGTGCCGAGGATGTTCTTGGGGGCGACCTCCGTGTAGTCGCTGTAGACGCTGAATGTGCCGGATTGCGCGCCCGCTTCCTGCGTGGCCTGGATGACGCCCAGTCCCGCAGCGTTCGCATTGGGAACGACGAAGTCGGCGCCCTGCGACATCATGCTGACGGCGGCTTCCTTTGCCGCGCCGGCATCGGTGAAGCTGTTGATGAAGACCGTGGAGACGGGAAAGTCAGGGTTCACACTCTCGGCACCCTTCCGGAACCCCTCGAAGGCATGCGCGATCGGCGGAATCTCCATGCCGCCGATGAGGCCGGCACCCTTGCCCATCGTCGCTGCGATCACGCCCATGAGATAGAACGGCTGGCTGGCATCGGTGTTGAGGCCGATGACCTTGCCTTCATGGACGCTGCTCGACGAGATGAGGAAAACGGTATCGGGAAACTCTTCCGCCGTCGTGAGGGCGGCGTCCTGGAACTGGAAGCCGTGTCCCAGCACGACCTGGTAGCCCTGGCTGGCATAGTCGCGGAACGCCTTTTCGAAGGCGGCCGGGTTTTCGGCCAGCTCGACATAGCTGATCTTGGCGCCAAGCTCTTTCTCGACCCGCTTCAGCGCGTCATAGGCGATCCGGTTCCAGCCTTCCTCCGCGACGCTGCCGGGCACAAGCAGGCCCATCTTAAAGTCGCCGGCATGGGCTGGCTCCTGCCAGATTAAGCCGGCGAGGGCCAATGCGAAGGTGGATGCAAGCAGCGAACGACGTGAAACTGAAGTCTTCTTCATTCTGTTCCTCCCATTAGATTGCGTATCAATCCCCCCGGAGTGGTCGTTCCCTATGCATCCTCCTGCGAGCGGATAGTTTCTGTGGCGCTGTGCGAGACCAGCCGCCCCTTCGAGAAGACGAAAGCACGGTCCGGCCCACCGGCAACCAATGTGTCGGTGTCGATGCAGTCCGTTATGATGAAGTCGGCGCGCGCACCGGCCTTGAAGCCATAGTCCTTGCCAAGGCCCATCAGGCGGGCCGGCGCGGTAGTGATCATGCGGTGGGCGGCGGCAAGTTCGTCGCCGCGCAGATGTCCGGCCAGCAATGTCCAGCGGGCGATTTCCAGCATGTCGCCGGAGCCGGTCGGCACGAACGGGTCCTGGATATTGTCCGAGGCCGTGGCGATGGTGACGCCGGCCCGGTACAGTTCGGCCACGCGGGTCAGGCCGCGCGGCGGCAGCATCTCGGCATCGCGACCCTGCAGGTAGAGGTTTGCCGCCGGCAGCGTCACCACGCCGACATCAAGCGCCAGCATGCGCTCGGCGATGCGCTGGAAATCCGAGCGGGGCAGGGCGCTCAGCACGGAGACATGGCTGAACACGGTGCGCCCCTGCATGCCAAACCGCTCGACCCGTTCGAGGGCGGCATCCAGCAGATGCACATCGGCCCTGAGGTGCTCATCGAGATGCAGGTCGACCGGCTTTCCGGCCTTCACGGCGGCGGAAAACAGCATGTCGAGGTAACGCGGTGGGTCCTCGGAGACGGCGGGCGTGCCGCCCACGGCATCGGCCAGTGCCACCGCGCCGTCGATGTTCTTTGCCAGCCAGTCGAAATCCTGGCCGGGATGCGGCGTCATGAAGGCGACGAGCTGGAGGGTGATGCGGTCTCTTTCGGCATTACGGACACCGGCCAGCGTCTCGATGCCGTGGAAGCCGGCATCCTTGTCGACGTTGATGTGGCTGCGGATGGCCGTCGTGCCGCGTGACAGACATCGCTCGATGGTGCGCGTGGCACGCTTGAGAATATCGTCCGGGCCGGCGGTGCGGGCATATTTGGCGAAGGCTTCGCGGGCCCCCTGCAGCGTGCCGGAGGGGTTGGGCGTGAAGCGCAGCACGCCCGTCTTGTCGAGGTGCTGGTGCGCATCGAGGAAGCCGGACGAAACCAGCATGCCGGTGATGTCCACGCAGGCGCCGCAGCTGCCGGTGTCGAGGTAGGGCTCGACGGCGACGATGCGCCCATCTGCTCCAACGATGATGTCGCTGAGCGATTGCGAACCGTCGTCGTGAATGACGGTTCCGCCCGTGAGCGCAAAGGACTGGCCGGGTGCCAGATTTGCAAGCGACGCAGTTTGAGTATCACGTACCATTCGTCCCCACCTTCTTGTTATGGCAGAAAACAAAGCACGGGCGATTAGTTAAAACAAATTCATTATTTCAATTATTTAATGAAAAAACAGTAATAATCGCAGGTGCTAAGGTTTCTCGCAGTCGCGAAATTTCCTCTGGAAAGACAAGCGCAATCAAGGGATTGGAAATTCTCCGGATCAGCGCCGATGGCACGGCCGGCGGCGCCATCTCCTCGAAAATTCAGTGCCGATATTGCGGTTCTTCCGCGTCGAGTTGCCGGCGGATGGCGCTGAGATGGGCGCTCGCGGAGGCGGCGTCGCCCTCGCGCATCTGCCGGTAGGCGGCTTCCGCGATCGCCGGATCGACCGGGGATACCGTGCGCCCAGTCGACATGGCGAGAACCTGCACCTCGGCCGCCCGCTCGAGATAGTAGAGATCGTCCCACGCCTCGGCGATGGTTGGCGCCAGAACGAGCACGCCGTGGTGCTTCAGGAAGACGATGTCCGCATCGCCGGCTGCCGCGGCAATGCGCGCACCCTCACGGTGGTCGAGCGCCAGGCCGTTGTAATTCTCGTCCACCGCGGTGCGGCCGTAGAATTTGAGCGCCGTCTGCCCGGCCCAAATCAACGGTGGGCCGTCCGTCATGGAGAGGGCGGTGGCGTAGGGCATGTGCGTGTGGAAGGCCACCCTGGCGCGCGGCAGGCGGCGGTGGATTTCGGCGTGGATGTAGAAGGCCGTCGCCTCCGGTGCGCCGTCACCATCGATGACGGTGCCGTCGAAATCACAGATCAGAAGTTTGGAAGCCGTCAGCTCGCGGAAGGCATGGCCATAGGGATTGACGATGAAGAGATCATCGTGCCCCGGCACGACCGCCGAAAAGTGGTTGCAGATGCCTTCTTCGAACCCGTTGCGCGCCGCCATGCGGAAACAGGCGGCAAGGTCTTCCCTCGCGGCACGGATGGCGTCGGAGGAAAGGTCGGGACGATTGGGCTGCGCGGGGGCATCGGAAGGGGCGGCGTTGCCCTTGAGGGAGTGAGCCATGGGTGCTCCTGGTCTGGCGTGGGAGCGGCGGCTGGCCGGAGCACCTATCGGCGCCAGCCTCCGCGCGCAGCAAAAGCCAATGGCCGCTGCGCCCTGCCTGCCCGTGCCTCGCGCGGTCCAGCAGCGCCAGCAGGATAACGCGTGAATTTTCGTGCGGTCAATCGTGCGACGGTCGGCTAATGCACCGACTTCAGCAGGAAATCGCGAAACCGCCGCGCGGCGGGAGACAGCGAGCGTGTCCGCTTCTGGATCAGGCTGACCTCGCGCTTGATATGCGGCTCGGTGGGTGTGCGCACGATGAGCCCCATCGAGGTCGCCAGCCGCGTGACTGCCGAGGTCATGATCGCAACGCCGAGGCCACCCTCGACCATGCCGATGATCGTCAGCGGCAGCGCCACCTCCTGCATCGCCTTGTCGAGCGGCAGGACGATGCCGTTGCGCACCAACTCGCTTTCCAGCCGGTCGCGTATGGGGTTGCCGCGTTGCGGGCCGATCAGTTTGCAGTCGGCAAGATCGGTCCAGCGAAGCTCCGACAGCTTTACCAGCGGGTCTTCGGGGTGGAGGACCACCAGGAATTCGTCCGTGGTGAGGCGCGTACCCATAAGCTCGGTGTCGTCATCCGGCACCGTGCCGATGCCGACATCCACCGAACCGTTGGCGACCTGCTCCAGCACGGCCTTTTCCGCCACATCATGCAGCGCGACCTCGATTTCCGGATACAGCTTGGTGAAACCGAAGACGAGCTGCGGCAGCATCAGGGCCGCCTGAACCGTGCCGGCCGCAACGGAGACCTTGCCGCGCCGGAGTGCATTCAGCTCCCGCGAGCTTTCCACCATGCCCTCGATGTCCGAGACGGCGCGCGCGGCGATCGGCAGGATGTCCATGCCTGCCTGTGTGAGGCGCAGCAGTCGCGTGTGCCGGTCGAAGAGGCGCAGATTGAGGTTCGTTTCCAACTGACGCACCAGCGTGCTGACGGCCGATTGCGACGAGCCGAGCTTGTCGGCGGCCAGCGTGAACTGTCCGAGATTGGCCACGGTGACGAAGGCCCGAAGTTGCTTAAGCGTGATGTCCATGGCGATCAATTCATTCAATTGTTGGATGAATAAATATAATTATGCCGATTGTTTACTGATTTGGCCAGCCGCATGATCCGCATCGTACGGCGTGCGGTGACAAAACCACGAGGCCAAGAAGCCCGCACCGCGCCGGAACGCTATTCGCTGGGAGGAAAGCGAATGACCAAACCTGTAACGACGGATCCCGTCGAAAAGATGTATCCGGTCCCGAGCCTCGTGGCTCTGGGCCTGCAACACGTTCTCGTCATGTATGCCGGCGCGGTCGCCGTGCCGCTTATTATCGGCAGCGCGCTTCACCTGCCGAAAGAACAGATCGCCATGCTGGTCAGTGCGGACCTGTTCTGTTGTGGCATCGTCACTATCATCCAGGCGCTCGGCATCGGTAATGTCGGCATTCGCCTGCCGATTATGATGGGGATCGCCTTCACGGCCGTCCCCTCGATCATTGCGACCGGCACCAATCCGGAACTCGGAATGCCCGGCGTCATTGGCGCCGTCATAGGCTCGGGTATCTTCACGCTTCTCGCCGCGCCGTATTTCGGCCGATGGGTACGGTTCTTCCCACCGATTGTCACCGGCACGGTCATGCTGATCATCGGCCTCTCGCTGATGCGTGTCGGCGTGAACTGGGCGGCCGGCGGGCAGCCGATGATTAGGGGGCCGGAAGGCATGATCCCCAACCCGGCCTATGGTGCGCCCTTCGCGCTCGCCGTGGCCTCGATCGTGCTCGTCTCGATCCTGCTTTTGACGCGGTTCCTGAAGGGCTTCCTGGCCAATCTTGCCGTGTTGCTCGGCATCTGTATCGGCTTCGCCATCGCGGTTGTAGCCGGCAAGGTCAGCTTCGCCGGGGTAGGGGATGCCAATTGGGTGCAGATCATCCACCCGCTCGCCTTTGGCTGGCCGATCTTCGAGTTCTGGTCGATCTTCTCGCTCTGCGCGGTCATGACGGTCATGATGGTCGAGTCGACCGGGCAGATCCTTGCGGTCGGCGACATGGCGGGCCGCAAGATTTCTCAGGCGGACCTCGCCCGCGGCCTCCGCACCGACGGCGTCGGCAACATTATCGGCGGCATCCTCAACACCTTCACCTACACCACCTATGCGCAGAATGTCGGCCTGCTGCAGATCACCGGCGTCATGAGCCGCTGGGTGGTGGCAACGGGTGGCGTCATCCTGATCCTGCTTGGTTTGCTGCCGAAGGTCGCCTTCATCAGCGCATCCATCCCGAGCTACGTGGTGGGTGGTGCAGCGATCGTGATGTTCGGCATGGTCTCGGCCACCGGCGTCAAGATTCTCGCCAAGGTGGATTTCACCAACAACCGGCGCAATCTCTACATCGTGGCCGTCAGCGTCGGCCTCGCCATGGTGCCGGTCGTCGCGGACAGGATCTTCGACCAGCTGCCCGAGGCAATGGAGAAGTTCCTGCACAGCGGCGTGCTCGTCGGCACCTTTGCCGCAGCGCTCCTCAACATCCTCTTCAACGGCATCCCCGCGAAAGAGACCGAGGAGACGAACCTCAAGAACGGTGCACCGGCGGCCGATCCGGCCTGACGCGCAACCGACAATAGTCCGGCGGCGCTGAGCCGCCGGAGCCCCGAACCAAGGGAAATCCCATGAGACGCTTTGAATACCATCGGGCGGAAACGCTGGAGCATGCCTCGCGCCTTCTTGTCGAGCTTGGCGACGACAGCTTCCTGTTTGCCGGCGGAACGGACCTGTTGGTCGAAATCCGGGAGCGGCTGCGCCGCGTGCGCAATGTCATCGACATCAAGCCCATCCCCGGCCTCTCCGACATCACCTATGACGAAGCGCGCGGCCTGACATTTGGCGCGCTGGTGACTGTGGGACGGCTCGAGCGCCTGCCACTGGTGTGCCAGCGCTATCCGAACCTGCGCGCGGCCTTCGCGTCGCTCGGCTCCATCCAGGTGCGCAACCGCGCCACGGTTGTCGGCAACATCTGTCGTGCCTCGCCGTCGGCGGACACGATCCCGCCGCTGATCGCCGATGGCGCCTTCGTGCACATCTACAGCCGCACCAACATGCGGGTGGTCCCGCTTGCCGAATTCTTCACCGGACCTGGCAAGAGCGTGCTCGCCAAGGGCGAGATCGTCACCGGCATCACCGTGCCGCCGGCGCTGGACAACAGCGGCAAGGCCTATCTGAAACATGGACGCCGCAAGGCGATGGAACTGTCCACCGTCGGCGTCGCCGTCAGCCTCACCATGGAGGACGGCCTCTGCAACGACATCCGCATCGCACTCGGCGCCGTTGGCGCGACCGTGCTGCGGGCACCGGAGGCCGAAGCCTTGCTGCGCGGCACAGCGCTCGATGCGGCGACGATCAAGAACGCGGCGAACAAGGCGATGGAAGAGTGCACGCCGATCAGCAACGTGCGCGCCAGCGCCGATTACCGCCGCGACATGGTGGGCGTGTTGACTGGCCGCGCCATCAAACAGGCACTGGAGGCTTTTGCATGAAACGGATCGTCGAACTCACCATCAATGGCGAGGCGCGCGACATGGCGGTGGAGACCTGCTGCTCGCTGCTCGACGCGCTGCGCGACGATGTCGGCCTTACGGGCACCAAGAAGGGCTGCGACGTCGGCGATTGCGGGGCCTGCACCGTGCTGGTCGACGGGGAGCCGGTCAATGCCTGCCTGATGCTCGCCGTCGAGGCCGAAGGCCGCTCGGTCGAGACGGTCGAGGGACTGCAGCCCAGCGTCGATACGCTGCATCCCTTGCAGGATGCCTTCATGCAGCACGGCGCCTCGCAATGCGGCTTCTGCACGCCGGGCATCCTGATGATGGCCAAGAAGCTGCTTGCCGACAATCCGCGTCCGACCGACGAAGACATCCGCTTCGGCCTCAGCGGCAATATCTGCCGCTGCACCGGCTACACCAAGATTTTCGACGCGATCAAATCCGCCGCGCGCGAGATGGAGGCTGCAAGATCATGAACATCAACACCCCTATCGAAGAGCGCGAATTCAAGATCGTCGGCAAGAGCGTGCGCCGCGACGACGTGCTGGAAAAGGTGACGGGCGAGGCCGAATATACCGGTGACGTCAAGCTCGCCGGCATGCTGTACGGCAAGACCAAGCGCGCGACCGTCGCCCACGCGCGTATCAAGAGCATCGATGTCAGCAAGGCGCTCGCCTATCCGGGCGTCAAGGCCGTGCTGACGCACGAAAACGTGCCGCGCGTGCTGCATTACGGCTCGCCGCATCCGCGCTCGGCTTCGTGTACCAAGGACCAGTATATCCTCGATGACAAGGTGCGGTTCTGGGGCGAGGGCGTTGCCGCTGTCGCCGCGATCAGCGAGGAGATTGCCGACGAGGCGCTCGACCTGATCGAGGTGGAATACGAAGCCTTGCCGGCCGTCTTCGAGCCGGAAGATGCGGCCCAGCCGGGTGCCCCGCAGATCCACGAGGTCGGGCCGGGCGGCAACCTGGTGCTCGATCCGGTGCGCGTCAATCGCGGTAACGTCGAGGCCGGTTTTGCCGAGGCGGATTTCGTGCTCGAAGGCACGTTTTCCGGCGGTCGGCCGCATCCGGCCTATATGGAGCCGAATGTCTGCATCGCCGACTGGGACGGCTCGAACAAGCTGACCTTCTGGACCTCCACGCAGTCATCCTTCATGGTACGCGGCATCCTTGCCGAAGTGCTCGGCCTGCCGCTCACCAAGGTGCGCGTGCTCGTCGACCACATGGGCGGCGGCTTCGGTGCCAAGCAGGACTGTTTCCAGCACGAATTTCTGTGCGCGCTACTTGCGAAAGAGACTCGTCGTCCGGTGAAGATGGAATTCACCCGCCACGAGACCTTCATTGCCGGCCGTGCGCGCCACCCCTGCAAGATTTGGCTGAAGCAAGGCTTCAAGAACGACGGCACCCTCGTCGCCCGTGACATGAAGCTGGTCTACGATTCGGGCGCCTATGGTTCGCACGGCCCGGGTGTGACGATCGTCGGCACCACCGCCGCGACCTCGCTTTATCGCTGCGAGAACGTGCGGCTGGAGGGGCGCTGCGTCTACACCAACACGCCGATCAACGGCGCTTTCCGTGGTTATGGCGTGGTGCAGAGCTATTATGCGCTCGACATCCAGATGGACGAGGCCGCCGAACGGCTGGGCATGGACCCGGCGGAGCTGAAGCTGAAGAACGTCGTGCGGGAAGGCGACATCGCGCCGTCGGGTCACCCGATCCTCGGTCACGGGCTGGAAATCTGCCTCCAGCACGGCATCGACGTGCTCGACTGGGAGACGCTGCGCAACCGCGACCGCACGCCGAACCCCAGGCAGCCGCACATCCGCATCGGCTGGGGCGTCGGCTGCGAAATGCACGGTTCCTCCGCCTATCCCGGCATCAAGGAGCAGGGCAACGCCACCGTGAAGGTCAACGAGGACGGCACGGTGACGCTGCTCACCGGGGCGGCCGGCCTCGGCACCGGCGCGCACACCGCGCTGGCACAGATCGTCGCGGAAGAACTCGGCGTGCGCTTCGAGGATGTCGGCACGATCCATGGCGATACGGACGTGGTGCCGTGGGATATCGGCGCTTTTGCCAGCCACACGACCTATCTCGTCGGCACCGCCGCCAAGATGGCCGCCACCAAGGTCCGCGCCGCCGTGCTCGAACGGGCGGCGACGAAGCTGCAAGTCTCGCCCGTCGAACTCGATCTCAGCGAAGGTACGATCTTCCTGAAATCCGACGTCGGCCGTTTCATGACGGTGGCCGAGGCGATGGGTCCGTCGCGTGGCATTCCCGCCGCCAACATCGTCGCGAACGGCACCTACGAGCCGACGAAATCCTATTCCTTCGCCGCGCATTTTACCGAGGTGCATGTCGATACGGAAACCGGCATCGTCGAGGTCAAGCGCGTCATACCGGTGCACGATATCGGCCGGGTCATCCACCCGATCGCAGCGCAGGGTCAGATCGAGGGCGGCATCCAGCAGGGTATCGGTCACACGCTGACCGAGGACTACGTCATCGACAAGAAGACCGGCCGGTCGCTCAATGCCGGCCTCGTCGACTACAAGATGCCGCTCTCCATGGACATGCCGGACATCGAGACGATCATCCTCGAAGCCGCACCCGACCCGGGCGGCCCGTGGGGCGCCAAGGGTGTCGGCGAGGACCCGATCATCGCCATCGGCCCGGCCATCGCCAACGCCATCCACGACGCCATCGGCGTCCGTTTCCACCATTATCCGATCACTCCGGAAGACATCCTGAAAGCACTGAGGGAGAAGGGCGCATGAACATGCATATCGAACCGGCCAACAAGAAGCTCCCCATCACGATCCTCACCGGCTTCCTGGGATCGGGAAAGACGACGCTGCTCAACTACATCCTCACCGAACGGCATGGTCACCGCATCGCTGTGATCGAGAACGAGTTCGGCGAAGTGGATGTCGACAGCGACCTGGTGCTCGCCTCAGACGAGGAAATCTTCCAGATGCAGAACGGCTGCATCTGCTGCTTCGTCGACGTGCGCAACGACCTCATCGACGTGATGAAGAAGCTGCTCAGCCACAAGGACAAGTTCGACCACATCATCGTCGAGACGTCGGGCCTGGCTGACCCGACACCCGTCGCCACCGCCTTTTTCGTCGACCGCAGCGTCGCCGATGAGGTCGATCTTGACGCCATCGTCACGCTTGTCGATGCCATGCATATCGACCAGCACCTCTACGATCCGGTGCTCGACGGCAGCGACAACCAGGCGGTCAACCAGATCGTCGCGGCCGACCGCATTCTCGTCAACAAGATCGACCTTGCGTCAGAAGAAGCCCTCGGCTCGCTCGAAGCATCGCTGCGCAAGCTCAATCAGACGGCGCCGATCCTGCGTTCCACCTATGGCAAGGTGGATCTGTCCAACATCCTCGGCGTCAACGGCTTCCGGCCGTCCTATGTGCGCGAGCGGGCAGAAATCCTGGATATCGACATGGATAATGACCACGACGCGCATGGCCATCATCACCATGAATGCCACGATGCGGCCTGCGACCATCCGGATCACGATCATGGACAACATCACGAATGCCACGACGCGGCCTGTGACCACCCGGACCATGACCATACGCACCATCACGATCATGACCACGGCCACGGCCACCCGCCCACATCCGCCCTGCGCCCGCACAGCCACGATGCGACGGTAAAATCCCACTCCTTCGTCTATCCGCATTCCTTCGACGGCGAGAAGCTTGCCACCTTCCTGAAGGACTATCTCGGCGAGCGCGGCGATGACATCTTCCGCACCAAGGGGATCGTCTCCGTGGCCAATGACGAGCGCTTCTTCGTGCTCCAGGCGGTGCACAAGCTGGTCGATTTTCGCCCGGACCACGCCTGGGGCGAGGACACGCGGAAGTCGAAGTTTGTCTTCATCGGCCGCAATCTCGACCGTGACGGCATAGACCGGAACTTGCGCGCATGCCTTGCGGCCTAGCGGGGCTTCTCCCCTCGTAGATCGCTTGCTCAAGTCCCTGTCTGAACCGCCCGCGCCCCCTCCAGCGCGCGGGCGGGCTTTCCTGTTTTCATAAATTATCATTTAAAAATAATATCTTAGATTGATTTTTTAATTGACATAAAGCCTGCCGCGTGGTTTTTTCGACGTCGAGTAGAAGCACCGACAATTGCTCACCGTCTGTTGGAAGATGAGGCCGCGATGTCGATGCTCACTGTAAAAGGAACACCTGTTGGTTGTGGTTGCCCTGCGGCGTCCGCACCAATTTTCCTTTCCTGTCATCGGCATTTCCTGAGATCGCGCATCCATGCCGGCTTTTCGCCGGCCTGGCGTTTATCGCGCGGCCCCGCATCGACCGGACCCTCTACGACAGGAGAACAAGAATGATCATTGACCTAAGCTGCTACCCCACCGATCTGGTGGACCTGGCTTGGCGCCACGACGGACCGCCGTTCACCGGCGACAAGCTTTTGAAGATGATGGACGGCCCGTACTATGTGAACGGCAAGCCGCGCCGCATCGACAAGGCTTTCATCCAGCCGCCGCAGGGCAACACCATCTACACCCATGAAGTCATGGACCTGGAAGGCAAGGCCGCCATCCGCCAGTACATGGCCTATACGGAAAAGATGGTGACGGAGCATCCCGACCGTTTCCTCGGCTGCTTCGTCTACAACCCGCGCTACGGCACGCAGAACGGCGCCGAAGAAATCGAACGCTACGCCAAGGAATTCGATTTCAAGATGGTGCAGCTGCAGGCGAACATGCACGCCTACCGCCCGGACCGTGCGCTCGACTGGCTGCGTCCGGCCCTGAAGAAGTGCGCCGAGCTCGGCCTGATGGTGAAGGTGCACACCGGCGACGGTCCGTACTCGATCCCGACGGAATTCTACCCGATCATCCGCGAGTTCCCGGAAGTGAACTTCATCCTTGCGCATTTCGGCGTGCAGACCGGTGGCGTCTACGTGTTCGAGCCGATGCAGATGGCGCTGGATACGCCGAGCGTCTACGTCGAATCCGGCTGGTGCCTCCAGTCCCGCATCGTCGAATTCGCCAAGGTGCTGCCCAAGCACAAGATCCTCTTCGGCTCCGATACGCCGCCGAACGAGCCGGGCATGTGGATCAACCTTCTGGAAGTCCTCTGCCACGAGCCGCCGCAGGGCCTCAACCTCGATGAGGATACGCTGGAGGATTACCTCGGTAACAACACCGCCCGCATGATCGGTCTCGAGCCGACCAAGCCGCCGGCAAGCGTCGAAGAAGCCGAGGCGTATCTGCGCCAGCACGGCGTCTCGCTCGCCGCGTAAACTGAACGGAGTGAACAATGATTATCGATACCCATCTTCACCCGACGAACCTCGTGGACGAGGCATGGCGTCATACGGGTTCGCCCTTCACCGGCGAGCGCATGCTGAAGCTGATGGACGGCCCCTATATGATCAACGGCAAGCCGCGCCGGATCGACATGGGCTTCATCCAGCCACCGCCGGGCAATACCGGCTACCGTGACGGCAACCGCAAGGGCCGCGACGGCATCCGTGACTACATGGCCTATTGCGCCGAGCTGTGCCAGACTTACCCGGACCGCTTCATCGGCAACTTCAACTACAACCCGCGCTGGGGCCCCGAAAACGGCGCGGCGGAGCTGGAATTCCACGTCAAGGAATACGGCTTCAAGATGCTGAAGCTACACGCCAACATGCACGGCTACCGTCCCGACCGTGCACTCGACTGGCTGCGCCCGGCGATGAAGAAGTGCGCCGAACTCGGCGTGGTCGTGCTCATCCACACCGGCGACGGTCCGTACACCATCCCGACGATGTTCTACCCGATCATCCGCGAGTTCCCGATGGTCAACTTCATCATCGGCCATTTCGGCATCCAGACGGGCGGCAACTACTCGTTCGAATCCTTCTGGATGGCGATGGATACGCCGAACGTCTACTGCGAATCCGGCTGGTGCTTCCAGTCGCGCATCGTGGAGTTCGCCCAGCAGCTGCCGAAGAACAAGATCGTCTTCGGCACGGACAGCCCGCCGAACGATCCGGGCATGTGGCTGCGCGAACTGGAAGTGCTCTGCAAGGACCCGCCGCACGGCATCAACCTCTCCGAGGACGATCTGGAAGGCTATCTCGGCAACAACATCGCCAAGCTCGTCGGCATCGACCCGTCGCCGCCGCCGCGCGACGTGAAGGACGCCCAGGCCCGCCTGACGGATTCCTACGCCGGCGTCGATCGCGCCACCGGCAGGCATCTGGAATTCGCCTGACCTAAACAAAGCAAAGGCGGCGCCCTCGTGGCGCCGCTATCCACCCGCAGCATCGAGGCCGAGACATGACCCAGTACCACAAGCAAGACGTCCGCCGTTTTCTGGCCGACTACCAGGCGGAACATCCCGAGGACGTCGTCACCATCGACCGGCCGGTCTCGGACGATCAGGACGCCACGGCGCTGATCTGGAACCTTGCGGAGAAGGGCCAGCATCCGATGCTGCATCTCAAGGATGTCAGTGGCATTGGTAGTCCTGTGATCTGCAACATCTTTGCCTCGCGCGACCGCATCGCCCGTCTTTTGGGCTCGACGGCGGAAAACCTGCATGAGGCCTATCAGGCCCGCTCCAACCGGCCATTCACGCCGGAGATTCTTGAAAGCGGCCCGATCACCGAGGAAATCATCTCCGGCGACGCCGTCGATCTTCACGCGCTGCCGATGCTGAAGCACTTCGATACCGACCGTGCGAAGTACATCACCAGCGGCATCATCATCGGCGAGCACCCCGAAACCGGAGCCGGCAATCTCAGCTACCACCGCGCGATGATCCATTCGAAGAATTCGCTGGCCACCTCGCTGCATTCGCGCGGCCATCTCTGGCGCCTGATGAACATGGCGAAGGAGAAGGGCGAGCCGATGCCGGTCGCCATGGTGATCGGTGGCCATCCGCTGTTCATGATCGCTGCCTCCGCCCGCCTAGCCTTCGGCGAGGACGAGCGCGATGTCGCGGGCGGGCTGATGGGCGAGCCCTTGCAGGTCGTGCGCACGCCAAAATATGGCATTCGCGTTCCGGCCCATGCCGAGATCGTGCTCGAGGGCGTGCTGGATCCCGAGGCCCATGTGGAGGAGGGGCCGTTTGGCGAGTTCACCGGCTATTCCTCCGACCGCTCGACCAACAACCTCTTCACCGTCGAGACGATCATGCGTCGGCGCGATGCCATCCTCGTCTCCGTGGCGGGTGGCAATTCGGCCGAACACCTGAACCTCGGCCGCGTGCCGCGCGAAGCGGAAGTCGTGGAGAAGCTGAAGGCGCGCTTCCCCTCCATCACCGCCGTGCACTACCCGTCCTCCGGCACCCATTTCCACGCCTACATCGCGATGAACCAGACGCGCGAGGGCGAGGCCCGTCAGATCATGCTCGGCCTGCTCGGCTGGGACCAGTATCTGAAGACCGTCGTCGTGGTGGATGCCGACGTGGACATTACCCGCGACAGCGAGGTGCTCTGGGCGCTTGCCACCCACTTCCAGCCGCACAAGGATGTCGTCATCATCGAGGGCCTGCCGGGCAATGCGCTCGACCCGTCGGCAAGCGGTATCGGCACGACCTCTCGCATGGGCCTCGATGCGACGCGCGGGCCGAATTTCCATGGCGTGCGGGCCCGCATCAGCGACGAGGCTTCGGCCCGCGCTGTAGCCCTTCTCAAAAGCGTGGGATAGGTCATGACGACGCGGCCAAGACGCATGATTGTCGGCATTTCAGGCGCTTCCGGCGTGGTCTACGGCAAGCGCATCCTCGAAGTGCTGCGCGACCTGGAGATCGAGACGCATCTCATCATGTCGCGTGCTGCGTGCATCACGCTTGCGGCCGAGGCGGATTTTTCGAAGCAGGACCTGGAAGCGCTGGCGACGAGCACCCATTCCAACAAGGATATCGGCGCGGTCTGTTCCTCCGGCTCCTACAAGACGCTCGGCATGATCGTCGCCCCCTGTTCTGTGAAGACGCTCGCCGAGATCGCCACCGGCACGACCGACAACCTGCTGTCGCGCGCCGCCGACGTGGTGCTGAAGGAACGTCGCCGCCTCGTGCTGATGCTGCGCGAGACGCCGCTCCATCTCGGCCACATCCGCAACATGGCGCAGGTGACGGAAATGGGCGGCATCATCTATCCGCCGGTGCCGGCCTTCTACGCCAAGCCGCAAAGCCTCGCCGACATGGTCGATCACACCGTCGGCCGCGTGCTCGACCTCTTCGACCTGGACCCCGGCATCGTGCGCCGCTGGCAAGGTACGCAAGACGGGGTGGCGTGAAATGGCCGGCCGCATCGCCCCCGAACCGGAAACGCTGGAGCCTCGCGCCGCCTTCCTTTCGGACGATGCGATCGAGATCCTTGCCTTCGCCGCGCAATCCATGACCGATGGCCATGCAGTGGCCCTCGTCACGCTAGTCGAAATCCGTGGCGGCGCGGCCCGCGCGATCGGCGCGCAGATGGCGGTGCGGGCAGACGGCCGCTATTGCGGTTTCGTTTCCGGTGGTTGTACGGAGGCAGCCGTTGCCGCCGAAGCCGTGATTGCCCTTCAAAAAGGCTTGGACCGCAATCTTCGCCTCGGCGAGGGATCACCTTTCTTCGATATCGTCCTGCCGTGCGGCGGCGGCATCACGCTCGCCATTCACGTGCTTCGTGACACCGCCGTACTGCATCGTGCGCTGACGGCCCTGCAGCGTCGTATTCCCGTGCGCCTGCGCTACCATGCCGGCCTCCAGGCACTTGATCTGGAGGCGGGTGAGGGGAAGACGGGTTGGGATGGGGGTGCTTTCGTCCGCGCCTATCGACCAAGGGAAAGGCTTGTGCTTGGCGGCACCGGAATGGAAGCCAGTGCGGTGGCGCAGATTGCGTCCGCGTCCGGCTACGAGGTCTTTCTGCTAGAACGAGGCCAGGTGCCAACAGACGAACAGTTGGATCGCGATACCGCCGTGGCACTTCTGTTCCACGACGTCGACCGGGAACTGGCATTGCTCGAACGCGTCCTGGCATCGAGGGCTTTCTACATCGGCGCGCTCGGAAGCCGCCGCACGCACGGGACGCGCTGCGCCGCCTTGCGGCAGCGTGGTTACGGTGACGCCGACCTCGCCCGGATCAAGGCTCCCATCGGAATCTTCGACAAGGCAAGGGACGCACGCACGCTCGCCCTCTCGATCGTCGCCGATATTGCACAGGCGCGGCTGCACGACTGCTGAAAGAACCTGTGCCCCGGCGAACCGGTTTGAACGGGGCCCTAAAGAAAATCACCTACCTGCGCAGATAAAAAGACCCGGCGATGTCGGGCCTTTCTCGTTTCGCCTCAATTCTTCCTTGCTTAGAGGAGGAAATCGCTGGCATTGAGATCGCTCAACTTGAAGTCGTGGAGCGTGATGATGTCCGTGCTAGCGAGTTTGATTTGCACGTCAGCGCCGACCTGCGTGGATTTGCTCAGGACCGAGCTGATCGATGAGAAGTTGTACCACCGCAAATCGATATCATCGACGTTGTTCTGGAAGTCGGTAATCTTGTCCTTGCCGAAACCCTTAGCGAAAGCGAAGTCATCGGCGCCGCCGCCGCCGGTCAGCGTATCATTGCCCTCGCCGCCGGCAAGCTTGTTGGCGCCGCTGTTGCCGATCAACGTGTCATTGAAGGCGCTGCCTAACAGATTTTCGATGGACGAATAAGTGTCTCCTCCCGCATCCCCGTTATTGACTGTCGGATTCGCCAGGCTGGCCCGGACGGATGCTTTCGCGTCGGCATACGAGGCCGTGTCCGTTCCGCTGCCGCCGACCAACTTGTCAGCACCTGTACCACCAGTCAGCACGTCGTTTCCGTTGCCGCCGGAGAGCACGTCGCGGCCCGCTCCACCATAGAGCTTGTCATTGCCGTCGAAGCCATAGAGGACGTCATTGCCGTTGTTGCCCTGCAGGGTGTTGGCCACCTGGTTGCCGCGAATCGCATCGTTGCCGCTACCACCCTTCGCATTTTCGATAAGGGATCGCAGATCGCCCTTGAACAGAAGTGCGTTGAAGATGTTGCCGCGGGAAAAAGCATCCGTGTCGAAGTTCAACAACGCAAGTTGCACGTCGCTGAATTTGGAATGGTAGCCAGGGCGTAGATCGACCAAGAGGGCCGTCTTATAGGACGAAAGGTCATAGGTATCGCTGCCGCCACCGTCCCAGATTGTTGCGAAAATGCGATTGCCGCCGGCATCGATGGCAACCTTGCCGTTGACCAATGTATCGCCGCTATTTGGATTCCACTTGTAGACTGTTGCACCGGCATTTGTTGTGAAGTCGGCGCCATACATCCGCTGCAGTGCGGCGATGTCGTACATCATGTAGCTTTGTGCGTAGCCCAATTCTTCGTTCCTGTAGCCATTGGTCGGGCCGCCGATGTTGGAGCGATAGGTCATGATGGAATATTCCATCGAGTCCTGGGAGGCGGGCAATGTTGGGAAACCATTTTGCACTTCGTGTCCGTGTTTCAGGCCGAGTGCATGGCCGATCTCGTGCAGCATGGTCGCCCAGGCGTAGTTGCCAGCGACAGGTGAGCGGTAATCGAAGCTACGACCGAACCAGACATCGCCACCGACATCTGCCGTGGTCGGGTAATAGGCATGAGCCGTTCCTGAACCATCCGTCTCGGCAAAGCGAAGCGTCGAGGTTGCCGTCGACCCCACCGAAATGTTTACGGCGGTGAAGCCCTCGACGGAGAACCCATCATTCGCGGAGGTACCCGCAGCCGCGTCCAGCGCAAAACGCGCTGCCGTCTGCTGTTGGGTCGAAATCGTGCCGAAATTGTTCGTGGGCTCGCCCGTATAGGTGTAATCGTCCGATGTCGTGGGAAACGCATAGGTGATCGGGCCGGACCAGGCGTAGCCGGAAAACAGCCCATCGACCGACGTTCCGGTTGCCGTTATGGTTTTGATGGTTTTATTTGTACCTGTCACGTCGTGATCTCCGGCTTGGTGGCGTTCGGTTCGGATGGCGTCCTGCCATGGATAGGCCGCAATCTGCTTCGAGAATCGTAATGCAGCAACTCGTTATGCAATTGAAAACGTCCTAACATAAACGGATGATCGCGACATGCTATTCGGGTGGAGAATGAAATTGATCTCTAAAATGTCCATGATTGCGACAACCGGCTTCGTGCTTGCGGCAGCGGGCGACGGCCCTCCGGGTACGGGTGGTACCATGATACTTCCGACCGACCCCGAGATCGTCATCGCGGCCGAATACAAGAACTTCAAGGCGAAGGGCACGCGCGAGGCTCTTGAACTGTTCATCGCGCGCCATCATGACCATCCGCTCGCCGAACAGGCGCGGGAAGATATTCGCCGCCTCGGAAAATGACGGATAGAATAGCTGGGGCCGACGGCCGGAAGCGGATAGAGAGCGTTTCTATGTACCTATTTCCGTTGCAATATTAGGTTCTGATACAACCTAGCCCACCTCTGTTTTCCCCACACGGCAGATACACCCGAATAAAGCCGCAGGCCCGTCCGTCGATTAGAGGATTGCGGTTGACGAATGTCATGGGGCTTGCCAGCATACCCCCGGAATTCTGACCGGCCAGTTGAATTTGTGGGGGCATACATTGACTGCGGGTTCCATCATCGCGACGCTTCTGATCGTCTTTGCCGGCCTTCTGGCCGTGCCGGCCGTCAGCCATACCAATGCGGGAACCACGTTTTCGCTGATGGCCTCTTCGATGGCCTTCGTCGCCATGGGGATCGCCCAGTTCATGGCGACGCGCCCGCCTTTCATCGAACGGCTGTTTGGCGGACTCGACCGCATCTACCAGTTCCATCGCAAGATCGGCATCGCGGTGCTCTGTCTTATCCTGGTGCACTATTTTATTGCGCCGGATTTCCAGGGGCTTTCCGTGACCAGCGGGCTCAACCAGCTCGCCAAGACAGCGGGCGAATGGGCGTTCTACGCCTTCGTCTTCCTGCTGATTCTCAGCCTCGTCAAGGTGATCCCGAAGACGCGCTTCCAGATTCCCTATCAGTATTGGCGCATCACGCATCGCTTCATCGGCCTGCTCTTCGTCATGGTGGCGTTCCACCAGATGTTCATCAAGCGCCCCTATGACGGCACGGCGCTGCTGGCGACCTATCTCAATCTGTTCGCTCTCATCGGCATCGTCAGCTACGCCTATACGCAGCTCCTGCCATGGCTTCGCACGCGTAGATACGAGGTTGTGAGTGTCGAGCGCCATGACGGGGCGACGATCATTTCGGCAAGGCCGATCGGCGGCAAGCTTCGGGCGAAACCTGGCCAGTTCGGCTTCTTCCGCGTCAACAAGACGGGCCTTCGCGAGCCGCATCCCTTCACCATCGCCGGGATAGAGGACGACGGTTCAGTCCGCTTCGCCATCAAGCCGCTCGGCGATTATACCAAGGCGTTGCGCGAGACGGTTTCGGTTGGCGATGCGCTGACGCTCGAGGGCGGCTACGGGCATTTCAATCATAAGCGCGGCGGCAAGAAGCAGATATGGCTCGCTGGCGGCATCGGCGTCACACCATTTCTCGCCATGGCGAGCCGGTTGAAGGGCGACGAGGGGCAGGATATCCACATGGTCTACTGCGTGCGAGACGGAGCGGAGGCGATCGGCCTCGAAACGTTCCGAGCGCAGGCGGAAAAGCTCGAGAATTTCAACTTCGTTCTGCACAATTCGGCGACCGACGGGCGTTTCGATGCAACGAAGCTCGTCTCCGGCACGACGATGAATCCGGCCGAGGCCGACCTGTGGTTCTGCGGCCCGCCGCCTTTGCGGCTGGCCATCGAAAAGGGATTGAAGGAACTCGGCAAGGCACCGCGCCGCGTCGAGTTCGAGCGTTTCGAGTTTCGATAGGACAGTTCCCGAAGAAACTGCGAAGCGGTTTCGCATCCGGAATTGTGTCAGAGAGATTGAATTTCCAGCCGGTCCGCCGGCCTCTTGGAGCGAGGGAACAAGCCATGCGCATGTTCAAGACATCATTTTCCCGCCGAAGCACGGGCATTGCCGCAACGCTTGGCCTCGCCCTGTTGGCTATCTGTCCCACCGGGGCATTGGCGATCGACCAGTTCGCGCCGGATGCCTTCGGCACCTACCAGCCGAATGTCGACAACGGCAAGGTCATGTTCGGCGCGGCCGGCTGCGGCGCCTGCCATGGCTCGGGCGACAACACCGAGCTTTTGTCCGGCGGCATGGAAATGCAGACGGCGATCGGCAAGTTCTTCGCGCCGAACATTTCCGCCCATCCGAACGGCATTGGCGGCTGGTCGAATGCGGACTTCCTGAACGCCGTGATGGTCGGCCTCGACAAGGAGGGTAACAACCTCTACCCGGTCATGCCCTATACGTCCTATGGCGGCATGAAGCCGGAGGATGTGCTGGATATCAAAGCCTATATCGACACGCTGCCGCAATCGGATGCCGCCTCGCACGAGCATGAGATTGCCTTCCCGTTCAACCGGCAGACCACGCTGACGCTCTGGAAGCGCAGCCATTTCACCGTGCAGGCCTATCAGCCGCGCGAGGAAACGCAGATGGAGCGTGGCCGCTATCTCATCGAAAATGTCGGCGGCTGCGGCGATTGCCATACGCCACGCACCACGACCTACGGCCTCGATCTCGCCCGCGCCTATGAAGGCGAAAAGGGCCTGACCGGCGCCGTCGCGCCGGATATCACCAAGGCGCGCATGAGCGGCCTTGCTTCGCATGAAGTCTTCACCAAAGGCCTGATCGACGAGGGCAAGAAGCTTTCCGGTTCGCCGCTGTCCGATCCGGTCATGCGCCGGATCGCGCAGGGCCTGTCGACGCTGTCCGATGAGGACAAGCAGGCGATGTACGCCTTCCTCGCCGATCGCGAGGTGAAGGTAACGCCCGTCGAGACCAGCACAGCGCCGGTCTGCAGCGAGGCGACGGCCGAAAGCGCGCTCGGTGCTGCCGGCGGCAGTGCGGATTTGGCCTCAGCGGCCGATGCCTTCATCGGCAAATACTGCCGCAATTGCCATGGCCCGGGCGAAAGCTCGCAAGGGTCCTTCCCATCGGGTGACCTTGCCTCGATTGCCGCCAACCCGGCCTTCGTGACGCCTGGCGATGCCGCCAAGTCGCTGCTCTACACCAGCGTTACCAGCGGCCGCATGCCGCTCGGCAAACGCCCGGACGACGCCGAAGTGCAGGGCCTTGCCGACTGGATCAATTCGCTGAACCAGTCGGACATTCCGACGGCGGTCTCCGCAACGCAGACCAAGCGCTCGCGGCCGATGCTGAAATATCTCGATTTCGTCGAGCTGGCGCTGCGCGATATTTCCAAGGTGGACGAGCACGACCAGCCGTTCATGCGCTACTTCAGCTATCGCGACCAGTATAACGGCATGATGAGCTGCGAGACGCATGAGACCTTCCTGAAGCGCATGCGGGTTCTCGCCGGCGGCTTCAAGAAGCTCTTGAATTCGCTGTCCTATGGCCCGGAACTGGTGCTGCCCGAGGAAGTGGAGGGCTCGGACGGCCTGCTCGTTCGCGTTGACCTGCGTGACCTCGAATGGAGCCAGGAAGACTACGACTTCCTGATCAACGAGTACTTCTATGGTGTGGAACCGACGAGCGATGCCCAGCTGCATTCGCTTGCCAAGGCGACGCAGTCGCAGCTTCCCATCATGCGTGTCGACTGGTTCATGAGCAACGGCGCGCGGCCGAAGGTCTATAACCGCCTCATGAAGCTGCCGACCAATATTTCCGAGCTTGAAAAGCGCTTCCAGGTGCCTGTCGATCAAAATATCGAGCGTCGCCGTATCGTTCGTGCGGGCTTTGCCGATGGCTCTTCGGGTGTTTCCGATCACAATCGCATGCTGGAACGCCACGACATGCCGTTCGGCGGCTATTACTGGAAGTCCTATGACTTTGCGGGCGACGTCGGCAAGCAGGTGCTGAAGCGTTTCCCGGCGGGGCCGGAAGGCGTTCGCCTGAAAGCCGGTCTCGAAGCCTTCGACCATGACGGCGGCGAAATGATCTTCTCGCTTCCAAACGGCATGCAGGGCTATTACCTCTCGACCGACAAGGGCGACCAGCTCGATATCGGCCCGACGGCGATCGTCTCCTTCCGCAAGCGACCGATCGGCAAGGGCGTCGAGATCATCAATGCCCGCTCGTGCTTCGACTGCCACTTCGACGGCATTCTCTCCAAGCGCGACCAGTTGCGTGAGCATATCGAAACCTCCACGCTGTTCTCCAAGGACCAGCAGGACGAGCTGCTCGCCGTCTATGTGCCGCAGGAGGAGTTGAACGAGGTCTACAAGCGCGACACGGATCGTTTCGTCGCCGCGCTCGATCGCCTCGGCATCACCGAAGCGACCTCCGGCGGTGGCAAGACCAGCCTGAAGGCACCCGGCGGCGCGGAAATCTTCACCTACTTCGCTGACAAGTACGAGGACGAGTTGAACTTCGAACAGCTGGCTGCCGAGTTCGACATGACGCCGGAGGAGTTCTCCTCCGACATCCGCCGCCTCACCGACGTGAATGCACTGCGCATCGGCATCGATTGGGTTGCGACGCTCGAATCGGGCGCCACGATCCCGCGCACCGAGGTTGAAGAGCAGTATGCCTTCATGCTGGAACCGCTGCTGCAGCTTGAACCGCTGAAGCGCGGCGTCAATCCGGACGTGGCCGTCAACAATACTGGCGATGCCTCCTACACCAAGCCGGCCGTGGACAACACGGGCTACCAGCAGCCGGAGCAGAAGCAGGAGCAGGCCGTCGACAACACCTATGTCACGCCGGCCTACAAGCAGGACGACAAGGCGCAGGCTGAAAAGGTCAAGCTTGCCCTGCATGTCCCGTCGACAAGCGCGAAGGTGGGGGATTACCTTAGCTTCGAGCTCAGCACGAATCACGCCTGTGAGCTTCAGGTGATGTATGTGGAGGACACCGGCAATGTGGAAATCATTCCGGACGTCATGATCGGCAACACCACGCTGAACACCGGTGAACGCCGCCTGATCCCGCAGCCGGGCACGGGCAACCTGACCTTCGATTCGCCGTCACCCGGCGAAACGATGATCGCCTACTGTAAGATTGGCGGCCTCGGGGACCAGAAGCTGACGGCCGAGCAGGCCAAGCAGCTGGCCGTGAGCTCGAAGCAGCCGACCACCCGCGGCATTGCCGTCAACCTCGCCAAGCAGGCCGAGAAGGACAATGGCGCGGCCGGTCTCCAGATGGTGACTTTCGAGATCAAATGATAACAAGGGCAGGGGCTTTCGGGCCCCTGCCTATTTTTTGCCAAACGACACGAGGGCTGAACCGACAATGCTGATGCGATCCCTGGCAGCAACACTCTTCGTCCTGGCCGGAGCCGCCCCGGCCGCAGCGGCCTGCGATGCCTTCACCGGTGTCATCGAGGCGTTCAATGCCGGCGACGAGCAGAAGGCACGCGCCCTTGCAGAAACCGCCGGCACGGCCAATTGCAGCGCAAACGAGCGCACGCTGGTCGGTCGCGTTGCGGCTCTGACGGCCTTCAACCGCATCTCGACGGCGGTGGGCAATGGCGGCAAGCTGTCCGACCATCAGCAGGAACTGGAAGACCTCCAGCGGCAGTATGGCGGTCCCTGGCAGGTTTTCGATGCGCTCGGCGATCTTGCCCGTGAGCGCAAGGATTATGAGCAGGCGGCGCGGTTCTACCAGATTGCGCTGGAAGACGGATCGAACGAGACGCTGACGCCCGACTGGATGGCGCCGGACGAACAATACATCCTGCGCCTCGACAAGATGGCCAGCGAAATGCGGCTTGCCGCACCGCGTCCCGTGAAACTTGCCATGCGCGGCGGGTGCAAGGTTTCGTTCCGTGGCGTGACGATCAAGAAGAAGTCGACGCCGATACGCTACGTCTTCGGCACGGCGGATTTCGCGCCGGAGGGCGTCGAGGCGGCGAAGGACCTGGCCGAGTGCCTGAAGACCGTCAAACCCGGTTCGATCAAGCTGATCGGCCACACCGATCCCGTCGGCTCCGCGGATGCGAATTACAAGCTCTCGCTTGCACGCGCCGAAACGCTGAAGACGTATCTCTACGATACCGGTTATGCCGGTACCATCACCACCGAGGGCAAGGGCGAAGACCAACCCTTCAAGCCGGATGATGCCAGCGCCTATGATACGGAAACGCTGAACCAGTTGCACCGCCGCGTGGAAGTGGACGTGCAATAATGATGAAGACGCTGCCCCGCCTCCTGGCCCTTTCTCTTGCCGTCGCGCTGCCGGCGCCGGTTTTCGCGGCGCAGACCTATGCGCTCGTCGTCGGCGTCGATCAATATCCCAACGATGTCAGTCTCGACGGCGCGGTGCGGGACGCGGAAGACGTCTATCGCTCGATGAGTGCAGCGGGCTTCACGGCCACCAAATTCACCAACGAGCAGGCACGCAAGGACGATATCCGCAAGGCCTGGACCGACATGGTGGCGCAGGCCGCCGCCGGCGATACGATCATCTTCACCTATGCCGGCCACGGGGCGCAGATGCCCGAGCTTGTCGCGGGCGATGAGGCGGATGGCCTCGACGAGTTTCTCCAGTTGCCGGGTTTTGACCGCAACCGCCACGAGGAAACGTCCAACGAGATCATCGTCGACAACGAGATGAACGCTTGGTTTGCCGAGGCCGAGGGCAAGGGCGTGCATGTGCTTTTCGTTTCGGACAGCTGCTTTTCCGGCGGTATGAGCCGGTCAATCAAGGGCAAGAGCCGCCTGGCGCCGGCCGTCAAGGTCAAGCTTGCGCCGCCCTCGCAAGAGGCGATTGCGGGCGCCAATCTCAAGGAAATCAGCTTCAAGCAGGTGACGGTGCTGGCCGCCTCGCTGGAAAGCCAGCCAACGCCGGAGGTCATCATCGACGGCGAGCCGCGCGGTGCACTGAGCTGGAGTTTTGCCCGCGCCGTGGAAGGCAGCGCCGACCGCGACGGCAATGGCATCATTACCCGCATCGAACTTGAGGACTACGTCTTCAGCAATGTGAAGAACCGCTCGGAAGCGCTGCAAGTGCCGAATTTCACGCCGCAGGTGGCGCGTTCGGATGGCGAGGTCGTCGTCACCTTGACGCGCGGTATCCCGGTCGCAAGCAACAATACCACGACAACGGACACCAGCGACAATGGTGCAGCCGACACCGGCAAGGCGATCAAAACGGCGAAGGATCTCGGCTGGACCGGCAACATCGCCCTTCAGATCGACGGCACGGCCGACAAGCCGAAGAACACCGACGGCACCGGAACGCCCTATCGCTGGGATGTGGCGACCGGCGTCTTCTACACGCCAAACGGCGATGTCGCGGCCGAAAGTGTCAGCGCGGACAGTATCCAGTCGGTGGTGGACAAATATGTGCTGCTCGACTTCCTGAAGGCCATGGCAAGCCAGAACCCGGGCTCCGTTTCGCTGACGCCCACCAAGGATATCTATGCCGCCGGTGATCGCCTGCGCTTCGATGCGCCCCCCGGCCGCTATCCGAACATGCTCGTCTTCAACCTCGCCAATACGGGCGAGGTACAGTTCCTCGATATGCAGGCGGCGGGCACGAACAGTTCCGAATTCAAGCTGTCGGATGTGGAGGTCGTCAAACCTTTTGGAGCCGATCACCTTATCACGATCTGGACCTCCGAGCCGGTCGATGCCATCGGCGCGGTGCTGGCCGACAAGAACGTGACCGCCGAAGCCGTGCTGCAGGCCCTCACGACCCGTCTCGACGGCAAGGAAGCCAGTGTCGCTATCCAACCTCTCTACACGCGGGAAACGCTCTGATGATCCGTTACGCCGCCGCTCTTCTGTTGTCGCTCGGGGTGTTTTCAGCCGCGGAGGCCGCCGACCGGGCGCTTCTGATCGGTATCGGCACCTATGCGTCGCTGCCTGAAAAAATGTTCCTCGAAGGGCCGAAGAACGATGTGCCGCTGATCGAAAAGCTGCTGAAGGAAAAGCAGGGCTATGCGGCGGACCAGATCCGGGTCCTGCTCGACAAGGATGCGAGCCGCGCCTCGATCCTCGCCAGCATCGACGAATGGCTGGTCAACGGCACGCAGCCGGGCGACCGGGTCTATTTCTATTTCTCCGGTCACGGCCTTCAAGTGAAGGATGCGAGCGGTGACGAGGAGGACGGACTGGACGAAGCGCTCTCGACCTATGACATCGCCGCCGGCGATGGCGACTGGTCGAATGTCATTCTGGACGACGAGATCGACGCGATGCTGGCGAAGTTGAAGGACCGCGCCGTGTCCATCGTCATCGACGCCTGCCATTCCGGTACGATTTCACGCTCGCTCTCGACGGATGTCGGCGAAGCGCTGGAAAGCGCGCGCTTCCTGCCGCGCCCCTTCGCCAAGCCGGCCGATGCGGTGAAGATGCGCGGGCTGCGCATCGACGTCGCTGTGGTCGACAAGCCGGAGATCGCCAAGCAGAACGGCGTGGAGGCCTGGAGTGCTGCCTCCTCCTATCAGGTTGCCTGGGATGATACGCGCCTGCCGCCGGAAGAGCGGCACGGCGTTTTCACCCTTTCCTATGTCAATGGCCATGAGATTTCCGCAGCCGACAGCAATGGCAACGGCATCGTCTCCAATGCCGAACTGCTCGAATATGTGAAGAAGCAGTCGCAGACCTATTGCTCGGCGCAAACACAGTGCCAGGGCCTCGATCCGCAGCTGGAGGTCAATTACGCCCTGCTCGGCGCCAGCGCCGTCACGCCGACCGCCGAGGGCGGGCAGCAGTACCAGCAGCCGCAGACCGGCGGCGAAACGCAGCAGAACCCCGACTATGGCAAGGTCGAGGAGGTCAAGGTCGAGAACACGCAACAGACGGCCTATGTGGCCGCGGACCCGATGGATGCTGTTGGCGACATTCTCGGCAAGCCGCAGACGGGTGACGTCAAGGTGGCGCTCTCCTCCGACCACCTGAAGGGTGGCGACGCCTTCAAGATCAGCGTGACGAGCAGCACGGGCGGGCATCTCATCCTCTACGACGTCGACAAGGACGGCAAGGCGACGCAGATTTTCCCGAACGAAGCGGCGCAGAAGATCACCCCACTGACGCCGAACATGCCGCTCACCATTCCCGATGACTACTACGGCTTTGAATTCGAGGCCGACGGCCCAAGCGAAAACGTGCTGGTGGCGATCGTCGTCGCCGACGACGTGGACCTCACCAAGGTTGCGCCCAACGACTATGGGCTGACCAAGGAACTGGATGCGCGCACCACGATCGCCGAGATTGCCGGCACGCTGAAGCAGACCTGGACGCGCGATACGGAAAACCGTGGCGTAAACTGGTCGCTCGGGCTGCTGAAATATACGGTCTATTGAACGAGCGGTGGCGCTGAAGTCACCTGTAGGCGACTGCTCAGTCTTGCGGCTCTCGAATCAGTAGGATTTCGCAAGCAGCACCTTCCGGCACTGCCGGCGCATGCGGCGGACGGATGAGCAGGCCTTCTGATTCGGCGAAGACCTTCATCATCGAGGAATCCTGTTTCGCAAACGGCGTCACGCGATACGTCCCGTCGGCGGCACGGTGGATGCGCGCACGCACATAATCCTGTCTCTGGTCGTTCTCCTTGAGCGCGACAGCGGCAAGGGCCGGACGCTGCCGGTTCCTTGCGGGCAGACGGGCGAGATGGCGGACAAGGGGTTCCAGGAAGAGCAGCGAGCAAACCAGGCTGGAGACGGGGTTGCCAGGCAGGCCAACGACCTGGATGGCGCCGAGGCGGCCCACCATCAGCGGCTTTCCGGGGCGCATGGCGATGCGCCAGAAGTCGAGTTCCATGCCGGCTTCGCCAAGCACGGGCTGAACGAGATCGAAATCTCCAACGGACGCGCCACCGAGCGTGACGAGCACGTCGATGTCGAGCGACAAAGCGTTGCGCACGGCGTCGAGGATCGCCTGTTTGTCATCCCGGACAATGCCGAGATCGATCACCTCCGCGCCGGCCTCGCGGGCGAGCGCGGAGACGCCGTAGGTGTTGGAGGCGATGATCTGGCTGGCACCGGGCGGTGTGCCGGGCGGCACGAGTTCGTCGCCGGTGGCAAGAACGGCGATGCGCGGTCGGGCGTAGACGGTCAGTTGCGGATGGTTCATCGCCGCGGCGACCGTCAGGCGGCCGGCGTCGAGCAGATCGCCCGTCTTGAGCACGACGTCGCCTTCGGAAAAATCCTGGCCGCGCGGGCGGATATGGCGGCCTTTCGGAGTGAGGAAGGTCGTGCGGATGCGGCCACCCTCCAGCACTTCGGCGTCTTCCTGCAAGAGTACGGTATCGGCGAAAGCCGGAAGCGGTGCGCCGGTAAAGATGCGCACGGCCTCGCCAGGACCGACCGAGCCTTTGAAAGCGTGCCCGGCGGCGGAGGTGCCGACAACCTTGAGGACGGAGCCGAGTTCGGCGATGTCTTCATGGCGGACGGCATAGCCATCCATGGCGGAATTGTCGAAGGGAGGCTGGGTGAGCCGTGCCGCGATGTCTTCAGCGAGCACGCGACCCTGGGCGTCGTGCAGCGAAACCTGTTCCGTCCGATGGGGTGGCCTTGCTCCGAAGAGCAGGCGATCGAGGGCATCGGCAACAGGAAGAAGGGACATCAGCTGTCTCTGTGCTTGTAATCGCCGGAGCGGCCGCCGGATTTCTCGCGCAGCCGGACGCCGCCGATTTCCATCTCGCGGTCCGCGGCCTTTGCCATGTCGTAGATGGTGAGGCAGGCGACGCTGACGGCGGTCAGCGCCTCCATCTCGACGCCGGTGCGGCCGGTCAATTTCGCCATGGCCTCGATGCGCAGGCCGGGCAGGGCGTGGTCCTCGCGGATGTCCACTGCGACCTTCGTCAGCATCAGCGGATGGCAGAGCGGGATGAGGTTAGACGTCTGCTTGGCGGCCATGATGCCGGCAAGGCGGGCCGTGCCGATTACGTCGCCCTTCTTGGCGTCACCCTTGAGGATCAGGTCGAGCGTCGCCGGCGCCATGCGGATGAAACCCTCTGCGACGGCGATGCGCACGGTCTCGGCCTTGTCGCCGACATCGACCATGTTGGCTTCGCCTGACGCGTCGATATGGGTGAGCGTGTCAGCCGTCTCGGCCATCATTCCGCCGCCAGCATGCCGGCCGAACCGGTGAGCAGTTCGCACGTCGCGGCCGCCACGTCATCCTTGCGCATCAGGCTTTCGCCAACGAGGAAGGTTGAAATGCCGACCTTGCCAAGGCGTTCGCAGTCTGCATGGGTGAAGATGCCGCTTTCGCCGACGAGCAGCCGGTCATCCGGCACCATGCCGGCGAGTTTTTCCGAAACGGCGAGATCGACCTCGAAGGTGCGAAGATTACGGTTGTTGACGCCGACGAGCTTGGATTTCAGCTTCAGCGCGCGCTCCATCTCTTCTTCGTCGTGCACTTCGATCAGCACGTCCATGCCGAGCGAGAAGGCTGAATCTTCCAGCATTTTCGCGGTGTCGTCGCTGAGCGAGGCCATGATGAGCAGGATGCAGTCCGCACCCCAGGCGCGGGCCTCCAGCACCTGGTAGCTGTCGAACATGAAATCCTTGCGCAGGGCGGGCAGGGCGCAGGCTTCGCGGGCGGCGATGAGGAATTCCGGCGCGCCCTGAAAACTCGGTGTGTCGGTGAGCACGGAAAGGCAGGCGGCACCGCCGGCCTCATAGGCCTTGGCGAGCGCCGGCGGGTCGAAATCCGGGCGGATAAGGCCCTTCGAAGGGCTTGCCTTCTTGATCTCGGCGATCAGGCCGAAGTGACCTGCGGCCTTTTTGTCCTTGAGGCTCGCGAAGAAGCCGCGTGGCGGCTGCTGGTCACGGATGCGGGCGCGAAGCTCAGCGGGCGCGACACGCGCCTTGGCGGCGGCAATCTCGTCCAGCTTGTAGGCTTCGATTTTCTTCAGGATGTCGGTCATGGCCAATCCTACTCCGCCTGGCCTTCATTGGAAACCGCGACAAGGCGTTCCAGTGCGGCGCGGGCGCGGCCGCTTTCGAGCGCTTCCGTTGCCTGCACCATGCCGTCCATCAGGGTTTCCGCCTTGCCGGCCACGACAAGCGAGGCGGCGGCATTGGCAAGCGAGATGTCACGGTAGGGCATGTGCGCACCGCCGAGCACCGAGAGGAGGGCGGCGGCATTGTGCGCGCCGTCACCGCCGCGGATGTCGTCGAGTTTCACCTGCGGAAGGCCGAAATCGGCGGGTGTCAGTTCGAAGGTGCGGATCTTTCCGTCCTCGAGTGCGGCTACCTGCGTGGTGCCGGTCGTGGTGATCTCGTCAAGGCCTTCGCCGTGCACGACCCAGATGCTTTCCGAACCGAGGTCACGCATCACTTCGGCAATCGGCACCAGCCAATGCGACGAGAAGACACCGAGGAGCTGGCGCTTGACGCCACCGGGATTGGAGAGGGGGCCAAGCAGGTTAAAGATGGTGCGCGTGCCGAGTTCGACCCGCGACGGGCCGACATGCTTCATTGCCGGGTGGTGCAACTGCGCGAACATGAAGCCGAGGCCGGCATCATGCACGCAACGCGCAATCTCGGCCGGGCCGATATCGAGCTTGACGCCAAGGCAGGAGAGGGCATCCGCCGTGCCGGACCTGGAGCTGAGCGCCCGGTTGCCATGTTTGGCGACGGGCACGCCGGCGCCCGCGACGATGATCGCGGCGAGTGTCGAGATGTTGTAGGTGCCGGCGCCGTCACCACCGGTACCGACGATATCCATCGCATCCGCCGGCACGGTGACCGGCAGCATGCGGGCGCGCATCGAGCCGACGGCGCCGTAGATCTCGTCCACCGTCTCGCCGCGCACGCGCAGCGCCATCAGGAAGCCGCCGATCTGCGAGGGCGTGGCGGCGCCGGACATGATGATCTCGAACGCGCCCCTTGCGTCCTCGCGGTCGAGCGTGTTTCCAGCGGCTACCTTGGCGATATAGGGTTTCAGGTCAGACATCGAGTTCCCCGTCTCCCTACCGCGCGATGCTTTGTTCGGCGAGCGTGCGGTTGATGGAGACGCCGTAGGCCGTCTGCAGCGCGCTGACCATCTGGTCGAGAATGTCGTCGCCGCTGGCGCGGGCGACGGCAGCGATTTGCTGCTCGTCGTTGGAAAGCGCGTCGGTTGCCGTGTCCGCGTTTGCTTCCGTAACCTTCAGCAGGATCTGGCCTTCGCCATCAACGCCCGGCGTGTTGGCGACATGGCCGACCGGACCAGCAAAGGCCGCGGCAACGGCAGCCGGGCCGAGCACCGGATCCTGGGCGCCGCGATGCAGGCCGATCTTGTTTTCAACGGCAATGCCGAGTTCGTCGGCAATAGCGGCGAGGTCGCCGCCCTTGCGGACACGCTCAGCCAGTTCGTCTGCCTTCTTGGCAAGCGCCTGGCGCTGTTGTTCGGCGGTCCAATCGGCGACGACGCGGTCGCGCACTTCGTCCAGCGTACGGTCACGATCCGGGATGACGTCGAGCACTTCGAACCAGGCATAACCTTCACGGCCGACATTGACCGGCTGGGTTTCTGTGCCGATTTCGGTCTTGAAGATTTCACCGACAAGTGCGGCTTCTTCCGGCAGGCCGTTGATTTCCTCACCCTTCTGGTCGTTGCCCTGAGCGTCGATCGCATCGATCGTCACGGCCTTCAGGTTGTTCTTTTCTGCAGCCTCGGCAAGGCTGAGGCCCTCGGCGCGGCTGTCCTCGATGCGGTCATGCACGGCGAGAATGCCGTCGGCGGCCTCGGAGAGCGCCAGCTCGTTGCGAAGCTCTTCCTTCACATCATCGAAGGACTTCAGCACTTCCGGCCGGATATTCGTCACACGCAGGATGATCGGACCGAAGGTGCCGTCGATGACCGGCGTCGTGCCGCCGTCCGCAGCGACGGCGAAGGCCGGCTCGGCGAATTTCTGGTCCGGTACGCTTGCCTTCGTGAAATCGCCGAGCAGCACGTCAGCCGGAGTCTTGCCCTGTTCCGTGATGATCGCGTCGAAGGTCGTGCCGGCGGCGAGTTTTGCGGCGGCGGTATCGGCTGCGGCGCGGTCGGCAAACGTCAACTGCTCGATCGTGCGGGTCGCCGGCGTGCGGTACTTTTCCTTGTTCTTCTCGTAGTCAGCCTGAAGCGCCTCATCGGTGATGGCGGCCGTGTCCAGGATGTCCTTCGGCTCAAGCGCGAGATAGATGAACTTGCGGTATTCCGGTGCGCGGTACTTCGCCTTGTTCTGTTCGAACCAGGGCGCGAGCACGTCGTCGCCCGGCGCCTTGACGGGATCGATATTGGCGTTGCTCAGCAGCAGGTAGTCGATGGTGCGTGCTTCGTTGCGGTACTGGCGGAGCGCTTCGGTCAGCACGACCGGGGCCTTGTAGCCGTCGGAAACGGCTTCCACCACCTGGGTGCGGATCGCCACCTGGCTGCGGTTGTTGATATAGTCGTTCTCGCGCAGGCCCGCATTGCGAAGCACGGACGAGAAGGCCATGCGGTCGAACTGGCCGTTGACGCCGCGGAAGGCCGGATCGTCGGCGATCAGCTGGGCGAGGCGGCCTTCGGAAAGACCGAGGTTCATGTCGCGCGAAAGCTGGTCGAGGGCGGCGCCGGCAACGAGTTCGGCAAAAACCTGGTTCTCGATACCGAAGGCGCGAGCCTGTTCGGCGTTGATCCGCATGCCGATGCGCTGTGACATCGTCGCGATCTGGCGCTCATAGGCCAGACGGAAGTCCGTCGGCGAAACCTTGACGTCGCCGACCGTGACGACGGAGTTGGACGCGCCTGTAACAAGCGAGCTCGAAACGCCCCAAACCGCGAAGGAACCGACCAGTACGATCAGCAGGGCTTTTGCCACCCAGGTCTGGGAGGCGCGTCTCAGGGCTTCGAGCATCGTCTAAATTTCCTCATGAACGCGGCCATGCGGCCGGAAATCGTCTCTTAAAGGAAAGTTCACGGGAATTGAAGTGCGCAACGTGCTTGCAATGCTGCGCAAAATAACCGCTCGCACACAAGCGGGCTTTGCTTCGATTTCCTTTGCCGGCAAACCAAATTTTTTTGAAATTATTGGCAGATTTCCGACGAATTCCACTGTCATAATTTGAAAATTCATGCTCGGATGCGTGATCACCGCCGTGAGTCCGTTCGCGACCGGGGTGTGGAGGAGGATAACAAAGGTGGAATCTACAATCGTCATGATCAACCTTTTCGGCGCGGTCGCGCTGCTCCTGTTCGGTCTCGCGCAGGTGAAGGACGGCATGACGCGGGCCTTCGGCGTCAAACTGCGCTCCGGGCTGGCGCTTGGCACGCGCGGGCCGTTCCGCTCCTTTTTTGCCGGTTTCGTCGCGACGGTCGCCCTGCAGAGTTCTACGGCAACGGCCCTGATGATCGCCTCTTTCGTCGAGCGCAATCTGGTGCGGGCGCGGATGGCGCAGATCGTGCTGCTCGGTGCCAATGTCGGCACGGCCGTCACCGCCTGGCTGGTGGCGACGGGCATCGAATCGATTTCACCGCTGATCATCCTGGTCGGCGTCGTGCTTTATAAATCGAGCAGCTCCACCGCGCGGCAGGGCCTTGGTTCGGCGCTTGTCGGCATTGGCCTGATGCTGCTCTCCCTGCATCTACTTGGCCTTGCCACGGAGCCGATGCGCCAGTCGCCAGCGCTCGCCGCATTCCTGAAGCTTCTCGACGGCGCCTGGCCGGCGGCGCTCGCCTTCTCGACCGTGCTGGCCATCATTTCCTCGTCGAGCCTTGCGGTCGTCGTGCTGATCCTGTCGCTCGCATCCATGGGCATTCTTTCTCCCGCCTTGACCGTCATCCTCGTGCTCGGCGCCAATCTTGGTGGCGCCGTGCCGCCGGTCATCGCGACGCTGAAGGCCGCAGCCTCTGCGCGCCGGGTCACGCTTGGCAATCTTCTGGTTCGCGGTGTGGGGTGTCTTGTCGTGCTTCCCTTCGCGGGACAGGTTGCCGGACTGCTGGCGATGCTGCCCGTCCCCGCCGCAAAACTGCCGGTCGACGTGCATCTGGTCTTCAATATCGCCGTCGCGCTGGTGCTCTGGCCGCTTTCCAGCCCACTGTCACTCCTTATGGAAAAGCTTGTTCCGGAGGAGAAGCAGCCGGAAACAGGGCCGAAGTACCTAGACGATACCGCGCTTTCGACGCCGGTGATCGCGCTTTCCGGCGCGACTCGTGAAGTGCTACGGGTCGGCGATATCATCGAATCCATGCTGATCAGCACCATGCGGGCCTTCAACGACAACAATCTCGCGCCGCTGAAAGATGTCGCCGAGCTGGAACGTCAGGTCGATGCCCTGCAGCAGGAGGTGAAGATCTATCTCTCGCGGCTTGGCCGGCAGGGCGTGGGCGGCGAATCGGCGGCCCGCTCGATCGTCATCATCGATTATGCGATCAACCTCGAGCATGTCGGCGACATCATCGAAAAGGGCCTTCAGGAGCAGGTGCGCAAGAAAATCGTCAACGGCCTGAAATTTTCCGATGACGGCTACAAGGAACTTGCCAACCTTTTCAACCTGACGATCGAGAACCTGCGCATCGCCCAGACGATTTTTGTCACACGGGATTCCGGCCTGGCGCGTCAGTTGGTGGAGGTGAAGGTCGATGTGCGCCGCATGGAGAAACAATCCTCCGAACGCCACCTCGAACGGCTGCGCGACGGCCGGCTGGACAGTCTCCAGACCAGTTCGCTGCATCTCGATATCCTGCGCGACCTGAAGCGGGTGAATGCCCATCTGGTGTCGGTCGCCTATCCGATCCTCGACGAAAGCGGATTGCTGACGGAAAGCCGGCTGCGCAGCAACACCAAATGAGCGGGTGCGAAATCCCTTTGTCTCTTCGCGTGGCTTTTTGCTAAGGAACGCCATCGATTTCGGATGAACGAGGGATTCCCATGACTGCAGACCGCCCGAAGCGCAATTGCCTGGCTGTCATTCTGGCAGCGGGCGAAAGCACGCGTATGAAGTCGTCGCAGTCGAAGGTCCTGCACCCGGTCGGTAACCGGCCGATGATCGCCCACGTCGTTGATGCACTCGCCAAGGCCGGCATTTCCGATATCGCGCTGGTATTGGGCCGCGACGCGGAAAAGGTCGAAGCATCGGCAAAGAACGCTGCCGTCACAAGTTCTGTCCACATCCAGACGGAACGCCTCGGCACGGCGCATGCGGTGCTCGCGGCCCGTGCAGCCATCGCCAGGGGCTATGACGACGTGCTCGTCGTCTTCGGGGATACCCCGCTTATCACCGAAACCCCGTTGATCGCCGCGCGCGATGGCCTTGCGGCCGGCGCGGACGTGGTCGTCATCGGTTTCGAAACCGCGGACCCCACCGGCTACGGCCGATTGCTCGTCGAGAACGGCGAATTGCTGGCGATTCGCGAGCACAAGGATGCAAGTGAAGCCGAACGCGCCATCACTTATTGCAATGGTGGCCTGATGGCGATCGATGGCCGCAAGGTGCTCCAACTGATCGACCGGATCGGCAACAACAACGTCAAGGGCGAGTACTATCTCACCGATATCGTTGAGATCGTGCGGGCCGCAGGCGGCCGTGCCATCGCCGTCGAAGCGCCGGAAGAGGAACTGACTGGCTGCAACACGCGCGCCGAACTCGCCGTTATCGAGCGGCTCTGGCAGCATCGTCGCCGGCACGAGATGATGCTCGACGGCGTTTCGATGATCGCGCCGGAAACCGTCTTCCTGTCCTATGACACGGTGATCGGGCGGGATGTGACGATCGAGCCGAATGTCGTCTTCGGCCCGGGCGTGACCATCGAGAGCGGTACTGTCATCCATTCCTTCTCGCATATCGAGGGCGCCCATGTCGCGACGGATGCGGAAATCGGCCCCTATGCGCGACTGCGGCCGGGCGCAAATCTCGGCGAAGGCGCAAAGGTCGGCAATTTCTGCGAGGTGAAGAAGGCGGAGATCGGTGCGGGCGCCAAGGTCAACCACCTGACCTATATCGGTGACGCTGTCATCGGGTCCAAGACGAACATTGGCGCCGGAACCATCACCTGCAATTACGATGGCATCAACAAACATATAACCCACATCGGCGCCAACGCCTTCATCGGATCGAATTCGTCGCTCGTCGCACCGGTGTTGATCGGCAACGGCGCCTATGTCGCGTCGGGCAGCGTCGTCACCGAAGATGTGCCGGACGATGCGGTCGCTTTCGGCCGCGCCCGGCAGGAAAACAAGCTCGGGCGGGCCGCCATCATCCGCGCGCGTAACCAAGCGCTCAAGGATGCAAAGAAGAAGGCGGCCGAATAGCCGCCGCATCTGCCCCGTTACAACACGTGTTTCACATTAATGCTTGCAATTGAAAGTGAGCATGGGCGTGTTGCGCCGCGGTAAAAAATCTCTACGAAAAGAACGAAATCAAAACCATTCGAAAGAGCGGAGCGGCTTATGTGCGGAATTGTCGGGATCGTAGGAAACCAGCCTGTCGCGGCTCGGCTCGTCGATGCCCTGAAACGCCTTGAATACCGGGGGTATGATTCCGCGGGCGTGGCCACCATCGTTGACGGAAAGCTCGCGCGGCGCCGCGCTGAGGGCAAGCTCGTTAATCTGGAAAAGCGGCTCGGGGAAGAACCGCTGGCCGGCGTCATCGGCATTGCCCACACCCGCTGGGCAACGCACGGCGCTCCGACGGAAGGCAACGCGCATCCGCATTTCGTCGATGGCGTCGCCGTCGTCCACAACGGCATCATCGAGAATTTTTCCGAGCTGAAAGATGAGCTGACGGCCGAAGGTGCGACCTTCGCGACGCAGACAGATACCGAGGTCGTCGCGCAGCTCGTCGCAAAATATCTCCGGCAGGGCCTTGGCCGTCGCGAGGCGATGCATGCCATGCTGCGCCGAGTCACGGGCGCCTATGCGCTCGCGGTCATCTTCGAGGATGATCCGTCGACCATCATGGCTGCCCGCAACGGCCCTCCGCTCGCCGTCGGCTACGGCAAGGGCGAGATGTTCCTTGGTTCCGACGCCATCGCGCTTGCGCCATTCACCAACGATATCAGCTATCTCATCGACGGTGACTGGGCGGTGATGGGCCGCGACGGCGTGCACATCTTCGACATCGACGGCAACCGTGTCGAGCGTCCGCGGCAGATCTCTTCCGCCGCCGCCTACCTGGTCGACAAGGGCAACCACCGCCACTTCATGGAAAAGGAAATCCATGAACAGCCGGAGGCGATTTCTCATGCGCTTGGCCACTACGTCGATTTCCTGACCCACACGGTTCGCCCCGTTGCGACGGACATCGATTTCGCCAAGGTGCCGAGCCTTGCCATTTCTGCTTGCGGCACGGCCTATCTCGCCGGTCTCGTCGGAAAATACTGGTTCGAGCGTTATGCCCGCCTGCCGGTCGAAATCGATGTGGCGTCCGAATTCCGCTACCGCGAAATCCCGCTGAATTCCGCCTCGGCGGCGCTCTTCATTTCCCAGTCCGGGGAAACCGCCGACACGCTGGCTTCGCTGCGCTACTGCAAGGAACACGGCCTGAAGATCGGCGCCGTGGTCAACACGAAGGAATCGACGATCGCCCGCGAATCGGATGCGGTCTTCCCGATTCTCGCCGGTCCGGAAATCGGCGTCGCCTCAACAAAGGCCTTTACGTGCCAGTTGACCGTTCTGGCCGCGCTGGCGGTCGGTGCGGGCCGGGCGCGTGGCACGCTCACCGAGGCAGAGGAAAAGGACCTCGTTCGCTACCTCGCCGAGATGCCCCGCATCATGGCAAGCGTGCTGAACACCATCCAGCCATCGATCGAACAGCTTGCCCGCGAACTCACCAAGTTCAAGGACGTGCTCTATCTCGGCCGCGGCACCAGCTATCCGCTGGCGATGGAAGGTGCGCTGAAGCTCAAGGAAATCTCCTACATTCACGCGGAAGGCTACGCTGCCGGCGAGCTGAAGCACGGGCCGATCGCGCTGATCGACGAGAACATGCCCGTCATCGTCATCGCGCCGCATGACCGTTTCTTCGAGAAGACCGTGTCGAACATGCAGGAAGTGGCGGCTCGTGGCGGCCGGATCATCTTCATCACCGACGAGAAGGGGGCTGCCGCCTCGAAGCTCGAGACCATGGCGACGATCGTTCTGCCGAATGTCGACGAGATTATCGCGCCGATGATCTATTCGCTGCCGATCCAGCTGCTCGCCTATCATACGGCGGTGTTCATGGGCACGGACGTCGACCAGCCGCGCAACCTTGCCAAGTCCGTCACGGTCGAATGATCGTCCGGCCTGACCAGCCAACCGATATCGACGCCATCCGCACGCTGACGGAAACGGCGTTCCGGACGGCGGCGCATGCCGACGGAACGGAACATGTCATCATCGACCGCCTGCGGGCAGCCGGTGTCCTGACGTTGTCGCTTGTCGCGGAGGTCGATGGGTTGATCGTCGGCCACGTCGCCTTCTCGCCGGTTACGGTCTCCGATGGCAGCTCTGACTGGTATGGCCTGGGCCCGATTTCGGTTGATCCCGGGCGGCAAGGCGAAGGTATCGGCAGCAGGCTGGTGCGGGAAGGGCTGGACCGCCTGAAGGCTCTGGGCGCGGCCGGTTGCGTGCTGCTCGGTGATCCCGCCTACTACCGCCGTTTCGGTTTTGAGCCTGATCCGAAGTTGACGCTGGACGGGGTGCCGCCGGAGTATTTCATGCGTGTGGCGTTTTCACCGGTTTACGGCGGGGGAACCGTTTCCTATCATCCGGGTTTCTACGGCTGAGTGGCCTCCCACGCTCGCCTCACGCTGGATACCCGATGACCGACCTTCTTCCGAGACAGTCGCCTGCCATGCGGCTGCGTAACAATTTTCTGACCGGCCTCGTCATCTGCGCGCCGATCGCCATCACTATTTGGTTGACCTGGACCTTCATCCGCTGGGCCGACAGCTGGGTAAAACCCTATATTCCGGCGCAGTATAACCCGGAAAGCTATGTCCAGTTCGCCATTCCCGGTTTCGGCCTGCTGACGGCGCTCGTGCTGATCACGCTGGTCGGCTTTCTCGGCAAGAACCTTATCGGCCGTACCATCGTCGAGTTCGGTGATTCGCTGTTCAACCGCACGCCACTGGTGCGCACGGTACACAAGAGCCTCAAGCAGATCTTCGAGACAGTGCTGAAGGACAAGGGCACGTCCTTCAACAAGGCGGCGATGATCGAATATCCGGGGCCAGGCCTTTGGGCGATCGTTTTCGTCGCGACCGATGCGCGCGGCGAGATCGCGACGAAATTCAAGGCGATGGGCAAGGATATGGTCGCCTGCTTCCTGCCGCCGACGCCGTTCCCCACGGCAGGTTTCCTCGTCTATGTACCGCGGGAGAAACTGGTGCTGCTCGACATGAGTGCGGAGGATGCCGCCAAGCTCATCATTTCCGTCGGGCTCGTGACGCCGCCGGAAAAGACATTGCAGTTGCTGGAGAGCGAAGAGCAGCGCAAGGCAAAGGCGAAAGCCAGGAAAAAGAGCTGACGAGAGGCGAGCCGCCCCGACAGGGACGGCTCGAACGGCTTACTTTGAAGCCGTCACGTCTTTTTGGTCTTCCAGAAGGATCTGGTCCACTTCTGCGGGTAGACGGGATTGTTTTTCCGTGGTGACGACGCTCGCCGTCGTAATCGTCTTGTCGACGTTTGCGGCCGCATTGATCTTGCTGTGGCCGGCACAGTCCGCAAAGGCTGCGGATGCCGAGAGGCCAAGCGTTGCTGCGACTATGAGAACTGTCTTCATGGCATTTCTCCTTCTTCGCTTGTGCGAAACAAGTATGCCTTCACAAGCTATATCGGCGAAATCACGATTTTGTGGTCACCCGGCACGCAGAAAGCGGATCGCCTCGTCACGACGATGGAGATAGAGCAGGGTGCGGATCGCCTCGCCACGTGCGCTTGTCAGGTCGGCATCGCGTTCCAGCACGTAGGCTGCGTCCTTGCGCGCAATCTCCAGGAGATCGCCGTGCGCTTCGAGGCTCGCCACCAGAAAGCCCGGCGTGCCGGATTGCCGGGTCCCCAGCAACTCGCCTTCGCCACGTAGCTTCAGGTCCTCTTCGGCGATGCGGAAGCCATCTTCCGTGTCGCGCAGGATGGAAAGGCGCGCCCGTCCATTCTCGCTGAGCGGCCCCTTGTAGAGCAGGATGCAGCTCGACGCCTCGTCGCCACGTCCCACGCGGCCGCGCAACTGGTGCAACTGGGCGAGCCCGAAGCGCTCGGCATGTTCAATCACCATGATGGTGGCATCCGGCACGTCCACACCGACCTCCACGACGGTCGTCGCCACCAGAAGCCGCGTCTCGCCGCTCTTGAAGGCAAGCATGGCCGCGTCCTTCTCCGGCCCGCTCATCCGCCCGTGCACGAGGCCGGCGGCGGGGCCGAACACGCTGGCGAGCGTCGCGTGCCGCTCCTCGACGGACATCAGGTCGCTCTCTTCCGATTCTTCGACGAGCGGGCAGATCCAATAGGCCTTCTTGCCCTCGGCAAGGGCAGCGCGCAGCCGGTCGACGATCTCGCCGACGCGCTCCTGCGCCACCACGACGGTCTGGATTGGCTTGCGGCCGGCCGGCTTTTCCGTCAGCTTGGACACATCCATGTCACCGAAGGCCGCAAGCACCAGCGTGCGGGGAATGGGCGTCGCCGTCATCACCAGCATGTGCGGTGAGATACCCTTGGCGGTTAGTCGCAGGCGCTGGTGTACACCAAACCGGTGCTGTTCATCGACGACGGCGAGCACGAGGTCGTTATAGACGACATTGTCCTGGAACAGCGCATGGGTGCCGATGACGATCTGCGTTTCACCGGAGGCGATGCGCTCGAGGATGGCATCGCGTTCGCGGCCCTTCGTCCGTCCGGTCAGGACGTCGATGGTGACGCCGGCAGGTGCCGCCATGCGGGACAGCGTGGCAAAATGCTGCCGGGCAAGGATTTCGGTGGGCGCCATCAGCACGGCCTGCCCGCCGGATTCGACGGCCGCCAGCATCGCCATCAGCGCCACCGCGGTCTTGCCCGCGCCGACATCGCCCTGCAACAGCCGCAACATACGCTGCTCGCCTGCGATATCCTTGAGCACCTCGGCGATTGCCACCCGCTGGCTGTTCGTCAGCGAAAAGGGCAGGGCGTCGATGACCGGTCGGCTAAGCGCACCCGTCGCGACGACCGGCCGACCGGCGACCTTGCGCAGGCGCTGACGCACGAGGGCGAGCGATATCTGGCCTGCCAGAAACTCGTCATAGGCAAGCCGGCGGCGGGCAGGGGCCTGCGGATCTAGGTCCGTCTCGTCGCGCGGGTCGTGCAGGCGATGGATGGCATCGTAGGCGGAGGGGAACCCCTCCCGCTGCAACAGCGTCTGTTCGATCCATTCCGGCAGGTGCGGCACGCGGGCGATCGCCGCCTCCACCGCCTTGCGGAGCACGCGGGAGGTCAGGCCGGCGGTCAGGCCATGCACCGGCTCGACCAGCGGCAGGTTATCCGCTTCGCCAAGCCGGACCATGTAATCCGGATGCACCATCGAGGGCCGGCCGTTGAACCAGTCGACCTTGCCGCTGACGACCACCGTTTCGTCGATCGGCAATGCCTTTTCCAGCCAGTTGCCCTTGGCGCGGAAGAAGGTGAGCGCCAACTCGCCCGTCTCGTCGTGCAGGAAGACACGGTAGGGCTGGTTCGATTTGCCGGGCGGCGGCGGCTGGTGGCGATCGACGCGACCGGTGATCGTCACGATGACGCCCTGCTGCGCATTGGCAATGCCCGGCTGGTTGCGGCGATCGACGATGCTGTGGGGAAAATGGAAAACGAGATCGATGACGCGGCAGTCGTCGATGCTCTCCTGGTTGAGCAGGCGCGCGAACAGGTCTCCCAGCTTCGGGCCGATGCCCGGAAGGGAAGAAAGCGGTGCAAAGAGCGGATCGAGAAGGGCGGGACGCATGACCGGCAAAATCGCCGGAGAAGGACGCTTTGGCAAGGCTGACAAGTGGCTTTTGCCGGTCTATAGAAGCGCCAGACGATCCAAGCGGTAGAAAGTGAAGACGATCATGACGGGAACGACACGCTCCAGCGCCGAGATCGCCCCACGCCGCAAGCGCATCCTCTTTCGCTGCTGGCACCGCGGTATCCGCGAGATGGACCTGGTGCTCGGCGCTTTCGCCGATGCGGAGATCGAAAACCTCAGCGAAATCGAACTGGACGAGCTGGAACGCATCATGGAGGAGGAGGACAACGACCTCGTGAAATGGGTGACCGGCGAGATGCCGGTGCCTGAGGAATTTCGCGTCGGCCTCTTCCCCCGCATCGCCGCTTATCGTCCCGATTTCTCTCCGCTCTTCAAAGACGACCGCGCATGATCCCCGGTTTTTCCCCTGAACGCATTGCGGCTGCTGGCCATCCGCTGACCATCGGTGCCGTGCCGTCAGGCGTCGAGCCGCTGATCCTTGCCGACCTTGCGCGCAAGACCGGACCGATCGCCTTCGTTCTGTCGGACGGCCAGCGCATTTCCGATCTTGAACAGATGCTCGGCTTCGTCGCGCCCGACATTCCGGTGCTGACGCTGCCCGGTTGGGACTGTTTGCCCTATGACCGTGTGTCGCCGAGCGCCGAAGTGTCCGCACGTCGGCTGTCCGCGCTCTCGGCGTTGATCGCCCACCAGAAGAAGCCGCATGCGGCGATCGTGCTGGTTACCGTCAACGCCATGCTGCAGAAGACCGCGCCGCGCGCGATCATCGAAAGCCTCGCCTTCTCGGCCCGGCCCGGCAACCAGATCCGTATGGACGATGTGGCCGCGAGACTGGAGCGCAACGGCTTCGATCGTGTCGCAACCGTGCGCGAGGTCGGCGAATATGCCGTGCGCGGCGGCATTCTCGATGTCTTCGTGCCCGGCAGCGGTGAACCGGTGCGTCTCGATTTCTTCGGTGACACGCTGGAATCGATCCGTTCCTTCGACCCGGCCAGCCAGCGCACGACGGGCCAGGCGCGTTCGCTCGACCTCAATCCGATGAGCGAAGTGACGCTGACGCCGGAGACAATCTCCCGGTTTCGCACGCAATATCTCGCCTCCTTCGGCGCTGCGACACGCGACGATGCGCTCTACCTCGCCGTCTCCGAGGGCCGTCGCTATGCCGGCATGGAGCACTGGTTGCCGCTGTTCTACGACGAGCTGGAGACGACCTTCGACTATCTCGAGGGCTTTCGCATCGTTACCGACCATACGGTGCGGGAATCGGCGGTCGAGCGCTCGCGCCTGGTGCGCGACTATTACGATGCCCGCGTGGCATCCGCGACGCCCGGCAAGGGGCAGGTGGCACAGTCCACGCCCTACAAACCCGTTCCGCCCGGCCAGATCTATCTCGATGCCGAGCGCTTTGCGCAGGAACTGGATCAACGCAACGCCATCCGCCTGACGCCGTTCAACGAGCACGACGGTGAAGCGCGGCATGTCGAGGCGATCGAGGCGCGACCGGGCATGCGCTGGGCACGGCCGAGCGGTAGCGAGGATGCCGAGGGCGCCCGCGTCAACGTGTTCGGCCAAGCCGTGACGCATATAGCGGACAAGCGCGCGGCGGGTGCCAAGGTTCTCGTCACGGGCTGGTCGGAAGGGTCGCTCGACCGCCTGTTGCAGGTTTTGTCGGAACACGGCCTCGCCAATGTCGTGCCCGTCGAAAAATTTGCAGATCTGCGCAAGCTAAAACCGGGTGAGGCGGGGTCTGCCGTTCTCAGCCTTGAAAGCGGTTTTGAGACCGGTGACATCGTCGTCATCGGCGAGCAGGATATTCTGGGCGACCGCATGGTACGGCGCTCGAAGCGGCGCAAACGCGGTGCTGATTTCATCACCGAGGTCGCCGGGCTGGACGAAGGCTCGATCGTCGTGCATGCCGAACACGGCATCGGCCGCTTCGTCGGCCTGCGCACCATCGAGGCGGCAGGCGCACCGCATGCCTGCCTAGAACTCGTCTATGCAGACGACGCAAAACTCTTCCTGCCGGTGGAAAACATCGACCTGCTCTCGCGCTACGGCGGTGAGGGCAGCGATGCGATGCTCGACAAGCTCGGCGGCGTCGCCTGGCAGGCGCGCAAGGCCAAGCTCAAGAAGCGCCTGCTCGACATGGCGAACGGCCTCATCCAGATCGCAGCCGCGCGCCTGGTGCGCCATGCGCCGGTGCTCGTGTCGCCGGAAGGCATTTACGACGAATTCGCCGCCCGCTTCCCCTATGACGAGACCGACGACCAGGCGACCGCCATCGACGCCGTGCGCGAAGATCTCGGCGCCGGCCGGCCGATGGACCGGCTCGTCTGCGGCGACGTCGGCTTCGGCAAAACGGAGGTAGCGCTACGCGCCGCCTTCATCGCTGCTATGAACGGCGTTCAGGTCGCCGTCGTCGTGCCGACCACGCTGCTCTCGCGCCAGCATTTCAAGACGTTCACCGACCGTTTCCGCGGGCTTCCGATCCGCTTGCAGCAGGCCTCCCGCCTTGTCGGCTCGAAGGAACTGGCGCTGACGAAGAAGGAATTGTCCGAGGGCAAGACGGATATCGTCGTCGGAACCCACGCGCTGCTTGGTAGCTCGATCAAGTTTGCCAATCTCGGCCTGCTGATCATCGATGAGGAGCAGCATTTCGGCGTGAAGCACAAAGAGCGGTTGAAGGATCTGAAGAGCGACGTGCATGTGCTGACGCTTTCTGCGACGCCTATCCCGCGCACGCTGCAGCTCGCCATGACGGGCGTTCGCGAACTGTCGCTCATCACCACACCGCCGGTCGACCGCATGGCGGTGCGCACCTTCATCTCGCCGTTCGACCCGTTGGTCATCCGCGAGACCTTGATGCGCGAGCACTATCGCGGTGGCCAGAGCTTTTATGTCTGCCCGCGTCTCAGCGACCTTTCGGAAATCCATGATTTCCTGCGCCAGGATGTGCCGGAACTGAAAGTGGCTGTCGCGCACGGTCAGATGCCGGCGACCGAACTCGAAGACATCATGAACGCCTTCTACGAGGGACGTTACGACGTGCTGCTTTCGACGACCATTGTCGAATCCGGTCTCGACGTGCCGACCGCGAACACGATGATCATCCACCGCGCCGACATGTTCGGCCTCGCCCAGCTCTACCAGCTGCGCGGCCGCGTCGGCCGGTCGAAGGTGCGCGCCTTCGCGCTGCTAACGCTGCCGGTCAACCGGACGCTGACGGGCATGGCGGAACGCCGCCTCAAGGTGCTGCAATCGCTAGACACGCTCGGCGCCGGCTTCCAGCTCGCCAGCCACGATCTCGATATCCGCGGCGCCGGCAACCTGCTGGGCGAAGAGCAGTCCGGCCACATCAAGGAGGTCGGCTTCGAGCTTTACCAGCAGATGCTCGAAGAGGCCGTCGCCGAGATCAAGGGCGATGAAGAAGTCGCCGACAGCGGCTGGTCGCCGCAGATTTCGGTCGGCACGCCGGTGATGATTCCTGATGATTACGTGCCGGACCTACACCTGCGGCTTGGCCTCTACCGCCGCCTCGGCGAGATTACCGAGCTTGGCGATATCGATGCTTTCGGTGCCGAACTGATCGACCGCTTCGGCCCGTTGCCGCTCGAGGTGCAGCATCTGCTGAAGATCGTCTACATCAAGTCGCTCTGCCGCGTGGCGAATGTCGAAAAGCTTGATGCCGGCCCGAAAGGTGTCGTCGTGCAGTTCCGCAACAAGCAATTCCCGAACCCGGCGGCCCTTGTCGGCTACATTTCCAAGCAGGGCACGCTGGCGAAGATCAGGCCCGACCAGAGCCTGTTCCTGTCCCGCGACTACCCGACGCCGGAAAGGCGCCTGACGGGCGCGGCCCAGGTGATGACGCAGCTTGCGGGGTTGGCGAAACAGGGGGCCTGAAGGAAGACCGCTTGTCTCAGCGCAAGCGTTTCTTCATGAAATAGAGGGGGATCGCGCCGCCATCTCCTTCGAGTTCGCCGAACGCCACGTAGCCCTGCTTCTCGTAAAAGGCGCGTGCCTGGAAGGCGAATGTTCCGAGCCACACGCCGATGGAACCACGCTTGCGTGCAATCGCCTCCGCTTCCGTGAGCAGTTCGGCTCCAAGCCCGATGCCGCGGTAGGACTGTGGTACGAGCAGGAATTTGATGTAGGTCCAGCCGTAGTCGTCCGTGCCGTAGAGGCCGCCGATGACCGCGTTGCTCTGAGGATCGCGTAGCACGATAGCAAAATCCGGCGTTTCCGGTGCGAAACCGCGCATTTCAGCGTTGAAAGCGGTGAGGGCGGTATCGATGGTGTCGTGGATTTCGGCAGAGGGGTTTTCGGCTACGATCTCGACGATGGGGCGCATGCAAACTCCAAGTTGACGAAACGGGTCTACGTATCGGCGGCGCGTTCCTTTGCCTTCACGGCCACGATCTCGCGGAAAGCGTTGGTCAGCACGTCCACCGACTGCGCGCCCATTACCGCATACTTGTTGTCGATGATGAAGCAGGGCACGCCGGTGACGCCCATGTCACGGGCCATGCCGATCTCTTCCTTCACCGAATCGACATCCGCACCGGCGGAGAACAGGGCGCTCACGACGGCGCGGTCCATGCCGCTGTTTTCCGCGATATCGAGCAGCACCTCACGGTCGCCGACATTGCGCCCCTCTTCGAAATAGGCCTTGAACAGGGCCATCGCCACGCGGCCCTGGATTTCTGGGCTCTCGATCATCGCCCAACGCAGCAGACGGTGGGCATCCAGCGTGTTCGGGCTGATTTTCACGGCCGGAAAATCGAAATCGATGCCGTCCTCATGGCCGAGACCCGTCAGCATCTTGTGCGCCCGCTCGACGGCGTCGGCGCCACCGAGCTTTTCCGCGAGGTGTTTCTTGTGGTCGACGCCTTCGGCGGGCATGTCCGGATTGAGCTGGTAGGGGCGGAACGTCACGGCCACGGCAAAGTCGCCCTTGACGTTGTCGATCGCTTTCTCAAGCCGTTTCTTGCCGAGGTAACACCAGGGGCAGACGACATCCGAAACGACATCGATCGTAATGGCTTCCATCCGGATTTCCTTTCGAGACGCCGGAACGGTCCGGCCGCCGCATTTCGACGCGGCACTTGAACGCCGAGATAGGCTGGTCTGCCGCGGCTTTCAACAGGTTACCTCAAAGTACCCTTAATTCTGGGGATGTCCCCTTTATTGTGCCCGCTCGTCCCACCATACGGGCAACTGGAAGCCCCAGAGCGGCGTCATCTCCGGTCGGCCGATATGTTTGTTGCGCGCCATCCATTGCTGGCCCAGATGATAGAGCGGGACGATGTAATTGCCGGAAAGCAGCATGCGATCCTGGAGGCGAACGGCGGACTGGAAATCCTCTGCCGACCGGGCGGAGAGAATGGCCGCCATGACACGGTCGATATCGGGATCGGCGACGCCTGCGAAATTCTCGCTGCCTTCGAGATCGCGCGCCTGCGTTCCCCAGCGTCGCACCTGTTCGAGACCTGGCGACAACGACGACAGGAAGGCCTTCATGATGACATCGTAGTCGAAGGTCTGGCTGCGGCTCTGATATTGCGAATCGTCGACGGTTCTGAGGCTTACCCGCACACCGAGGGCGGCAAGGAAGCGCTGGTAGGCGAGGGCGAGTTTTTCCTGGTCGGCGTTCTGCGTCATGATTTCAAAGGCGAGCGGCTTGCCGGAGGCATCGACCATGCGGCCGTCCTTGATCGAATAGCCCGCCTTCTGGAAATGGCCCATCGCTTCCCGCAGCACCTTGCGGTCGCGGCCCGAGCCGTCGGTCACCGGAAAACGATGCGTGCCGGCGAGCACGGAGGGATCGATTTTGCTCACCGCGTCGCCGATGATGTCACGCTCGCGCGCGTCGATCGGCATATTGAGCGAGGACAGTGCGGAATTCTGCCAGAAACTTTCCGTGCGCGTATAGGCGTTTTCAAACAGCGTGCGGTTGACCCATTCGAAATCGAAGACGAGCGAGAGCGCCTTGCGCAATTCCGTGTTCTGGAAGACTGGCCTGCGTGTGTTGAAGACGAAGCCGAACATCACCGGCGGCAGTTTCGACGTCACGGCGTCCTTGATGACCGTACCGGAGTGGACCGCAGGAAAATCGTAGCCGCGCGCCCATTTTGTTGGATTGCCTTCCTGGTAGACGTCGATCACGCCCTTCTTGAAGGCCTCGAACAGCGAATTGTCCTGCAGGAAATACTCGACGGATATCTCGTCGTAATTGTCGAACCCGACCTTCGAGGGGATGTCCTTGCCCCAGTAGTTCGGGTCGCGCTCGTAGACGATGCGTTCGCCTGGCTTTACCGCCTTGACCTTGTAGGGGCCGGAGCCGAGCGGCAAGGCGAGCGATGACCGGTCGAAGGTCTCCACGTCGATCGCGTGTTTCGGCAGGATCGGCGAGAAGGCGATGAGGAGCGGCGCCTCGCGGTCACCTTTCTCGTTGAAGGTGAAGCGGACGCTGTTTTCACCGGTCTTTTCAAGTTTTTCGACGGCATTCAGGCGGATGCTGAACGGCGCACGGCCCTTGTCGCGCATCAGCTCGAAGGTGAAGATCACGTCTTCCGGCGTCACGGGCTTTCCGTCCGCCCAGCGCGCTTTCGGGTTGAGATGGAATTCGATGAAGCTGCGGTCGTCGTCCCATTCCACGCTTTCTGCGAGCAGGCCGTACATCGAGAAGGCTTCGTCGCGCGAGCGCACCATCAGCGATTCGTAGACGAGATTGCCGAACTCCGGATCCCACATGCCGCGCGCCGTCGTGCGCATGCTTTTCAGGATGAAGGGATTGAGGCTGTCGAAGGTGCCGACGACACCATAGGAAATGCGACCACCCTTCTTCACGTCCGGATTGACGTAGCTGAAGTGCTTGTAGTCGGCCGGCAGGGCCGGGTCGCCATGCATGGCAATCCCGTGGAGGGGGGCGGCATGGCCAAGGCTGGCGGGCAGGCCGATAAGGCAGGCCGCAAAGGCCATCAGAAAGGGACGCAAGGGGATCTCCTCGTGAGGTCCGGATGATTCTTTGTTATTATAACCGCTGGAACGGGGACAGCAGTGTGGCAAGTGAGGGAAATCGAATGTGTGCGGGATTTTCGCAAGAAAAGCTGGATATCCGGCTCTGCCCATTGTAACAGGGTTCGCCGAAGCGGGTCATGCAAATGCCTCAATTCGCCGACAGGAGAGCGCACGGCTGACCACACGCCCGAGAGGGGCTCAAGGAGGGGCGTCGTCGCTCCGGCACCGGATTTTCAGGAGACCGAATTCGTATGATCTTCACATCGCACCTCATCAAGCGGACCGTGCTTTCCGCCTTTGCTGCTAGCGTTGCCCTGGCGGCTGCGCCCTCCGCATCGCTCGCCCAGCAGCAGGCCGCTCCGCCGAAGGGCTGGTTCAAGGTCTGCACCAAGCAGGAAGACAATGACGTCTGCATTGTGCAGAACCTGCTGGCGGCCAACAGCGGCCAGCTGATCACTGCCGTCGGCCTGATCACCGTCACCGGCAAGACCAACCGCAAGATCATGCAGGTCTCGGTGCCGAGCGCGCGTCTCATCCCGCCGGGCATCCAGATGCAGATCGACGGCGGCAAGGGCCAGAAGCTCGACTACGCCATCTGCATGCCCGACAAGTGCGTCGCCGAAGTGCTTCTGACAGACCAGATGATCGCCAGCCTCAAGAAGGGCGGCGAACTCGTTCTGACCTCGATCAACTTCCAGCGCGCCCCGAACCCGATCAAGATTTCGCTCGAAGGCTTCACCGGCGTCTTCGACGGCGAGCCGATCGAACAGTCGAAGCTCGAAGAGCGCCAGCGCCTGCTGCAGGAAGAAATGCAGAAGAAGGCTGAAGAGGCCCGCAAGAAGCTTGAAGACGCCCAGAAGGCGGCCAAGAGCCAGTAAGCCTACGGCTGATCAAGACATGAAGAACCCGGCCACGAGCCGGGTTTTTTGTATGTGAAGGCCGGGTGACACGATCGGGCTTTGCGGAATCGGCGGGGCGCTTTATACCTGCACGATTGTTCCGGACCAGAGGGGTGGGGCCGGGGCGGAGGAGGGGGATATTCTTGCGCAAAGGTTTGCTTGAAACCGTCATCAGCGGGATGAACACGCGTACCAGCCACGCCCAGGTCGTCAACGAACTGGGCAGGGCCATCATCGCGGGGGACTATCCCGTCGGGGCGACGCTGCCGGGCGATGCCGAGCTTGCCGCCCGCTTCAAGGTTTCCCGCACCGTTCTGCGTGAGGCGATGAAGACGCTCGCGGCCAAGGGCCTTGTGGTGCCGCGCGCACGCATCGGCACCCGCGTGACGCCGAGCATGCAATGGAACCTCTTCGACAGCGACATCCTCACCTGGTACTTCGCCGTCGGCGTCAACGAAGATTTTCTGCTGCATCTTTCCGAGGTGCGGCTGGCCTTCGAGCCGCATGCGGCGGCCCTGGCGGCGCGGCATGCTTCCGAGGCCGATATCAGCCAGATGATGCGCCTTGCCGTCGCCATGGGCGATCCGGAGCATACGGCGGAAACGCTCGCCATGGCCGACCTGAAATTCCACCTGTCCGTGCTCGAGGCCTCGCGCAATCCCTTCCTGCGCACGTTGGGCAGCCTCATCGAAGCCGGACTTGTCGGCGTCTTCAAGCTGAGTTCACCCGCCTCCGATCGCGGCAAGATCAGCGACGTGTCGACCAGCCATATCCGCATCGTCGAGGAAATCGACAAACGCGACGAAGATGGCGCAAGGCGCGCGATGGAAAACGTCATCCGGGTTGGACGCGAGCGGGTCGTCGAGGCCCTGCGCGGCGAAGAATAGTCAGGTGGGCGACGGCCCGGCGAGGTCAAGTTCGCCCTGCGTAGCATCCTTCGGGCGGTGCCCCTTTTGCGCATCGCCGGCAAGCAATCGATCGGTCATCGCTGCAGCAAGCTCTTCCTTGGCCATGACAATGTGATTAGCGCCGAATTGCCGGAGATGATCGGCCTCGGCCTGTGAGTTCGCCCGCGCCACGATGCTGATCGCGCCATTGGCGGCGCGCGCCTGCTCGATCAGCGTGCCGGCGGCAAACGCATCCGGAAGGGCGGTCACGAACCAGCGCGCGCCGGCAATATTGGCCTGCGCCAGCACGCCGCGGCTGCCGGCCGGTTCACCGATGGCCTCGATGCCGCCGTCGCGCAACTCTTCGGCCACGCCGGCCCGCTCCTCGATGACAAGCAGGGGGATGCCGGCCGCACGCAGCTGCTCGACAATGCGCCTGCCGACGCGGCCGTAGCCCACCACCACCGCATGGTCTGTGAGCATGGTCGGTTCCGGCACATCCTGTGCAGGCTCCTCCGGCTGCGTTGCCGCGTCCTCGTCTCCTGCCGGTTCCGCGGCGGCTGGGGCTGCGTCGAGCTTCGCGCCATAATGATCGAGCGCCAGGAAGAGCAGGGGATTGACGAGGATCGAAAACAGAGCGCCCGCAACGATAAGATCCTGCGCGACGGGCGGCAGCAGGTCGAGGCCGACACCCAGAACGACCAGGATAAAGGAGAATTCACCGATCTGCGCCAGGCTGGCGGCGATGGTAAGCGCAATGGTGCGGGGATAGCCGAATGCCTTGACGATCAGGTAGGCGGCTGCCGACTTGATGAAGACGATCGTCACGATCGTTGCAAGGATCGCCAGCGGCCGTTCGATCAGGTTGACCGGATTGAACAGCATGCCGACGGAGACGAAGAAGAGAACTGCGAAGGCATCGCGCAATGGCAGCGTTTCGCGTGCCGCCTGCTGGCTGAGCTGCGATTCGGCCAGCACCATGCCGGCAAAGAACGCGCCGAGCGCGAAGGAGACACCGAAGAGTTTTGCCGAGCCATAGGCAACACCCAGCGCAATGGCGAGGACCGACAGGCGGAAAAGCTCCCGCGAGCCGGTATGCGCCACATAGTGCAGGATCATCGGGATGACCTTGCGCCCGACGATGAGCATCAGCGCGATGAAGGCTGAAACCTTGAGCGCGGTGACACCGACCGCCGTCCACACGGCGCCGATACCGAGCGCCCGCGTCAAGTCAGGATCGACATTGGCAGTCTGTGCCGTGCCGCCCAGCACGCCGGCCAAAGGCGGCAGCAGCACGAGCGTCAGCACCATCACCAGATCCTCGACGATCAGCCAGCCGACCGCGATGCGGCCCTTTTCCGTTTCCACCATGCGGCGTTCCTGTAGCGCGCGCAGCAACACCACGGTACTCGCGACGGAAAGCGACAGGCCGAACACGAATCCGCTGCCCGCCGACCAGCCCATCGCCAGCGCAAGCAGCAGGCCGAAGACGGTCGCCACCGCGATCTGGCCGAGCGCACCCGGAATGGCGATCGCCCGCACCGACAGCAGATCCTTCAGGGAGAAATGCAGTCCAACGCCAAACATCAGCAAGATGACACCGATCTCCGCCAGTTCGTTCGCGAGATTCTGGTCTGCGACAAAGCCGGGTGTGAACGGGCCGATGATGACGCCGGCCAACAGGTAGCCGGCTATCGGTGGCAGGCGAAAACGATGCGCAACCAGCCCCGCCGCGAAAGCGAGGCAGATACCGGCAACCAAGGTTGCGATCAGCGGTGTCGCATGGGGCAACGCACTATCCCGATTCCTTTGAGAGAACGCCCGCAGTTCGCAGGAAGTTCTCTATAATTCAAGAGGATAGGGTAGCGTCGCCAATTTCTGTGCGCAAGGCGGTAAATGCATCAGCCGTCGTTGCTGGCGTCCAGTTCTTCCGGGCGTTTGCCCTCGTCTACCGGGCGGGTGGCGAGCTGGGCAGCCCCCATCGACTGGTAGAGATTGAAAAGCGCCTCGCTCGCCCGCGCCGCAAGCCGGAACCATTCGCTGTTGCCGGCGATTGCGGGGTGGTGGAGAAGCTGGTCATCGACGAGATCGAGCACGATGGAGGCCGTGTGCACCGCTTCGTGAAAGCCGAAGGAACCGGACGTATAGTGGGACAGCAGTACTGGCGGCGTCATGGCGCGCTCGTCAGCCAGAATGTCGAGCTGCTTCAGGCGTTCGTCTTCCAGTTCGATATCGGTGCTTTCCAACATGATCGTCTCCATTCGTTTCTAATCCCACAGATACTCGATTCGAGCGTGACGACGGAGAAGAAGAAGCGAGCGATCCGGCTGTATTTGATAGGTTTCCACGACACGGCGGCCACGATTGTCGAAGAACGTATGGTCGAACGTGCTGCCGACCGGCGCTTTCGTCAATTTGCTGCGCGGCTGCCCACCATAGGTGATGCTGCCGGGGATGGGCTCGACCGAATGCGGGGCACCGGTCGTGCAGGCGGCAAGCAGGAGCATGGATAGAAGAACGGGCACAAGACGGGTCATGATGGTCTCCTCGTCAGCATTCTAAAGCATGTCGCGCAAAGTGTGCAGCGGTTTTGCGATAAAGATATGCGAAGAATCAAGGACCTAAAGCACAAGGGGCGACTCTGATGGATCGCGGCGCACTTTAGCGGATCACCGTGCGGCAGCCCTCATGAGAAACGGGCGGCCAAGGCCGCCCGCTTTCGTCCGTATCAGCCCTGCGGCGTCAGCGTCACCGAAGTGCCGGTTGCCGCCAGGTTGAGGCCGATCTGACCGCTGATGCTGATCGTCTGCAGGTGGATCGAACCCGACGTGCCGCCAACCAGCAAGTTGGTGCCGACACCGAAGCCGAGGGTCGCTTCAGCTGTCGCGCCTTGGTAGAGGCCGCCGAGCGAACCCTGATGGTAGCCTGCCGTCGGCGCGAAGACCGCCCAGACGATGCGGCCCTGCGTGGTGAAGCCGAGATCGACGCCCAGCTTGCGAATGACGCCGCTGTAGGAATCATGTGTGCCGCGGCTGGAGGAGAAGACGCAATCGACGGTCTTTGCCGAACCCAGCACATAGCCGACTCCGCCGCCAACGTCGCAGGTCAGCATCCCGATCTTTACGCCGCCCTGGTCGCCACGGTCGACATAGGTCGGCGCTTCTTCGCGAGTAACCATGTCTGCCGCGCCGGCTGTCGTCGCGATAGCCTGCGCAAGGGTCAGCGCGAGGACTGTTCCGAGCTTCTTGTTCATCTGTGCACTCCTTCTAACAGGCACGATAATGGCGAATCCGGCAAAATTGTTCCGGGTCGCGGAGCATCTCATGGCGAAGATCGTGGCAGAGTGTGGGCAGGTAATCTTTTGATAACAAATTGCGGGGCCGGATGGCGACGGCGTCCACCGATTGAGGCTTTTCAACAACATGTCCGGGGCAGGGCGCGCGACGTTACACTTGATTGATTGTCGGCAGATGCGTGATGACCTCGTCACGGCGCTTTTCGTCGAGGCGCGCGATATGCTCGTTCCAGAACGTTTCAGCCGCGCGCGTCTCGTGTTTCCATTGCCGTGTACTGAGTTGATTGTCGTCGATCTTCGCCAGCCGCCCGCCGCCGAGGCGAACATATTCTGCGGCAAGTCTTGCGGTGGATGTCTGTTCCATGCCGGCCTCCTGTGGTGGCCAACCAGAAACCCGCCTGCTGCCCGATTGTTCCGGCAACAAAAAAGGCCGGGGCGAAACCGCACCGACCTTCCTCATCATCACCTATTCACCAGTGCCAGTACATCCGTGGTCAAGGGCAGCAGGTGATGGCGGCTATTGCGAGCGGCAGATATTTTCCAGCGCTCATCAGCAATGCCGATGACGGTGATATAGGTGGGCATTGTGTTCAAAACAAGGGCTCTCCCGAAAAGGAGCGTCTGCCAGTAGGCCTCCTGCATTGACGAGGCGGGCAAAACTGCTAAAAAGCCGCATCGCTTGAGGGATGAAACCGCCGCAACACACGGTTTCACGCTTTTCCGAAACCGGGAAAAGAGTGCCTTCTCAGAGTGGAAGAGTGTCCGAGTGGTTTAAGGAACCGGTCTTGAAAACCGGTTGGACCGGTTTTCACTCATCCTTGATAGTCCCACTACAGCCCGCATTATTAGCCTTTTGTCTGCCGAGCAGGCGGATTTGTGCCCAGATATATCGGCTCGTGCTACCGCGTTGGGTAGCAAAAGGGCAGCAACGGTTCACCGGGTGTTCCGAGTCCTTGGACTGATAGTCACGCTCTCCACACATTTGCGTTCGAACATCCCAGGAGACATACGAGGGCTCGAGCTTTCGAGGGGGAACCGATGGCCGCTACAGTCCAGCAAATCCGCAAGGCCATGTCGGATCTCGCGGACATCATCGAGAACAATCCCGAAGGTGAAAGGGCATGGTCCTGGTTTGAGCGCTTGGAGCGCGAACTACCGATACACGAAAGCCGCAACACCCGGCTCGCTGCTGCCCGAGCGGCTTTTCAACGTCCGGAATCCTCATGACCCTGACCGTTTCATAAATCCGACAAGCCAGGGCGGATCTCGCTACAATCATTGAAACTGCCCCTGAGGGCGCGAAGTATTGGCCGCTATTCGAGAGGTTGGAGCGGGAGCTTGCCACTCGCCAAGATCGTTCCGCCCGGCTGGCGACCGCCCGTGCGGCCGTGGCTCGTGATGAACTCGACGGTTAGCGTCGATATAGCTTGCCCCGGGCGGCGACGGGAGCAATAGTGTCCCCACTCCGCCGTGTCCCGCTACAATAAGGGCCACGCCGGCATATAGAGGGCGCCTGCGGGCGCCTTCGCTATTTGATGCAGCGGTAAACGTCGAACTGACTTTCGTTCTTAGTCTGTTCTTCGCTATATAGTGTGCAGGCAACCCGGCGACCCCGCTGCTTAAAGTGACGAATATCGTCGCTTTCGCCACCCACTGAGACCGCCATGAATGGCTCTGTCACGACCGAACATCTTCCGCGTCGCTCGAGAGGTCGGCATTCGGCTAGTTGCCTCCAAGAAGCACAGTCCCACCAGCCGCCGACCATTTCAGTGTTTCTGTAAGCCGACCATTCGGGAAATAGGCCAGCGATGGGGTGAGGAGCATCTGCGACTGACGCTGATGCTGGTGACCGGGACGAGGCATAACGCCCATCACCTTTTCGCCGACGTCCTGAAAGCCGTCGCCCGGCTTCTGACCAACAATCCTGAGCTGATTAAACGGCCTAGCTTGGTTGATGACTTCAATGCTCTGGACTTTGGCCAGCTCCGCCGCCAGGCGAGGGGGCTACGCTCCGGCGTGGCCCCAGTCGACGTGCTCGTAATCCTGCTGACTCTCCGGTTCATGCCGTCAGAGTAAATATTCCCCCCAGAGAAATCGAATGAACTTCCACGATTGGACGGCGAAGGCCGTCGAGCATCGCATCCTTGAAATGGCCGACACCATCAGAAAGCTTCCCGCGGTGAGGGGACCTAAAGCATACGGATCGGCTATGCCGGACGTTGTCCACCGGCAGGTCGAGGCATACGGGAGCAACAGGCCTCGATACCGCGAGACCGCTTCGGCCGGCGAACTGGCACGCATGGAAGAGGTCTGGGACTGGATCAACGATCTACCCGAACAGGCCGAACGTCAGTTTTTGTATGCCTGGTCCTGGGTAAAAGTGCGGAAAGGGCTCACTATCTCCCGCTTCGCAGAAGAAAATGACATGAGCGAGCGAACTTTGCGCCGCGCTGTAACCGCTGTGTGCCAGCGCGTTGCCGACAACCTGAACCGATCATGTCAGGTTCGGCTTTCGACCCCGGATTGCGTCGTGTCCGAAAGTTCGGCATTCTACACCTCAATCAAGGTATCGTCCGAAATTTGCGCCACCGAGTGGCGAGATTCGGACGCGAGGCCGCACATCGACCCTGCTCAGCCGAAAAGCCGAGTAATCGAACCCCGAAACATCCGGGCGCGGCATTCAAACAAGAATCGCAGCCTCGGCGTCCGGTAGGATATGCCTCAAGTACAGCAAGCCCTACAGGCTACGCATCCTTGCTCTCCTTGTCGGGTAGGAGTTTGCAGTGGCGGCACTGAAGAGTGCGCGATGGCCAGCGGTCAAGCCGAGAGGGTAGCACGGCAAGCCGAGCAGCTACATTCCGATGGAGAACGAACCGGTTTCGCTTGCTTTATCGCGCACCATCCCCAGTGTCCCCTTTTTTGCCAGGAACATGTGCACCTTCTCAATCGTATCCAAGCCGTCTTCTGCCTTAAGCTCGCACGGCATAAAGGCTACATGCATGGCGCAGGATTTTTGAGCGAATCCAATCGCTTCGGCGCATGTTTTGCAGACTGTTCTCGTTGAGAAAAAGTGGACTGTTCCCGTCCTTTCGAGTTCGCCGATGGAATATAGATAATTGATGAGACGGACCTCAGTGTGCAGATCCTGCATGCCCCCTCGCTTTATGAGCGGATTGACTACCGGCGTGCTTGGGATGAGGGAGCCTTGAACAAAGGTTCTGACACTCTTCGACAGACCGCTCACGTTCGAGTAGCTAAGGTACTCTTTCACTCCACCTGAATTGGTTACTATGGCAGAGCACAGATTGTGCTTCTCGGGGTCATGGGCGAAGCCATCATTTTCTATGATCAATAAGCAGTAAGCTGCGTATAAATTCTGGGCATAACTTACGATTTCATCTTCAGTCATTTTGTACCCTCGCCGGTTGTCGCAGCACCGGTTCGGACTTTCGCGCATGCGTAGACGAATGGCAAGACGATAACGGGGGGCAGGAGTTGCGCACAGCCCCTCCAAAGCCATTCGCCGAAAGGCAGACGAAATCGGGAAGCTCTCGCATACGGGCGAGGGAGCGAAGAAGCCGGCGCCGTACATTGCCGGTCCCGCTTGAACGCTGAGAGTTGCGCCTCAGCCTTCCCGACCCCATACGGCATAGTCGTAAAAGAACGACGGACAAGGCTATGGCCCGTGAGGCGGATGGGAAAGTGCGGGAGGCGCAAGCCGATTGACCGCTACCCCAGATACCAAGCCGGGGTGGGAAGCGAGTGGTCGTTCTGACGTAACCGTAAGCCTGTAGGCAGGCATGTATCTGAATTGCGGGCAGGTTGAGTGGCGATCTGGTCCCTACGCTTAGGGGAAGCGGGCCACACATGAGCGGGACGGATGGGAGTGCGTTGTCCCTGGATGCACCACGCCGACGCACCGCCTGACCTGCGACCACATCAAGCGTAGGCCGAATGTCTTCAAGCCGCCGGACGGTCCGCGACCCTCGCAGGCGTCCGCACCTTCCAACTCGCATCGAGCATCGACCAGACCGGCGAATTCGACGCGCCGACCGTGGCACGCCTCCGTTCCATCTTTGAAGCTAAGGCTGCGGCCTGATCACGAAAGGAAACGACCATGGATAAGATCACGAAAGCACTCGCCGCGGCCGCCGGCGGCGCGGCTACCGGCACCATCGGCCTGCCATTCATGCCGGCCGATACGCCTTGGTATGGCTACCTCGCTCTTTACGTCATCACGATTGGCCTTCCAGCCGTGCTGACCTACCTGGCTCCGAAGAACAAGGACTGAGCCTGCGATGTCCCCATCCGACTTTGATCCACGTATGCATCAACAGATGGGCGAGGTTCTCGCCGAAATCCGCAATCTGCGAGACGCGTTCCGGCAATCTGAAATCAAATCCGACACCAGTTGATCGCGTGGGCAAAGTCGAAGGGGCGTGGCAGCGGTTCAGGAGGACGTGACGGAGATGAAGCCTGTCACCGACGAGGTGAGACGGTGGAAGCTTATGGGGATGGGGGCGCTTGGCGTGACAGGCCATGCCGCCATGGCACTGGGGGTGACGTTCAGTGAGGCCCTGAAGCGGATTGCGTGGGCGGTGATCGGGAAGGGTTAAGGTGATCGGACCAACAGGATGTCCCCCTTCTCCACGTTCGCGCCGTTCGCCTCACCGGAGGTAGGATCGATTGACGAAGAGGGATACTTCATTCACCCTTGCCGCTAAACGATCTACAACTCACGCAAGGATGACATGGACATTCACAGCCGTGAAGGCGCCGGTCCAGTTCGCTTCGGCATGGCTCGCGAAGAGGTGCTTATTCTACTTGCGGCGGAAGCGGTCAGCTTTATACGGAACCCGACCGACGTTCACCCTTGTGACCATTTCATCAGCCTAGGCTGTTTTGTCTATTATGCCGATAGGAACGGTTTGTTCGAGGCTATTGAATTTGCGGCTCCTGCAAAGCCTACTCTTAATGGCGTGGACTTGCTAAATGTGGGATTCATCGACCTCCTTGACATAATACGAGACGCAGATCCGCAAGTGTCCACCGATACCGAGGGTTTCACCTCAGTCCGTCTCGGTATTGGTGGCTGGGCGCCATCCCTCAAATCCGCCCCCAACTCTTCGGTGGAAACGATAATTGTTTTTTCGCCCGGCTACTACGACTGACGAAAGCCGCGGCTGACCGGATGCAGCAAGCCTCTCGATCTTGCGGCGGACCACGCTTCATCGAGCGAGGGAGGCGGGTAGGGATGGTGCTGATCGGGAAGGGGTGATGGAAACGAAATCGATCCTTCCAAAACGTCTTTTGCGCGATACCACGATACCATCACCCGAACCGTGGTAGAAGCAGTTTAGCGTACAGGAGAATGAGCATGGCGTCGTATTTCGTGGTTCAGTCGTTCAGTCCGGGTAAGCGCGGCTTGAAGCCCGACATTGCTGTCCAAGCCAATAGCGTCGTGCATGCAAGGCGGGTTGCCGAACGCCTTGCATTGAGTAAACCCATGGTCTTCGCGACTTTGATGGAAGGCGATCCAGAGAGTGGCGACTTTGGCGAGCCGAAGCTGATCTATTTCCATGGCGACGAAATGCCAGAGGAAGTCAGCAATATGCAACCGGTCTAGGGGAAGTGCGCGCCTGTGCGGAGCGTCGATTCTACGTCCGGATAACACCCCTGCCTCTTCCGCCGCCTTCAGAAATGCACTCTGCGCCGCGGCCGCCGTCGGCCCAAACGAGACTACGCTATGCGCCTTCGTATTCAGAATGTGCTTGTATCGATGCCAAAGAAGGCAATCCTTCCATCAAAAAACTCAAGGTAGGTCTTGTTTGGAAGCCTAAACTGAACCACGATCTCCGAGGCATTCTCGACCGCTTCTTCCGTGTAGGCCATAGAAGCTTTTTCAAGAAGGGCCTTTGCCTCGTCAACCGACAAGCCAGGTACAAAACCATCGAATCTGATGACGCGTCGGGAAGCATACTTCATCTTCCCACGCTTTGGGACTGGCACCCCCCTGACGCCATCCACATCCGGATACCAACCCGACGAATTTCTACGTGCTCTCCCCGAACCCAAAGCTCGACTTGCAGGTTGCCGTGGTAGTCGAACAGGCTGTCAAAAGTAGCCGTATCGCCGCTAAAGTCCCACCAACTTGGGGGGCCAAGAGCACGTCCCACGGAGTAAAACTTGGCATCCGGGCGAACCACCTGAGACGGTGATCTCTTAAGCAGAGCGAGTATCGAAAACGGCGGAAGCGAATGGTTCCTGAGCATCGGGCTTGGATAGCAAACTCCGTTGCCAGCGACAATGTCGGCGTCTGGTGCGAAGCCGCCACCCACGCCATTGCTAAGTCTATTCCATCTCCGGAAGTTTCCCGGCCGTAACCGCGCGCGCGCTCAGGCAGTTCCGCCCTCATCTTGCATCTCCACCAGCTCTGCGAGGTCGACGAGCAACTTCTGAACGTCCGGGCCGATGTGAGAGTTATTGGCCTCGGTGGTCATCCGGATATTGGCAGCATAGTGGGTCGGATCGAGCACGCCAGCCTCCTGAAGGGTTTTGACCAGGACGACCAACGCGTTCGTGTGGGCGGCATGTATGGCCGCAATGGCCTGTACAATCTCGTCGGATTTCTTGTTCATTCAGCACCCCTCCAAGATCTGCAATGCCAGATTCACTCCATCTTTGGACGCTCGCCGGCCTGAAATAGGATATTCGTCAGGCCGCACTCTCCGAGTCTGGAACCCGCTGAGGACAACGTCCACCACATCGGCTCCCGGGCGCCTACATCATTGGGCGGCTCGATCATTAACGATTCACTAACACTTCCGACTTCCCGCTCTGCTAGGTAGCCCCTCTTATCTAGACCTCTTCCCCCTAGACTATTAACTGTGGTTGCGAAAGAGTGAGCACGCACCCGTGCTGCGGGCGCGATTTGATGGAAGAGGATGCAACCGATGACCCAGACTCTCAACGGCACTGCGGGTATTGACACGCTTACCGGGACGGACCTGGGCGCTCCAACAAATCCAGACGGTATCGACATCATCAACGGCCTCGGCGGCGACGATACGCTGTCTGGCCTGGGAGGCAACGACATCATCGAAGGCGGTCTCGGTGCCGACAATATGGACGGTGGTGCCGGCATCGACACGCTCAGCTACGCCAACGCAACAGCCGGTGTCGGGGTGGCCTTGAACGCCTTCGGCACCTATGGCGAGTCGCTGGGCGACACGATGAGTGGTTTCGAGAACCTGATCGGCAGCGCCTTCAACGACCAACTGGCCGGTGACGGCGGGGTCAACGTTGTCAGTAGCGGAGCGGGGGACGACTACATCCAGCTTAGCGGCGGCGCTGACACGCTTGATGGCGGCGCCGGCCGGGACCTTCTCGATGGCCGCGTCTGGGGTTCGGCCCTCACCATCAATCTGGCCACGGGGACGGCGACCGGGGGCGTCACGCTCTCCGGCTTCGAGTTGGTTCTGGGCACCGCTTTCAACGACACAATAACAGGCAACCAAAGCATCGACACCGACCTGGTCGGCTTCGATGGCAACGACATACTCAACGGCCTGGACGGCAACGACAGCCTCTTCGGTGACAGCTACGCCGGTATCTCCGCTACCGGCAGCGACACGCTGAACGGCGGCAACGGCAACGACTCTCTCGATGGCGGTGCGCTCGGCGACATATTGAATGGCGGTGCCGGTACCGACACGGCCTTATATGGCGGGTCCAGCGCAGCGGTGAGCGTTAACCTCATCACCGGTGTCGCGTCCGGCGGCGAGGCTCAGGGCGACACCTTCAACAGTATCGAGAACCTTACCGGTTCGAGTTTCAACGACACGCTGACCGGCAGCTCCGGGGTCAACGTTCTGAACGGCGGCAATGGTGACGACGCGCTTGAGGGCGGCGCCGGGGCCGACACGCTGAACGGCGGCGCCGGTATCGATACGGCCGGCTACGCATCGTCGAGCGCGGCGGTGACCGTCAGCCTCGCCACTGGCAGCGGGTCCGGCGGCGATGCTCAGGGGGATACCCTGAGCAACATCGAGAACCTCATCGGCTCGATTTTCGGCGACATGCTGACCGGCAATGCCGCGGCAAACATTCTGTCCGGCGGCAACGGTGACGACGTGCTCCAGGGCGGCGTCGGGTCGGATACGCTGGACGGTGGGGCGGGCGCCGACACGGTGAGCTACAGCCTCTCGGCCGCCGCGGTTGCGGTCACCATCAACGGCGGCGCCTCTGGCGGCGATGCCGAAGGCGATACCCTGATTGGTTTCGAGAACGTCACGGGTTCGGAGTTCGGCGATCTCCTGGTTGGAGACGGCCTCGCCAACACGCTGTCCGGTGCTGGTGGTGACGATGTGCTCGAGGGCGGCGCGGGCGGCGATACGCTCTCAGGCGGCAATGGAAACGACACAGTGAACTATCGTGGGTCAGGCGCAGGGGTCATGGTAAACCTTATCTCCGGTAGTGGCGTCGGTGGTGACGCCAGCGGCGACACCCTGACCGACATCGAGAACATCAGGGGCTCCATCTTCGCTGACATTCTCACTGGTGACACTGGCGACAACATCTTCATCGACGGCGCGGGTGGTGGCGCCGCCGACACTTTGACCGGAGGTGCCGGCAACGACAGCTATTCGGTCTACAATGCCCAAACGGTGATCGCCGAAGTCGTGGGGGAGGGCAATGATCGTGTCAGTGCAGGAGTGAACTTTGTGCTCGCTAGCGGCAGCAGCGTCGAATATCTAAACACCACCTCCCTGCACGCCACCCGTGCAATCAACCTGACCGGCAACGAATTGAAACAGTTGGTGCGCGGCAATGCCGGCGCCAACGTGATCGACGGCGGCGGTGGCAACGATGTGCTGTGGGGCATGGGGGGAGCGGACACGTTCCTGTTCTCGAGCGCGCTCGGCTCAGGCGGTGTCGCCCGCATTGGCGACTTCAACGTCGCCGATGACCAAATCCAGCTTGACGACGCGATCTTTTCAGCGCTCGGCATTGGGGTGCTGGATGCGTCGGCGTTCAAAGACATTGCCACCGCGTCACGCGATGCCGATGATCGCATCATCTACAACTCTAACACAGGATCGCTGGGCTACGATGCCGATGGCAGCGGTTCGGCGTTCAGAGCGGTCAAGTTTGCGTCGCTGTCGGCCGGCCTCAATCTCAGCGCTGCGGATTTCCTGGTGATCTGATCGGCCGCCGGTACCAGCGACGCTGGGGCGGCTGGAAATATGGGCGTGTCAATCGCCTCCGAGGTATTCGATCGCCCCGGGGGGCACATGTATTAAAATGCGTTGATGCCGCCATAACGGCTAACGTTCGGGTCAGCAGATTGGGGGCCACCCCGGTACCAAATCCCGGTCATCTGCCTTCATCCTACCGCCCAAAATAGATATCTAAGGCGAGTCAGGCCGCCGCAGCATTCAAGACGGCAGCGGCGAACAGCAACCAGGTTGTAGACCGCATAATAGCTAGAACGGAGAAAACAACCGCCAGGGCTGAGACGACGTAGATCAAAGAAGGCTCTGCTGAGCCGGCTCAGCCTCCGCGACTGGCAGCAGGATCAGCCCATCGTCGGGCAGGGGGCGTTGGAGCGCTTTCGCCTCGTCCCACGGCGCCCGCATCCAGACGTCGTGCTCCTCGTCGGCGAGCATGGCCAAGACGTGGTGGTCGGCGCGGGAGCCAATCGCGACGCAGACTTCAGCCTCATCCCACCCGAATCTGTCGCGCGGGCGATGAGCGCCTTTATCTCCTCTTCGATCGCCTGCTCGCAGCTCACAAATCAGTCGGGGTAGCCCGTAACGTCCTTCGGCGGCGAGATCGGCATGGGGTCCTCCATGTAGGAGGAGGATAGGGCGGCGAGGATCTGTCGGCATACGTCGATGTCGCCCCGCCGGCACTACTCCATTTTCGGGAGTTCACCGAACTGAAACAGGATCGTCGGCGGACCAAATTCCCCAGGCGCAGGATCCCCATCGCGGCTCCACGCCAGCACACCGGCATAATGGCTCGCCATGAGCCTCGCCTCGCAGACCACTCGCTCCTCCCTGTCCACCTGGCGCGGTTCGAAGGCCGGCATCAAATCCCCCTCATCATTTTTGTTGAATGCTGCGAGCACGATCAGTTTACCTGCCCCTGCCATTGCGCGTCTCCTTTGCCCTTCCCTTATACCAAAAGTGCCACTTATGACCTCGGCCTCGATCGCGGGGATCGAACCACTCTCCGCCGAAGTGAGCCAGGAAGGCCTCCGCATCTTCCAGCTTGGCAAAGCAATAGACACGATGCCATTCGGCTTCCCAAACGACGCTGTGACCTCGTGGGCACAGCGACAAGCTAGCGCAGAATTTCGCGATGACGTCACCCTGCTGCATCGTCCAGAGCGAGGCCAGCCGCGCAATCTGATGTGGCCATCCGCTGTCGATGCCGGCGCTGGTCAATTCCCCTTTGCGCCTGCTCACGTTGCCACCCTCCTGTCGTGTCCGCTCGGAACGTAATACATCAGCCGCAGGCCAAGGATGCCGCAACGCGGACAGCGCACTCTCATTGCAAGGTCGCAAACCGGGAACTTCCGGCCTTTCGCGGCCAGCAGCGTCGGCATATCCAGTTCGTGTTTCCAGTCGCATTTCTTGTGACTTTTGGGGCCGAGGTCGATCATGCCGCCATGACACACCGCGGAGACGGCCCAACCAGCCTCCCAGGCTCCACCTAGCGTTTCCACCTTCCTCACTCCCGATCGGTGTGTGGTCGCCAGCCGCGGAAGGACGGACAAGGGCGGTGGAGAATGAAGGGTCATATCGTTGAACGCAGCCCAGGCAAATGGGCCATTGTCCTAGATGTCCCAAGCGATGGAAAGCGCCGCCGCAAGTGGCATACTTTCCATGGCACCAAGCGCCAGGCCGATACGGAATGTGCCCGGTTGATCGCGGAGCTGTCCGGGGGGCAACTACATCGAGCCGGCAAAGACGACAGTGTAGGCCTATTTCGTACAGTGGCTGAAACACGAGAAGGCGAATGTGTCGCCCAAGACGCACCAGCGCTATGAAGAACTGCTTTTGAAGAACGTGGCGCCAGTCATTGGCGCGATCACGCTCAACAAGCTGACCGCCGCTAGCATCGACGGGGCGTGGGGCAGCCTGTTAGAGAGCGGGCGTAGGGACGGGAAGGGCGGTCTGTCGCCGCGCACGGTCCATCACTGCCGGCGCGTGATGCTCACGGCGATGGATCAAGCCGTGAAGTGGGATCTGCTGAAAAGGAACCCCGTCGCGTTGACACGACCACCAAAGGTCGAACGGAAGCAGATGGAGGCCTACAGCGCGCCTCAAACGGCGATGTTGCTCGATGACCTGCGCAAGAGCCGTGTTTTCATTCCGGTCCTGCTGGCGGCACTATGTGGGATGAGGCGAGGGGAGGTCATTGCCCTTCGCTGGAGAGATATAGATCTCGCGAACGCCGTTATCGCTGTCACGCGAAGCGCAGAGCAGGTCGGGACGGAAGTGCGGTACAAAGAGACCAAGTCGGGCAGGTCGCGCACGGTGGCGCTCTCCTCCACTGTTCTGGAGGAATTGCGGCGCCATAGGCTCGTTCAGGGAGAGGAGCAGTTAAAGCTCGGCATCAGGCCGAACGAGGATTCGTTCGTCGTCGCCCAAGTGGACGGGGCGCCCTTGAAGCCGGTTTCCCTCACCCACGAATGGACCAAGCTACTCGCGAAAGCCAATCTGCCGCGGATCCGCTTTCATGACCTCCGGCACTCCCACGCAACGCAGATCCCAGCGGCTGGCGTTCATCCAAAGATCGCGAGCGAGAGGTTGGGGCAATCGACTATCGGAATTACCCTAGATTTGTATAGCCGCGTGATGCCCGGAATGCAGGCCAACGCCGCAGAGCAAGTTGACGCGGCAATCAAAGCTGCTAAAAAGCCAGCCATCGAGTGATTGGGTAGCAAATGCCATTTTGGAGAAATCGGCAAAAGTCGGCTTTCTCAACCTTATCAATCAGATGGAAGAGTGTCCGAGTGGTTTAAGGAACCGGTCTTGAAAACCGGCGTGCGGGAGACCGTACCGTGGGTTCGAATCCCACCTCTTCCGCCATAACTTTGTGATAAGATTCAGCAATTTCGTTGACAAAACGTGCACCGTCTTGGCGCCGTTTGGGATAACGCTGCAACTGCATTCCCGTCGCAGGCAATACATCCATCGTCACCAGCGGTGGCTTTCGCGAGCCATACGCAGCCGCCGCATTCCCCTTGCCGTCTCCTCTTGCCAGCGCTCACTCCTGCTGCTCTGCATTGAACACGGTTGAGCAGCGAACTGGCCCGCTTTGACCTGGGCAACAGGACATCCGAGTTTCACCGGATATCCGCCTTACCAGCGGTGACTCGCCTCGCCCCGGAGAGGGCGAGGCGAGTCACGGAGGCTGAGGTCATCAGTCCGCATTTTATGGTTGTCGGTTGCATTCATTTGCGGTATTCATAAATTCAATATTTCAAGGAATATTGAATTATGGACCAGCAGCAAGCCCTGATATCGTTCGGCGCGCTCTCGCAAGAAACCCGTCTCCAGATCATTCGCATGCTCGTCGTGGCCGGACCTCACGGGATGTCGGCCGGGACGATCGCCGAGAAGGTTGCGGTCTCGCCTTCGAATGTCTCGTTTCATCTCAAGGAGTTGGAACGCGCAGGTCTCATCAACCAGCAGCGAGAATCCCGCTCGATCATCTACTCGGCCAGTTACGACACTCTCGGCGGCCTCGTTCGTTTTCTGATGGAGGATTGCTGCGGCGGGCATCCTGAAATATGCGCGCCTGCCGCCGCCATGGCTGCATGCTGCGTACCTTCAGGCAACGAGAACCTGCAATGAATGGAAGGGGGGATACCGGTGCCTTGGAACTCGAACTGATGCGGGAGTTCGATCTTTCCCGGCGTATGGCCGCCGAAGGGGCCGGCACGGCCTTGATCGTTGCCACGGTTGTCGGCTCCGGCATCATGGCATCGTCCTTGACGCAGGATGCCGCGCTGGCGCTCCTTGGCAACACGTTGGCGACGGGTGCGATGCTGGTGGTGCTGATCACGGTTCTCGGCCCGATATCAGGCGCACACTTCAATCCCGCCGTATCGGTGGTATTCGCCCTGTCGCGTTCATTGCCCAGACGTGATCTCGCCGCATACGTCTTCGTTCAGATTATTGGCGGTATCTGCGGCACCGTCGCCGCTCACCTGATGTTCGATCAGTCGATACTCGAATGGTCGATGAAAGCCCGTACCGGAGGCGGTCAATGGCTCGCTGAAGGGATCGCTACCTTCGGGCTCGTCGCGACCATCGTTCTCGGTGTCCGCTTTGAGCGAAAGTCCGTACCGTGGCTGGTTGGCCTCTACGTCACGGCTGCATATTGGTTTACGTCCTCGACGTCCTTCGCCAATCCCGCGGTTGCTCTCGCACGCTCGCTCAGCAACACCTTCGCCGGAATACGGCCTGCCGACCTTCCGGGATTCATCACGGCGGAATTCATCGGCGCGCTGTGCGCTTTCCTTGTCGTCAACTGGCTGCTTCGGCCGGCCCCAACCGTGGAGACAGCACCATGAACGTCACCATCTACCACAACCCCGACTGCGGCACGTCCCGCAACGCGTTGGCCATGATCCGCAATGCGGGCATCGAGCCAGAAGTCATCGAGTACCTGAAGAGCCCACCGACCCGCTTGCAACTCGTGAAGATGATTGCCGCTGCCGGATTGACCATTCGCGAGGCGATCCGGGAAAAGGGCACACCCTATACGGAACTCGGCCTCGACAACGCCAACCTGACGGACGACCAGCTTCTGGATGCGATGCTGAAGGACCCGATCCTGATCAACCGGCCATTCGTCGTCACGCCCCTGGGGACGCGTCTTGCACGGCCTTCAGAGGTCGTCCTGGATATCCTGCCAGACGCGCACAAGGGGCCGTTTACCAAGGAGGACGGCGCGCAGGTCCTCGATGCGGAGGGCAAGCGTCTTGTCTGACTTTCCTTCGGCAGAAATGGCGCACATGCGTCAGCCGGAGATTAATTCTCTGCGTCCGCCATTTTCCACCCACAAACCACGTATTCTGATCCTCTATGGCTCGTTGCGTGCAGTTTCCTACAGCCGACTGCTTGCACAGGAGGCAGCGCGACTGCTGGAACATTTCGGCTGCGAAGTGCGCATGTTCAATCCTGAAGGCTTGCCATTGCCGGACGCGGAGCCGGCCGGCCATCAGAAGGTGCAGGAACTGCGCGACCTTTCGCAGTGGTCGGAAGGCCAGGTCTGGGTGAGCCCGGAACGGCATGGGGCCATGACGGCCATCATGAAGGCGCAGATCGATTGGCTTCCCTTGTCGATCGGTTCGATCCGTCCGACGCAAGGCAAGACCCTTGCCGTCATGCAGGTGTCAGGCGGATCGCAGTCGTTCAATGCCATCAATCAACTGCGCATCCTCGGCCGCTGGATGCGCATGATTACGATCCCGAACCAGTCCTCCGTCGCCAAGGCCTTTCAGGAGTTCGACGCCGAGGGGCGAATGAAGCCTTCCTCCTACTACGATCGCGTGGTCGATGTCTGCGAGGAGCTGGTCAAATTCACGCTGCTTATCCGGGATGCTTCTGCTTATCTGACCGATCGCTACAGCGAGCGGAAAGAAGACGCCGCCAAGCTGGAGCAACGTGTGAGTCTGAAATCCATATGAGCGAACGGATCCGGTTCTCACCGGACATGGCCACGCAGTTCATCTGATCGAGCGAAAGGGGCTTCAGGGGTGATTGCGGCCCCTAGAGCACAAAGACCGACTTCACCCCGTCCACCACGAACTGCACCGCCAAGGCTGCCAGGATGACGCCGAGGAGGCGGGTGAGGATGGCGCGGCCGGTGTTGCCGAGGAAGCGGTCGATGCGTTCGGCGATGACCAGTGAGAGGAAGAGGATGGCGATGCAGAGCGCGATGACGCCGATGAGGGCGCTGCGTTCCAGCGCCGACGGGAAGGAGCCGGAGGTGAGGATCGTCGCGGAGATGGCGCCGGGGCCGGCAATCAGCGGCAGGGCGAGGGGGAAAACGGCGATGTTGTGGATGTGATCGCGGGTGATCGCCACTTCACTGGTCTTTTCCTTACGCTCGTTGCGGCGTTCGAAGATCATCTCGAAGGCGATCCAGAACAGCAGGAGGCCGCCGGCAATGCGGAAGGCGCCAATCGAGATGCCGAGAAGCGAGAGCACGCCGGCGCCCGTCAGGGCAAAAACGGCAAGGATGCAGAAGGCGATGATGCAACCGCGCAGCGCCACCTGCTTGCGTTGCGCGCGTGTCATGCCGACGGTCAGCCCGAGGAAAATCGGTGCGAGGCCGGGCGGATCGATGGTCACGAGCAGGGTCGTGATCGCATTGACCAGAAGGTCGATGTTGAGCATTGCGGCGTTCCCCTCGCCATTGTGCGGCCGCTTTTGACGGCTTTATGTCCGCATTGTTAGGCGAGGGTCGTGTGCAAGGGAAGGGCAGTCGCAGACTTGCACCGACAATGTCACGAAAATGCGCAAATTGGCGGATTTTACTTGCAAAAGCCTGTTTAAAACCCTTTGCAAAATTGGCGTGACAGACGCCGGTAGGCTATAAATCAAGACTGATTCTGAACAACGATCGTGATCAAAATTGACAGAGCAATCGACACCCGGCGGCAAAAACCCACCCGGCATTGAGCCTATTTCCATCATCGAGGAAATGCAGCGGTCGTATCTCGATTACGCCATGAGCGTGATCGTGTCCCGCGCGCTGCCCGATGTGCGCGACGGCCTGAAGCCGGTGCACCGGCGCATCCTCTACTCGATGAGCGAGATGGGCGTCGACTGGAACAAGAAATATGTAAAGTCGGCCCGTGTGACCGGTGACGTGATGGGTAAATACCATCCGCACGGCGACAGCGCGATCTATGACGCGTTGGCCCGCATGGCGCAGGACTGGTCGCTCCGCCTGCCGCTGATCGATGGCCAGGGTAACTTCGGTTCCATCGACGGCGACCCGCCGGCAGCCCAGCGTTACACGGAATGCCGCCTGGAAAAGGCAGCCCATTCGCTGCTCGACGACCTCGACAAGGAAACCGTCAACTTCCGCGACAACTACGACGGCACGATGAGCGAGCCGGTCGTCGTTCCGGCGAAATTCCCGAACCTGCTGGTCAACGGGGCAGGCGGCATCGCCGTCGGCATGGCGACGAACATCCCGCCGCACAACCTGATCGAAGTCATCAACGGCTGTATCGCGCTGATCGACAATCCGGCAATCGAGCTGCTCGACCTGATGCAGCACATTCCGGGCCCGGACTTCCCGACCGGCGCATTGATCCTCGGCCGCGCAGGCATCCGCCAGGCCTATGAGACCGGCCGTGGTTCCGTCGTGATGCGCGGCCGCGCCCATATCGAGCCGATGCGTGGCGACCGCGAGCAGATCATCGTCACGGAAGTTCCCTTCCAGGTGAACAAGGCGACGATGATCGAGAAGATGGCCGAACTGGTGCGCGACAAGCGCATCGAGGGGATCTCGGATCTTCGCGACGAATCCGACCGCCAGGGTTACCGCGTCGTCATCGAGCTGAAGCGCGATGCCAATGCGGATGTCATCCTGAACCAGCTCTACCGCTACACGCCGCTGCAGACTTCTTTCGGCTGCAACATGGTGGCGCTGAACGGTGGCAAGCCGGAGCAGATGACGCTGCTCGACATGCTGCGCGCCTTCGTGTCCTTCCGCGAGGAAGTCGTCAGCCGCCGCACCAAGTACCTGCTGCGCAAGGCGCGTGACCGCGCCCACGTCTTGGTGGGTCTCGCCATCGCCGTCGCCAATATCGACGAAGTGATCAGCCTCATCCGCCGCGCGCCCGACCCGCAGACGGCGCGCGAGCAGTTGATGGAGCGCCGCTGGCCGGCGAAGGACGTCGACGTGCTGATCAAGCTTATCGACGATCCGCGCCACCGCATCAACGAGGACCTCACCTACAATCTCTCCGAGGAACAGGCCCGTGCCATCCTCGAACTGCGTCTGGCCCGTCTCACGGCGCTCGGTCGTGACGAGATCGACGAGGAACTCAACAAGATCGGCGAGGAGATCAAGGACTACCTCGACATCCTCTCCTCGCGCCTGCGCATGATGAATATCGTCAAGGACGAGCTCATTTCCGTGCGCGACGAATTCGGCACGCCGCGCCGCTCCGTGATCGTCGAGGGCGGTCCGGACATGGACGACGAGGACCTGATTGCCCGCGAGGACATGGTGGTGACCGTGTCGCATGCCGGCTACGTCAAGCGCGTGCCGCTTGCGACCTACCGCGCGCAGCGCCGCGGCGGCAAGGGCCGCTCCGGCATGGCCATGAAAGACGAGGATTTCGCAACCCGCCTCTTCGTTGCCAACACGCATACGCCGGTCCTGTTCTTCTCCTCGCGTGGCATCGTCTACAAGGAGAAGGTCTGGCGCCTGCCGATCGGTACGCCACAGTCGAAGGGCAAGGCGCTCATCAACATGCTGCCGATCGAGCCCGGCGAACGCATCACGACGATCATGCCGTTGCCCGAGGACGAAACGACGTGGGAAAACCTCGACGTCATGTTCTCGACGACCCGCGGCACGGTTCGCCGCAACAAGTTGTCGGACTTCGTCCAGGTCAACCGCAACGGCAAGATCGCGATGAAGCTCGAGGAAGAGGGCGACGAAATCCTCAACGTCGAAACCTGCACCGAGCAGGACGACGTGTTGATGACGACGGCGCTCGGCCAGTGCATCCGCTTCCCGGTCGACGACGTGCGCGTCTTTGCCGGCCGTAACTCAGTCGGCGTGCGCGGCATCTCGCTTGGTGCCGGCGACCGCATCATCTCGATGACGATCGTCAGCCATGTCAATGCCGAGCCATGGGAACGCGCCGCCTACCTGAAGCGCTCCGCCGCCGAACGCCGTGCCAGCGGTGTCGACGAGGAGGATATCGCGCTGGTCGGAGAGGACGTCGGTGAAATCGGCGACCTGTCCGAAGAGCGGTATCAGGAACTGAAGGCACGCGAACAATTCGTGCTGACGGTTTCGCAGAAGGGCTTTGGCAAGCGGTCGTCTTCCTACGACTTCCGCACGTCGGGTCGTGGCGGCAAGGGTATCCGCGCCACCGATACCTCGAAGACCAACGAGATCGGCGAAGTCGTCGCGGCCTTCCCGGTCGAGGACAAGGACCAGCTCATGCTCGTCTCGGACGGCGGCCAGCTGATCCGCGTACCGGTCGATGGCATTCGCATCGCCAGCCGCGCCACGAAGGGCGTGACGATCTTCTCGACCGCGAAGGACGAGAAGGTCGTGTCGGTCGAGCGCATCAGCGAGCCGGAAGGCGAGGACGATGTGGAGGAGATCGGCGTCGAAGGCGAGATCGAAGCAGGAGATGCAGCGCCGCCCGCCGAGGAGTAAGCACTTCACGCCACTGTAGACATGAAAAAGCCGGACGGGCAGGGAACGACCGTCCGGCTTTTTGTATGTGCGGGCAGCCTGGAGGAAAGGCCACCCGCTCTAACGGCGACAAGGGGGCGCGTTAAACGCCGAAGCCGCCTGCTTCTGTTTTCAGCTTCACCACCTTCAGGGCGGCGCGGTCACGTTTCAGTTCGAGAATTGTGCGCGCGAAGTCGAAGGTGAAGACGGTGCTGATAAAGACTGTGAAAAGAATGGTAAGTGCGGCCATCATGCGTCTCCACTCAGCGCAGCCACTTGCCGCGGCCGGCGGCCTTCGGCGTGATGGGGCGATCCTCTCGCCGCAGGGCATGGATCGTCGCAGCGCTGAGCGCGATGAACATCGTCATGCAAAGAAGTGCCAGTGCCATTTTCGTGTTCCTTCCAGCCAGAGGAAACGCAATACTTGGTTCGTTGTGTTCGGACGGTACAATGCGCGACTGCGACCTTTGTTCCCGACCTCCATGCTTGTTATTTAGACATGGTGCGACTGAAACGGACTTGAACGGCCTGTTCACCTAGAGTTCATCTTCGTGACCGGGGACAGTTGCCGGTAGAGCCGTGCGGAGCCTTGCGATTTGGAGCCGTCCATGACAAAAGGCGGCAAACGGGACCCTGCCGATGACAGTTGCCTTCTATCCTGGCTCTTTCGATCCGATCACCAACGGCCATATCGATGTTCTCGTGCAGGCGCTGAACGTAGCGCCCAGGGTCATCGTCGCGATCGGCATCCATCCCGGCAAGACCCCGATGTTTTCCTTCGAGGAACGCGCCGACCTTATCCGTCAATCCATCGCCGAAGTGCTGCCGGAGCGGGCAGGGGATGTCAGCGTCGTTTCGTTTGCCAATCTGGTTGTCGATGCGGCACGCAGCCACAGTGCCCGCCTGCTCATCCGCGGGCTGCGCGACGGCACGGATCTTGACTACGAAATGCAGATGGCCGGCATGAATCGCCAGATGGCGCCCGACGTGCAGACCGTCTTTCTACCGGCCGGCGTTGCCTCGCGGCCCATTACCGCCACATTGGTCCGCCAGATCGCGGCCATGGGCGGCGATGTCAGCGCCTTCGTTCCGGCGCCCGTCTTTGCGGCTTTGAATGCCCGCAAGAAGAGCTGAGCACAATCATCCTGAACCCCTCAAGGGAGCTATCATGAACATCCTTCGTCTCGCTTTTGCCGGAGCCCTGTTCCTCGCCACGACCACAGGCGCGGTCGTTGCACAGGCCGCCGATTTCCTCACGATCCAGCTGAAGGACGGCCCGGTCGTCATCGAACTCGATTCCAAGTCCGCGCCGAAGCACGTCGAGCGCATGAAGGCACTCGCCGCTGCCGGCGAATACGACAACGTCGCCTTCCACCGCGTCATCGAAGGCTTCATGGCCCAGACCGGCGACGTGCAGTATGGCGACCTGGCGGACGGCTACCAGGCGCAGGCGGCCGGCACGGGCGGCTCCAGCCAGCCGGACCTTCCGGCCGAATTCTCCGAAGTGCCCTTCCAGCGCGGCACGGTCGGCATGGCGCGGTCGCAGGACCCGAATTCCGCCAACTCGCAGTTCTTCATCATGTTCGCGCCCGGCGACTTCCTGAACGGCCAGTACACGGTCGTCGGCAAGGTCGTGTCCGGCATGGAGAACGTTGACAAGATCAAGCGCGGCGATGACGCCAACAACGGTTCCGTCACCGACCCTGACCGCATGGTCAAGGTCACCGTCGGCAAGTAAGCCAACTTTTTGGCTCGCTGCCGGTTGTAATCGCAAAACCGTGCCACACCTTTTGCGCAACAGACTTTTGAAGGAGAAAGACCATGGCCGAGATCAAGGATCCGGAAAACACCATCATCATGGAGACGACGAAGGGCAAGGTTGTCATCCAGCTGCTTCCGGATCTCGCACCGGGCCACGTAGCGCGTATCAAGGAACTGACACGCGAAGGCGCCTATGACGGCGTCGTCTTTCACCGCGTGATCGAAGACTTCATGGCGCAGACCGGCGACGTGCAGTACGGCAAGACCGGCGGAAAGGACTTCAACCCGGCCCGCGCCGGCATGGGCGGTTCGGAAAAGCCGGACCTGAAGGCCGAGTTCTCCAACATGAGCCACGTGCGCGGCACATGCTCGATGGCCCGCAGCCAGATGCCGAACTCTGCCAACTCGCAGTTCTTCATCTGCTTCACGGATAGCCCCTGGCTCAACAAGCAGTACTCCGTCTGGGGCCAGGTCATCGAAGGCATGGACAATATCGACAAGATCAAGCGCGGCGAACCGGTGCGCGATCCCGATACCATCGTCTCGATGAAGGTTGCCGCCGACGCGGCTGCCTGATAGAGAAACGTTCGATTTCGACCGCGCTCGCCACGGCGGGCGCGGTTTTTCTTTGTGCGCTTTTCAAGAGACAAGTCGATATGGCTGCTTTCCTCTGGGCGCTGCTCGGCGTTGCGGCCGGCGCGTGCATCGCAATTCAGGCTCCCATCAATGCCATGCTCGGCCGCGGGCTGGGCATGCCGGTGGCCGCCGCCTGCGTGTCGTTTCTTTCAGGCGCCATCATCCTCGCCGTCGTCGTGCTGGCGACCGCCTCGTTTGAGGGCCGGGGACCCGATTGGCGCGGCCCGGCTTCCTGGCTCTATTTCGCCGGGGGCGCACTCGGCACGGTCTATGTCACCACGGCTATCTTCCTGACACCGCGTATCGGTGCTGCCGCCGTCATGGCGTTCGCCGTTACAGGCCAGCTCCTCGCCGGTATCCTGCTGGATCGCATCGGCTTCCTCGGCATGGCCGTGCGAGAAGTTTCCGTCGGCCGCATCGCCGGTGCCATGCTGCTCGTCGTCGGCGCGCTGATGATCCGCTTCTACTGAGGTTTTCATGCGCGTCGACCTCTTCGATTTTGATCTCCCGGAAGCCAACATAGCACTTCGTCCGGTCAGCCCGCGCGAAGCGGCAAAACTCCTCGTCGTGCGCCCCGCGACGGAACCCCCCTACGAGGACCTGACCGTTGGCGACCTGCCGTCGCTTCTGCGGGCAGGCGATGCCCTGGTCTTCAACGATACACGCGTCATTCCCGCCCAGCTGGAAGGCATCCGTCACCGCGAAGGCGCCGGCGGCCAGAAGGTTTCCGCGACGCTGCACATGCGCGTCGCCGGCGACCGCTGGAAGGCTTTCGCCAAGCCCGGAAAACGTATCAAGATCGGCGACCGCATCACCTTCGGCGCGGGCGGCGATCTATCGGCGACCGTCGAGGCCAAAGGCGAGGGCGGCGACGTCACCCTCCACTTCAACGCCTCTGGCCCGGACCTCGACCGCGCCATCGCCATCGTCGGCCATATCCCGCTGCCGCCCTACATAGCGTCCAAGCGCGAGGACGACGAGGCGGACCGCCGAGACTACCAGACGATCTATGCCCGCGAGGAGGGCGCCGTCGCCGCGCCCACCGCCGGCCTGCACTTCACCGACGCGCTCTTCGAAAAACTCGATGCGCTCGGTGTCGAACGGCATTTCGTGACGCTGCATGTCGGCGCCGGCACCTTCCTGCCGGTCAAGGCGGATGACACGACCGACCACGTCATGCACGAGGAGATCGGCTATGTCTCGCAAAAGACTGCTGCCGCGCTCAACGCTGTGCGAGCGCGGGGTGGGCGCATCGTTTCCGTCGGCACGACGTCGCTGCGCCTGCTCGAAAGTGCAGCCGATGCGGATGGCCAGATCAAGCCGTGGTCGGGTGCCACGGGTATCTTCATCACGCCCGGCTACCGTTTCCGCACGGCCGATATGCTGATGACCAATTTCCATCTGCCGAAATCGACGCTGTTCATGCTCGTCTCGGCCTTCTCCGGCCTGGATACGATGCGTGGCGCCTATAGCCATGCGATCGACACCGGCTACCGCTTCTATTCCTACGGCGACTCCAGCCTGCTTTTCCGGAACGACCGATGACCGAAACATTCCAGTTCAAACTGCTCACCACCGACGGCAAGGCGCGCCGCGGGGAGGTCTCCATGCCGCGCGGCACCATCCGCACGCCGGCCTTCATGCCGGTCGGTACGGTGGGCACCGTCAAGGCGATGTATCTCGACCAGGTGCGCGACCTCGGCGCCGACATCATCCTCGGCAACACCTATCACCTGATGCTGCGGCCGGGCGCCGAGCGTGTCGCGCGCCTTGGCGGCCTGCACGAACTCATTCGCTGGAAGCACCCGATCCTGACGGATTCCGGCGGCTTCCAGGTCATGTCGCTTTCCGGCCTGCGCAAGCTCGACGAACAGGGCGTGACCTTCAAGAGCCATATCGACGGCGCGCTGCACCACATGTCGCCGGAGCGCTCGATCGAGATCCAGGGCCTGCTCGGCAGCGATATCCAGATGCAGCTCGACGAATGCGTGGCGCTGCCGGCGTCGCCCAAGGAAATCGAGCGTGCGATGGAAATGTCGTTGCGCTGGGCCGAACGCTGCAAGGTGGCCTTCGGCGACCAGCCCGGCAAGGCGATGTTCGGCATCGTGCAGGGTGGCGATATCCCGCATCTGCGTGTCCGCTCTGCGCAGGCGCTCGCTGAGCTCAACCTCAAGGGCTATGCCATCGGCGGCCTTGCCGTCGGCGAGCCGCAGGAGGTCATGCTCGACATGATCGACACGACCATTCCGCACATGCCGACTGAGAAGCCGCGTTATCTGATGGGCGTCGGTACGCCGGATGACATGCTGAAATCCGTCGCGCGCGGCATCGACATGTTCGACTGCGTGATGCCGACCCGCTCCGGCCGCCACGGCCTTGCCTTCACACGCCGCGGCCGCATCAACCTGCGCAATGCCCGCCACGCGGAAGACATGCGTCCACTCGATGAGGAATCGAGCTGCCCGGCCGGCCGCGACTATTCGCGTGCCTACCTGCACCACCTCGTGCGCGCCAACGAGTCGCTCGGCGGCATGCTGCTGACCTGGAATAACCTCTCCTACTACCAGGACCTGATGGCCGGCATCCGCAAGGCAATCGAGGAAGGCCGCTTCGCCGATTTCATGGCGGAGACGCAGGAAGAATGGGCGAGGGGCGATCTCGCCGCGCTCTGAGATTATTGTTTGCTTAGAGATGCATCCGATGCTGCCGTTCGACGACCCTCGCTGGAAAGATTTACAGCATGCCTATGGCGAGGCCACCGATATCCCGGCGCTTTTGCACCTCCTTGCTCGATCATCAGGCCCTAAAGCCGACTACCAGGAAGAGCCGTGGTTCGGGTTGTGGTCAAGGTTATGTCATCAGGGCGATGTCTACACCGCTTCATACGCGGCCGTTCCCCATATCGTTCGTATTGCGGCCGACGCTACGGGACCAATAGACACGTCCTTTTTCTTGCTGCCGACCAGCATTGAGATCGCGCGAAAGACTGGTAGAGGTCCACATGTTCCGCAGGCCTATGCCGAGGCTTATCATCGTGCGATCGGCCTTCTGCCCGACAATGCATTTCTTCACCGACATCAGGCATGGGATCGGTCGATGCTCCTGTCAATTGCCGCAGCGCAAGCGGTTGCAAAGGGGCATGTCGATTTAGCGGAATCGCTGTTGGACATGACTGACGAGCACGAGTGAAGTACCTTAGATTGCCGGTCCCGGCGCGGCGCGCACCATGTGCACGCCATTGATCTTGTAGCTGCCGTCCGGCTGCTTCATGAGCTGGTAGAGCGCGGTCCAGTCCTTCCCGTCCGGCCCGGAGATCAGCACCTCCTGCACCACCATGTCGCCCTCGACCTTCGAGCGGCCGAAGGCGAAATTGCCCGGCCGGTAGACCGGCGCATAACCCTTCTTCACCATGTCGAAGAAGGCGCTTTCGCTCGGGAATTTGCCACGGATGGTGGGTGAGGCGAAGGAATAGGCGGTCTTCGCGTCATCGTTCAGGAAGGCATCGATCTGGCTCTGGATGATGCCCTGCGCCGTATCGACAGGCTCTTCCGCCTGGGCGAAGGAGGACGACATCACGGGAATGAAAATGCAAAGGAATAAGGCGGCAGGCAATTTCATGGCGCGCACTCCTTTTCGACGAAAGGTAGAGTAGCACGGGGATTTTCAAGAGGCTGCCCTTTTTCATAGGGAAACCAGCCACATTGAATTAAGATATTTCAATTTAAAACAACATGATATTTTAAATAGTTAAAGCAAAAAGATAATATCACATGTCCGTGATATAAGGGCAGCATGCAAAAGACATGGCGGCGGACGGTATACGCGCTCCTATGCTGGGTCTCTTCGAAAGACCACAATGTCCGAATCCTGATAGGTCGACCTGGCGAACTCCTCGAAACCATGCCGCTGGGCAAGGCGTATGGAGGGCGCATTGTTCGGATCGATGATGCAGGTGATGGCGGCACCGCGGTGGTTCGCCTCCGCCCAAGGCAATATCGTCTCCAGGACCTCGCTGGCATAGCCGCGACCCTGATAGTCCGGGATCAGGCCCCAGCCTGCTTCCATCGTGCCCTCGATGCTGGGCACCATCTCCCGGCGCATTTCATGGAAGCCGGATTCGCCGATGAGCTGACCGGACGCCTTTTCCGTGATCGCCCAGAAGCCGAAGCCCATGACACTCCACATGCCGATATGGCGGAGGAGGCGGACCCAAGACTGCTCCCGCGACAAGGGGACGCCGGAAATGTACCGGACGACCTCCGGCATGCTCCACATCGCCGTTAGTGCATCGAGATCATCAGATTGAAAGCCACGCAGGACGAGGCGGTCAGTTTCAAGGACGGGTATGTTGGGCATCGGACCGAATAACGGGGAATTGGACAATGTGCGGGTTCAGGAAGGGAGGCAGGTTCTGATTTCGGCAGGGTAGGACAGGATTCGCGACAACCTACACTGGAAAGATTGACATAGTCGACATGCTCCCTCCCGCGCTCCACCGGATTCCTGACCAGTTGAAGTTCTTCCATGCATGGAAAAGCCCGCCGAGGCGGGCTTTTTTGCCAGTTCATCAAGAACCCAGCGCAATCACGCAGCGGCCTTATGAGTAAGGCGAAATGCAAGCCTTGCGTGAACCGTAGTTCGGCTGGAATGTGTTGTCGTAGGCGCGGTATGACCGGTAGCGGTTGGAGCACCAGTTCACATGCGAATTGCCGCCAGCCTGCGGCTGATTGGCGACCGCGCCGCCGATTGCCGCACCGAGACCGAAGGCTGCAAGCGGGTACCACCAGCCGTCCGAATTGCGGCGATAGCCGGGGCGATAATCACGGTATCCGCGATGGCCATGCCAGCGACGGTCCGCACGGCGCTCATACCGATCGCGACGGCGTTCCACGCGATACTGCACCTGCTCCACCGAGGATGCTTCCGGTACCGGCACGCGGGCGAATGTCACCGCCTGGGCCGGAATGACGGACGTCAACCCAACGGCGAGCGAGAGAAGCCCAGCGGCGAGACCGGTCTTGAGATTAAACATGGCACAACCTTTCTTGCTTGTTCTGCAACAGAACGCGACACAGGGTATTTGGTTCCACCAGCGGGTCGAACATGGTCTTTTCTGAAACAAAAAAAACGGGTTGGTCCGCCTTGTCGGCTCGCCAACCCGTTCCGGTAAATGCGGATCAGGGTGTTCGGGGTACAGGGGCTCTCACCACAATCCGGCTGCATCTCCGGATCTCCTGTGACGCCGATCATGCCCGAACGCGCTTTTACCGATTGACATAATCCGCATCTTTTTTGACAATTTGCTCATGAGCAAAAAAGCTGAGCGACAGGGGCCACTCGACGTCACGATCGTCCTCCTGCCCGAATCGTCGATCATGTCGCTTGCCTCGGTTCTTGACCCGATGCGCGCCGCAAATCGTGTCGTGCCGGAGCCGGTCTTCCGCTGGAAGATCCTGTCGCCGCAGGGCAAACCGGTTCTGTTGACCTGCGGTGTCGAAATCCGGGTGGACGGCGACTTTGCCGATGTGACCAGCGGCGACGCACTGCTTTTGATCGCCGGCTTCAACCAGGACCGCCATGCCGACCGTACGTTCGTTGCCCGGCTCAAGAAGGTGGCGCGCCGGTTCGGCGTGGTTGCCGGCATCGAATCGGGCTGCTGGCTTCTGGCACGCTCCGGTCTGCTCGATGGCCGCGACGCGACGGCGCACTGGGAGGAGCTCGAGGATTTCGCGGCGGCCTTTCCGGCCCTTAACGTGCGGGCCGACCGCTTCGTCACCGATGGTCCGCTGTGGACGTCCGGTGGCGCTTCGCCGACATTCGACATGATGCTGCATCTGGTGCGCGAGCAGTTCGGTTCGGCCGTGGCGCTCGATGTGGCGAGTGTCTTCGTCTATGACGAGACCCATGCGGCAACGGACGCGCAGCCGCTCGTCTCGCTTGGCCGACTGGGGGAACACCAGCCGGAATTGGCGGCTGCGATCCGCCTGATGGAGCGCACCATCGATCGGCCGCTGACGATCGCGGCCCTGTCCCGACGGCTCGGGTTTTCAACGCGCAAGCTGGAGACGCTGTTTGCCAACGGTCTCGGCACCGGACCTGGAAAGTATTACCTGCGCCTGCGCCTGACGGCCGCGCAGCGGATGGTGCGCGATACGCCGCTGTCGATCCAGGACGTGGCGCTGCGCAGCGGCTTCGACAGCCTGTCCGCCTTTTCCCGCGCCTTCCGCAACCATTTCGGGGCGAGCCCGCTCAAGCTCAGGGCGGAACTGCGCCCCAAATGAAAAAGGCGGGCTGTTGGCCCGCCTTTCGATCTCCATGCCGATTGCCTAGTGCAGGATCTGGCTGAGGAAGAGTTTCGTGCGCTCGTGCTGCGGATTGTCGAAGAACTCGGCCGGCGAATTCTGCTC